>CAVYDG010000007.1:0-153470 GCA_963767245.1 uncultured Alphaproteobacteria bacterium
AGCCCTGCTACAACGGCGGCTGCGAAGCCAACCCAACGCATGAGAGAAGCGCTCCTTGGCGAAGAGGAAACGCGCGGACGAAGCCGCCCGCGCGTCGCGTAGTGCGCGCTTATGGCTTGAGCGCGAAGGTCTCGAGCTTGTCGGCGTTCGACGCATTGATCAGGACACAGTCCATCAACTGCTTCTCCGTCTTCGGCGCGGTCTTCGTCTTGATGTAGGCATCGGCCTGCTCAACGGCGAGCTGTGCCTCTCGGTAAGCGGGCTGGAGCACCGTCGCTTTGATGCCGCCCTGTTTGATCGAATCGCGCACGTCGTTCGAGCCGTCGAACCCGACGACAATCACATCCGAACGCCCAGCCGCCTTCAGCGCAGCTTCCGCGCCCATCGCCATCGTATCGTTGCCCGAGATTACTCCCTTGATGTTCGGATTCGCCTGAAGAATTGTTTCCATCTTCGTGTAGGCTTCCGGTTGGCTCCAATTGGCCGATTGGCGGGAGACCAGCTTCAGGTCTGGGTACTCGTCGATCACCTCGTGATAACCTTTCGAGCGGATCCCTGCGTTGGTGTCGGACTCCTTGCCGACGAGTTCAACGTAGTTGCCTTTTTCGCCCATCAGCTTGATGAATTCCTGAGCGCCAAGCTGGGCGCCTTGATAGTTGTTCGAAACAATTTGGGCGAGGGCGACGCCGGTCGCATTGATCTCACGGTCGATCAGGAAGGACTGAATACCCGCTTCTTTTGCTTTCTTGACCGAGGCGACGGTCGCGTCGGCGCCGGCGTTGTCCAGAATGATCGCTTTTGCGCCGCGCGCAATCGCGGTGTCGATGAGCTCTGACTGCTTGTTTGCGTCGTCATCGTGAACGAGGGAGATGACATCGTAGCCAAGTTCCTTGGCCTTGGCCTCCGCACCTTCCGCTTCCGCCTTGAAGAACGGATTATCGTGCGAGGGTGTAATGATCGCAATCAGGTCCGCTGCGGACGCGGAATGGCCGATCATGGCGGCGCTGGCGAGCATCATGCCGGCCAAAGCGTAACGTAGTTTCATTGCTACCTCCCATTTCACGCATAAGCATCGGAAAAGATCCCTTCCAAGCGGACGCTGAGAAAAGACGCTGCGTTGGATGCTGACAACGCACACAGAACTTCCGGAAGTTCGAGTTGAGGCAGAGTGGACGATCGCGCGACCCCAGCCGGGCTGGGCGTGCCTGTCGGTTCCGTCGAGGAGCGTTTCCCTTTCCAATTATTGACGTTTAGTCTCGATATTCGAGCAATAATTTTATTTCATGTCAAGATATAAAATTATCGCTGGAAAAATGGGCCGAGTCGCTCGTATCTGTGACGCGCCTCGCCAAATCGTCTCGGCCACCCCTTTACAAATCGAAAAAAAGGATATTAAGTGCGATAAATCATCGGTAATCGAAAGAAGAAAGGCAGGGAGGGTCGGCCGGAACAGCGGGCCGGGCCGCCTGTGAAAGCAGGTCGCAAGCCATGAATAAGCGCAATCTCCGCCCTATCAAACTCGGATTGGTGGTTGGCAGCCGGGAATTTTTCAACGGCGCGCCGGCCCTTCAGACGCGCGCAGAGCTGCTGAGACAGCTCGAACGAATGAATGTCGCCTCCGCCATACTGCCCGTCGATGCGACCAAAAACGGAGCGGTGCAATCGCGCGAGGACGCCCGGCGCTATGCGGCCTTTTTTCGCGAGCAGCGCGAGACCATCGACGGCGTCGTCATTTGTCTACCGAATTTCGGCGACGAGATCGCAATTTTGGAGCTTGTCAATGAGGCGCGTCTGAACATGCCGATCCTCCTACAGGCGAGCAACGACGAGATCGACAAAGTCGACGTCAAGAGCCGCCGGGACGCATTCTGCGGCAAGTTTTCCGTGGCAAACAATTTCTACCAGTGTGGCGTCCCTTTCACCGACACCACGAGCCACACTTCTGACGTCGACGGCACCGAGTTCGCCGCGGATCTCGACCGGTTTGTGAGAATCTGTCGTGTCGTCCGCGGGCTTAAGCACGCACGGATCGGCTCGATCGGCGCCCGCACCGGGGCGTTCCAGACCATGCGCTTCAGCGAGAAGCTGCTGCAGGCGTCCGGGCTGACCGTCATCACGGTCGATCTTTCCGAAATCATCTTCGCGGCTAACGCGCTCTCCGACGACACGCCGGAGGTCAGGGCGAAGCTCGAGGAAATCGGCGCCTACGGCCGGATCCCGGCACACATCAAGCCAGACAAGATCGTTCGGCAGGCCAAATGGACGCTCGCAGTAGACAGGTGGATCGAGGAGAACGAATGCGACGCCAGCGCCATCCAGTGCTGGCGCAGCCTGCAGGACAATTTTGGCTGCGCGACCTGCGTGACCATGAGCATGATGGGCGAAAAGCTGATGCCGAGCGCCTGCGAGGTCGACGTCATGGGCGCCATCTCAATGTACGCGCTCGCGCTCGCCGCGGAAGCGCCGTCAGCGATCCTTGACTGGAACAACAATTACGGCCGCGAGGCCGACAAGTGCGTCTGCACCCACTGTGGCAACTTCCCGAAGAGCTTCATCGGCGAGGCTCCGGAGATCTCGGAGCTCGATGTTCTGGGGGGCGTGCTCGGCAAGGAAAACTGCTTCGGGGCTGTCAAGGGCAAGGTCCAGCCAGGACCGATGACGTTCTTCCGCGCCTCCACGGATGACCGGCTCGGGACCATCAAGGCCTATGTGGGCGAGGGGGAGTTCACCGCCGATCCATTCGGCATGGACGGCGGCATTGCGGTGACGAAAGTGGGGAGGCTTCGGCCGTTGCTCGGCTTCATCGCGCGCAACGGCTTCGAGCACCATGTCGCGATGGTGCGCGGCCATCATGCGGGTGCCGTTTGCGAGGCGGTTACGCGCTATCTGGACTGGCCGATCTACCGCCACGAAGCCGAGGCAGGTAGCGAGGCGTTCGCTTCTTCCATTTTTCGGGGGTGAGGCAATGACTTTCCAATCTGCGACAAACGAAGCTCCAGCCCGAGAAGATCTCGTCGCGGGAATTCGGGCGCGGACCAGCGCAATCCGAAGGGACGCGCTCAAAATGGTGTTCGAGGCACGGCAGGGTCATCCGGGCGGCGACATGTCGGTCGCGGACATTCTGGCGACGCTGTACTTCGGGGTGTTACGGATCGATCCCAAAGCGCCGCGCGCGCCAGACCGGGACCGACTTATCCTAAGCAAGGGCCACGCAAGTGGCGCGCTCTACGCAACTCTGGCGGAAGCGGGCTTTATTCCGCTCGAGATGCTGCGGACGTATATGAAGCCGCTGTCGATGTTGAACGGGCATCCGAACCGTAACTACGTCCCTGGCGTCGAGGCCAATACTGGCCCGCTTGGCCACGGCCTGCCGATCGCCGTCGGTGTCGCGCTAGCGGGCAAAATTGACCGAGCGGCCTATCGCGTCTTCGTCATCACAGGCGACGGCGAATTGCAGGAGGGCAGCAACTGGGAGGCCGCCATGGCGGCGGGTCACCACAAGCTCGCCAATCTGACGCTCATTATCGATCGCAATACGCTTCAGCAGGGCGCACCGGTCGCCGAGACTAATGACGTCGAGCCGCTCCTCGACAAGTTCCGCGCCTTTCGTTGGGAGGTGGTCGATGTAGACGGTCACGACCCGGCGGCGCTCCTCGACGCGTTCGCGCCGCGCGCCGATCGGACAAAGCCGCTCTGCATGATCGCCCATACGGTCAAAGGCAAGGGCGTTTCTTACATGGAAGATCAGGTCGGCTGGCATCATGGCGTCCCGACGCAAGCGCAGCTGGATCAAGCCATGGAAGAATTGAGCCGCACATGAGCGCAGCGCTACCTCCCTCATCCAACCTGTTCGATTGCCGCGACGCGTTCGCCGCCGCGCTCGACCAGGTTGCCGAGCGCGACAACCGGATTGTGATCGTCGTCAACGACAGCATTGGATCGTCCAAGCTCGGCGGCTTCCGCAAGCGGTGGCCAGAGCGCACGATCAATGTCGGCATCGCCGAGCAGAACATGGTCGGCGTCGGCTCCGGGCTTGCCAATGGCGGCAAGGTCCCGTTTGTGAGCGCCGCCGCGTGCTTCCTCACCGCCCGCGCCCTAGAGCAGATCAAGGCGGACGTGGCTTACACGAATGCGAATGTGAAGCTCGTCGGGCAGTCGCCCGGCATCGGCTACGGAGAACTTGGACCTACCCACCACTCGATCGAGGACATGGCCTGGCTGAAATTCTTGCCCAATCTCGCGGTGGTCGCGCCCTCTGATCCCTGGGAGACCGCTCAGGCCGTCGAGGCAGCTGCAGCACATGAGGGGCCGGTGTTCCTCCGCATCAGCCGATTTGGCGTTCCGAAGTTGCCGCGCCCCGACAACGCCCGGTTCGAAATCGGCAAAGCCGAGATACTTCGTGAAGGGGGCGACGTCGCCATCATCGCCTTCGGTGTCATGGTCGCCCGGGCGCTGGAGGCTGCGGACCGTCTCGCCGAGAGCGGCGTGAGCGCCCGAGTGGTCAATATGGCCTCGATCGCTCCGCTCGATGAAGCGGTCATCCGGGCCGCCGCGGATCTCGGAGCGATCGTCACGGTTGAGGAGCATTCGGTACGAGGGGGTCTCGGAGGCGCAGTGGCGGAGGTCGTCGTCGGCTATCGGCCCTGCCCGATTCGCATCCTCGGTTTTCCCGGGTTCATGCCAACCGGATCTCCAAAGTTTCTTTTCGAAAAGTTCGGACTCACGTCGGAGGGGATCGAGAAGGCGGCACGTGAAGCGATTTCCCTACGGTCGTCGTGAATGAGCGCTTTCGTCCTCGCCATTGACCAGGGCACGACCAACACCAAGGCGCTGGCACTGGACGCGGACGGCCGCATTGTCGCACGCCATTCCGTTCCCACGCCGATCGCGTATCCGCGTCCCGGATGGGTCGAGCAGTCCGGCGACGAAATCTGGAACGCTACGACTGCTGCAATTGACGGCTGCCTCTCGGCTCTGCCGGAGCCGGCGATCATCGCCGCGATCGGCATCTCCAATCAGCGCGAAACCGTTCTTCTCTGGCGGCGTTCGACCGGCGAGACGATCGGCCCATGCGTGACCTGGCAATGCCGCCGGTCTTCGGATCGCATCGATGCTCTCCGCACGCCGGCGATCGAGGAAACGGTCGAGTCAAAGACGGGGCTCGGCCTCGACCCGCTCTTTCCCGCCGCCAAGATCGGTTGGCTTATGGAGGCCTATCCCGAGACCCGTTCCCTTTCGGATCGTCACGACCTCTGCGCGGGAACCGTCAACTCCTGGCTTCTGTTCAAGCTAACCGGCGGCGCAATTCACGCGACCGACGCGGGCAACGCTTCGCGGACGGAACTGTTCGACATTCACCAGCAGGGCTGGAGCGACGAGCTTTGCTCGCTTTTCGGCGTGCCAAAGTCGATCCTTCCTCGCGTCGAAGATTCGAACGCGAAGTTCGGCGCGGCGAAGACTGTTCATCGAGCGATCGAAGGCGTTCCTGTCCAAGCGATTATGGGGGACTCTCACGCGGCGCTCTTCGGCCACGGTATACGGTCTCCCGGAGCGGTCAAAGCCACCTATGGAACCGGCTCTTCGCTGATGACGCTGACCGAGACGCCGATCAGATCCCGGTCCGGCCTCTCCACGACCGTAGCCTGGCGGCGTTCGACGAAAGTCTCCTACGCGCTCGAGGGCAACATTTCGGTATCTGCTCAGGCGGCCGCGTGGATGGCGGATCTTATGGGTCTGCCCGATGTCGGGGCGCTGACGGAGTTGGCGACCAGGGCGAAGGGCGATGGCAACGTTTGTTTCGTCCCCGCGTTCGCAGGCCTTGGCGCGCCCTATTGGAAGGACCGGGCTCTTGCAGCGCTGACGGGCATGTCGCTTGCGACTTCGCGCTCGGATGTTGCGCGGGCGACGCTTGAGGCAATTGCCCTTCAGATCTGCGACGTCTTTGGCGCGATGGAACGCGATCTTGGCGCACGTTTGGTGCGTTTGTCCGTCGATGGAGGAGCGACGCAAAACGATCTTCTCATGCAGTTCCAAGCGGACCTGCTCGGTCGCCCGGTTCAACGGCTCAAGGTCCTGGAGCTGAGCGCTTTCGGGGCGGGCGTACTTGCGGGCACCGCTTCGGGGCTGTTGGACGAGGCTAGGGTCGAGGCGATGCTCAACGACGCTAGTGAGGACATCAATCCACGGCTCGACCCTTCCGCACGCCAGGCGAAAATCGGCGTTTGGAACGCGGCAATCGATTCGGTCATGGGTGGTGCAAAGAGCTTGCCGGCGCTGTTCTCGCCCATCAGTGCCATCACCTTGCCGGACCGGACCGCGAAGTCAGCACTATTGCCCGGATCGAATCTATGACCGAGGCCGAATGGGACAAGGTCATGGCGATGAACACCAAGGCTGTGTTCTTGTACTGCCAAGAGGCAATCACCCGGATGCGCAAGCACAAGCGCGGCGGCCGACTGATCAACACCGCCTCCGGCCAAGCGCGGCAGGGCGTTATCTACACGCCCCACTATGCGGCGTCGAAGTTCGGAGTCGTGGGGATGACACAGAGCCTCGCCAAGGAAGTTCGCGAAAGAAGGAACTACCGTCAACGCCTTCTGTCCGGCATCATCGACACGGATATGTAGGCCTATAACGACGATGTTTGGGGCACCCTTCTTGGAACATACAAGCCCGGAGAACTGATGGCCGAATGGGTCCGAGGCATTCCTATGGGCCGCGCCGGGATGGGCGAGGACGTTACCGGCCTCGTGACCTTCCCTTGCAAGCGACGACGCAGCCTACATCATGGGGCAGACGATCAACGTCGATGGCGGCCTCATAATGTCGTGAGTCTGCACTTAGCGCTCTCAGTTCGCGCCCGAACACTGCGCGCTCATCCGTCGATCGGCTCCACCGCAGAGATTTCGATGCCGAAGCCGGAAAGCCCGACATAAGTGCGCGGATTATCGGTGCGCAGCCGGATCGAGGTCACCCCGAGGTCGCGGAGGATCTGGGCGCCGAGCCCGATCTCGCGCCATTGCGTCGCGCGCGCGTCGTCGGAGCTTATCGCCTGGGCGCCGCTCAGGTTCGCTGGCACACCCGCCGCGCCGTCGCGCAGGTAAACGAGTGCGCCGCGTCCTTCGGCCTTGAAGCGGTTCAGCACCCTGGGGATCGGGCCGCCGCCGAAAATGTCGCTCAGGATATCGGCCCGATGCAGGCGCGCCGGCACGTCGCGTCCGTCGCCGATGCTCCCGTGCACGAAAGCGAAGTGCAGGACCGGATCGAACGGGGTCCGATAGGCGTAGCCCTGCAGCTCGCCGATGGGGGTCTCGATCGGAAAGCAGGCGACCCGTTCGACCAGCTTCTCGCGCGCCTGCCGATAGGCGATGAGATCGGCGACCGAGATCCGCTTGAGCTTGTGCCTGTCGGCGAAGGTCTCGATCTGGGGTCCGACCATCACCGTGCCGTCGTCGTTGGCGAGTTCGCAGATGACAGCGACCGGCGCCAGACCGGCGAGCTTGCAAAGGTCGACCGCCGCCTCGGTATGGCCGGAACGCATCAGCACGCCACCGTCCTTGGCGACCAGCGGAAAGACGTGACCAGGCCGGACGAAATCGCTCGCGCCCATATTGCCATTGGCGAGCGCGCGCACGGTATTCGTGCGCTGCTCGGCTGATATGCCGGTCGTCAGGCCGTGGCGCACGTCGACCGAAACGGTGAAAGCGGTGCCAAGGGGTGCGTCGTTGATCGCCACCATGGGCGGGAGGTGCAGTCTACGCGCGTCGTCGGCGGTCAGCGGCGCGCAGACAATGCCGCAGCCGTTGCGGATGATGAAGGCCATCTTTTCGGTGGTGCAGAGCGAAGCGGCGACGATCAGGTCGCCCTCGTTCTCACGGTCGTCGTCGTCGGTAACGACAACGATCTCGCCGTGGGCGAAAGCCTGGATGGCGTCGGCGACGGAATTGAACATGTCCAGCCCATTGGGCGCCGGCGGCGCGTTGTTAAGGAAATCATTCGGGGTCACCGCGCCCAGCGTCTCGGCGACGATCCGCTCGGCGGTCTCGCGCGAGAGCCAGGAGCCGTTCTCGCGGCAGATCAAGGTCACCGCGCCGGGCGAAACGCCGATCCGTCGGGCGAAATCCGCACGAGTCATGCTGTTTCGCTTAAGCCAGTTCCCAAGCTTCATATTCATCAAATAATGGGGTGAGAGGTTTTGTGCAACTCAATGGATGGGACGATCTGGGTTCCTTGCTTCGCCGCAGGGACCGAACGCGAAATCAGCCTCACTGAGATGGGCAATTTGAAATGGAGGCCTTGGCGGAGACGATTTTCGCAGCTCCCGCAGCTGTGGTCGACGTGCATATGCTCTTAAAAGGAATGAGGCTGGTTCATTCCATCAATTCTATGCACGAAGAGATCAAACAGTTCGGCGGCGAGAATACGCTTTCTCGTTCGACGATCTACCGTCTCAGCGAGCAAACCTTAAAGGAGCGGCTAGCTGACCCCAAGTTTTTCGACATCGCAGGCCTGCATGAGGCTTTCGTGGCTTCCTTCTACGCGGACGCCGCCGTCATCAAGATGATGATCATGGAGTTCCGTCTGCGGGCGGCGGCTCTTGGCCGTCTCCGTTCGGAGGAGGCGCTGTTCCTGCTGCCGCAGGCCATCAACATGCTTGCCGAGTTCGAGCGAAATCCGTCGGCGACTACGGCCTATCGCATCGCCGTTTCATCCTTCGGGTTACAGGTTCACGTCTACTGCTCACGGGTGCCGAATATCTCGGACGAGGCCCAACTCCAGCACCTTTTGGAGGCCCGCCGGCGGGCCGAAGCAATAGCCGACGACTCTCTCCGAGTTCCTCAGCCAAAACGACGATATCGGCCTTGTCTTCCAGGCCGTCCGAATCGAGTGCAACGCATTCCACATCGAGAACATTCTTCAGCCGCTGGCCGAGCGCCTCGAACGCAGTCTGCCTTCCGGGCCGCTCGATCGAACGAAGATGATGTTCTTCAGGTAGAAGACCAGTTTGGGGGCTGCGTCGCGCCGGATCGCCAAGGCGGCGCGCGAACGGGTCGACTTCCTGAGCATTGTCGGGCTCGATCCGCCGGATTTTCGCACCGTCTCTGACTTCCGCAAGCGGCACTTGAAGGTGCTTGCGGGACTGTTCGGGCAAGTTCTCAAGCTGTGCGAACAGGCGGGCCGCCTTGAGCTCAGCGCGCTCGGAACTAGGAGCCTGTCTGCTTAATCCTCGGCGAGATGGGATTTGAACCGCTCAAGCCAGTCGGAGAGCCGGATGCAGCAAATTCGCGCATCCGGTTTGATGTAAGGTTGGGTGGAAGCTTTGCGGCCATCGTTCGTTGCACCGTTTCCGAGGTGGCGAAGCTCAGCCGGTTGCGAGTGCGGCCAGGGACGGGGTCCGCCCCTGGGCGAGCTTCAAGATATTGTGGGCGAGGCAGACGAGGCCCCACTCGTTGGCGACCTTCTCGACGCCGCGCAAGAGAAACTGACGGAAGCCGCGCGCCTGCTTGATCTGTCCGAACACCGGCTCGGGCAGCTGCTTTCTTAAGCGGTAGGGGCTGGAGTGCCCGCCGGCCTTGATTCTTTCGCGCATGGCGGCGACGCGGGCGCCGCCGCCTTCTCCTTCCCCGGCGTGCTTGGCCCGCCCCGGCGCGATATAGGCGTCGATCTCGCGTTCCTCCATCGCTGTAAGGTTGGCGTCGGAGCAATAGCCCGCGTCCGCCGACAGTTGCGTCGGCTTCTTGCCCAGATTGGCTTCGATGGCGTCGGCCATCGGCGCCAATTGATGTTGATCGCTCTGCTTCGCGTCGAGGCCGTGGGCGACGATCACCTGCGCCGTCGCGTCGACCGCCGCCTGCGCATTGTAGCCCTGGATGAAGCCGTCCTTGGTTTTCATGATGCGGCTTTCGGGATCGGTGAAGTTCTTCTGCGCTTTGGGGTCAGGCTCTTCGGATGGGGGGGCGGCGGGCTTGCCCGGTTTCTTGCGGCCCTCGGCTTGTCGCCGCTCCTCGGCCTGCGCTTTGGCCTTGGCCGCCGCGGCCGCTTTCGCCTCGGCCTCCAATTCGGCCTTCGCCGCCCGGATCTTCTCGACGCGCTTCTTCTTGTCGGCGACCCATTTGGGCAGCTCCTCGCCGCTCTTGTCGCGGCCGAAGGCTCTGTCTTCCTCGGCGTCCGCAGCCTCGGCTGCGCTCAGCCACCGCTCGACCTCGGCCTCGAGCTCCGCCGCACGCTTCTCCATGCGCTCGTAGCTCATCGCCTTGTGCTTGGAGGCGTTCGCCTTGATCTTCGTCCCGTCGAGCGCGACATGGCCGAGCTTCACAAGTCCCGCCTGTTCGCACAGCTTGAGAACTTGCCCGAACAGTCCCGCAAGCACCTTCAAGTGCCGCTTGCGGAAGTCAGAGACGGTGCGAAAATCCGGCGGATCGAGCCCGACAATGCTCAGGAAGTCGACCCGTTCGCGCGCCGCCTTGGCGATCCGGCGCGACGAGTAGACGCCGTTGCAATAGCCGTACAGCAACAGCGCCGTCATCATCGCCGGGTCAAACGGCGGCTGCCCGCGCTCGCTCGCATACGCGGCTTCGATCTCACCAAGGTCGAGAGGCTCGAGCACAAGCGCCAAAATGAAGCGAGCCAGATGGTCCTCGCCGACAAAGTCCTGAACGCTCGGCGGCAACAACAGCGGCTGATCGATCGTCCAGGGCCGGAAGGTCTTGCTCATAAGCAAACAGAATCCGATTCGAGCAAACGCCGCCACCACAATCCGCTATTATCCAGACAGGCTCCTAGAGTCCGTCATGACAGCCTCGCAAATTCGCAGAACGTCTCGCGCACGCCGGACGTGTTGTTCACGCCGGACGTGTTGTTCACGCCGCTGCGCCGGTCACCCTGGTCCTGTGACGACGTGCACGACTGGAGGTTTTCCCAGGTGTTGTTCGTTCCGTCACGGTCCGCGTGATCTACTCGCTTCGGCCGGACGCCCGTCATGTAGAGCCAGGCCAGTTGGTGCGCCTTGTATTCCCTGCCGTCGACCCAGATACGGATGGACGTCCGTTGCCTCGCGTTTTTGTATCTGGATCCGGCGACATCGCCAGCGCGAGCGTTCCTCGATGCGACCAGCCACCGGAACACGCCGGTCTCGGGGTCGTATTTCAGTAGCGCCCTCAGGCGTGCCTGGGTGAGTTTCTTAGTCATGGTTTTGCGCCCGTCCGGACAAAAATCACACGTGCCGCACGCGTCCGAAGCGCGCGGCATAGGACGCGTGGGCCGCCGATGAGGCGACCGGAGCGGGGCGGAGTCCCCCGGCGTCGAGCGCGATCTTCAGCCGACGCGCGTCAGGGAAGCGCCGGTAATAGGCCGAGTCCTGGGCTCCTCCGGGGCGGGGCTTGCCCCTGAACGCCGGGGGCTGATCTTCCCCTTGGGGACCATTGCCGAACTCGCCGATGAAACCGGCCTTTCCGGGCGCGACAAAGTCGGGGTCGTCTTCCGGGTCCTGCTGGTTGTCCTGGTCGGGGTTCTCGTTCTCGGCCTCCTGGTCGCCGAGCGCCTGGAGCATTTGCATGAAGCGCTCGAAGGCCTCGGGGCTGAGCTCGCCTTGCAGGAAGCTCTTTATGTCATCGATAGTGACGTCTCGAGCGTCCTGTTCGCCGCCGCTGTAGTCGTTTTCTTCGCCGTAGTTCATGATGCAACTTCTCCTGTGCCCACCCGGTGGGCGTTCACTTCTTTTGAACTTCGTAATCTACCGAGTTGATCATCGTGCTCGTGTCGATGAGCTGTTTCTCCGAGCCGTTGCGCTTCACCGTACTGGGCGCAAGCGGAGGCCCCACGTAGGCGTTGATCTGCTCTTGCAGTTGGCCCTTGATTGCCGCTCCGGTCAGGTCGAGCGCCCGCTCCGAGTCGTAGTCATTGTCCCTGAGGACTTGGGCAATCGCTTCGGGCCACTTCTTACTCTGCGTCCTGATCATGTCGCGGAAGAACGGTCGCGGCGGGCGTGTCGGCGGACTGCCAAACTCGTTCATGGCCGCAACCAGGGCGACCGGGGTCCCGTCTGGGTATTGCGCGTCACCCAGGAAGCCCACCCGGACGGATTGAGCCTTACCGAGGCTCTTACCCATCTCGATCAACTTTGCCTTGAGCTTCTCGCCCCCAGTGACCTTCACGTCTACTTCAGTCGCCGCCAACGTATTCTCCCAGAATACACGACCCCAATCGTAGCGCGGGGGCGCGGGCCTCATGAATCCCCTCATTTTTGTGGGACTCGAAAAAGCCTGAGTTTGGGAGTCCTCAGGCGCCCGAATGGAGAATCAGTGGGCCGGGGGATCGATGCGAGCGCCTAAGGAGCGATTTGATTTCGTTCATCAATTCTTGAAACGGGTGTTCATCGACGACTTGCACGCCAAGCGCGTGCTGTCTTTGGCCAACGGAGCGCTCGGGGTGATGACCGGGGCGGCGCTCGCGGTGTCCTTGATCGGGCAGGCGCTCGCGCAGGCACGCGGATTGTTCGCCAAGTCCGCGATCAAACAGGTCGACCGCTTGCTGAGCAACGCGGGCGTGGTCCCCTGGGACTTGTTCGCCTCGTGGGTTCGCGAGTTGGTGGGCGAGCGGCGCGAGATCGTCGTGGCGATGGATTGGACCGACTTCGACGCCGACAACCAGTCCACGCTCGCGCTGCACCTCGTCACCCGCCACGGAAGGGCCATGCCCCTCCTCTGGCTCACCGTCGACAAGGACGAACTGAAAAACCAGCGCAACGATTTCGAGGACCTGTGCCTGTCCCGGCTGAAGGCGCTCCTGCCTGATGGCGTCGCAGTGACGATCCTAGCCGACCGCGGCTTCGGCGCCGTCAAGCTGTTCGAATTCCTGGAGAGCCTGAGATTCCGATACGTCATCCGGTTTCGCGGCGACATCCATGTCAGCGCCGCCGACGGCGAAACGCGGTTGGCCGCCGACTGGGTCGGCAAAGGCGGGCGGGCGCGCATGTTGCGCGACGCCGAAGTCACCGCCACTCGCCAGAAGGTCGGCGCGGTCGTTTGCGTGAAGGCTGTGGGCATGAAGGAGGCTTGGCATCTGGCCGCCAGCGACGGCGCCCTTTCCGCGCCCCAGATCATCACGCTCTATTCCAAAAGGTGGACCATCGAGCCCAGCTTCCGCGACAGCAAGGATCTGCGCTTCGGGATGGGCATGAGCGTGCTGAGGATCAATGATCCGCAACGCCGCGACCGCCTCCTGCTCCTCAACGCCTTCGCCATCCTGCTGCTGACCATCTTGGGCGCCGCCGGCGAAAGCCTCGGCATGGATCGCCAACTGCGGACCAGCACCGCCAAACGCCGCGTCCATTCCCTGTTCCGGCAAGGATGCCTGCTCTACGACCTCATCCCCAACATGCCAGACCAACGCCTGCGACCGCTCATCGAACGCTATCAGGAACTTCTAAGAGTCCGTTTGAAAACGCCTATTCGTGGGCTATTCGCCTGAGCAGGACGCTTCCAAGAGCGACGTGGATCATGGCTTCGGAACAGTCGATGCGCTCTTCGTAGTCGCGCACGAGGCGGCGCCAGCGGGTCATCCAGGCGAACGTGCGCTCGACGACCCATCGACGCGGGATGACTTCGAAGCCCACGGCGGCGTCGGATCGCTTGATGATCTGGATGGTGAAATCCCGGAAGGCGGCTTTGTCCATGAGTTGGGTGCGATCATAGGCCCCATCGGCGAACAGATGCTTCAGCCACGGCCAGCGCTTGCGCACACCGTCCAGGATCATCTGAGCCCCGGCGCTGTCGGAGATGTCGGCGGGCGTCAGATTGACCATCAGAAGACGGCCGTCGGTGTCGACCGCGATGTGGCGCTTGCGACCCACGATCTTCTTGCCCGCGTCGTATCCCCTTGTTTTAGCTTCCGGAGCTTTGACCGATTGGCTGTCGACGACGCCGCCGGTTGGGCTCGCTTCGCGTCCCACGCGCTCTCGGTCGAGCATTAGCGCGACATCGTGGATCGTCTGAAACATGAACCGACGGATAAATCGGCGAAACCACCAATAGACCGTCTGCCAAGGCGGGAAATCATTCGGCAGCATCCGCCATCCCCCGCCCGAACGGGCCATGTAGCGGATCGCGTTCAACACCTCCCGCAAATCGACCTCGATAGGCCGCCCAGCCTTCGATGCACCAGGAAGCAAGGGCTCAATCCGCGCCCATTCCTCATCGGTCAAGTCGCTCGGATACCGCTTGGTCTTCTTCTCGATCTTGGCCATTCGGCCCGCGTCGCTGGGGTCCACATCCCTAGCTTAAATCACGGCCGCAAACCGCATTCAACCACTTTTCAAACGGACTCTAAGTCAAAATCGAACCTTCTCTGCGGCCTTCGGCATCGCCTGAAAATGAGGGGATACATGAGGGCGCGGGCTTCAGCATACTAGGCTCCTGGAAGAAGCGCCAGTGGTTATTATTTTGGCGTCATAATAAAGTCGCGCATCGCGCAAAGACGTGCGTTCTATCTGTAAATAGTGATTTACAATCTATCGAGAAGTGTGATAGATTATCTCTGTTCCAAGGCGGAGAACGCGGAGTAATTGAAATGTGGATTTGCCTCAACGACGCCTTCTTCTCGGTCGTCCGAGACAAGGTTGATCCGGACTTACTCAAGGTCCGGGCGCGGAAACGGAGCCACCTGGAAAACTATTTCCCTCGACACAAGATCTTGCGGGACGAGAAGGCCGACTACCGCTTCCGCGTCCTGGCCTCCCGCCACGACGTGGCGCAACTCTTGATCCGCCGGGTCGCGGCGCTGGAGTACACGAACTTCAAAAACTCGGTGAAGGACCGCGCCCTCCACGACATGTATGCGCTTTGGTGGGGCGACCATCATGCCTACCAGGGCAAAGCCGAGCCCAAGAAGAGCCGCGCGCTCTTCCCGCCGCCCGGGGCCAAGGTCACCGCGCCGAAATTGTAAACCGAGGAGGAACCCCAATTGGTGAAAACGTTGTCGATTGCGCCCGTGCTGGCCGTCTTGCTGCTGACGATGCTCCGTCTTTCCGGCACACGCCCGCTGGCCTGTGGTGAACCATGCGCCCGCCGGCCGACTGATAGGCTCAGGCCGCCGAGATGCGGATCACGCCTGCCCTCGTCGTGCGAGAAAGATTTCGACCTGCCTCCGCCACGCGCCGCCCGGACCGATGAGCTTACGGTAACTTTCGTCGTTGAGTGCGTGGCGCAAGGCTCCCTCGTCGCGGGTCCCGTGCAATCGTGGGCTGCGATACCGTTGGAACCGATCGGCTTTCAATCGCGCCATCGCGTACGACATCACCTCGTCGTGCCGGAAGAAAACGACAGTCCCGCCGAGTCTCTGGCTATAAATCCATTGGATTTCCGGTCGCTGCGAAGCGATCTGGCGCACCGCTCGAGCGACAGTGCCGTAGTGACCCCTCTTGATCTGGTCCGGATAAAGGTCCGGCCAGATCCGCTCGCACAGGTCCTCGGTCGTGAACGCGTTGTCCCGTTCGCGGTCGAATATCTTGATAAGCACTCGCTGGATTCGGCCGCTCATAAGCATTTCCCGTACCGAACATGACGGCCTCGCCAACCCTTTGTCGAATAAGGTTAATCAGGTTCTAAGGGTCAGATTCTGTTGCGATTTTGCCACAAGGGTGGAGAAATGAGACTCCGGAGAGATTGTCGGATAGACTTGTGTCAAGCGAATCCTATAATGCGAATCCAGGTATTGGCGGCGGGCGCGCGTCGGGTGACGCAAGGGTGTCGCGTATCAGATGGAGACAGCAATGATCAAGAATTGGCTCAAGGGGGTCGCAATCGTGGCGCTGACGGCCGTCGGGGCAATCTCAGCGCAGGCAGCCGACCTTCCGACCAGGAAAGAGGCGCCGGCCCCCATCTTCGTGGCGCCCCCCTTCACCTGGACCGGCTTCTACATCGGTCTCAACGCCGGCGGCATCATCAGCAGCGGCAGTCGTCACGTGACGCTTTTCGACCCCGTCGCCGGCGATTTTCTTAACAGCTCATTTCCTGGCGGGATCGGAAACGGCTCGAGCGGATTCCTGGGCGGCGGCCAGGCGGGCTACAACTGGCAGACCGGCGCTTTCGTGCTCGGTGTCGTAACCGATTTCGACGGCACGAGCCTGAGCAAGACCTTCAATTCCACCAGCGCCCCCTTTGGCGGGTCTGGGCCCTTTTTCGGCGATGCCCTCAATGTGAACGCCAAGGCGAGCCTGGACTGGTTGGGAACGACGCGGGCGAAAGTCGGCTTTGTCGCAACGCCGGATAACCGCCTGATGTTCTACGGAACGGGCGGCGTCGCCTACGGCGGCGGAAGCTCGCACTTCAGCGTCTTTGACAATAACAATGGCATCTTCTTTAACGGCAGCCCCAGTTCCACTCGCGTCGGTTGGACGGTCGGTGCGGGCGTTGAATACGCGCTCACCAACAACATCACCATCGGCGCCGAATATCTGTACGCCGACCTCGGCAGTACAAAGATCTTGGCGAACCCGAACTCCGCCAGCGCGTTTTTCTTCCCGAACACGTACGCGGAAGCGAAGTTCAATTACAACGCCTCGATCTTCCGCGCTCTCGTGAACTACAAGTTCTGAGCGCTCAGCGCTCTAATCTGGACTGATTTTGGCCGGGGGAAAGGCGACTTTCCTCCGGTTGTTTTTTCGCGCAGTCGCTATGCCCGCACGCACACATGCAGGGCGCGGCCCTGAAAGCCAAATGCGCATCCCGGTTCCTCCTCTACGCCACCATGCGGGAGACGGCCGCGGCGGTAGAACGTCATCATGCTTCTTTCGTCGTCGCGGTCGTTCATAGCCTAACGCTCGGCGCGCTCTAAGATCCGTTGTACTGACTTCGGCCCATGGCCCGTGACTGCGCCAATAGCGCGGTAGGTCGCGCCGTCTCGCCGCATGGCCTTCATGCGCTCGATCACGTCCATCTCAGCCGCGTTTGGGACCAAGCGGCTGACCTCCCCATCCTGGACGATGTCGTACCCAAGGGGGCGCTTTCCGCCGCTGTAGACGCCCTGGGAAGTGAGGTGCCGCTTGGCGTCACGAATGCGGTCTCGGATACGATCGCGCTCGCCCTCGGCCACGGCGGCGAGGATGGTGAACACCATCTTCGATATGCCGTTGCCAGTGACGTCGCCGCCCAGGTCGATCATGTGAAGCCCGACGCCTTGACACTTCAACTCTTCCAGCACGGTCAGGGCGTCGGCGGCCGATCGGAAGGCGCGGTCGAGCTTGGCGGTCACCATCACGTCGCCCTTGCCGACGACGCCCAGCAAGCGGCGTCCTTCCGGCCGATCGGCGAACGGCGTCGAACCGGACACGGCGCGTTCGACGAAGTGCTCGGCGACTTCCCAGCCTTTCATCATCGCGTAACCGGCTCTCATTTCGCCGTTTCAAGTAGCAGGCACAAGAATGCGTTGCTCGCGCGCGAGCGGTTCAGAATGGCCGCGGCTGAGCAGGGCAGGAGGCACGATCATCAAAACGACGGTTGATCATGCTCTGATGCGCGGGTTGGATACCGCCGGACCGGTGATGCGTCGCGGAGCTTCCTCTGTCTAGGCGCCAGCGTCGGATGATATCCGGCTGATAGTGGACGCGAGGGTTCTCCTGGCCGTGACCGTGCCTCCAGCCTTGCTCGGCTTTGGATAGATGCGTTGTCGGCGATGACCTCCTATTCTTGATGTCCGCTATCGATCTCAGCGCATCAAACGTTGGCGGTTTGAACGTGTTTGGCGACCGCCCAGGCAAAACCCGCCAGTTCTCGAGCGATCGCGGTCGTGACCACTGTGGGTGATTTTCCCGCCCGGGCGAGCTTGCGATAGCGCCGACACAACCGCTCTTGGGCCTTCCACGCGGTGTCGCGGATCGGCTTGGCCAGACCCTCCTGACGTAGCAGTTGCTCTCGGCTGATGCGCGCCGGGAACCGATAACTCCAGGCAGCCTCGATTAGCATTCGCCGCGCCGCGCCATTCCCGGCTTTCGTAATGCCGCCTTGGCGGCGTGTGGCGCCGCTGGAGCGCTCGGACGGAACCAGTCCGAGATACGCCATGAGCTGGCGGGGATTGGCGAAGCGGGTGATGTCGCCGAGTTCGGCGATCACCGTCGCCGCCGCGACCATAGCCATCCCGCGTAGCGCTTGCAGGGCGCGCACCACCGGGGCCAGCGACCAATCCGGCAGCGCCGCCTCGATATGAGCTTCCAAACGGTCGCGCCGCGCCGTCGCCGCCTCAACCGCCGCGATGCAGTCTTCCAACACGATATGATGCGCCGCTTGCTCGAATTTCAGTCCGGCCATCCAGCGACGGTGCATCAATGTCCACGCCGGCCGATTGTAGTGACGGCCATGACGCAGGAGAAAGCCAGAGAGCTGCTGACGGGCCTGGCGAAGACTGCGGACGGCCGCAAGACGCGCGCGTACGAGATCGCGGATCGCCTCATGGGCCTGATCAGGAATCCACACAGCGGTCAGTTCACCGGCGCGATGCAGCTTGGCGAGGTTGATCGCATCCCGCCGGTCGGTCTTGATCCGATCTCCCGGCTTGCGTGGGATCAACGACGGAGCAACGACAACGCAACCATGCCCAGCCAGGCTCAACTGCCGTTGAATGCCATAGCCGCAAGGGCCGGCCTCATAACAGAACCGTAGCTCGCTGCCAGCGCGCGACAGCTTCGCTGCCAGAGCGTTCAAGGCCGTCGCTGTGTTCGCGACCTTGCCATACTCGCGCACGTCCTTGTGCGCGCCCGCCTCCGCAAGCGCGACCGCGATCGTATCCTTGTGCACGTCAAGGCCCACGTATGTGATAGATTTGTCCAAGACCCGTCTCCTATGCATGAGGCTCCGCGCCGGAACGCCCGGCGCAACCCTCGACAAGCCTGCATACTGTGAGACGGGTCGCCCTATCTCAGGCGAACATGTAGTCTAGGGGAGGCCGCAGGGCGTCACGGGCGGGGCCGGGCTACCTTTCCCCCCTCCGGGACCGGCGAGGGCCGCCACGGGGCTTCTGTGGCCCGGATAGGCGGGCGCGGAAGGTCCTGGGGCGCGCCTAGGAACGCGAGCGGCGGGAGGGTGACCGGCGCGGGCGCGTGGGAAGCCCGCCAATAGTGAAGGGCCCAGGTCAGCCTCTCCAACGTCACTCGCCGGGGCTCTCTTTCTCGGGCTCGTGTTCAATCAGGGGTGCAGCTAACGACGCGGCGGTGGCGCCGAGCATCTTCATGAACTCGCCGAGCGCGTCTTTCGGCGACGTGTCCTTCGTTATCATCACGTCCAGGGTGGCGGAGAGATTGACGTTGTGGGCAGCGTTCCAATTTTTCGCGTCTCGGTTTTGAAGCCATAGGCGTCGGGCCGCGTCGGACGGCGGGACGTGCTCAACGATCGGGACGCGCTTGACCTCGCCCTCTACCACGACAATCTTCTCGCTGTGGAAGTTGTATCCAGTCGCGCGGTGCAAGAGCGCGTGCTTGACGCGATCGTTTTGAAAGGTCCCGTCCTCGTCGCGATAACGCATGGCTTCCGCAAACGCGGGATGATTGATCTTCCAGGACCATATCGTCTTTGCCTCGATGAACGCCTGGGCGATGTCCCAATCGTTTGCCCCGAGCGACACGAGCTTGCGCGCAACCTTGGGGTGCCGGTCCGGATCGTAGATCGTGGGCTTGCGTCCCGCGGCGCGAGGGACGCCGTGCTTCTTGCAGTAGGCGATCCAGTCCTTGTGCGCTGCGCTGCCGACCCTCGGGTTGCCAGGCGCGCTTTGAACGATTTTGGTCATCTTGAAGCTCGCTCTCCTCGCCTAACCGTCAAAAGCACTACCACAGGTTAGCCTCGGAGTATATTACGGGCGCGCCGGGGGTTTAGCCTGGGTTGCGCGTGTACCCCCTCCGCTTGATCACCTTGATCACCTTGCCGTTCGGGAAACGCTGGGGCCGGGGGCGGGAACACAAGTAGTACCAGGGGTTACCACACACACAGCAACTTTTTTGATCTTCTTTTTTTTTGAGCATCTTGGCTGAGAGGGTGATCAAGGTGATCAAGGTGATCAAGGTTTCCGGGTACGCGCGCGACCCTGGCAAGCCCCTTTCCGGGGTCCGGCCGGGCGTCCGCCTCCCGCCTGAGCCCGCCGGGCGCGTGCAGAAGCCCGCTGGCGGCCGTTGCCCTCCCGGACGGCCGTTCTCCCCTCCGGGCACGGCGCGGGCCTCCACGGGTTATTGTGACGCCGGGCGCGGCAAGGTTCAGCCCGGCTTCTTCACCTCGACGGTGGGCAGACTCCACATCCAGTGACCGTGCGTGACGCCGTCCTCCTTCTTGACCTCAACGCCCAGGTTCTGCCGAGCGCGGCGCAACGTGATGGACGAGATGAGGTTCGCCGCCGCCTCGTCCTTGACCTCGTCAGCCAGGCGCGGCCCGTTCGCCAGCGCGAAGGTGAGGAACTTCACGGCCTCAGCGAGCGCGCCGCCGCCGCCGCCTTCCTTGCGCCCCTCTGCCGCGTCCACGAGATTCTGGGCCGCGCCGTCGACCGGGTCGCCCCATCTAATCGCCGTGCACTCTACGACCGTGAACGGCGGCGATGTGACCTGAGTTCGGCTCGATCTCGTAGCCAAAGCCGTCCCCGCTGGGGCCGAAGTTCGACTTCGTGCGGATGAACGAGCCCTTGGCGGGTTTGGCCCGCAGATCGACGCGACTCACGCCGAGCTTGGCGTCCTCGGCGGGCGTCGTCGAGAATGAGCCGTTGAGCTCGTCTGACTCCGCTTCGTCGTGCTGAACGACGGCGGCGAATATTGCCCTCGCCTGCGCCCCGAAGGCGAGTGACCCAGTGACCCGCTCGTTGACGGCCTGCTTCTGCGTGCCCTTGGTGTAGTGCGTCACGCCGAGCACGGCGGCGTCGAACTCCCGCGCCAATTCCACGAGTGGCTGCATGTCGCGCCGGGTCTCGGCGTTCTTGTGAGAGTCGGTCTTCGCGATGACTATGAACGGGTCGATGACCATCAGGGAAATGGGCTCGCCGCGCCCGCGCGCCTCCTGGAGCTCGTCGCGCAATATGTCGAGGTCGGCGGCTGGGTCGAGGCTCCGCTTCTTACCGCCCTCGACGACGCTGATCCCGCCGATGCGGTTGCGGTCGCCGCCCATCGCCATGAACCTCGGGATCAGCGTCTTGCTGACCGAGTCTTCGCCCGACCAGAAGAGCACCCGTCCTTTCGCCGCCTTGCTCCCGTCCGGCCACTGGCCGCCGCTCGTAAGGGTCGCCGCCAACGACAAAGCGATGGTCGTCTTCCCTGCTCCGATTGCGCCCGCAATGAGGTGGAGCTCGCCCCTGGCTAGCCAGTGCTTCCAGAGCCAGTCGAAGTTCCGAGGCTCGATCCCGTCCCACGACTCGAATTCGCCAGTCTTCTTCGCCTTGCCCTTTGGTTTCGGCGCCCCGTCATTGGTTTCGTTTGGGCGCGCGGGCTCTCGGTCAGTTTTGTTCGCCCCCAGCTCGCCGCTCTCCACCTTTTCAGCCGCGTCCCGACACATCTTCCGGATCGCCTTTTCCTCGGCGACCCAGTTCCAGTTGCGGCCAGGAACCGCCGCCTTCGTCGCCTCCAGCACCGCTTCGACGACGTCGTCCTCGGCCCATCCGGCGATCGTGAGGGCCGCCGTGACGCTGAGCTGGGTGCTGTGGATGGACGTGTCGCCGTCGCCCTTGAACTCCATTGCGGCCAGGCGCGCTTGGACGTCGATCGGGGCCTTGAACGCCAATCGCTTCGCGGCCTCCAGAAACGGGTTGCTCCCGGCGTCGGCGGGTGCGCTCTTGCGCGTCAGGACCGGCTCCTGGTCCCAGGCCTCCAACTGCTCCAGTGTGTAGCGCTCACCGCCATCGCGGATCACCTCGCACGGTTCGGAGCCGCCCCCCTTGCTGTTGGTGGTGCCGGGGACCCTGAGCAGCGCGGCGCGGTGGTTGGGCGCTCGGTCTCCGGCGACGGTCTCGCAGATCAGGGCGTTGACAGCCTCGATGCGGCCCGGCTCCAGGCAAGGGGCGCCGAGGAGCCAATAGAGGTGGAAGCCGTGGCCGGACCAGACGATCACGGTCGGCGGCAGCTTGAGGGTGTTGATCGCCGCCAGCGCCTCGTCCCTGGTGAGGCCGAGGTCCTTCAGGTCGACGTCGGAGGAGGCGAACGCCATCGCCTCGATGTTTTCTTTTATCCGCCGCGCCTTCGACTTCTGGATCGTTCCGATGCAGAAGAAGACGCTCCGCCCCGGCTTGTCCCACTTATGGATGAACCGGATCAGGTTCTTCGGATTGCGGCCGACGACGTGCCTCTCATCGCTCCCGTCGTCGGTCCACTCCTCCTCGTTCAGCACGCTGCTGAGGTAGACTTGCCCCTGCGTGCCGCTCAGCAGCGCGGCTATCATCGGCGGGAGGACGGCGGCGGGGCTTTGCGCCGAGATGTTGTGGCCGTGCGCGTTCATGAGCGTGCCCCGCGCGCGACGGGGGCGAAGTTGATGCCAATTGCGTCAATGGTCGCCAGGTTCGCCTTGCAGCAATCGCCGGCAGTGCCCTCGCGCCCGTCTCTGGCCGTGCCCATCACGAGCGCCCCCATCGCGGGGAACGGCTTGCCGCACATGAAGCAGGCGTCGCTCTTGGCCGCCGCCAGCGCTAGTCTTTCCAAGCGCCGCCGCTCGGCCCGGTTTGGGGGGTTTAGAAGTCGCCCGGAGGGCGGTACATTGTTGTTGTTCACGTTAACTACTCCTTACCCGCTTCGAGTCTTGTCCACTCGGAGCGGGTTTCTGTTGAGTGGAAGGGATAATCCTCGCTTTCTTGGTTCCCGCTTCACCGATTTATCTGGCTACGATCTACGATCTACCTGTTTCTCTCTTACGATTTATCGCTTTGCTCTTCACCGCTTCACTGTTTGTCGCTTACTTTCTACTCCATGATCCAGTCTTCTTCGAAGTCGCGCCACACCATCGCTGGCGAGCCCCAGTACACGCGCGCGGCCAACTGGCGGACGAGCCAAAGCGCTTGATAGTCGTTGCCCGAAAGCTGGTCGGCGAACCATGCCGAGGGCGTCCACCTTCGAAAAATATGCGAGCACGAGGTCGGCCGCCTCGATGAGGGGCAGAGTCTCGTCGGGCGGCGGCGCGTCGGTGCCATCGTCGAGGATCTCGCGCCAGTCGTCGCCGATGAAGAAGATCACGGGCTTCACCAATATCCACGGCACGACGCCGCTCGCGCGAAGGCGGTCGCGTCGCCGCACACGCCTATCGGCCGCCGCGACTCCCGGCTCGGGTTTCGGAATTATCTTGACGCGCTTGGTCACTTTCCAAACTTTCCGTCCTTGGGAAAATCCGTATGCTCCCGCGGGAGGTATGGGTTCCGGAAGATCCAGGTGCGCGCCTCGCTTATCAATCGGATGTTCGTGACGACGCCGAGCTGCTCGCAGGCCGCCTCGATCTCGCAGGCCAGCCAGTCCACGCCGCGCTGGCGTCGCAAGACGTACTTCCAGCCGTCTTCCCTCGCCAGCCGTCGCCTCCCCTTGGCCCAGTCCGCCGCCCGGAGGCCAACGACGCGCGCGTTCAGCGCGCCCTCTCGCCGCGTCTCATCGCTTCGGCGCCAGAGCTCGTTCCCGATCGCGACCAGCTCCTCGCCACGCGCCAGGATGGCGGCAATCGCAACTTGCGCCGCGACCGCGTGGGCTACCTTGCGCGGGATGCTCTCGTCGCGACGACCACTCCGGGGGGCGTTTGCTTGTTCGTCCTCGCCCATGATTCATGATCCTTTGCTTTTGACGCCGACGTCGGCGCGCTTCGCGCCTTGAGCCGGTTCGATCTTGATTGTGGATCTCACCGCTTAGGGTGCTCAGGCGGCCTTACGCGGCCGGCCGGGGCGCTTGCCCTCGTGGGCGTACTCGGCCCTTGACTGGTGCGTGCGCTCGGCCAGCCACGCCAACACGTCGGAATACTTGTACATGACCCGGCGCGGTCCGAAGCGGACGAATTTTGGGCCGTAGCCGCGAACGCGCCCGATGGTCAAAAACTGCTGACTTCACGCCGAGCCAGTTGGCGGTGTCGGCGGTGCTTAGCAGGTCGTCGCCGTGCCGGCTCGGCGCTTCCGCAGCGATGCTATCGGCGCGGACGTCCAGATTGTGCTTGGTCAAGGTCAGGGCTCCAGAACAGGGGAAAAGTTCTCATTTTCTCTTTTTCCGGCTTCTCGTTTTACTTGTTTATCTGTTTCCCTGTTCCGGACGCTTTGCGCCGGGGCGTACCTCTCGAATTATCAGGGCGGAGAGCACCACCAACGAGCGTTACATACACTATTGGTCGACGATTGTAAAACACAAGTTTTTGTCCGTCACAATAAATTGGTGTATAGACGACATATACAAATAGAAAACCCGCCCCTGACCGCGATCAGGAGCGGGAAAAGTTAGCTTAGCTCGACTTTACGAGGCGGATGGAATGGCGGCGGATCAGGTCCAACACCTCATGGTTGAGCGGTCGGATCAAGCCTCCACCGCAGGGGCAATGCACGATCACGCTCGCATTCTTCTTGCCCGCGAGTAGCTTCTGCGCGCTCACCACGGTGAACGAGCCGCCGCGCCATGGGCAGGGTCTCTTCAACCCGCCGCTAAATGATCCTGGCCCGCTCATTGCGCGCCTCGCCGCTCAAATACGGCTGCGCCGGGGCCTGCGAACGCCTCGGCGGCGCGGAAGGCATCCTTGCGTTTTTGTCCGCTCCACGCGATTGCGCCGGCCGGGTCCCAGACACAGTACGGGGAATCGGAGCCGCGCCCCTCATCCTTGTCACGCAGATCGTCGGGCAGGTCTCCTTCGTCGTAACCAACCCCGACCGCGAACCCGATCGTCACGGTAGGACCGCCTCCGCCCGTGCCGATCTGGTAGGTTTGGAGGGGGCGCTTGTTGAGGCGCGCCCTAGCGTAAGCGGGAGACCCCCCGGCTTTGCCGGGGTGGCAGTAGCAGTTTGACGTTTAGGGCGGTCCATCAGCGGAGTTCCAACGTGAGCAGCCACTCACACGAAAGGAACTCCACCGATGGACGAGTACGAGAGCCTAAGCCACACCACATGGGACTGCAAATATCATGTGGTTTTCATTCCGAAATGTCGGCGCAGGACGTTGTATCAGGAGCTACGGCGCCATCTGGGCGAGGTTTTCCGCCGGCTTGCGCTCCAGAAGGAGTCGAAGGTCGAAGAAGGGCACTTGATGCCCGATCACGTGCACATGCTGCTGTCGATCCCGCCGAAACATGCGGTGTCGCAGGTCGTCGGGTACATCAAGGGCAAGAGCGCGATCCACATGGCTCGGGTTTATGGAGAGCGCAAACGCAATTTCGTCGGACAGCACTTTTGGGCCCGAGGTTTCTTCGTCAACACGGTCGGGCGGGACGAGGAGGCGATCCGCGCCTACATTCGCAACCAAGAGAAAGAGGATCAGAGGCTCGAACAGATGAATCTCTGGCGCTGAAAAACGCCACCTTCAGGTGGCCGCCAAACTCAAGGGGGCGCCTCAGCGACCCCTCCTACCGCTTTGAGCGGTTCACACCATAAAGCCCCCGGCTTTGCCGGGGGATACTTACCCTTCCCTCCGCTTTTCGAGGTCGGCAAGGTCCGCCCGGGCTTGCGCCTCTTGTTCCGCGAGGTCGCTTTCTTCGTCTTTATAACGGCCGTTGGCCCGATCCACCCAATCGAACATCAGACGCGCCCGGTCTTCGGCCGACACAGCCGACGCGCCCTCTTTGACTGCATGCTTATTCATTAAAAGGTCTCCTCAGCGCCCGTGATTGGCGCGGCGGCCCTATGGCGACGAAATTCGCGGCAGGGAAGAGTTCGGAGGTCTGAGCACCAATTTATTGGCGCCGGAAAGCAATTTTTTGTGCTGTTGGGGTGGGACGGGCACAGCCTCACCCGGCCCGCCGCACGCCGCCGGGTGGACGTTGAACCCGGAGACTACGCCCCTAAGCTAGGCCCCCAATTTCTGTTATTTTGCCCGAGTTTTAAATAACTTCCCCGACGGGCCTGGGTCGATTATTTCAGCAAAATCAGTGGTTTAACTGGCGCGCCCGGAGAGATTCGAACTCCCGACCCCCAGATTCGTAGTTTGTCCATAGGTCCGTACCGGTACTTTCCGTTTGTACGCTGGACCCTTACGCTGTCGATTATGCCTTTGTTGTTCATTGCATTTCGGCGGCTCTAAGGTAGGATGGCGAAACAAGGCTTCCAAACTCATGAGCCTGCAAACGCCGTTCTAACACCGTTCTAGCGCTATGCCGCAATCCCGACTTTCGTTCTCGGATCGAGCGATCGGCACTTTACCGTTCGCCGCATCTGGCCAGCATATCGTCCGAGACGAGGATGTGCCCGGCTTCTTTCTCCTCGTCGGCGCCCGCTCTAAGACCTTCATGATCCAGGGCGATCTTTGGGAGCACGGAAAGCGACGGACCATCCGCGTCAAAGTAGGGGAGGTGGGCAAGATCCCGACGCGAGAGGCGCGAGCCAAAGCGAAGGTGCTTCTGGGGTCGATTTCCGATGGCGTGGATCCGCGACCCAAGCAGCAGGAGTCAGCGAGCCCCAGTGCGAATGGACCTGATCCGACCCTGAGGCAAGCCTGGGAGCGCTATCGCGACGGGCATATGAAAAGGAAGGGGAGAAGCGGCGGCACGATCGAGAACTATAGGGACCATGTCGAACGGCTGATGTCGGATTGGCTCGATTTTCCCCTTTCGAAGTTTGGGCTCCAGCCGGACTTGGTGAGAGCTCGGCACGAAAAGCTCAGTGAAGAGAACGGAACCTATATCGCGAACGGCTGCATGCGAACGCTACGCGCCATCTACAATCACGCCCGCAAAGCGGCGCGGGGCCTTCCACCCGACAACCCGGTCTCGGCGGTTGATTGGAATTCGGAACGTCGGCGCGACACAGCGCTCGGGCTTGCCGATCTCCGGGGTTGGTTCAATGAACTGGCAGCGCTCGAAAATCCGGTGCGGCGGGAGTTTCATCTTTTTCTGCTGCTCTCGGGTCATCGCCCGGAGGCGACCAAGAAGGCTCGCAGGGAGCATTTAGATTTTCGCCGGCGTGTCCTGCACGTGCCCCAAGCCTAAGGGTGGAGAGGCAAGAGCATTCGACATTCCACTGTCCCGGCCCATGATCCGTTGCCTGATCCGCGTTCTACGCTTTGGGCAGTCGGTTTATCCTAACCAAGCAACCGCGTGGATATTTCCTGCGGACAGCAAGAGCGGACATTTGGCGGAGCACAAGGAAAGCCGCAAAGAGCTATCAAAATGGGGCAATGACCTGAGGCAGACGTTTCGGACAATTGCACAAACCGCGGGGGTGCCTGAACTGGACGTGCATTTGCTCATGAACCATTCAATTCCGGGAGTGAACGCGGGCTACATCACCCGCAACAAGCTGCTGCGTGACCATCTTCGAATTCAGCAGGAAGCGATCTCGCGAAAAATGATCGACGCCGTAGGTGGCGCCAAACAGAACGAGGGCCAAGCGTCGGCTCTTTGGATCGGCATGCCCAGTCGGAAGCTCGCAGCGAGCTGTCCGCTGTCAGCGCCTTTGAGACTGCGTGAGGTCTTCAAGTAGGGAGGATTTCTGGATCATCATAGCCGCAAGGAGCGAAGATGAGACAGAAATCCGGGCCGGAGAAGCAACCGGCGGAAGACACCATCAAAGACATCCGACGCGCGACGCGTCGGCGCTTTTCGGCCGAGGAGAAGATCCGCGTCGTGTTGGAAGGTCTGCGGGGCGAGGAGAGCATAGCCGAGCTCTGTCGCCGCGAGGACATCGCGTCGTCGACGTACTATGGTTGGTCGAAGGAGTTTCTGGAGCGCCGCCCCGTCGACGAAATCACGGGGCGGGATCTAGCGCTCCTGGGAGCCAGAGTCGTGGCCAACGCGGTGGTGATCGAGGAAAGCCTCTACGTTCCGACGAACGCGGCGCTCCGGGTCTGAAGGGCCTCGACGATTTTCGATGGATTCGGAATGGTCTCGATGGCGTAGGGCGTCGACGCGTAGACAGCGTTGACCCAGTTTGTGTAAATGTACGCTGCGTGCCGCCACAGGTTGGGCGGGGCGCGAGACGAGTCGTCGCCCGGAAAATAGTGGCGTGGCAGCGGATAGTCCGGATCGTTCGCGCGGTCCCGATGATATTCAACGCTGAGCGTGTCGGTTTCGTATTCTGGATGGTTCAGGACATAGACTCGCCGCGGAAAGAGAGCGCTATTAACGTCAAGTGGCTCGGACTCGACGAGCATATTCGGCCCCGCCTCCTCGGAATCCGCGACGATCTCGAGCGCGGTAACCTTCAGAATATCCTCACGCTTCGGGCTCTTCCAGCGGGATACCGGCGCGGGAAAGATGTCGGGGAAACCGAACAAGAGTCCAGTCTTGTCCGAGATTACGCGATGCTCGAACAGGCCGAACAGCTTGCGCTCGGCCTTGTGGCTGTCGATGTTGTGGAAGAACTTCAAGGCCGCCTTCGCGCCCCAGCATAGGAAGAGACACGAGAAGGTGTGCGTCGTCGTCCATTCCAAAATGTCTGAGACTTCCGGCCAGAAGGTTTCCTGTTCGACGCGCGGGCTCAGCGCGTTCACGCCTGTAACGACAAACCCGTCGAACTTTCGGTGCCGAATGTCGCGGAACGCGCTGTAGAACTTACGGATATGATCGGCGGGTGTATTCATAGTGGGACGCCCGTCCGCGACGCTGCGCATGTAAGAGTTGGTTGCGACGAAGGTGAGATTCACCTGCAGTATCGTGTTGCCGAGCCAAAGGGCGAGTTGGCGCTCGGTCGAGATCTTGTCTGCCATCAGATTGATGATCGCAATCTCCAACGGGCGGATGTCTTGTTGTTCGGCGCGGATACGGTCGATCGCCAGCGGGCTGCCGAGCGACGGCAGGAAGGGGTGGATTTCCTGGCTATGGACGATGACGGGCATTCTTGAGGCTCACTTATCGGATCTTTGCTACTGGCGCCCAAGCGTCGCGAAGGCGACATCGAACACTTTCCGTTTCCTGCCGGGCGCCTCGCGGTCTTGACCAGACCGTTATTGACCTCCGCGGAAGAAAGTGTCGCCCGAAACCGCCGTGTTCGCTATTCTAGTTCGCCAAGGGACTAAGTGACTCGCGGTCTGCCATGATAACGAACCTCACGCGTCAGAAAGCCAAGTTTTCGCCGACAACGTCGTTCCCGATCCGGATCGTTTCCCGGACTAGGAGCTCAAGATCATCACACTTCGTCCGGTGATTGTTGATCGCTGCGCGCAGACAATGCTCGCCATGGATCGTCGTGTCCGAAACCGCCGCGACGCCCTCCTCCTGGAGCCTAAGCATGATTTCGGTATTCACCGCCTTGAGAGCGGCGTGGTCCATGCCCGCGGGACGATAGCGATAGCAGACGATGTTGATATTTGCTGCCGCGACTAGCTCCAGAAGAGGAGCCGCCTCTATGATATCGCTCAGATAGTGGGCTTGCGCGATGTTCTGGTCGATCAAGCGGCCGAACTTCTCGACGCCATGCTCCTTGAGAGACATCCAGATCTTCAGCGCTTTGAATCCTCGGGACGTTTGCAAGCCATAGTCGTTCAGCCAATCACCCGACGCGAGGCCGCGAGCTGTCGGCTCCAGATATTCCGGCGTCACCGCGAACGCACTGCGATGCGCCGCAGCGTCCCGGATCAGTACGCAACCCGCCTCGAACGGCACATGTAGCCATTTGTGGGGATCGAGCGAAAGCGAATCGGCCTCTTCGATTCCCTCGACGCGGAAGGCGTTTTCGGGAGCAATCGCGATCAGAGCGCCAATGCAGCCGTCGACGTGCAACCAAAGATCCTCTTCTCTCGCCAATCTCGCGAGACCGCGCAGATCATCGATCGCGCCCGTATTGACTGTCCCTGCCGTTCCGATCAAGCAGGCGGGGTGGAATCCCGCGGCGCGGTCCTCCGCGATCGCCGCGCGCAGCGCGGAGAGATCGATGCGAAGTCCAGAGTTGGACGGAATTCGGCGCAACGCCTGGTTACCCAATCCTAGAGTCTCGATCGCTTTGCGGTGGCAACTGTGGATCTGATCCGAGCCGTAAAAACGCAAGGGCTTTGCGATCGCGCGGACGCCGCGCTCGCGCACGTCCACGTCCGCCTTGACGTTCCTCGCCACGGTGAGCCCGATGATGTTCGCCATCGAGCCGCCGCTGACCAGCGTGCCGCTCGCCGAAGCGGGGAAACCCACCATTTCCTTGCACCAGCCGATCACCTGCTGGTCCATCAACGCCGCGGCGTGATTGCCGCCGCCGAGGTTGGAGCCCTGGATCGCCGCTAGGAAGTCGCCGATTGCACCTGTGTAGTTGCTGGAGCCCATATACCAGGACCAGAAACGTGGATGAATGTTGCCCATCGGAAAGGGCATCAGATTCTCGGAGACCTCACGATAGACATCGGCTAAGGGCTCAGGAACACGTGGCAGAGCCGCGGTAAAAAAGCTCCGCACGTCCACCGGCATATCGCGCCAAACGGGCCGGTCACGGACATGGCGCAGAAATTCCACCGCGTCGTCGACGATCCGGTGCGACAACGCGAACATCTCATTCCAGTCGTCTGGATCGAGTGTTTCTTCGACCCGCGCGTTGACGATCGGCTGCAATGCATATCCTTCAAATACATTCTACACGGAGTTGCAAGGAGCGGCCGCCCGCTCCTTGGCAATATCGCCCTAAGCCGCCTCGAGCGCCTGATCGAGATCGGCGACAATGTCTTCGATATGCTCGATGCCGAGCGAGAGCCGAACGTAGCCCTCGGAGACGCCGGTCTGCAGTTGCTCCTCCGGCGAGAGTTGTGAGTGCGTGGTGGAGGCGGGGTGGATGGCGAGGCTCCGGGCGTCGCCGATATTGGCGACGTGATAAAACATTTTTAGGGCGTCGATGAACCTCTTTCCGGCTTCGAGACCCTCTTTCAGCTCAAAACCCACGAGCCCGCCATATCCGCCCTTGAGGTACATGTCGGCTCGCCGTTTGGCCTCGCCGCTCATTGCGCCAGGAAAGATCACGGTCGTCACTTTCGGATGTTCCGCGAGGCGCTTCGCGACCGCGATGGCGTTGGCGCATTGCTGCCGCATGCGAAGGGGCAGAGTTTCTAGCCCCTGGATAAACATGAAGGCGTTGAAGGGGCTCATTGCCGGGCCGACGTCGCGCAGCAAGGTCACGCGGGCCTTCAGAATGTAAGCGATCGGCCCCAGCGGTTTGACGGTCTGGGTCCAGACGGCGCCGTGATAGCTCGGGTCCGGCTGGTTGAGCATGGGAAAGCGGTCGGCGTGTTTCTCCCAGTCGAAATTGCCGCCGTCGACTATGATTCCGCCGATCGACGTGCCATGGCCGCCTATGTATTTGGTCGTCGAATGCAGGACGATCGCCGCGCCATGATCTATGGGCCGGCAAAGGATCGGCGCCGCGGTATTATCCATGATCAGCGGCACCCCGAGTCCCAGGCCGATCTTGGCGACCTCGGCGACCGGAAACACGGTTAGCTTCGGATTGGGCAGCGTCTCCGCGTAATAGCAGCGCGTGCGCGCGTCGGTTGCGCGACGGAAGTTCTCTGGATCGGCCGGATCGACGAAGCGAACCTCGATGCCCATGGTTTTCATGGTGTTGAGAAACAGATTCCAAGTCCCGCCATAAAGATCCGTCGAGGCGACGAAATTGTCGCCGGCGTGGGTGATGTTCTGGACCGCGATCATCGACGCCGCCTGACCCGAAGCGAGGGCAAGCGAGGCGACCCCGCCCTCAAGCGCCGTCACGCGCTCTTCCAAGATGTTCTGCGTCGGGTTCATGAGACGGGTGTAGATGTTGCCAAGTTCCTGCAAGCCGAACAGTCGCGTGGCATGCCCAGTGTCGGTGAACTGGTAACTGGTCGTCTGGTAGATCGGCGCCGCAACCGCATTCGTTGCGGGGTCGCTGCGATAACCCGCATGCAACACGATGGTTTCGGGATTCTTGCTAGTCGTCGGCATGATGAAGTTCCCCGCGGTCCGGCGTCGCCGCAGCTGTTGCAAGAGGGCGACGTGTCGACAGGATGCCAGAGTTCTGTCGCGCTCTGATCGCGGCGGCGGCAGACTTCTGTCGCGTCCGTCGCGCGGGAGCCTCTCGACCAAGATGGCGGGCGACCCGCGTGACAAACGCGACAATCCCGCCCGTCATTCGCGATACCGGCGCGACCAAACTGCGCCATCATCTGTTTTCATGCTTCAGGAACCGAAAGAACGATTGGACGCGCCGGCGGGCAGGCTGGATTCGCTACGCGCGCTCAGGGAAGCCGGTCGCGCCATCGATTCTAGCGTTGGTTTAGGTCGAGTTGCTCCACACGATCGCAGATCGGGCCGCCGCGATCACGCAGTCGAAAATCTGCGTCCTATTCCGCTATGTGGCCGAGGAGCGCGCGTTTCGGGCATGGAGCGATTTGCGCCTCGATCCTTGCCTGGTCTCGACGCTCCGAGACGCGAGGTTCGGCGAAGACGAAACCCCAATGGGCGAAGCCGTGCGTCGGAACGCGCCGGTGGAGGTCGGCGATTTGGTCGCTTCGCCGATCTCCGCGTTGCGGTCCGCAGGTCTGGCGGCGGGATGCCGATCCGTTCTCTTCGTCCCTCTGATCGCTGCTGGCCGCGCGCTCGGGGCGCTCGCGCTGCTACGCGATGCGCCAGGCGACGTCACTTCTGAGACGCTCGAAATGGCCCGCGTGTTCGCGGACCAGTCGGCGTCAGTGATCCGCAATGCCGAGCTCGAAAGCCAACTCGATGCGCGAGCACGCGATCTCGACGAGGCGTTGCAGCAACAAACCGCGACCGCCGACATCCTAAAGGTGATCAGCCGCTCGGCGTTCGACCTCGACGCGGTACTGTACACGCTGATTTCGACCGCAGTGCGCCTGTGCAACGCAGAACATGGCGAGATATTTCGTCGAGATGGCGACGTTTATCGATGGGCGTCGAGCCAAATGGACCTCTTTCCGGAGTATCTCGAGCATGAACAACGAGCGGAGATCACGGCCGGACGCGGCACGGTGATCGGTCGTATGGCGCTCGAGGGACGCGCGGTGCAGATCGCCGACGCGTGGACCGATCCGGAATACGAGGAAAAGGAAGCGGCCCACGTCGGTCAGGTGCGCGCCATGCTGGGCGTGCCACTGTTGCGCAATGGCGAGCCGATAGGCGCCTTCGCGCTTGGACGCAGCAAACCGGTTCCCTTCTCAGAGCGAGAGGTCGAACTCGTCATCACATTCGCGGACCAAGCAGTCATCGCCATGGAGAACGTACGATTGTTCGATGAACTGCGGGCGCGAACCAATGAACTCGCCCGATCGCTGGACGACCTGCACAGGGCTCAGAATCGGCTGATCCAGACTGAAAAACTCGCGTCCCTCGGCCAGCTCACTGCCGGCATTGCTCACGAGATTAAGAACCCGCTCAACTTCGTCAACAATTTCGCTGATCTTTCGCGCGAGCTCCTAGACGAACTCGAGGAGGTCATCCGCGGCGCGCGCCTCGACGAAGAGAGCCGCGCCTGCATGGGCGAACTCGCCGGCACGATGAAAGTCAACCTCGAGAAGGTCGCGCAACATGGCCGCCGCGCCGATTCCATTGTCAAGAATATGTTGCTGCATTCGCGTCAGGGGGGCGGTGAGAGGCACGAAGTCGATTTGAACGCCTTGATCGAAGAGAGCCTCAATCTCGCCTATCATGGCGCGCGGGCCGAGAAGCCCGGATTCGACATCGCGCTCGCCACGACGTTCGATCCCGCGGTAGGCAAAGTCAGCGTCTATCCGCAGGAATTCAATCGCGTCGTCTTGAACCTCGCTTCGAACGGCTTTCACGCTGCCCACGCCAAGCGTTCGGAAGGCGGCAAGCCGGACTACAAGCCAAGCCTTGCCGTTTCGACCAAGGCCTTCGGCGATCGGATTGAAGTTCGCATACGCGATAACGGGACTGGGATCTCGGACGCGGTCAGAGCCGATATGTACAATCCGTTCTTCACCACTAAGCCCGCCGGCGAGGGGACCGGGCTCGGCCTGTCGCTGAGCCACGACATCATCGTCAAGCAACATGGTGGGACGATTGACGTCGAAACGCAGCCCGGCGAATTCACTGAGTTCATTATTGTCTTACCGCGCTGCGGCCCTACCGATATCGCCATAGAGGGTCGATCCTGAGCCCGGACCACATGATTGCGCCGGGTCGCCAGAGCAGGAGTTTGCTCCCACAACGCGACAGACGCGACAATCATTGCTTCGATTCGGCGTGGAAAGGCGATTATCCTTGGTCATTGGATGACCCTCGCATGGACCCCGATGGCCGATGGATTCTCGTTGCGCGGACTCGCCAGATAAGCTCGACCGAATTACTTCCCACCCGCGTTCGGACGAAGGGGATGTCATACGCGAGCTGCAAGATGCGCTCGATTTCCGGACCGCGACCGGCGAGATCCTGCGCGTCATTAGCCACTCCGCCTTCGATCTGCAGAGCTTGCTGCTGACTGTACTCACCAACGCGAAGGTTCTCTGCCGCGCTGAGATGGCCGTGCTGTTTCGGTACGTAGATGGCGCATTTCGTTTCGCAGTCGCGGAAGGTGTTTCGCCGGCCTATGAACATCTCGAGCGGCAGCAAGCAATCCAACCCGGTCGAGGAACGCTGGTAGGACGCGCGGCGATGGAGCGACGCACCGTTCAGATCGTGGACGCCTGGACCGACCCCGACTACGCAGCGAAAGACAACGCGCGCGTGCTCGGAGTCCATCGCATGCTTGGCGTCCCGCTGCTGCGCGAGGGCGTGCCGATCGGCGTCATGGGACTCGGGCGAGCTACCGTTGAGCCCTTCACTGAGCGCCAGATCGAACTCGTCTCTACTTTCGCCGATCAGGCCGTAATCGCTATCGAGAACGTGCGACTGTTCGAAGAGCTGCAATCAGCGCGCGAGGCTGCGGAGCGCGAACGCGACATCGCCGAGGCGGCGCGGGCCGAAGCGGAAGCGGCCAATCGGGCCAAGTCGACCTTCCTCGCGGCGATGAGCCATGAAATCCGCACGCCGATGAACGGCGTGCTGGGTATGATGGAAGTGTTGGAACGGTCGCCGCTGGAAGCGGCGCAGGCGCGCAACATCGCCGTGATGCGCGAAAGCGCTCAGGCGCTCTTGCGTATCATCGACGACGTCCTGGATTTTTCAAAGATCGACGCCGGACGAATGGATATAGAGGCGCTCCCGTTCAGCATGAACCAGCTGGTCACCGGCACGGTGGAGACGATGCTGCCGCAGGCGGGCCGGAAAAGTTTGGCGCTGTTCGCAGATCCCCCGGATACGGCGGAGGACTGGGTCACCGGGGACCCGATGCGGGTGCGCCAAATACTGTTCAATCTGGTCGGCAACGCTATCAAGTTCACCGACCGCGGTTTCGTTCGCATCTCGCTGGAGAGCCGACTCCAGGGTGATAGCAAGGCGTTGGTGCGAATCATCGTGACTGACAGCGGCGTTGGTATGGACGAGGCGACGCGGGCGCGGCTGTTCGAGCCCTTCATGCAGGCGGACAGCTCGACAACACGGCGCTTCGGAGGAACCGGTCTCGGCCTTTCGATCGTGCGCCGACTGGCGCAGCTCATGGGCGGCGACATTGAAGTGGAAAGCACCCCCGGCGAGGGCAGCCGCTTCGCCGTTACGCTCCAACTGGCAAAGGTTGTCCGTGTGAACCTTCCTGCCACCGAGGCCGGACACTATCCGGTAGCGGTATCGTCGCCGAGACGCGCTGTCGGGCGCCTACTGGTCGCCGACGACCATCCTGTCAACCTGGAAGTGATCCAGCGCCAACTCGAACTGCTTGGTCTGTCGGCCGACATCGCGGAGGATGGCGCAACGGCGCTCGAGCTCTGGCAAGGCGCTCATCACTCGGTCGTCTTGCTGGACTTGCACATGCCAGTGCTCGATGGGTTCGGCCTGACCGAGTCTATAAGACGAGAGGAGGCGAAACGCGATCTACCTCGCAGCGGCCTGATCGCCGTTACGGCTGATGTCCTGAAAGGGGAAGATGCCCGTTGCTTCGCTGCTGGAATGGATGGCTTCCTCGCCAAGCCGATCTCCTTGGAAGCTTTGGCGCGCACGCTTGGCCGCTGGATTCCTGATCTTGCCCCAGCCTCCGCCACCTCGAACGTCGCGTCCGGCGCGCTGTTCGATCCGGAAGCTCTTCGCGGCCTCTTCGGCGCGGACCCCGGCCGCCTTTCCGGAGTCTTGCGGAGTTTCGCGGAAGGCGCTGCACGGGACATTGCCGCGATGCGCTCTGCGCACGACGCTCAACAGATCGCGACTTCGGCGCACCGCCTAAACGGGGCCGCGCGCATGGCGGGCGCGCGGCTGCTCGCTGAACACGCGGCTCGCGCGGAGGCGGCGGGAAATGGAGGAGATCTGGAGTTAGCGCGACGCGCGGCTGACGAAATGGACCGATTGCTCGCCGAAACGTTGCGGGCCATGCGTTCAGTCGGATGAAGGCGCGAACATGTAACCGACGCCGCGCACGCTGCGGATCGCTTCGGGTTTGCTTGGATCTCGCTCCACCTTGCGACGCAGACGCATGATGCGGTTGTCGATCGCTCTGTCGAACGTTTCCGCCTCGCGATGCGCAAGCGTTTCCAACAACCAGTCGCGGGTGAGCGGGCGATTGGGATTTTCGACGAACAGCCGAAGCAGGTCGAACTCGCTCGCTGTGAGGTTCAATGCGGCGCCGTCAGCGGAGACCAGCACGCGGCGCTGAAGATCAAAGATCGTTTTGCCGACCGTAACTTCCGTCAGCCGCGGCGGCGGCGCGGACGGCCCTGCACGGCGTAGCAGCGCCTTCACCCTCGCCGCTAGTTCGCGCGGTTCGAAAGGTTTCGAGACGTAATCGTCCGCGCCTGACTCCAATCCGACCACGCGATCGATCGTATCGCCGGCAACCGTCAGCATAATAATTCCAACCCGGGCGGACCGGCTACGCAGCCACCGCGCCAGAGCAAAACCGTCTTCTGGCTCGCTCAAATGCACGTCCAATAAAGCGAGGTCCGGCATCGCTTGTTGCGCCAAACGCTTCATTTCGGCGCCTGAAGCGAGAGCCGTGAGCCGCAGCCCGTGTTGCGCCAGTCCCTCCGCGATGACCTGTCGCTGGAACGCGTCGTCTTCGACGAGAATGATCTTAGAGTGACCTGTCACACTGGTGTCTTTCCAGTTGTCACCGCCAAGTGGGATCAACTCCGGCGCAGCATATACCGGCGCCGACGACCTCGACTACGTGCTGCCACCATTCGGGGGCAAGCCTCCGATAATGATAAATATGTTATCAAATTCTTCAGCGGAGAACCGGAGCTCTAAAGCGCCCCAATCTACTCCCTTCTGCTTCCGAGAAAGACACCGATTGGGATGGCGATTTTCGCGTCCCCTGTCTGGTCCGTTGGCCGCGGCAGATCAAGGGCGGCACGGTCACCAATGAGTTGATCCATAGCGACTGGACTGCGACGCTTACGCCGTCGCCGGCGGCCCGGACATCAAGGGCAAGCTGAAGCAGCGGTCGGCCTTGCCTAACAGGAGGGTCGGTCGCCATATCTGCTGAGCTGAAGAGCCGCCCGGGACCGACGGCGGTCGAACAGGGGTTACTTGACCGTCTGATCTTTCTCAGTGAACTCATTGATTTTGCCGGCGTGAGTTACGTGCCGGTTTGGAGCTGGATGAGCGCGGCGCGTTCCCCCTGAGGTCGCGACACCGGCGGACGCACCCAATGCATCGGATTGATCGAGTCCAAGCTCTTAGCTTGGCTCGTCGCCGTCTGTCCGCCGCCTTAGGGGCGATAAATGTCGCAGCTGACGGTTGAGCGCAGAGTTCCCCGAGAGCGAGCAGCTTGGTGGCCACTAAGTGACGATATCTTTAAGTTCCATCGATCAGTTACGACGTGCACGGACAATGTGGACCAAAGATGGCCATCGAACACCAGCACCACCTCGCGCTGCCTCAGCCGCTTACCGGCGGTCAAAGGCCTTCGCCAAGAAGTAAGACCGACTTGCCATGAGATCCACTGAGCCCCTCTGTCTCCGCTGATCACCAAACGGCCGATTGCTGTTGTGGTTGACGGGTCCGATTCGCTTCCTCCGCGCCCCGGGGACAAACAGGAGCCGTGATGATCGACGAGAACCCCTTTCCCCGCCGGGTCAACGACGATCCCGTCAAGGCGCCCACGGGGCTCACGCCGCAGCCCGTGATCCTGACGGGGCGACGGGTGAGATTGGAGCCGCTGGATCTCGACCGCCACATTGGCCCGCTCTATCGCATTGGCCACGAATCCGAGACGGCGCGCCAAAGCTGGGCCTATCTTCCTTGGGGGCCGTTTTCGGATGAAGCGGCCTTCCTCGAGCTCATGCGAAAGCTCAGCCGGATCGAGGGCAATGCATTCTTCGCCATTTGCGACGCCGTCAGCGGCGCGGTGGTCGGGATGGCGGCCTATTGGGACAGCCAGCCCGTATTCGGCGTTACCGAACTCGCCGCTGTCTGGTTTGCACCCGCCTTCCAGCGCACGCTAGGCGCGACGGACGCGATGTTTCTGATGCTCACCTATGCGATGGACGAGCTCGGCTATCGCAGGGTGCAATGGCGTTGCAATGCGATGAACGCCAAAAGCCGCTCCGCTGCGAAGCGGCTCGGCTTTCGGTTCGAAGGCATTTTCTTCGGCAACATGGTCAGCAAGGGACGAAATCGTGACACAGCCTGGTATTCCATCCTCGACAGCGAGTGGCCAGGCCTCAAATCCACTATCGAGGCTTGGCTCGATCCGTCAAACTTCGACGTCGAAGGAAAGCAGCTGCAGTCGCTTTCCGTCATGACGGCGGCGCGGTGAAATGCGAAGATCGTGGAGATAAGGGTGATGATTATTTCGACGACGACTAAGAACCGTCGCCGGTCGACAATATCAGCAAGTGCGCCGGCCGGCAAAGCAAACAGGAACATAGGTAAGCTCGTAGCCACCTGCACCATGGAGACCATGATGGGATCCGGCTTAAGGCTAGCCATCAACCAGCCAGAGGCCGCACTATACATCCACGATCCTATGTTGGACGTCAGAGTGGCGATCCAAACGACGGTGAATGTTTTGTGGCGAAACGCACTCCAGGGTGAAGTCGATTTCGCCTGCGCGGCTGGCGCCGGCGCGGGTTGACCGCCTTTTGTGGGAGACTTTAGCGTCATCACGACCCGTTGGCGAAAATCAGTGCAACATCACATGCAGTGGCGGCGGGCTCTGCTTTCGGTACTAAAATTCTGACGGAAATCTGCCCCAGCGCTGATTTCCGCTTTGATGCAGACGGATGGATTTCCGGAGCCCTTCAAGGCCGCAGCAAAGGCCGGTCCGCGTTTTTCTCAAAAGAGACTTCGGGCAGAGCGTGATCGCGATTGGACCTTCCTTTCTCCTTCCGCAGACAGGCGAGCGCAGGGGCCGCGAGTTACTGGAATTCGCGTGGATGACAATTAGGCGTCCTTCGGTAGCGCCGACAGAACTCTTGCAATGAAGATGTGGAATTTTGACATGTAGTTGCGGAGAAAATCTGCGGTTCCGTCGTTCGTAACCTCGCCGTCGTCGGTTATCAGTCCCGGCGTGAACTGGATATAGGCTTCCGGGGCATTCATCTGAGGCGAGTCGCAGAACCCCAGGACGCTGCGCAAGTTCTGCTGCGCGACGGCGGTGCCGATCGCACCCGGCGATGTCCCGATCACCGCCGACGGCTTGCGCGCGAATGAATTGGCGCCGTAGGGGCGGCTCGCCCAGTCAATCGCATTCTTCAACCCACCGGGTATCGAACGATTGTATTCCGGGGTGACGAACAGCACGGCGTCGACGGCCGCAATGGCCGCCTTGAACGCTTTGCCGGCCGGAGGGTAATCGGCGTCGTAGTCGTAGCTGTAAAGCGGCAAATCGGTGAAGGAGATTTCGGACAATACGAGTTCAGGCGGAGCCAGTCGCACCAGCGCCTTGGCGAGTTTGCGGTTGATTGACCCCTTCGCCAGACTGCCGATCAAATAGCCGACTTTATGTAGGGTCATGGGGTGCCTCACTGTTCAATGAGCGAGCCCGGTCAACAGCGATCGGCTGCGCGTCCACGTCATTGTATGAGCGTTCAAGCCGATTGTCCCAGCGATCCGTAAAGCAAAGCCAGACGCGCGCACGCCCACATGTTGCGAGATGGCAATCGGCAGACTGGGATCGGACTTGCCGTCGCCAAGGATGGGCATAATGATCGCCAGCTGCTTGGGTCACTTCAGAAGGTGCCGGGCACATAAGGAGGAGATTGCCATGGCTGCGCACGCGTCATTGCAAGGGGCTTCCGCTATCTTGCGGAACCTAAGCAAAGTGCTGCCTGATCTTGAGGCGCTCTATAAGGATATCCACGCCCATCCCGAATTGTCGATGCACGAGACGCGAACGGCGGGCATCGCGGCCGACAGGCTCAGGAAAGCTGGTTACGAGGTGACGACCGGGGTGGGCAAGACTGGTGTGGTTGGACTGTTGCGCAACGGCAAGGGGCCAACAACGATGCTCCGTGCCGACATGGACGCGCTGCCGATCGCCGAGAACACCGGCCTGGCCTACGCCAGCAAGGTCTCAGTGAAGGATTCCAATGGGAACACCGTGCCTGTAGGGCATATGTGCGGCCACGACATGCACGTGGCCTGGCTGGTCGGCGCGACGACATTGCTGGCGCAGGGATGCGATGCCTGGAAGGGCACGCTAATGGCCGTATTCCAACCGGGTGAGGAAACCGCACAAGGCGCCCAGGCCATGATCAATGACGGCCTGCTCGAACGCTTCCCCATACCCGATGTCGTGCTAGGTCAGCATGTCATGGTCGGCCCCGCCGGCGCCATCGCCGGAAGCGCAGGACCGATCACTTCCGCTGCGGACAGTCTGCAAATTCGTCTGTTTGGGCGCGGTGCGCATGGCTCAATGCCGCAGGCAAGCATCGATCCCGTTGTTATGGCGGCGTCCGTCGTCTTGCGGCTCCAGACGATCGTGTCTCGCGAGGTTGCCGCAAACGACGCGGCGGTGGTCACCGTCGGCGTATTGCAGGCCGGCACGAAGGAGAATGTCATTCCCGACGAAGCACTCATCAAGCTCAACGTGCGGACGTTCGACGCCGGCGTACGCAAACACGTGCTGGCTGCGATCGAACGGATAGTCAATGCCGAGGCCGAAGCCTCGGGGCGCCGCGCAAACCGGAGATCACGCCACTCGATAACTACCCGCTCAACGTGAATGACCAAACCGCGAGCAATCTCATCGCCTCCGCGTTTCGCGGCTATTTTTCTGCTAATCGGGTAAAGCACACGGGGCCATCGCCGGCGAGCGAGGATTTCGGCTGCTTCGGCACTGCATGGCAGGCGCCATCGGTGTTCTGGTTCGTTGGCGGCACTGATCCCGAGATTTATTCCAAGGCCAAGGCGGCGGGCAAGCTCAACGAGCTACCGGTCAATCACAGCCCACAATTCGCGCCGGTCTTGCACCCGACCATGGAGACTGGCGTTGAGGCGCTCGTCGTCGGCGCATTGGCCTGGCTTGGCGCAAGCTGACGTCGCTTGCGTCGGGAGCTGCAAACCGCCGAAGGCCTTCGGGGCGGCGCCCCCTGTTCCGGCGCGGATCCATGCCGCGCCCGCTTCATGCTTTCATTCGATGCGTTGAGTTTTCCCGGGCGGAGCCATCATGATCACAATCCAAACTTTCGTGCCTATTCTTGACCTGGGGGGCACCTTTGTCTTCGCGATCAGCGGGGCGGTTGCCGCGGTCAATCGCCGACTAGATATTTTCGGCATCCTCGTCCTGTCCTTCGTAACGGGAAATTTTGGCGGGATCACGCGTGACTTGCTGATAGGCGCGGTCCCCCCGGCTGCCCTGAGGGACGCTCGATATCTGCTGGTCTCTGTCCTGGCGGGGTTGATCACCTTCTTCTGGTACGCTGGTGTCGACAAGCTGCGGAGCCCCGTGCTCCTGTTCGACGCGGTAGGACTGTCGTTCTTTGCAGTTGCCGGCGCGCAAAAGGCGATCGCGTTTGGGTTGAGCCCAGTAATGTCAGCACTTCTGGGCATGTTGACAGGCATCGGCGGTGGCATGACGCGCGACGTGCTCCTCGCGGAGGTTCCCCAGGTGCTGCGTTCCGATCTCTACGCCGTTGCAGCGCTGGCCGGCGCGTCCATCGTTGTGATCGGGGATGGGCTCGGTCTTTCCTATGGCATCTCAGCGCTGGCCGGAGCGACCTTATGCTTCGGCCTTCGCTTCATGGCGATCAGGCACGGCTGGCATTTGCCTGTCGCACATTTGTCCGCGCGAGGACGCGCGGGAATAGACCCGTCGAACGATAAACAACCGCACTGAAATTGTGGTTAATAGGCAATCAGCCATGCCGAGACTTCAGCGACTGGGCATCGAGAACCTGGATCATGCACAAGTCCTGCGACTTACTGCGGCAGCCGCACGAGCGGCCTCCGATTGCTCGGCGAACTGCGTTAAATTCTGTTCACTGGGCTGTCCAAAATCCGCGCTGTACCTTCGACCGGCACCGTCTGCTCAGGGCCAACAATTAGGAGAAGCGATCATGTGAAATCTTAGACGGGTCCTCGCCACCGAAGAACTATCCGCTCCTCGTCGAGCAAGTCACCGCCGAACGCCTCGCCGGCCATTTTGCTGCGATCGCGACAGGACCCGTCACGCGTTACGAGCTGGCGAACATCGGCGCGCTCAACTTTGTGATCGAGGGCGCGCTCGGCGGCGGGGTAACCCGCGCGCTGACGCTCGACGCGCACGGAAAATCGCTGAGCTCGCTGATGCTCGAGCTTGAGATTTAGCGCGGCGATCCGTTGCGCACAGCCGTCGGCGAACGGCCGGTATTTGCAGATATCGTTGAAAAGTCGGAAAGCTATCGGGCCCGAAATTCTCGCATTTGTGCCGAACATGAGGTCGAGGCCGCTGGATGGCCTCGCAAGCCGATGACGCTGGTCGCTTAGACCAATCGTGAGTGTCGTGTATCCCCCCCGAATGAATTTTGCTAAAGCCGGTCCCCGGCTGCGAGAATTGTGATCGGCCTGGCGAATTCTACCTTTTCAACGGTATCTGCGCATTCCGGCCGGCTGGAGTCGACGTATTGCGGACCTAACGGCCCGCGGCCTTGGATGCCTCGATTGGAAGAGGAAGCGGACCTTAGAGGGGTCGCCAGGGAAGGCGTGGAGGCGCCCATTTCAGACCTTCAGTCGTTTGCTGTTGAGATGCTGAGCGCGTAGGCTGTTACGGGTAAGCAGCCCTCAGATCGTCTACCGAGCGCCGACGGGAGGACCGGATGCGCGAACTCAACTGCGACGTTGTTATCGTGGGCTGCGGTGCTGCCGGACTGACAGCCGCACTCGCGGCGTTGCAGAACGGCGCGAAGGTGATTGTGCTCGAACGCTCCACCGTTGAAGACCGCGGCGGCAACACGCGTTGGACCGAGGCCCTGTTGCGGATGACGCCAGATGGAGAGCCCTCTCGCGACTTCATCGAGCGCTTTACGGATCAGGCCGGTTATCACGTCACGCCGGAGTTCGTGCAGGCAACCGCAGCCGACTACGAATCATGGCCGGCTCTGGTGAAGGCGCTGCCGTTCACCGACCCCGAGGTGCTGGCGACGTTCGTCGACGGCATCCCGAAAGTCCTGGAGTGGCTTCGGCCGCACGGCATCCGCACGCATCCTAGCATGTATCCGCTGCCCCCCGCCGTAAGGGCGCGATTGCCAAGCATCGTTGGCGGAGGCCTCGCGATTATTGAGGCACTGTGCCCCCAGCTCGAAAGGCTTGGAGCCCAGATTGAGTACGAGACAACGGCGGTTAGACTGCTCACTGACGACGACGAACGTGTCGTCGGGATCAAGGCTACCGATCGAAATCATGCAGGCGTCATGATCAAAGCGTGCGGCGTCGTGCTGGCGAGCGGCGGCTTTGAAGGCAACCCTGAGATGACAGTGCGGTACATGGGTCCTGAGGCGCGCTACTTGAGGCCGGTAGCACGCGGCGGCTGGTATAACCGCGGCGAGGGAATCCGCATGGCGCTTGAGGTGAACGCCGCGCCCGCCGGCGACTACGCTGAATGCCACCGCCAGCCCATTGATCCCCGCTCCAATCGTGCGGAGTCGCTGGTTCACGCTTATCCGCTCGGCGTTCTCATCAACGCGCAAGGGCAAAGGTTCATTGACGAGGCGCCGAACCACCGTGCCGGCTATCTTGAGGAACCCTTGCGGGCGCTATCGCGGCAGCCGGGTGGTATCGCATATTTCATTTTCGACCAGCAGATCGAGCACACGCCCAATTGGCGAATCATGGTTCGCTCGGATCAGCCAGCGATCGAAGCGACATCGTTGCGGGAACTGGCCACCAAGATCGGAATATCCCCAGATACGCTCGAAGCGACGATCACCGACTTCAATCGCGCGTGTCCGTCGGGCCCCTGGGACACAAGCAAGTTCGACCGCCAGTGCACCAACGTACTGCTGCCCGCAAAATCCAATTGGGCGCGGCCAATCATCGAACCGCCGTTCGGTTGCTTTCCAATCATCGCGTCCAACACCTTTACTTTCGGCGGGTTGAAAGTATCCCCGAAGGCCGAAGTCATAAATGCCAGTGGGGTCCTGGTTCCCGGCCTGTACGCAGCCGGTGAGACCGTCGGCATTCTCTATGGCGATTACATCGGCGCGACATCGGTGCTGCGTGCCCTTGTGTTTGGCCGGCAGGCCGGCATCCACGCGGCACGAGCGGCACCCGGCTAACATTTAGCAATTTAAGGAGACCTTGGCATTAAATGAGGCGCGCAATGATGTACGCGACGTGGGCGACTCCGTTGAGCGCCATCGGGTTTCCGGATAATAGCCATAACATGGAGTGACTGGTTCAGGTTCCGCCTGACGTGCCGCACAGTGTGCGGAGTGGGCAGAGGGCGCTGGGTTGTTGCGAACTATGCCTTCGAAACGGGTAGGCCTCGCGGCACGCTACGCGTTAATGTCCCGGCACGGCACTCATAGCGGTTGCCTGAACTCGTGCACATCGCACACCCACAGGTGTTTCCGCCATTTTGCGAGGTCAGCAACGGCAAATCGGTAGGCCTCGCCGTGGACATCCTACGTGCCGCTGCCGCACGGGTAGGTATTGAGGTAGATTTCGTGCCGGTCCCGTTCGAACAAGTGCAGCGAACGCTCGAAGATGGCCGCGCAGAGGCAATTTTTCCCCTAACGATCACTCCGGAGCGTCTTCCATTGTTCGACTTCAGCGAGCCGCTCTTGATAACTGGCGGCGCACTATTCGTACGCTTGCCGAATGCACCGCCTGAAGGCCTCGACGCGTTTGCCGGCAAGATCGTCGTCACGCCACGCACGGGCCCGCTGGCCGCCTTCATTCGCAAAGCCGCGCCGGATGTCAGACTTGTACTTACCGAGAATTATGAGGAGAGCCTCGCGCGCCTCGTTGGGGGCGAAGCGGACGCTGCGGCGCTAAACCCGGCTGGCGCGAGCATCGCCGCCCGACTATATCCGGGTCAGGTGACAGAGCCTCGCAACATGTTCACCGAGCTGCCGTTCGCAGTTGCCGTGTCGAAAGGTCGTGGGGCCGAGTTCGTCGGCCAACTCAACGCCGGCTTAGCCGCCATTCGCGCCGACGGTAGTTGGGAACAGATCAGCGAGCGCTGGACGGAGCGAAACTGACGCGGCGGGGAGCTTGCGGGATCGACCGCTGTTGGCGCTCTTCCCCCGTAGCGGGAAGGGAAGCTAAGCATCGGTTATGGCCCGTTCGCCGAACCGTCCGGCAACGCCCGCTAATGGCGCATTTGAGACGTCTCACGCGACGTCTCAAATCGACGTGAAGCGGTCATAAAGGTTCGGAACGCCTCAATGAGGAGCCCTATAAGAATGTTCGCAGAACGGATGCGTCAAAAAATCACCCCCCTCCGCTTAGGGAGACTTGGTCTCGCTCATTCCTCCGGCATCCCGGCCTTGCGCAGGCCCTCGAAGAGCCGCTCGTTGTAGGCCACCCACGTCGAATTGTCGGCTAACGACAACTGCTGCTTTCTCAGTTGGGCGATGGTCTTGCTGGTGACGCCGTTAACCGCGAGATAACGCTTGAGGGCTTCGTGGGCGTCTGCCTGTTGCCCGGTCAACGCGAGCGCCGCTGCGAGTATGAGGTCGGTGAAAACGTCGCCGCCTTCCGCCCGTCGAAGCCATTCGATGGCCTGTTCGTCTTGTTGTTTCATGAAAAAGGCCCATCCCTTCTGGTGATATAATTCGCGCAGGAACGGGTCGCGCGGACTGAGGCGAATCGCCTTGTCGGCAAGTTCAAGGGCACGATCCGGCCGGCCCAGAAAGTTGTTCGCAGAGCAGAGGGCAACGTAGGCATCGATGTAGCTGGGGTTAAGAGCGAGGCTGCGTTCCCCTTCGATGACCGCCTCTTGGGTGCGGCCTTGCGCCACGAAGACAAAGGCTTTGGCGAAGTGAGCGGCGTAAAAATTCGGGTCGATGGCAAGCGCCCGCGTGACGAGTTCGTCCGCCCGCCGGATGTCGGCCTGCGGGTCGTTGCTCTGCGCTTCGATGACCGGAACAATGTACCTAAGGGTCATGCCGGTCAGCGCAAAGACGTTGCTATTGTCGATATGCAGCGCCCGGTCACAGAGGTCGAACGCGGCCGTGAATTCTGCGGACCCTCCAGGAGAGTTGTAAATGCCCGCCTCGCAGCGTAGGGCCAAGTCCTCCGCATCAAGATTGCCCGGGCGCGCGCGCGTCACGCGCGCCGCATCGACGGCGACCAATTGTATCTGCATGGCGCGTGCGATGCGGGTAACGATCTCGTCCTGCATCTGCAAGAGATCGGCGCGATCGGCATCAAACTGATCGGCCCAAAGATGCGCGCCGGTCTCAGCGTCTATGAGCTGGGCATTTACACGCACCTGATTGCCGCTGTGTTGTTCGCTCCCCTCCAGCACATAGCGCACGCCGAGGTCCCTGCCGACCTGCTTCACGTCTACGGGCTTGCCCTTGTAGGTGAACGCGGTGCTGCGCGCGATCACGAACGTGCCGTTGATCCTCGAAAGGTTCGTGGTCAGCCCCTCGGTGATGACATCGGGAAGGTAGTCCTGCGCGGGATCGCCGCTCAAATTGGCGAAGGGGAGTACAACAATGGAAAGTCGAGGCGTTGTCGCCGATGCCTCGGGACCCCTCGCTGGCCTCACCGCGACCCAGACGCCAGCCGCGATCGTGGCGAGTGCGACGAGTCCCGCGGCCAGCAGCGCGAACCTCGAACGCCGCTTTGGTGCGGCAGGCTTAGCCGCCCTTGCCTGCGCCGGCTTGCCGACTTCGAGCGAATAGACCCGGATCGGTTCGGCGATATTCTTGAGCTGGGTCGGGCCGAGATCGCTGACCGCGAGATCGAGCCGGCCCTTTACCTGACGGTAGGCGTCGTCGGAAAGACAGATCGCACCCGGCTCGCAGATGCCCTCGAGCCGCGCGGCGATATTGACCCCGTCGCCCATCAGATCGCCGTCGGCCTCCTCGACGACGTCGCCGAGATGAACGCCGACGCGAAACTCGATGCGGCGCTCATGCGGCAACCCGGCATTGCGCTCGGCCAGGCCGTTCTGGACCTCGATCGCGCAGCGCACGGCGTCGACCACGCTGCGAAACTCGATGAGAATGCCGTCGCCGGTGCGCTTGACGATGCGCCCATGATGCGCGTCGATGGCGGGATCGACGAGATCGCTGCGGAGCCCCCGGAGCCGTGACAGCGTGCGGTCCTCGTCCGCGCCAGCGAGCCGGCTGTAACCGACAATATCCGCGACCAGGATCGCCGCGATTTTTCGGGTTCCCGCCATGGTGGGCCCTCAGGCGCTATGCAGCGTAGCACGGAATAACGCCATAGCCGCCGCCTTTTTGCGAGCGTGGCCGCCCTCGAATGACCGGTTCTTGCGCGAAGCGGACTCCACGGCCCGCATCGCGTCCCCGGCCAAATGACCCCAAGATAGGCAGCTAGGCGCAGGGCGCGCTGCTTGTTGAGGAACGTGTGTGGCTCAAGCCAGATGAGCACCTCGCCGCTGCGGCGTCTTGATCGCGCTTGCGACAAGCTATCTTTCCGTTCACTCTCCTTCGGGGTGGAACGCCAATGCCCAAGGGTTACATCATCGCGCGCATCGACATCCTCGATCCGGAGGCCTACGCGCGCTACGCCGCCGCAGCGATCAAGGTGGCCACGGCGCATGGCGGAAAGGCGCTGGCGCGCGGCGGGCGAGAGCTACGCGGGAAAGTCGGTGACGGCGTGAATCAAGCGGCGGATTTGATTTCGGCGACAGCTTCGATTCCGTCCTTGAACCTTATACCGTTGACGACTTTCGGCAACTGGTTTTGACCTTTCAAACGCCGCCAGGTCCTGGACGCGGCCATCACCAGTTTGAACACCATGAGACGCGCGGTGTCCTGCGACAGCGCGCCTTTCATGCGGACGGTGCGATGCCTCACCGTCGCGAACACGCTCTCGATCGGGTTCGAGGTTCGCAAGTGGTCCCAATGATCGGCGGGAAGGTCGAAGAATGTCAGCAGTGTCTGCTGATCCTTGATCAGGGATTCGACGGCCTTGTCGTATTTGGGCGCGTATTTCTCGGCGAAGGTCGTCATCGCCGCTTCCGCCGCACCCCGGCTCGGCGACAGCCAGATCTCGCGCAGATCCTTGTGCGCGTTGGGTTGCATCGACTTCGGGAGCTTGTCGAGCACGTTCAATGTCTTGTGCAGCCAGCATCGCTGATGACGCGTCGTCGGGAACGCCTCGTCGAGGGCCTTCCAAAACCCGAGCGCGCCATCGCCAATGGCGACTTGCGGCGCGACGACCAAGCCGCGCGCCTTCAAATCGACGAGTAGTTCCTTCCAGCTTTGACCGCTCTCCCGCATGCCCGTCTGAAAGCCGATCAGCTCCTTCTTGCCTTCCGCCGTCGCGCCCATCAGCACCAGCATGCATTCGGCCTGCGGCTCCAGGCGCGCCTGCAAATAGACGCCGTCCGCCCAGACGTAGACGTAATGGCGCGCCGACAAATCGCGCTTCTGCCATCGCCGATATTCGTCCTCCCACTCGCTCTTGAGGCGCCCGATCACCGCAGCGGAGAGGTTGGGCGCGTCCCTGCCGAGCAAGGCGGCGAGGGCCTCCTGGAAATCGCCGGCGGAAATCCCGCGCAGATAGAGAACCGGCAACAGGGCGTCGAGGCTCTTGGTGCGCCGCGCCCATTTGGGCAGGATGTTCGACGAGAAGCGAAGGCGCTCCCCCGAAGCGGCGGCGCGATCGCGGGCCTTCGGCTTTTGCACTTCGACCGGGCCGATTCCCGTCTGGATCGCGCGAACCGGATCATGCCCGTGGCGAACCACCCGTTGGCGGCCATCCGGAAGCACGAGCTCCGCGGTCGAGGCCAGAAATGTCTCGAACTCCGCCGTCACCGCCTGGGCGATCAGTCGACGCGCGCCGGTTCGCAGTATTTCAGTGAGCGGATCGTCGATTGCCCCTTTCTGTCGAAGGGCAACAACTCTATTCTCAGTCATGGCGTAACGCTCCTGCTTGGAGGTTCGGGTGGCTTGATCACCAACCCCGTTACGCCGCCTTCTTCACACCGTCACCCAGTTTCCTCCATAGCTCGGCGGGCGATGCGAGGCGCTTGAAGGCAAGGCGCGGGCGCGCAATGTGGTGCTCGAATTCGACAGCTACGACGCCGCGCGGGCCGAGTATCACTCGGCCGAGTATCAGGCGGCACGAGCGCTGCGCGAAGGCGCGGCCGAGGTAGAAATCGTGCTGGTAGAAGGCGCCTGACGCTCTCGGCCCGCTTTGCCTCGAAACCTATCGAGCCGAACGGGAGCGTCGCGGCGATGGCGTCGAAGGCGGTGGGGGTGATGCGGATCATCAAGGAAAAGAGCGGACAAGCGAGATGATCGATATGATCAGGGCAACGCCCAGCGCGATTGCGGCCAATTTATAGGTGACGCGCTGTTCCTGAGCGATGCCGCCTGCGCTCAAACAGAAAGGCCGCCTCGCGGGCGGCCCCTCTGGTCTTCGATGTTGCCGCTGATCAGGCGGCGATCGAGGCGGCCTTCCGCGAAGTCCGATAGCCCACAAACCCAAGCCCCGCGAAGCCGAGGAGCATCATCGCCCAGGTTGATGGCTCGGGTATCACCAAGCTCCCGCTTGGGATTTCGAGCGTCGTGATGAGCCCGGCGTGATCCGATGGCCAGAGACCGGACGGCGTCCGGTCGCCGGCGTTGTCCCCCAGAAGGTCGGCCCCATCGACGCCGATGGCTCCTCGCAGCAGCTCCAGGTCGACCCGCTGGTCGAGGGCCGACGGAAAGTTCAGCAAGTCCTGATCCTGGCAACAAGTATTCCCTGGGTCACCGCCGCCGTGCGCGGCGGTCCAGGCGTCTGCAAACCCAGCGTTGAGCGCCGCCAGATAGGTCGCATACGTCGGGTCAAGGGGATCGTCGGCGTTGGCGTTGAAATCGCCGGCCATGACGATGGGAAGCACTCCACTCTCAGCGGAAATCAGTTCCTGCATCTGCGCGAGCTGCACCGACGGCACGGTATTGAGATGCGTGGTCACGAATCGGAATGTCGCTCCGTTGATGGTGATGTCGGCTGAGGCATAGCCGCGGAGATCCGGAATAGGTCCTATGGCTGAAGGGAGAGGCGGATTGTCGGCATAATGGTCAACCTGAATATTGGCGAGCGTCGCGTTGTCAGCGACACGCACAAGAATCGCGTCGCCCGTGACGAGGCGCACGTCATGTCCGAGCGTACTTGGCGCTTCGGCGTTGAACTCCGGCAAAGTGGTGACAACAGCATAATTTTGTCCAAGCGCCTTCAGATCGCTTTGCAGCGACGAGAGGTAGTCGACTTGCACCGTGGTCGCGGGCGTGCCTGTGAGGAGGGTCGAGACCTCCTGAAGACTCACGACGTCCGGCTGTTCCGCCGCGATCTCGTTTGCGACCACCTGCGCACGCCCCGCAGGGTCGGTCGCCAGAATGTTGTTGTAGGTTGTTGTAACTGCCGCGACAAATTCCGCGGGCGTTTGCGCCGCAAAGAGCTCATCAAAGTTCGTGCCTTGATAAACGTTCTGAGTCATGATGCGGATTGCTACGTCGTCCGCCTCGGCTGGCGCCGCGCTTAGAAGAGCCAAGGCGAGCACAGCGGCAAAAGAACCCGTGATGGGCGCGCGTGCAGCTATCTTCCAGAATGTTGCGCCCATAATTGCGCCTTCCATGCAGTAATCGAGGGACGGCAAAAAGGCGGCTCTACCGGACCTACCCGAGGTGTCGACGTGACGGTCTAAACGTCGCCCCTGTGCTGGTAGTGGCTTTTGATCGTTCCGGATGCCACGTCGTCAAAATCGATAACGGTCATGATCGAAATGATCTTGGGTTGCTGTGGCGGCACGACCGGTCCCCCTGCTGAGAATTCCGACAGCGCCCCGATGGAACGCATGTCAAGGTACTCCCGACACGCCCATCGGTCTTTGGGTACTTCTACCCATTGGAGAATGGATTAGTGCGAACCTTCTTGGGTGTCCGCCAGCCCGGCGAGAGGTGCAGCGACGTGATCCTGAGGCTGGGCGAAGGGTGAGGCCGTTCTCTGCTGATGCCTCCGGAACCTGAAAGCGATGAAAGCCCCGCCGCGAACGCGGAAAAAATTGAACGATTGATGGGCGTCACCTAGAGGTCGAGGAATCTGACAAGCTACGGGCTTTCGCAGAAACGATATTGCGCTGGGCGGAGATCGGCGAATCGGAAGCGGCTATCCGACAGCAACTTGCCGCCTATCATTGCTGATTCCTGGCGAAGCCGCCCACCAAAACGAGATGATGTCGCCCGCCGTAACGGAATGATGCCGCCCACCAAAACGAGATGATGCCGCCCACCGGAACGGAATAATGCCGCCCGGGGTTTTTTGACGGCGACGAGCGCCTCCGCTGGCCTGTTTAGGGTCGCTCCTTTGGCAATCCAAGGGAGCGATCGATGCCAGCGGAAAGAGTTTCGATGCGCCAGGCGCGCGAGATCATTCGTCTGAAGTTTTCAGTCAGCCTGCCGACGCGCGAGATCGCGCGGCGTCTCGGCCTCGCGCCTTCGACGGTTCGAGAGACGTTGGTCCGTTTGGAGAGCGCTGGGCTTTCTTGGCCGTTGCCGGAGGGGATCGGCGACGCCGAACTGGAGGCGGCGCTTTACGCCAATCGTAAAAGCAAACGGGGACACCGCCGCCATGCCGAGCCGGATTGGCCCGCGGTCCATCGAGAGTTGAAGCGCAAGCACGTCACTCTGCTGATCGTCTGGGACGAATATGTCGCGGCCAACCCCGGCGGCTACAGCTATTCGCGGTTTTGCGAACTCTATCGCGGCTTTGAAGCGAAGCTGTCGCCGACGATGCGGCAGACGCACGCGGCGGGCGAACGATTGTTCGTCGATTACGCGGGCGACGGGGTCCCGGTTGTCGTTGACCGGCTCACCGGGGAAATCCGCATGGCGCAGATCTTCGTCGCCGTGCTCGGCGCCTCGAGCTTCACCTTCGCGCACGCGAGTTGGACGCAGGCGCTCCCCGACTGGATCGACGCCCATGTGCGCGCGCTCGAGGCGATCGGCGGCGTCCCGCAATTGCTCGTGCCGGACAATACGAAGACCGCCGTCATCAAGGCCTGCCTTTACGATCCTCAGGTCAATCGGACCTATGCCGAAATGGCGGCGCATTACGGAGCCGCCATTTTGCCGGCGCGGCCCCGGCGGCCCCGGGACAAAGCCAAGGTTGAGCAGGCCGTGCTCATCGTCGAGCGATGGCTGCTCGGGCGGCTGCGTCACCGAACCTTTTACAGCCTGGTGGACGTCAACGCGGCGATCGCCGATCTCATGACGCACCTCAATGAACACCACCCGATCCGCCGGCTCGGCGCAACGCGCCGGCAATTGCTGGAGGAGGTCGATCGCCCGGCGCTGACGTCGCTGCCAGCTGAGCCGTACGAGTTCTCCGAATGGCGGACATGCCGCGTCGGCATCGACTATCACGTCGAGGTCGCCGCCCATTATTACAGTGTGCCCCATCGCTTCGCCCGCGCCGAGGTCGACGCGCGGCTGACGGTGCGGACCGTCGAGATTTTCCTCAAGGGCGAGCGGATCGCCGCGCATGTGCGCGCCAGCGGCAACCATAAGCACACCACCGTCTCCGAGCACATGCCGTCCAGCCATCGGCGCTACGCCGGCTGGACGATCGAGCGTATCCGCGCCGATGCGCGCCTGATCGGGGCGGCGACGGCGGCCCTGTGCGAACTGATCCTTGAGGCGCGACCGCATCCCGAGCAGGGCTTTCGCGCCTGCCTAGGCATCGTCCGGCTCGCGGGTCCCCATGGCGCCGAGCGCCTAGAAGCCGCCGCCGAACGCGCCATCAACATCGGCGCGCGGACCTACGGCTCGGTCAAATCCATCCTCGACAACAACCTCGACCGGCGTCCCGCGCGCCAGCGCTCCACGGACGGAACGCCGATCCTGCACGCCAACATCCGTGGGCCGCGCTACTACAATTAGGAGAAACGACTTGCTCAAGCATCCCACCCTCGATCAACTCAGCGCTCTTGGCCTGCATGGCATGGCCAAGGCCTTCGCCGAACTCGTCGCCAACGGGGAAGCCGGAGGCCTCGGCCATCACGAATGGCTCGGGCTTCTGCTCGATCGCGAGGCGTCCTGGCGACAGGACAAGCGCTTCGCGGCGCGGCTGCGCGTCGCCAAACTGCGCCAACAGGCCAGCGTCGAAGATATCGATTATCGAAGTCCCCGCGGCCTTGACCGCGCGCGGTTCCAAAAGCTGGTCGAGGGCGAGTGGATCAACGCCCATGACAATTTGGTTCTCGTCGGGCCGACAGGCGTCGGCAAAAGTTGGCTGGCCTCAGCGCTTGGCCACAAAGCCTGTCGCGACAATCGGTCGGTCCTCTACCAGCGGGCGCCCCGTCTGTTTGAGGACCTCGCGCTGGCCCGCGGCGACGGGCGTCATCCCCGCATCTTACGCAACCTCGGCCGAGCCGACCTTTTGATCCTCGATGACTGGGGGCTTGAGCCGCTCGACGCAGCCGCGCGCCATGATCTGCTGGAAATCTTCGAAGAGCGCTACGGACGCCGCTCCACGGTGATCACCTCCCAGCTTCCGATCGACCGTTGGCACGAAATCATCGGCGATCCAACCTACGCCGACGCCATTCTGGACCGTCTCGTCCACAACGCTCATCGCATCGAGCTCGCCGGCGAAAGCCTGCGTCGGACCCAAGCAAAGCAATCGAGGAAGGCTTGACCCAACACCATAGCCGGTGACAACAATCCATCGGCCAGCGAGGCGCGCGACCCGGGCGGCATCATTCCGTTACGGTGGGCGGCATCATTCAGGAATCCCGGGCGGCATTATCCCGTTACACCCGGGCGGCTTCGTCGGAATCGGCACCTATCATGTCCGAGAGTTTGGAAAGTCGCCAGAAAAGGGTGACAATGATCGCATCGTTGAGTGGCTGAAAAAAGCGGTGGCCGGGAACCTCGAGCCTTAGCGGGGCGCTTTTCCTGCGGCTGCCCTATCCCGAGCGCGCCAGTTCCTTCCGCACCTGGGCGGCTGGCTTGTCCGACCGGAGCCCGATGTAACCGTCTGCCGCAACAGACCGTCCGCCGTCCACGTCAGATAGGTGATCTCGGCGACCAGCTGCGGCTCAACCCAATGAACTCGGGACACCTCAAGCGGCGATCCGAAACGGGTTTTGCGCGGCGGCGGAGCGCTTAGCGGGGAGCGCGCCCGCGCCAGGGGCTCGAGCCGCCGTCGCAGGTCCGCGAGCACGTTGCCCGGCATTCCCGTGCCGACTCGTCCCGCATAGATGAGCCTGCCATCGTCGCTATGGTAGCCGAGCAACAGCGCCCCGAGATAGGGCCGCGATCCTTCGGGGTCGGTCCAGCCTACGACGACGAATTCCTGCCGGTTGAGGCATTTCGATTTTCGCCACAACTCCCGATTTCCAGGCGCATAGGGCGCATCGATCGTCTTCGACACGACGCCTTCGAAACCAAGTTTGCAGGCGTGCTGGCGGACGATCTCGCCGTGGCCGGTTTCGTGGGCGTTTAATTGGACGTCGGCCGCGTCCGCGATCATCGGCTCCAGAAGTGCTTTGCGCTCGATGAGCGGCAAGCCGGCAGTGTCTAGCCCGTCAAGATGCAGAAGATCGAAAGCGTAATAGACTAGGCGGACGCCGCGCTCGCCGTCGCTCGCGGCCTGCGTCTGCGAAAAGCTCGGCAAGCCATCGTCGCCCACGCCGCATAGCTCGCCGTCGAGATAGGCCGTCTTCGCCGCGACCTTCGCCAGCGCGGCAACCACGCTCGGATATTTGTCGGACCAGTCGAGCCCAGTCCGCGTGAGCAATTGCGCGCGGCCGCGCTCGATCCGCGCCGCCATGCGAAACCCATCAAGCTTGATCTCATGTACCCATTGAGGCCCCGAACGGGCGGCTTCGGCCAATTGGGTCAGCTGCGGCGGAATCCAGCGTGGAAGCTCGAGCGCCTTGGACGAACGCTTTGCAACGCGCGGCATGGACCCTCAACGTGAACTTGGCGGCTTTCGGTTCACCGCTGGGACGCTCATATGGACACGAGTCGGCGCGACCGCTATCCCCCAGCCCACGTGCTACCCTCCACACCCTCACAAGGAGCCGCGAGTTAGAGAGCTTCCGCGGTAGTTGGGGAGATCGAGGTGCAGTACCTACGCATCTACGCGACTTCGGACGGAGAGACACATTTTGGCGACGTCGACCTACCGACAACCAATGCGTCTCTGTTCCCCGATGAAGCGCCGTTCGAGCTGTCCGGTCGCTATCCGACCCACGAGTGTCCGCTTTTTGCCTATTGCGTTGAAAAACTCCGCTTGATTCGGACGCCGGTGGCTGATTCTCTTCTCTTGGGAGCAGGAGATTCGGCCGATGATGGGCGAGCGGCGGGTGATGCAGGAGGCGCTGTTTTACGGCTTCAGCCTCGAGCGGCACGTCCCCGACAATCACATGCTTCGCAGGATCGACCGTTTCGTTGACCTGTCGGAACTGAGGGCGCACTTGGGCCCCTACTACAGCGATGTGGGACGGCCCTCGATCGATCCCGAGCTGATGATGCGCATGCTGATCGTGGGCTACTGCTTTGGCATTCGCTCGGAGCGGCGGCTGTGCGACGAGGTCCACCTCAATCTGGCTTATCGCTGGTTCTGTCGCTTGGGTCTCGACGGCGATGTCCCCGATCATTCGACGTTTTCCAAGAACCGCCACGGCCGTTTCCGAGAGAGCGATCTCCTGCGCAAGCTGTTCGAGACCGTGGTGGCGCGCTGCATGAAGGAAGGGATCGTGGGCGGCGAAGCCTTTGCGGTTGACGCCAGCATTATCGTGGCCGACGCTCATCGCAGGCGCGGCGTCGCAAAGATCGAGGACCTCGATCCGACGTCCAATCGGGCGGTCGCGGAATATCTCTCGGTCCTCGACGACGCGGCCTTCGGCGGCGCGACGCCGGTCGAGCCGAAGTTGCTCTCGCCAACCGATCCGGCGGCCCGCTACACAGCTGCGGCCAACACTCCCGCGGTTTACGCCTATTCCGACAACTATCTCATTGATCTCAAGAAGGCGGTGATCATGGACGTCGAGGCGACGACGGCGATTCGTCAGGCCGAAGTCGGTGCGGCCAAGACAATGCTCGATCGCACGACCGAACAGTTCGATATCACGCCTTCGCGCCTGGTCGCTGATGCGGGCTACGGCTCGGCCGAGATGATCGAGTGGCTGGTGGACGAGCGCGGGATCGAGCCGCACGTCAACTGATGGACAAGTCCGAACGCACGGACGGGACCTTCTCGCGCAGCGACTTCGCCTACGATCCGGATCGCAACCTCTATGTCTGCCCCGGCGGCAAAGAGTTAAGGAAATACCACCGCGCTTTCTCCAAGCCACGCCAGGGGCTGACGAAGGAAGGAACGCTGATCTACTTCGCCAGCAAGCGCGACTGCGAGGCCTGCGCGCTCAAGCCCACATGCTGCCCGAACGCACCCGCACGCAAGATCGCGCGCTCGGTCCACGAAGCTGCTCGCGACAAGGCGCGCGCAATTGTAAAGACCGAGGCCTACGCTGTCTCACGCCGCCAACGAAAGAAGGTTGAGATGCTCTTCGCTCACCTGAAGCGGATCCTCAGGCTCGACCGATTGCGCCTGCGCGGGCCGAGCGGAGCCAAAGATGAGTTCCTGTTGGCGGCCACCGCCCAAAACTTGAGGAAACTGGCAAAGATCATCCCCCTTCCGGCGCCGGTCTTCGTCACGTGAGGGGGAGCGGCCTCACTCGGCCGCCCTGACTGTCATCGCAACCGCTATTCGCTCTCGTCGGCCAAGCGGGTTCTTCAACACAATTCCGCCCTAAGCGGCAGTTCGCTCCAACAGCCGGGCCTCTCGACCGCCTCACGGGATTGCCTAGCTCGTCGCTATGACACCTGCGGCCCAGCAGGCAGCGAAAATCGCGACGAACGGCAGCCACGTCCCGATGACGCTTCGGAACATGGCGTAGCTGCGTTCAAAGAGCGGTGCGACTACCAGCGCGTCGAGCAGCATCACAATGATCGTGATCGCAGCGGCCCGCAGAAGAGGATCGAAAGCCGGCGCGAGTTCTCTGTGCAGCGCGGCGGCGAGGAAGGCCAAGACCAGCGCGGCGAGGAGGTGAACGCGCAGAGTTGTGTCGATCGACCACAGCTTGCGACCGACCGCGATGACCGCGCCGCACGCGGCCCAAAGGGACAGTGCGAGCCCAACGAGTTCAACCCAAGCCATCCGGGTCCGTCCAGCGGCCAAAGCTGCTCGGCATAGCTCCAAGCCCGGCTCCCCTATCATTTAACGCGGGTGAACCCGTCGGCGCTCCAGGCCTCGCTGCCGACGCCGTGATGGAGGAAGAAAAGACCATCGGGATCGTATTTCTGTTTGATCGCGCGTAACCGCGGGTAGTTGTCGCCCCAGAACGAGTCCTGCCAATTCGGCTCGAAGTAGTCGGTCTCCCAGACATAAGAGGCGGGGCGTGGCGTGAGCTTGCGCAGTTCGCGCATCGCCGCCGTCACGGCGGCGGCGTCGCGCCGGGCCTTCTCTACGTCGGGCTCATGTCCCGGCACGCCGGGATAGGCCGGCGGCGCACCGGCCCCACAGATGGCGAGCGCGAAAGCGTCGAGGACGGCAGGGTTCATCGCGGTGCCACTGGTCGCCTCGATCGCTTCGGTCTGTCCGCCAGCTAGTCCCTTGCCGAAGTAGATCTCCACCTGCGAGTGTCCTGCCGCGGCGGTCAGCGCGTCGACAAGGCGTTCGTGCTGATCGGCTTCGAGGAGGGACGCAGGCAGCCATGTGGATTGATAAGCGTGGATGACCTGACCCGCCTCGTCGACGTTTCCCACATAGTAGATGTTGGCGGGCGGCGCGCCCGGGCGATCGTCGGCGATGACCGCGCCGGGGATTTGCCGAAGCGTTGCTGGGTCCCAGAACCCGCGTCCCGGCGCGGCCAAAACCTGAAGCGGCGAAACGACGGCGAAGTCCTGCGGCGACGCGACGATCCAGTCGAAGAAGGGACGCCAGACCGCCTCCGCCTCATCTCGGCCGAGGCCGTGAAATAGCATTTGGATCCTGAGACGCCGCCCTCGCTGCAAGCGGAATTGCTCGCCCCATTGCGGGTTGAAGAGCGCTTCTGCGTAGAAATCGAACGCCTTCGCCACGAGGCGGCGGTAGGCTTCATCGGATGCGGCGTCGATCGTCGCACGGACGGCGCCGATGACCTCGGGAAGCTCGTGCGTGCGCAGCGTCGCGCGCGTAACAACGCCAAAGCCGCTTCCGCCGCCCCTCAGCGCCCAGAAGAGGTCGGCGTTCGTGCAGGCGTTGGCAAGCTTCACAGCGCCATCGGCGGTCACCACCTCAGCCTCGATCAGGTTGGCCGCGGCCGTGCCGAAGGCCTTGGAGAGACTACCGAAGCCGCCGCCGTTGACGAAGCCCGCGACGCCCACGGTCAGACAACCACCGCCCTGCACGTAGCGTCCAGCCTTGACCATCACCTCTTGATAGACGCGTCCCCAGATTGCGCCAGCTTCGATTGAAACCGCCGCCTGCGGCTGAGCGCGTCCTTCGCAGTCGGAGCCGACGAAGGCGTCGTGCAGGACTACGGCTTCCATCGGCCGCGTCCAGATCAAGAGCGAGTCGGCAGCGTTCGACGTTCCCTGGTAGCTGTGCCCGCCCCCTCTGATGACGAGGCGGAGGTTGTGTGTCCGCGCGAAGTTCACCGCTGCGGCCACGTCGGCAGCCGATTTTGCGACAACCGCATATACGCTTGGGCGCGATGTCCATGCGCCGACCCAGCCGAGCGTCTGCGTCAAGCCGACCTCGTCGCCGAGGTAGTACGGGTTCTTAATCTCCTTCGCGAGATAGGCGCGGGCCTCTGACGGCGACCCGCCCATGCAGGCGGACATCGGCGAGACGACCTTGACGAGCTGGCCGTCGAGCCGGCGCCCAAGCTCCGCCCAGGTTTCCCCGGACGGCCAGTTTGGATCGCCAGGACGCGCACGCGCGAAAGGAGCCGCGGCGGCCTGGCTCGTCGATTCAGCGAGGAGGCTCGGCAGCGCAGCTATGATCCTGAGGAGACTCCTGCGGTCCATCATCGCCTCCCGACCTCACGCCACCGCGGGCCGTGATGATCTTCGAGTGACACGAGACTATAACCCATCTTGGCGGTCACCGGCGGCTCGCGCGACACGATCGTGGCGCTGCTTGAGCAGGTGCTCGCGATCATTGCTTTGTGCGCGACCTATTGACTACCCGCTCCCGGCGCAACTCCGCCCTCAGCAGAAGACCGCTTTCTAGCGCATCCCGCCCGTTCACCGGAGCCGATCGGGAATGTCGCCTTCGGGTCCAGGCTGTGTGAACGTCGGTTGAGTTAAAATCTTGACGCATTGAGTCGGGGTTCTTGATGAAGCGCTTTGTCGAGGGTGAGGATCGGCGGCAGGGCGTTTTGCTTCCGGAGTATCTCGACGACTTTGTAGCTGAGGAGAACCAGGTCCGAGTCATCGAGGCGTTCGTTGACGAGCTGGATTTGCGGGGGCTGGGGTTTGAGGGCGTGGTGCCGGAGGCGACGGGCCGTCCGGCCTACCATCCCGCCACGATGCTGAAGATCTACCTCTACGGCTATCTCAATCGCATCCAGTCGAGCCGGTCCAGCACAAGACGGGCCATCTGGTTCAGTTTGAGATCACGGAACAGATCCGAACCTCGCTGCAGGACTGATTGAACGTGCGCCCCACAGTGGGGAGCGCGGGAAATTCTCGAAGAACGTCGGGTTGAGACAGCAACACGAAGAGACAGGTTGCCTCCGACTTGGCCACGCTGAGGCCGACCAGTTCCGCAATTTCGAGCCCCATCCAGTCGGCCGCTGATAGCTCTTGGTGCCGCCTTTCACTTGGCCGCTTTCCCAAGGATTTGATCCTTCCGGCCCGAAGAAGCTGAACCAGGTGGTCTTCGATTGGAAAGAGAGGGAGTCGCGCGAGATCACTTTCATCGCCTTCCGACTGCTCCTGCCTCTGAGACTCATCAGGTCCATGTTCGCTGAGGCTTTCCGGCTCGTCGTTCCGCACCGAAGACAATTTAATGGGAGGCGGCCTGCCGCTTGTGCGCCAGAGTTCCGCGTTGACGTCTTGGCCCTGTCTCCTTGCTCGCTCCAAATAGAGTCCGATGCGTGACGCAAGCGCCACCGGCGCTCCTTTGAAATTCGCGGGTTTCGCCGCCCAGGAAACGAGTTCCGGATGCCTTGTGAGGGCCCAGGCCTTCGCCTGATCGAGCGACCAATAAGGAGCGGAAAATTCGAGCTTCACGCGCACACCTCGCGCCGCACCGTGGAGGTCGCGAGGGCGGCGGGCGGTGTATTCCCGCGTTCGGCTGGCCAGCCTAGCCCTCGCGATTCGCACTGTAGCATTGGGCGGCCGGAAAGCCGCCCCGGTTGGAAGTGCGCATGCTCCGCTCAGCTTCCGCGCACTTGCAAGCAGGGCCAAATTGTTCGGAGCAAATTGGCTCTCAACTTCGAGCATGTTCATCGCCAGAGCTTCGGCGAATGCATTGCCCGCTCGGCGGTCATGGACTTCGAGGAGCCAACGAGCGGGATGGGCGACGGGCCACACCGACATGCGCAAAGGGTTCGACGGACTGGCGTTGATCGTCCAGGAGACGCTGAAGCGCAATCCTCATTTTGGACATTTGTTCGTCTGTCGCGGCCGGCGCGGCGATCTCATCCAGGTGACTTTGGCACGACGGCCAGGGCATGTGCCTGTTCTCGAAACGGCTGGAGCGCGGACGTTTCTTGTGGCCGATGGCGGGCGGGATGATCACGATCTCGACGGCGCAGCTCGGCTATCTTCTGTCGGCCCTGGAGGCGGTCAGGCGCATCGACGCTATCTTCGACGTCGAGCGCGACATCAACGGTCGATGGGCCGACGAACGCCTACGCGTTCGGCGCGAGGCCTCCGCCGATCTGGTCGCGGCGCTGGAGACTTGGATGCGCGCCGAGCGCGCAAAGCTGTCGCGCCACGCCGAGGTTGCCAAGGCGATCGACTGCATGCTGACGCGCTGGCCAGCCTGTCTCACGAACAACGCCGCAGAAAGGGCGCTGCGCGGTCTCGCCCTCGGCAGGAAGTCGTGGCTGTTCGCCGGCTCCGAGCGCGGGGCGGAGCGCGCCGCGGTCATGTAGACCCTCATTCAGACCGCGAAGCTCAACGACGTCGATCCGCAGGCCTGGCTCGCCGACACCCTTCGACGCATCGCCGACACGCCGCAAACCCGGCTCGGCGAGCTGCTCCCCTGGAATTGGCCGCGCCGCTCTGCAAAACTCGCAGCATGAGCGCCGCGTCTTGAGCGCCGTCCCAGGAAGCGCAATGAAAGCACCCTCTAAAACCGCCCTTTTCAACGCTGTCAAATTTTGGAACGTCCCGGCTGTCGAAGCATTGCTGGCTGAGTCCCCAAATCTCGCGCAGGCGATGGATTCGAAAGGGCGTACGGCATTGCACCTGGCGTGCAGTGTGAAGCCAAGTAATCGGGCGATAGGCGAGCCCCACGGGTTGGGAACCGTTACCGCGCTTCTCAAAGCCGGCGCGGCTTGGAGGCCGAAGCTCCGATGGACGAGGACGAAGGAGACTTTCGGGCTACTCCAATCTGGTACGCCGTGGCGCGCGGCGAGAATCTGCCACTGGTGCAGTTTCTGCTGAGACGTGGCGCTGATCCGAGCTATTCGCTGTGGGCTGTTGTTTGGCGAGACGACGACGTTGTCTGCCGCGAGTTGCTGAAAAATAGGCCAAGGCTCGATCTCAGGGCCCATGGCGAAACGCCGATTCTCTATGCGGCTCGCCTCAAAAGGCTGAAGACGCTCGAGCTTCTGATCGAAGCAGGCGCAAATCCGGCGATCGTGGACAATAGAGGCAGAGACGCTGTCGATATCGCGCTGGCCCGCCGATTGCCGAAGAACCTGATCAACCGACTACTAGCCGAATCCAAGCGCCGCCATCAAAGACCGACATCCTCCGACTGACGTCTCCGCTCTCCCTGACCTTAGGCCGAGAATCGCCCCCCAAGCCCAGGAGCGCCATGAACATTAACCCCAGACTGGCTCCCTCACTCGAACTCGTCCGCCGCATCAACGAGGCGTCGATCGCCTATTCGATCGCGCGGCTGCGGGTCCTCGAACGCCTTCCTGGCAACCCCATCGGGGTCGCGATGCGATCCTTTGAGGGCGGCGCGGCGCTGGCTGCGTGCCACCTTCCGGTCCCCTCCTTCAATGGCGTGCTCGGACTTCGCGCTGGACAACGCAATCTGATCGCGCCGCTGACGGAATGGCTGCGCGATCACGGCGCGGCAATCCGCTTCGAAATCACTGCCGGCGAGGATGAGCCCGAAGCCGGGCTCGACCTCGCCCGGCTCGGCCTTTATCAGTCCGGATTTTCACGCCGCCTTGATCGGCGAGGCGGACGCCGATGAGACGACTGCCAGCGACGTCTCAACCGCGCCCGTCGTAAGCGCGATCGACATGGAGGATTTCCTCGCCGCTTATGTCGCGGGATGGTGCGTCCCAGAGGAGGCGCGTCAACAATTCAAAGCGAATGTGCGCGCTTGGCCGGAACAGCCGGGATGGTCACTCTATGTTGCTCGCATCGACGAAAGGCCGGTGGCGAGCGCCATTCTTTTCTTGCATGAGGGCGTCGGCTATTTCGCCGATTGCGCCGTCGATCCCTTCTTTCGCCGGCGCGGTCTTCATGCGGCGCTGCTTCGTCGCCGCTGGCGCGACGCCCGCGAGGCGGGTGTCGATTGCGTCTGCAGCGGCGCGGCTTTTCTCTCGACCAGCCATCGCAACATGGAGCGGGTGGGCATGCAACTCCTGTTTCTTCGCGCAATTTGGACGCGGCTCGCACAGACCGGCGTCGCGCCACCCCGGCCGTGAGCTCCGCCGCCGCGCCGCCTAACCGTCCCCTGAGACGGACGCAGTTTCCGGTTACGCTTTGCGTTTGACGGGCGCACAGAAATATTCCAGGTTTGCTGGTGGCTGATGCTGCCCGCTGCTCGCACCCATATGGGATGGTGAAAGCATCAACTTAGCCCTCTGACCTGGTCCTCCAATTGGCGACGGGTCGGCAATGTGAGCCCCGACAAGCCTTCGCCAGCAGTGGAGGTTCCATGACTACGCTCGACCAAGCCAAGGCTATGGCGAAGCGGCTCCGCTCGTCGCTTGCGACGCGCGATATCGATATGTCTCATTCCACGGCCCTTGAGTTGATCGCCGCTGAACTAGGTTACAACGATTGGAATACCGCGGCTGCAAAGCTGAAGAATGACCCGACCGAGCACATAGGCTTCAGGCGCACGATTCCGATCTTGCGCATATTCGACGAGCGAAAGGCTCGCGAGTTCTACTGCGACTTCCTCAGCTTCACCGTTGAGTTTGAACACCGCTTCGAACCCAATTTGCCCCTTTACACGGGAGTGCGTCGGGGCGGGCTTTAATTGCATCTGTCCGAGCATCATGGCGATGCAAGCCCGGGCTCGACGGTGTTTGTGGTGATGACAGGCGTTTATGCGTTTCAACACGAACTGACCGAGAAAAATTATGGTTACGAGCGCCCCACGGTCGAACAGGCTCCTTGGGGCGAGGTGTTAGAAGCTCACGATCCCTTTGGAAACCGTATCCGATTTTGCGAGACGAAGGTCTGAACGTGTTCCAGGCCGATCGCTACGGCGGTCGGCGCTTTCAGCATTTCAGCAGCGGAAGCGCGCCGCTCGTTCATTGCATGGATCGTCGACCTACGCGCACGAAGCGGGGCGGCCTTCACCGTAGGGTTACGGCCGTTCGCCGATGGCTCGGGGAACGCGCCATATCGACCCTGAGCTGCCCTATGAGATCGGCTCCACGAACGGGCGAAGCGGGAGAAAGCGGTCTTCGGCTGAAGGCGCTGAAGCGCCAGGAGCGACCATCCCTGAACACGGTGCAAACCCATCGGTTCGACCCATTCCGGTCGAGAGCGGCACGCCTACCATTCTGAGTGACACCTCAAGCGAAGAGCCCTTCTCGGCGGCAGCTGTCTGAGATATCAAGACCAGAGCCCCGAGGCCGTTAGCCGAGAAGACGCGGCATCACTGTGATCACAACGACTCGGGCGAGGCGCTGCCAGCACAGCCGTGCGGACCACTCCACCAACGACCAAGGAACGGAGCGCGTTATGAAAGTCCTGATGGTTCTTACCTCTCACGACCAGCTCGGCAACACGGGCCGTAAGACCGGCTTTTGGCTGGAGGAACTCGCTGCGCCTTACTATGTTTTCAAGGATGCTGGGGCCCAGATCACCCTCGCATCGCCCAAGGGCGGTCGGCCGCCACTCGATCCCAAGAGCAACGAGCCGAACTTCCAGACCGACATCACACGGCGGTTCGAAAAAGACGCCGACGCCAATTCCCAGCTGGACAGGACGGTGCGCCTCGATAGCGTCAAGCAGGAAGACTACGATACCGTCTTCTACCCCGGCGGCCATGGGCCGATGTGGGATCTTGCCGAAGACCAGAACTCGATCAAGCTGTTGGAATCCTTCCTGGCTGCCGGCAAGACGTTCGCGGTGGTCTGCCACTCAACCGGCGCGCTGCGCCACGTCAAAACCCCGGATGGCAAGGTGCTAGTCGAGGGCAAGACGGTGAACGGATTCACCGACGGCGAGGAAGAAGCGATAGGATTGACGAAGGTGGTGCCCTTCCTTGTCGAAGACGAAATGATGAAGCTTGGCGCCACCTTTTCCAAGGTCAAGGACTGGGGCGTTCACACGGTCGCCGACGGCCAGCTGATCACAGGTCAGAATCCGGCCTCGTCCGGCTCGGCCGCCAAGCTTCTGATCGACACGCTCAACAAGAAGTCAAAATAGTCAGGCCCCCGTGGGCGCCCGCATTCTGGCGAACGCAGAAATACCAAACCCTGATGGGAGGCGTCCATGAGCCAAGTACAGGTCGAAGAGAAAAACTATCAGATGCCGCCGCAGGATGGGTTTACCATCGCCCACTTTCTCACCGTCTCAGACATCGAACGATCGGCTCGATTTTACGAAAGGGTCTTCGGAGGTCGCATTCTGAGCGGAGGCGACAGCAGCGGCGCGCCGGGCTACATCCAGATCGCGAACACGTGGCTCATTGTCAACGTCGGGGGCGGTCCGACACCCGACAAACCATCGGTAACGCTCAGCGTCCCCGCCGACCCCAATTCAGTCAGCAGCTTTATGAATATCCGCGTTGCAGATATTCAAGCGTGCTATGAACTATGGCGAAATCGAGGAGCCGAGTTTATCACAGAGCCAAAGGACAAGTACGGCGAGACGCGGTGCTATATTCGTGATCCTGATGGTTATATTATCGAAGTTGGTCAAAGCAAGCCGGGTATCGCCTACGGCTAAACGGCACGATACACGAAAGCATCTGTGGTGTGACCGCGTACACTCCCGCGAGGGCGCCCAATGATAAACAACATCAATGATAAGGTCATTCTTGCGGCGCGTCTTTTTCTCGCGACACTGTTTCTAATCTTCGGCTGGAGAAAGCTGAGGGACTATTCTGGCACGGTAAGTCAGATGGTGCAGGATGGCGTTCCGACGCCGGTGCTGGCTACTCTCGTAGCGATCTTCATGGAGCTTCCGGTTGCGTTCGCGGTCGCCGTTGGCGCGTTCACACGTCCTTCAGCCGCACTCTTGGCTTTATACACGCTGGCAGCTTCGCTTATCGAGCATCACTATTGGACAATGACAGGCTCGGATCAACTCGCCAGCATGGAGAATTTTTACAAAAACCTCAGTATTATGGGAGGCTTCTTGCTGTTGTACATTAGTGGCGCAGGAAAATATTCGATCGATGTCTTGTGCGGCATCGCCGCGCCGTGACCTGCGTGCTGTTGGGGCGAAGATGCAACGTCACGTCACGCAAAGGCGGAAGCATCTATGATTGGGTGTTCGCAGTCTAGCTGGGACATCGCAACGCCGTCAAAGAGGCGTGGCGGCAAGGCCGCAAGCAACCCTTCTATCCCTACCGTAACGCACGTCCCAGTCCTGCCCGAGACATCGAAGGGAGACGTCCGATGAGATGGATTATGGATTTACTGTTCTTTGGTGTCGGGTGGACCGACCTCGCGATCGCCCTGAACCGGATCGCGGTTGGCGCATTCTTCATGCTGTCGGGATATCACAAGCTGTTCAACGCAGAACGCCACCGTACAGTCGTCGATGAACTCAAGGCGCTCGGCGTTCCAGCAGTGGGCTTCAATCAATGGTGGGTGCCGTTGGTCGAGTTCGCCGCCGGCGCCGCTGTTCTTATAGGGCTTTTGGCGCCGCTCGCCGCGCTTGGCCTGTTAGTCATCATCCTCGTCGCCATGGCCACGTCCGGCCGGCAGCGGATCAAACTCTACAAGCCGATCGATGAAGCGGATCGCATCGACGATTGGCTCTATTTACCGGAGACGCTTTACGCTTTTATGCTGATCATAGCCGTCTCGGCCGGCGCCGGGCCGTACAGCCTCGACGCCCTGATCCTGAGTCTGATGAATAAGCACGTCGCGTGACACCGGGTCCTCACCGCGGCATTTGTTCGACCCATTGCGCGCGCGAAGGCCCCGGTTCGAACGGATCCGCGAAATACTGCGTCTCGTAGGCCACCTTCCCATCGAGGAACTCCATGATACTCACCGTGTAAGACGGCCGTCCGTCATACGCGAGGATGAATTCCGTGACCCAGAGGTCGCCCGCGCCGACGATGCGGCGAACCGTGAAGCGCTTCGCGTTCGGCTGCGCGACGCGAGAGGCCTGGATGTTTTGCCGCCCCCTGATGCGCTCGCCCGATTGTGGGTAGTCGAGCAGTGCGTCCTCCCGGTATATGTCGTGCTCGACATCGAAGTCATTTGCGTCCGAGGCGGCCCAGTGGCGATTGAGCGCTTCTCGAATCTCATTCTCATTCATCCTAATGCTCCCGTTCCTGGTCACTGGGGCCCGCCGCGCCACCCACGTACGCTGGCGAGCGGAGAGATGCTACATCCGAATTGGAGGCGTCCATGAGCCAAGTACAGGTCGAAGAGAAAAACTATCAGATGCCGCCGCAGGATGGGTTTACCATCGCCCACTTTCTCACCGTCTCAGACATCGAACGATCGGCTCGATTTTACGAAAGGGTCTTCGGAGGTCGCATTCTGAGCGGAGGCGACAGCAGCGGCGCGCCGGGCTACATCCAGATCGCGAACACGTGGCTCATTGTCAACGTCGGGGGCGGTCCGACACCCGACAAACCATCGGTAACGCTCAGCGTCCCGGCCGACTCCGAATTCAGTCAGCAGCTTTATGATTATCCGCGTTGCAGATATTCAAGCGTCCTATGAACTCTGGCGAAGTCGAGGAGCCGAGTTTATTACACAGCCAATGGATAAGCGCGGCGAGACGTGCTGCTACATGCGCGATCCTGACGGCTACATTATAGAAGTTGAGCAGAGCAAACCGGGCTTCGCTTTCCTCTAAAGGGCGCGACACATCAAAGCATCTATGGTGACCGCGTACACTCCGTGAGGTCCCCCGAAGACGGATCCGGTCAATCCCCGGCAGTGGCGGCGGGCATATGTTTACGGCAAGTTTGGCGATGTCCGCTCCGGGCGGTAGGCGCGCCCACAGGGGTCGCCTCGGGAAGGGCCGGAGTCGCGCCATAGCCGTCATTCCATTGGGAGCGAGAAATAGGGTTCACCACAAGCTGTAGTCATTTGCTTGAGCGCCGTTTGAATGCGGAGCGGAGCCGAGCCGGGCTCTCCAGGCTGCCCCCAAGCAACCCCGCCGAGCTCGAACGTTTCTCGGATGACCTGACATGACAGCCATCAATTGAAGTGGATTACGCTCCGAAGCGGCTTGCCGGCCTTGAGGTCGGCGAAGCCCTCGTTGATCTTGGACAAAATCAGCTCTCTTGACGCACGTGATCGGTCGTCACCGTGAAGGCCATGAGCTGGTCGAGCGACATGCCGTCTTCGGCATAGATGTCGAGCAGCTTCTCCGATACGGCTGCGAGACGCAGCCGCTGCTTCACCACGTTCACGCCGACGAAGAAGGCGGCGGCGATCTCTTCCTCGGACTGGCCCTTCTGGCGCAATGCCTGAAACGCGCGGAACTGGTCGAGAGGATGGAGCGGAGCGCGGTGGATGTTCTCGGCCAACGAGTCTTCCTCGGCGGAGACGTCGACGCCCGGATCGCGCACGACGCAGGGCACCGGCGCGGTCTTGGCGAGACGCTTCTGTTTGACGAGAAGCTGGAGCGCCCGGTAGCGGCCGCCCGCCGGCCGGGACTTCGAACATGCCGGTCTCTATGCCATCGGCGTCGAGAACCGGTCGGACGTTGAGGCCTTGCAGGAGCGTGCGCCGGGCGATGTCCTCGGCGAGCTCCTCGATCGAGACGCCGGCCTTCACGCGCCGGACGTTCGACTGGGACAGAACAAGCTTGTTGAAGGGGATGTCGCGTGACGACGACAGGGTGATCTTCTGAACCGCAGGTGCCATCGGAATGGTCTCCGCGACGGGCGCCGAAAAACTCTCTCTCGGCTTCCAACCCGTCACGAAGAGCGGCGCAGCCCTCTTCCTCTGGAGCGCCGCAGACCCGCCGAGCCGGAGATACGCATCCGCACATATCCGGGTTTGCGTGACGGCCTGCTCACTGGCGCAACGGACACGCATCACGCGGCCTCCCGTCCGTTTGCGGTGGAGGCAAGCGCGTCGTCCTCAGGAAGAAAGGCGAGGAGGAAGTCCGCGGCCTTGCTGGCCTGCGAGGCGGCGCGGACGATGGCGCGGTTGTCCTCGCGCAGCACTTCAAGCCAGGAGCCGATGTAGTCGGCGTGGCGCACCGTCGGCACGATGCCGAGCGACGCGCAACAGAATGCGGCGTTCATCTCCGCCACCAGCTCTTCGAACGCGTATTTCTTCGATCCGAAGGAGCCGGAGAGATCGCGATTGAGCCGTTGCGGGGCGCCGCTGGCGTGACCGAGCTCATGGAGCGCCGTGCGGTGCCAGTTGATCGGCTCGAAATAGGCTTGCGGCGGCGGGACTTGCACATAGTCGTGCGCGGGCATGTAGAAGGCGCGGCTGCCGCCGATGCGGAAATCGATGCCGGTCGCCTTGATCAGCGCTTCGATCTTAGGCTCGATGAGACCTAACTCGGGTGGCGGTGCGGCGACCACGAGAGCCTCTGGCAGGCCTTCGCACTGCGCCAAGTTGAAGACGGTGAAGCGTTTGAGGAACGGGATCGCTTGCGCTTCCTCGCCAGTCTCTTGCGCCCGTTTCTTCTCATCGTCGGGGATGAAGCGGTCGGCGTAGACGACGGTGGTGCCGTGCTCGCCCTTGCGGACATTGCCGCCGAGGCCGAGGGCCTGGCGAAACGTCAGCCAGCCCTGGACCGGGAAGCCGTGCTCGATCACGGAACTCCCGGAATAGAGCCGGCCGGTGCTGGCGTTCTTTGGCATGGCCAGCGGCGCCTTTACCGCGTCCGTGCCCCAAGGCTGGACCCAAGGCACGCGGCCGGCCTCGAGCTCGGCAATGATCTTGGCGGTGATTTCGTCGTAGAGGCTGGTCCGGCTGGCACCGGACCGAGCGCGAGCGGCGTCTCTGGACATCGCGGATCTCCGCGACGGGCGCCGGGAGCCTCTCTCCCAGTCCTCAACCCGTCACGGAAAACCCGTCCGCACTCTCACTCTCGGGGCGTTGCGGGGTGTCCCCGCAGAAGGGGTCGGCCGAGACTACGGGCTCGGCCGCAGGGGAAGGCCTTCCCCCATCTCACGGATACCGGCGATTAGCGCGCTCGATAAGCCATCGGATCTGGATACCGGTTGATGGTGCCGTCGGCGTTTAGACAATCCGCACGAGACGCCTTGAGGATAAGGCTGCTGGAATTCGTAGATGATTCCGCCGAGGCGCCAACTGAAAATGCCGCGTTCTTCGACGAAGGTTAGCAACGGTGCCCCACTGCAGCCACCAAGGGCCCAATCGCTGGGTATGGTGGGCCGCAGTCCCACGTCGAAGTCGTGCTCGTGGTCGAACACGAGGGTGACGTCTGTTGCGCTGACCCCGCTCGCCACGGCGAGCGCCGTATAGCCAACCCAGTCAATTTCCACGAGCGAGTTTCCCTTATAGGGCCGCATTTCTCGGCCATCGCCGGGAAAGCCGACGAAGAAGACGCCTCGTTCGATCGCTGGCGGCGCTGGCGGCCATGACGTCTGGCTGCCGGTCAGGATGACCTTCCCGTTGGCATAATTGGCGAGCCGGCCGATTTCGTCTTGGCCGATCCGAAATGTCGCCACGTCATAGGCGGGATCAGATGCGATCAGCCGGTCCCGCAGATCGCAGCGCAGATCTCCAACGATGCAGACAGCGTCGGGGTGTTTCTCCTTTGCCGTTCGGAAACCCTGATAGACATGGTTCGCCGTGACGAGGAACGGTCCGGCGCCGCAATCCAGGAGAAAGGCGGAGCCGTTGTGGAGGATGAAGGGCTTCCGGTCGCGCGCCGTAATCCAACAGATCGGCATCACGTAGCTTGCGGCGACGTCGCGCATCGCCTTCGCAAGGCCGCCCCGCATGAGCCGGATGGCCTCGACACGGGATGGTTGGGTGGCGGGCGGCCCGGTTGCGGCGAAGTCTGCGCGATGTGCGTTGGTGTTGCCGCTATTCGAGTGCATGGCTACGCGCCGCCACCGCGGCGTTCATAAGGAATGCTGTCAGGTCGCTGATGATAGTCTGAAGCTGTTTGGGCGCATCATTGAGGTCGCCGGCAAAAGCCGCCCATTGGCGCTGCTTTAGGGGATCGTTGGCAAACGCCGATGTGAGCGCGTCCGGCAGGTCCGTGGGGATCGTTGTATGCCGACGTGCGAATGTCGCAGCGATCGCCCGCACCAACCGATCCTCGGCGAACTGGAAGGTCCTGGACAGAATCCAGATGTCATAAAAGTCCTTCATCCGGCTGTTCGCGCGGCCGAGCGCGACCATGGCCTGGAATTTCTCGGCGATGACCGTCTCGGGAGCGTAAGCGCGCAGCCTTGGCGCCGGAAGGTCGAGCAGCGCGGGATAGTCGATTGTCTCGAGGCCCGGCTCCACGGAATCGCCGAAGCCGATGTCGACGACGACTGCAATGTGTGCACCGGAGAGCGAGGCCGCGCCGCGCAGGCGGACGCCTCCATACTCCAGCTCCTCACGGATCAGTCCGACCTGCAGCGCGTCGAGATCAAAGGCAACGCCGTCGTCGCCGGCGATCGCCAGCACCTCGCGGAAAATGCCAAGGATGCGCTGCTCACTGGCATCGCCAAATCCCAGGAGATCAAGGTCGCGTGTGCCGCGTGCCGTCTCGGGCAGCCAAGTGGTGAGCAGCATGGCGCCCTTCAGCACAAAGCGGTCTGCGTGCGGCGAGCGGCTCAGTCGGTAGAGCAGGCGCTCGTGCACGAAGCGCGTCAGGAGGACATCGAACGGCGTGTTGTTCTGTCGCGCGAGATTGAGCAGGCGCGCCCGGACGGATGCGGCGATGTTTGTCGGCGGTTTAGGCATCGGCCGTGAACGCTTCGAGGTAGGGGCGAAGCGCGTTCCAGACGCCGCTTCGCATCGCGCATGCCGAGATTTCAGATGGAGTGGCTTTACGCTGGCGCAGCGCCTCTTTCAGCGCGGGGACTGCGACGTCGATCCCAACGGAACGGCGGTGGCGGAAAGCGTCGGCGATCGTCTTCGCGACGCCGAAGATCGGGACCGGGACGCCCTCGATGTCGTGGGTCTCGACCCCGTCGTGAAGAAACTTGTCGGCGAACCGGACGATGCGCAGTGGTGGATAATCGATCTGGGGCTTCCAGTCCTTCGGACCGATCGCGATCCACACCCGGCGCGGCATCTGGTCGGTGATACCGTGAAAGGCGAGGGCCGAGACGAGGCAGATGACGCCCTTGGGCACGCGTTTGGCGGCCTCGGCAAGGCTATGATTGCCCTCGGGGGCGGCGTCTGCGAGCTGATAAAGTCCGCGGCTGAGCTTGGTCACAAAGCCCTCCCGTTCGAGCCGAGAAACAGTGGCCGCGGTAATGCCGGCCCGGCGGATTTCGGCCAGCCGGGCGATGCCCCGCTCGCGCAGAAACGCAGCGAGCTGTTCCCGTTGGGTGCCAGGCTCGGTTGATACAGTTCCTCGGGTCTCTTGAGCTTTCATCCGAGGAAATGTATCATTTCCCCCGGCTTCTGCCAAACGGGCAGTTGACCGGCAATTTTAGGGGTGTTGCTACGGGCGTACAACCAACGTGTGCAGGTCTCTTACCACACTTAAGATCGGCAGGGAGCATGATTGCCGGCTGACAGCTGAAATGGAAGACGAGCGTACAACCACCGGCCGCCAATTTGAGACCGGACGCCAGCGCGGCCAGCCGGCAAGCACAACCCACAGCAAGGGTGATGTCAGGGGACAGGGGGGCTAGTGGATATCTTCGATCCCGATCAGGCGCTGATAGAGCGATACGAGTTGTTCGCTCGTTCCTTCTCAGAGATTCATGCGCCCGAAATCCGTGCGCAAATCGATGCCGCCTACGCCGACCAACGCTTCTGGCCTGAGCCTCTGATTACGATCAATCCTCATTTCGAGGCAGGCGCCTCCGTCGATCAACTCGTTGCTCAGAATGTGCTCGATCCTGCCTTGAGCAAAATCTTTGGCGCCGGTCCGGATCGAAGGCCGATCAAGCTTCATCGCCACCAGGAACGCGCCGTTGCCAAGGCTCGCAACGATGAGAGCTTCATCGTAACGACGGGTACAGGCTCCGGAAAGTCGCTGTGTTTTTTCCTGCCGATCGTCGACGCCGTCGTTCGCGCGCGGCGCGCTGGCGAGGCGAGGCGAACACGCGCTGTAATCATCTATCCGATGAATGCCCTGGCCAATAGTCAACTTGAGGAGCTCGAGAAGTTCATCGGTGGATCGGGACTCGAAGATGGCCTGCGTCCTACGTACCGCCGGTATACCGGCCGAGAGAGCGATGCAGAGCGCCAAGCCATCGCTGCAGCCAAGCCCGACATTCTGCTGACGAACTTCATGATGCTCGAATTGCTGATGACGCGTCAGGACGATCTCGATCGCGCCGTTATAGCAAATGCTGTGGGCCTGGATTTCCTGGTGCTCGACGAGCTGCACACCTATCGCGGCCGCCAGGGCGCGGACGTCGCCATGCTCGTGCGTCGCGTGAAGGAACGGCTGGTCACCAGCCGTAAGCTGATGTGCATCGGCACGTCGGCGACGATGTCGAATGCGCATGACGAGTTAGAGCGAGCGACCGCCGTCGCTCGCGTTGGGAAGCTGATTTTTGGAGAGGAGCTGAGCGCGGCGTCAATCATCGATGAGAACCTCGCCCGGGCCACCGACCCACGAATCAATAGTGGGAGCCTCGGCCATGCGCTCAAAGACGCAGTGTTGGCACCGACGCCGGAAGCGCTCACCGATAAAGACCTATTCTCTCATCCACTAGCCTGCTGGATTGAAACCGACATCGGACTCCTCGAAGGCGAAAAGCTACGGCGTCGGCCGCCCATGACGCTGAGCGAGGCTGGGTCGGCGCTCTCGGTTCAAACGGGTGTCGCTCACGAACAATGCAAAGCCTCCTTAGCAGGCATGCTGTCGTTGATGGGACGCCGCGAAAACCTTCGCGGCGGGGTAAGCGATCGCGCGTTTTTGGCGTTTAAGCTCCATCGGTTTATCTCGGGCGCGGGACACGCCTATGCGACGCTTGAGCCAGCCGCAAGCCGCCGCGTTGTGCTGGAAGGCCAAGTCTTTCATCCGGCCGATCCCGGTGCACGCTTATACCCGGTCTTCTTTTGCCGAGAGTGCGGTCAGGAGCATCACAGTGTTCGAATCGATAACTCACTCGATGGCATTCGAGTTCTCGCGAGGCCGATCGATGAGCCGGCGAGCGAGGACGCAGAGGCAGATGGGTCGCGAACGGGCTTTCTCGTGCCGGCCGTCAATGCAGACTTCTCTTTGGAGGGGCCATCGCTGACTATCCGGACGATTGGCAAGAAACGACACCGGCTGGGCAGGAGCGGCTGAAGAGCGGGCACCGCGGCAAGCACGAGGGGCAGCTCCTATCGGTGATACCCGACGGGTCGCTCGGGGACGATGGAGTGCCGGCGTGGTTCTTCAGCGGCAAGTATCGCTTCTGCCCGCATTGCCGTCACCAGCCACCGCAACAGGCGCGTGACATCAACAAGCTCGCCGGACTATCCGCTGAGGGCCGCAGTTCAGCGACAACGCTGATCGTTTCGACCATTTTGGCATGGATGGAAAACGACGGGACCCTTGATGAGGGGACCCGAAAACTCTTGGGCTTTACGGACAACCGCCAAGACGCTGCGCTGCAGGCGGGTCACTTCAACGACTTCATTTTCGTAACGCTGCTTCGCGGCGCCATTCTGCGCGCGGTGCGTGGCGCCGGCGAGAAAGGCCTGGCCGATGTCCGGTTCGGTGAGGCGGTGCGCAAGGCTCTCGGCTTCGATCTTGAAGAGCCTGGTCGTCTCGTGGATTGGATGTTCGACCCTCGGGTCAAGGGGTTTCACAACCGACAAGCGGCCGAGGAGATCCTGACCTCGGTCTTGGCGCATCGGCTGTGGGCCGATTGCGCAAGGGTTGGCGTTTCACGAATCCCAATCTGGAGGAAGCCGGCTTGATTGCGGTTCGGTTCCCCGGCTTGGAGGATTTGGCACGCGACGATGAGGAGTTTGCGGGAAACCGTCGATTGGCGGCGGCGCCACCGGCAATGCGAGCCAGGCTCTTTAATCTGCTTTTTGACTATATGCGGCGCGGTCTGGCGATCGCGACGGAAGCCCTTGACCGTCAGCGTGTGCTCCAAGTCGCCGAAGCATCCCGAAATCATCTTCGTGATCCGTGGCTCATCGACCAGAACGAAGAATACGAACTGCGTCAGGCAAGCTTCTTGATGATTGATCCGCCAAGTAGGGCGGACATCAGCGTGGCAGAAGATGGGTTGATCGTGCGGGGCGGCTGGCGCACGGCCCTTGGGAAAGCGTTGCGCAGCAAGGATGTTTGGGGTGAGCCTCTGCCAGTGAAGGAGGAGCTACACGGGAAAATCGGTGACGGCGTGAATCAAGCGGCGGATTTGATTTCGGCGACAGCTTCGATTCCGTCCTTGAACTTTATACCGTTGACGACTTTCGGCAACTGGTTTTGACCTTGCAATCGCCGCCAGGTCCTGGACGCCGCGATCACCAGTTTGAACACCATGAGACGCGCGGTGTCCTGCGACAGCGCGCCTTTCATGCGGACGGTGCGATGCCTCACCGTCGCGAACACGCTCTCGATCGGGTTCGAGGTTCGCAAGTGGTCCCAATGATCGGCGGGAAGGTCGAAGAACGTCAGCAGTGTCTGCTGATCCTTGGTTAGGCATTCGACGGCCTTGTCGTATTTGGGCGCGTATTTCTCGGCGAAGGTCGTCATCGCCGCTTCCGCCGCACCCCGGCTCGGCGACAGCCAGATCTCGCGCAGATCCTTGTGCGCGTTGGGTTGCATCGACTTCGGGAGCTTGTCGAGCACGTTCAATGTCTTGTGCAGCCAGCATCGCTGATGACGCGTCGTCGGGAACGCCTCGTCGAGGGCCTTCCAAAACCCGAGCGCGCCATCGCCAATGGCGACTTGCGGCGCGACGACCAAGCCGCGCGCCTTCAAATCGACGAGTAGTTCCTTCCAGCTTTGACCGCTCTCCCGCATGCCCGTCTGAAAGCCGATCAGCTCCTTCTTGCCTTCCGCCGTCGCGCCCATCAGCACCAGCATGCATTCGGCCTGCGGCTCCAGGCGCGCCTGCAAATAGACGCCGTCCGCCCAGACGTAGACGTAATGGCGCGCCGACAAATCGCGCTTCTGCCATCGCCGATATTCGTCCTCCCACTCGCTCTTGAGGCGCCCGATCACCGCAGCGGAGAGGTTGGGCGCGTCCCTGCCGAGCAAGGCGGCGAGGGCCTCCTGGAAATCGCCGGCGGAAATCCCGCGCAGATAGAGAACCGGCAACAGGGCGTCGAGGCTCTTGGTGCGCCGCGCCCATTTGGGCAGGATGTTCGACGAGAAGCGAAGGCGCTCCCCCGAAGCGGCGGCGCGATCGCGGGCCTTCGGCTTTTGCACTTCGACCGGGCCGATTCCCGTCTGGATCGCGCGAACCGGATCATGCCCGTGGCGAACCACCCGTTGGCGGCCATCCGGAAGCACGAGCTCCGCGGTCGAGGCCAGAAATGTCTCGAACTCCACCGTCACCGCCTGGGCGATCAGTCGACGCGCGCCGGTTCGCAGTATTTCAGTGAGCGGATCGTCGATTGCCCCTTTCTGTCGAAGGGCAACAACTCTATTCTCAGTCATGGCGTAACGCTCCTGTTTGGAGGTTCGGGTGGCTTGATCACCAACCCCGTTACGCCGCCTTCCTCACACCGTCACCCAGTTTCCCCCATAGCTCGTGAAGGAGTACGGCGATGTCATCGCCACTCTCTTGCGAGCGGCCGAAAGCCATCAGGTAATTCGCCGTGTGGTCACGGGCGGCGATGCGCCGGCGTGGCGGCTCGCATCGACAGCTCTGCGCCTTTTTCCAGCGACCAACCGGTCTGACGGTAAGCGGGAGAACCCCTTTTTTCGCGCGCTCTATGAAGAAGTCGCCGAAATGCTGGCGCAACAGGGTGATCTGCCTTTTGCTTTCGAAGCGCGCGAACATACGGCGCAAGTCGATCAGAAGGTTCGGGCTTGGCGAGAGGACCGCTTCCGGTTCGGAACGTCAGATGTTGAGCGGATCGCCGAAAACCGTGAGGAGATGCGTCAAGAAGGTGAGCCGACGAGCTTCCTCCCGGCTCTGTTTTGCTCGCCTACGATGGAGCTTGGTGTCGATATCAGCTCTCTAAACGCCGTCTATCTTCGGAACGCGCCGCCGACCCCGGCAAATTATGTTCAAAGGGCAGGTCGCGCGGGTCGAAGCGGCCAGGCCGCGCTCGTCATCACCTATTGCGCGGCCCAATCTCCCCACGATCAATATTACTTCGCCAATCGACAAGGTCTTGTCGCCGGCGTGGTCAAGCCGCCCGCTTTGGATCTTGCCAATCGGGATCTCCTGAAGAGCCACCTTCATGCGGAATGGCTCGCGGCAGCGGTCGTGCCGCTGAAGCCGTCGATTCCGGAAAACCTGGACATGACCAATCCGGAGATGCCGGTCTCTCAAGAAATCGCGACTGCATTTTTAAATCTTGGTGCGAGCGAGGCCGCGAGACCGATCATGCGGCGTCTGCTGAAGCGCACCATCGGCGCCATCGATCTGGCAGACGCGCCATGGCTCGCTGACCTGGATGCGTTCGTCGAAGAGACCGATCGGGAAGCCGCGCAGAATTTCTCGCGGAGTTTCGGTCGGTGGCGCGAGCTATATCGCGGTGCCCGCCGCGAGCAGGACGAGTCGCATCAAGTTCAGCAGAAAACGTCGTTCAAGCCGGGCGAGCGCAAGGAAGCGGCTCGCCGCCACTTCCGGGCGACGGAAGAGCTCGACATGCTTGAGCGCGGACAAGCTTCGAACGGATCCGACTTCTATACATATCGCTACTTGGCGACTGAAGGTTTTCTGCCGGGCTACAACTTCCCGCGTCTACCCCTCTATGCATTTATCCCTGCGACGAAACGAGCGGCGGTCCTACAGAGGCCGCGTTTCCTTGCCATTTCCGAGTTTGGTCCAAACAGTTTGATCTATCATGAGGGCCGCGCCTATCGAGTTGTGCGCGCGAAGCTGCCGGCGCATGGCCGTCTCGACGACGGCAAGTTGGCGACGACCAGCCTCATTTTATGCGCCGAATGCGGGGCCGCTCACACTGATGACAAACTGCAACGCTGCCATGCCTGTGGTGCCTCGCTCGCAGGCGTGGACCGCCTCGATAACGTCTATCGGATCGACAATGTGGAAACTGCGCCGTCGGCGCGGATCACCGCGAACGACGAAGATCGCCAGAGGCGCGGATTCGAAATTCAAACAGTCTTTCAGTGGCAGCTCGACAAAGGAGTTCCGGATACACGCACGCTCACGTTGCGCGCCGGGACAGATCCGCTCCTCCTCCTTGATTATGGCGCACGCGCAAAGCTATCGCGCATCAACAATGGCCTCCGTCGGCGCAAGTCCAAGTCGATAAAAGGTTTCTGTATCGATCCGACATCGGGGCGCTGGGTCAAGGACACGCTGAATGGGGGCGATGACGACGGCATCGACGTCACCGTGCCGAAATCACAGCGGATCGTTCCAATAGTTGAAGATCACAAGAACGCTCTTCTGTTGCGGCCGGTCGCGAATTTCAGCGAAGCACAAATGGCGACGCTTCAGCATGCCCTTCTACGAGGGATTCAGATCGTCGCGGAGCTGGAGGAAGGGGAGCTGTTGGGCGAGCCTCTACCCAAGCGTGATGAACGCAAGGCGATCCTGCTTTACGAGGCGACCGAAGGTGGCGCAGGGGTGCTCAACCGTCTGGTCGCCGATGCAAACCGTATGGCGGAGATTGCGCGCCAGGCGCTCAATCTGATGCACTTTGATTTCCCAACTGCGGAAGGGGGCATCAAGGAACGGGAGGACGCCTGTGTCGCCGGCTGCTATCGCTGCCTGCTCTCTTATTTCAATCAGCCAGATCATAACTTGATCGACCGCCGCGATCCGGAGGTGACAGCATTCCTCTGCAAGCTCGCGGATCCGGAGACCGCAGACGATACGACAACAAGTAGGGCCGACAGCAAGTGGAGCAGCGCCCTGCGGCGGTGGGACTTGCCGGACCCGTCGACGCGCAAGATCGGCGGCATTTCATATGATCTCTACTGGCCAAGCTTTCAGGTGCTCGCAGTCGCCGGATTGGCGCCAAACGGACTGGCTGCGGCCTGCGCTGATTTCGGGGTGGACCTTGTCGAGCTGCCTGATGAGCCCGGTGAAGCAGCGCCGGCGGAATTGAAAAAGCTCCTGGGGGCGGCATAGTGGACGCAGTTCGATTTTCGCCGGGTGATCTTGTGGAGGCGCGCGGACGCGAGTGGGTTGTCCTACCATCACCTGATGATGACACCCTGAATGTCCGGCCACTGTCAGGTTCGGAGGCTGACGCACAGCGGATAGCGCTCGCGCTTGAGGTGATCCCAGTGAAACCGGCGCGGTTTGCGCCACCCACACCCGGTCGGCGGGATACCCAGGACGGCGCCCGCCTGCTGGCCGATGCGTTGCGTCTGTCGCTGCGTCGCGGTGCGGGCCCCTTTCGTAGCGCGGCCCATCTTGGCGTGGAGCCTCGCGCTTATCAGCTCGTGCCGCTGATGATGGCGTTGAAGTTGTCTGTCGTGCGGCTGCTAATCGCTAATGACGTTGGCATCGGGAAGACAATTGAAGCCGGGTTGATCCTCCGCGAGATGCTCGATCGTGGCTTGATCGATCGCTTTTCGGTGCTCTGTCCTCCGCATCTCGTCGAGCAGTGGGTTGGTGAACTGGCCGAGAAATTCGACATCGATGCCGTTGCCGTCACGCCAGCACGTGCTCGTTCCCTTGAACGCGGGCTCCCCGTCGCTCAAAGCCTGTTTGAGGCCTATCCCCATACTGTTGTCAGCCTCGACTACATCAAGGCAGACAGCCGACGCGATGAGTTCGCACGAGCCTGTCCCTCGCTAGTGATCGTCGACGAGGCACACGCCTGCGTCGGCGGCGAGCGTGGCCGACATCAGCGGTTCGAACTCCTTGAGCGCCTGGTCGCTGATGAACAGCGCCACATGCTGTTGCTCACTGCGACGCCACATAGCGGGGACGATGCCGCGTTTGATCGTCTACTGGGTCTAATCAGCCCAGATTTTGCCGGTGGTCCGCAGGGCGATGAAAATGCCCGTGCCCGATACGCACGCCGTCTTGCACAGCACTATGTCCAACGTCGCCGCCCCGACATCATGGAATCCGGCTGGAACGAGAAGCGAACTTTTCCAACCCATCACGTGCAAGACGCGTCATTCAAACTCACCGGCGATTTTTCCGCCTTCCAGGATCGCGTCCTGGACTATTGCTTTGCTGTCACACAGCGGGCCGGCGCGGACCAGCGGAGCCGGCGGTTGGTTTTCTGGGGAACGCTCGCGCTCATGCGCTGCGTGGGGTCGTCGCCTGCGGCTGCCGCGAGTGCGCTGCGCAATCGCCAAAGCGGGATCGCTGACGAAGAGGTAATGCAGCCGGTCGTCTTTGATGAGGACGAAGGTCTTCTCGATCAGGGTGATCTCGAACCTGGAACTGCAACTGCCGATGCCGAAGAGCGCGCCGAGCTTGCCGAATTGGTCGCGATGGCGGAAGCGCTCGACGCACGTCGTGCGACGGATTCCAAGATTGTACGATTGCAGAAGGTTCTGAAGGGCCTGCTTCAAGACGGCGCCAAGCCTGTTATTTTCTGCCGGTTCATCGCAACGGCTGAGGCGCTTGGCGAGGAGCTTCGTAAGGCTTGGCCAAAGGCTGACGTCGCCGTCGTCACGGGTCGTCTGACACCCGAAGAGCGCCGCGTCCGTGTCGACCAGCTCGACGGGTCGGAGAGCCGAATCCTGGTCGCGACAGACTGCCTTTCCGAGGGCATCAATCTGCAATCGCTGTTCGACGCGGTTGTTCACTACGACCTCAGTTGGAATCCAACACGCCATCAGCAGCGTGAAGGGCGCGTCGATCGGTTTGGCCAGCAGTCCCCCATCGTTCGATCCGTCACGATCTTCGGAGAGAACAGCGCTATCGACGGCGCGGTACTGCAAGTTATCTTGCGCAAGGCGGAGGCGATCCGGAAGGCGACGGGCATCTCCGTGCCCATGCCAGAGGACAGTGAGGGCGTGACGTCGGCGCTCATGCAGGCGCTCATCCTTCGTGCTGGAGGGCATCGCGAGCAGCTTACCTTCGATTTCGGTCTGTCGAGCGAACGTCTTGAGGGGAAATGGCGCGACGCCGAGGAAAACGCAAAGGCGAGTCGTGCACGATACGCCCAAGGTGCATTGAACCCCGATGAGGTCTTGCCGGAATGGCAACAGATGGGGGCGCTGAACGGTGGACCAACCGAAGTCGCACGCTTCACGGATCGAGCTTTGAAACGCGTGGGGGCGCCGCTGGAGAAAGCAGGGCAGCATTATCTTGTCCATCTCGATGCGATGCCAGATGCCATCAAGGAGCGTCTGGAATCACACGGTCTGCACGGTACGCGAAGGGTTGGATTTGAAGATGATCCTGTTCCTGGGGTCACGCATCTTGGGCGTGTCCATCCGCTTGTCGCCAGCTTGGCGGAGGGTTTGGCGGAAGGGGCGCTGGATCCTGAAGGTGCGGCGTTCCCGCCGCTCGGCCGTTGCGGCGCCTGGCGAACCCACGCCGTGACTCAGATGACGACGCTTTTGTTGCTGCGCCTTCGTTTCAAGCTGATCACCAGCGGCCGGACAAATCGGCTGCTATTGGCAGAAGAGGCGACTGGCCTCGCCTTTGGAGGCACGTCGTCGGGAGCCTTGCTGACTGGCCTAGCGGCGTTGGCGCTTCTGGAGCCTGGGGCGACGGGTAATCTCGACGAGCAAGCGATCGCTCGTCAGATTCAGCGCGCCCATGATCGAGTGGCCGCCTACGAACACGCTATAGCCGCGTTCGCGGCTGAGCGAGGGCGCGTGCTTTCGGCAGACCATTTGCGGCTGACGGAGGCAGCGCGTGGTGGCGCGACTGTTGAGGTCGTCCCTGTTCTGCCGGCTGACGTGATCGGGCTCTACGTCCTCCTTCCGGAGGGGGAATAGTGGCCCGGCATCTCAAACGTGTGGCCGACATTGGGCTGACTGCTGTCTTGATCGAGGGCGCGCTCATTTCACCGGGCCAGGTTGTGGCGATCGCTGCTACTACGCCGGACCAGAAAGTGGCCGCCGATTACGGGTGCCCGAAGGGAACGAATCTTCGCGACGAGATCACCCGCTATTTTCGGATCGGCCAGGCTTACTGGCAAGGTTATGCCAAGCTTCCAGCGCCCAACGTGGTTCAAACGACCGCGTTCGTGAAAAGCCTCCTTGAGGAAGCTTTCGGATTCGAGGCGCTGCTTGGTCCCAAAGTTCACCGTAGGAATGGGCACACCTACCGCATAGCCCTTGAGGCCAAAGGTGGCCGTGTGCCCATCGTGGTTGCTGCGTCACTGCCGGGAAGCGATGCGTTCACGAAAGCGCTGCCGCAACTCGGCGACGACCACGAGGGGACGATCCCGCGCCGTTCGCCGAGCGTGCTTCTTCAAGACTGGCTCAGCGCCAATCCTGACGTTGCTTGGGGCTTAGTCTTCGTCGGCGACCGCGTCCGTCTTCTGCGGGACAACGCCAGCTTCACACGACCCGCCTTTATCGAGGCTGATCTCGGGGCGATATTCCGGGATGAGATGTTCGCGGATTTCACCGCGATCTGGCTGCTCATCCACGCGACCCGGTTTGGCGGTGAGAGGGCACCGCCCGGTGACTGCACTCTCGAGCGGTGGCGAGAAGCTGGCCTGAGGGCCGGTACCGCCGCGCGTGAAAGGCTCGGAGAAAACGTCGAGGAAGCATTGCTCGCACTTGGGCAGGGCTTTCTCGACGCAAACCCTGATCTTCGAGCGAAACTCGACAGTAACAGTCTTACCGTCCACGCTTGGTTTGAGCAGCTCCTCCGCGTGGTTTACAGGCTGATCTTCTTAGCCGTTTCAGAAGACCGTGATCTCCTGCACGGCCCAGACGCGTCCGCGGCGTCCCGCGAGCTCTATGCTTCCGCGTATGGCTTCAGCCACCTACGGGAACGCTCAGCCCGACGATCCGCGCATGACCATCACCATGATGCATGGGAGGGCGCGAAGATCGTCTTCCGAGGCTTGCGGCGTGGCGAGAAGGTTCTGGGCTTGCCGCCGCTCGGAGGGCTCTTTGCTGAAGGTCGGACACCGGACCTGGACGATACGAGGCTGCCCAATAAGGCATTCCTGCGCGCGCTATTCCATATGAGCTGGCTGATTGAAGATGGCCGCCGCGTCCGCATCAACTGGCGCGACATGGCGACGGAAGAATTGGGCTCGGTTTACGAAGGCCTTCTTGAACTTGTCCCCGCGCGCGAAGATCACGGCCGACGCTTCTGCTTCGCCTGTTGTCAAATCGCTTTCAAGCGCGACCCCCTTTCGCGTCCAATACCGACCCCTCGGGGCGTGACGAATCTTGGCGGATGAGTGCGCGGTAAATCAGGATGAGGATGCGCCGCCGTTAGTGCGACGGAGGGAGGGCGCAGCCCGACTGGAGGCGCGGCAGCGGCGGCGCGTGGAAGATTTTATCTCACGGGGGCCGGCGCGAGATACGACGAGGCCGTGCTTGGCGGGGATCTGTCTCAGGAGCGGTTTTTGAACCGCCAGCTCGTGTTGCCGGTTTCCACGATATCGCAGTGGTGCGTCAGGCGGTCGAGCATGGCGGTGGTCATTTTGGCGTCGCCGAACACCTGCGGCCAGTCGGCGAAGGCGAGATTGGTCGTTATCAGCAGCGAGGTGTTTTCATAGAGCTTGCTGATCAGATGGAACAGCAACTGACCGCCGGGTTGGCTGAACGGGAGATAGCCGAGTTCGTCGATGACGATGAGATCATAGCGCAGCAGGTTTTCCGATAATCGGCCGCTACGACCGGCCGCCTTCTCTTGTTCCAGCTGATTTACGAGATCGACCAGATTGAAGAAGCGCCCTCTGGCGCGGGCGCGAATGACCGCGGACGCCACGGCGATGCAAAGATGGGTTTTTCCCGTGCCCGTTCCGCCGATGAAGATCGCGTTGCGTTTGGCGTCGAGGAAGGCGCCGGAGGTGAGTTCGCGAACTTGGCCTTCGTCTACCGGCGTGTCCGCAAAGACGAACTTGTCGATGTCCTTGAGGACCGGGAACTTCGCGCCGGCGATGCGATAGCTGATCGAGCGTGCCTGTCGGTGGGTGCGCTCGGCGCGGATCAGGCTGTCGATCAGCGGATAAAGCTCGTCGCGCCGGGCAAGGCCCTTGCCGGCGATCTCGTCGAAGCTGGCGCGCATGCCGTAGAGCTTAAGTTCGCTCATCGCCTCCAGAATCTCATGGCGTTCCATCAGGCGATTTTCCTTATGCGGTCGTAGCGGCCACAATCGGCCGCGGGTTCGATCTTTAGGCGAAGCGCGTCGGGAGTAGTGATGCTGGGAGGCGGCGCGGGCTGCCGCCGGCGCGCCAGCACAGTCAGGATCACGTCGCCGCTGGCGATGCCCGCCTCCAGCGCCTCGGCGCAGGCGGCCTCGACCGCGCCGAGCCCATGATCGAGAACCGCGCCCAATATCTTGACGAACTGGCGGTCGCCGTCGGTGTGCGGCTTCAGCTTGGCGCGCACCTGGGTCAGCGCGGCCGGCAGATCCCAGTCCTTGAACGGCGCGCCGTTACGCAAGGCGCCGGGCTTCTTCATCAGCACCGGCAGGTAATGCCAGGGATCGTAAATGATCCGGTCGCGCTGGAACTGACGCGGATGATCGGCGACGACTTCATCGCCCAGCATCACGACAACGCGCTCAGCATGAGAGCGCACCAGAACCATTCGGCCGGCGGCGCGCGCATCGACGCTGTAGCGATTGTGGTCGGCCATGATCAGGCAGGTGGTGCTGGCCCGGACCGCCTTCTCGACGAACCCGTCGAACGGGCCGCGAAGCTGCATCAGGCTCGCCCGTTCCTCCTCGAACACGTCCCAGATCGTTCGATCCTTGAACTCGGGATGCCGGGTTCGTTTGGCGTAGGCGATGCACTGATCTTCCAGCCATGCATTCAACTCGGTCAGGCTTTTCACCCGAGGCTTGGGCCGGAACATCTGGTCCCGCAGGTTGCCGACCTGGTTCTCGACCTGACCCTTCTCCCAGCCCGACGCGGGCGTGCAGGCCACTGGTTCGATCAGATGGTGCGAGCACATCTGGAGAAAGCGGCCATTATACCGGCGCGCTTTGCCCACGAAGATCGCCTCGACCGCCGTCTTCATGTTGTCGTAGATGCCGCGCCGGCAGATCCCGCCATAGAACTGGAACGCCTTGTCGTGGGCGTCGAACACCAGCTCTTGGGTCTCACGAAAATAAACTCGAACGAACGGCATACGGCTGTGCGACAGCTTCATGTGCGCCGCCTTGACCGTCAGCGGCAGCCCCTGAAGCGTGATCGTCTCGTGGCTCCAATCGAACTGATAGGCTTCCCCCGGCGCGAAGCTCATCGGCACATAGGCATGCGCAGGAACCCGGGCCCGTTCCTCGCGCCAGGACCTCACGAACCGATGCACGCTGTCGTGGGCGCCGTCATATCCGCGCCCACGCAGTTCCTCGAACAGCCGTTGCGTCGAGCGTCGTTCCCGCTTTGCCAGCTTGGATTCCGACTCCAGAATCTCAGTCAGCGCCTCGACCCAGACGCCCAGCTTCGGCGTCGGCTGAACGTCGCGAGCGTACTTGAACTCCGTTTGGTGGCCACGGATGATCTTGCGGACCGTCGCGCGGGACACTGAAAGCGTCCGAACGATCTCCTTGATCGGCCGCTCCTGTTCGAAATAGGCGCGTCGTATCTCGCCAATCTTATCCACGCCGACCATCCCATCAGCCCTTCCCGGCCGATCCGGGCCAAAGGGAAGAACGCTGACACACAACGTCAGAGGGGTCGTTATTGGACGCGAAGGCCGCCCCTCAGGGGGTCGTTATTGCAAGCGATTTTGCAGCTTCCCCCATGCTTCCCCGGTTTCCGAAACCCGGGCGGGGAAGCAAAAAACGGCCCTGAAGGACCATTCTAAGCAATTACTTTTCTTGAGGAAATTTGGAGCGGGCGAAGGGATTCGAACCCTCGACCCCAACCTTGGCAAGGTTGCGATCATTTCGGCAGCAACCTCGCGGCTCCCAACGCCTTTTTGTGGTGGCCGACCCAGCCCACCGATTTCGGAGAACACCGTTCTAATCACCGTTCTAAATCTCAGATTAGAACGGTGTGGGATCCCGTAACTTATTGATATTACTGGCGCGCCCGAAGAGATTCGAACTCCTGACCCCCAGATTCGTAGTCTGGTGCTCTATCCAGCTGAGCTACGGGCGCTTAGGTCGGCTTTAGGCGGCGAAATCTGGCCCAAGAAAGCGACGGCGGGCTCTAGCCGCTTTTGCCTTGCCAGGCAAGAGCGAATCGCCAGCGCTGGACACGCATGAGGCAACGGCGACGGCTGCGGGTTGCTTCGCTGCGCCCGCAATAGCGGTTCTATTTGCGTTAGCCCATTCCCTTGCGCTCACAGGCGCCGGCCGATAATCACCGGCGGCCCATGCCGCCTCATCCGCCGATCGCCTTCGTCAACGCCCGTCTCATCGATCCCGTCCAGGAGACCGAGACGCGCGGCGGGGTTATCGCGATCGATGGCGTCATTGCCGGCGTCGGCGCCAAGGTCACGCGAGACCAGCTGCCCGCCGAGGCGCGGGTCGTCGACTGCGAAGGCGACGTCGTTTCGCCCGGCCTTGTCGACATGCGCGCTTTCGTCGGCGAGCCCGGCGCCGAGCATCGCGAGACCATTGCCAGCGCCAGCGCCGCCGCCGCCGCGGGCGGGGTGACCACGCTTGTCACCCGCCCCGACACCAGCCCGCCGGTCGACGATCCCGCGGTGGTCGACTTCATCCTGCGCCGCGCCCGCGACGACGCCAAGGTCCGCGTCCACCCCGCCGCGGCGTTGACCAAGGGGCTCGGCGGCGGGGAGATCGCTGAAATCGGCCTGCTCGCCGAAGCAGGCGCGATCGCCTTCTGCGATGGCGTGCATTCGGTCGCCGACGCGGGCGTCATGCGCCGCGCCATGACCTATGCGCGCGACTTCGATGCGCTCGTCGCGCCGGTGTGCGAGGATCGGTCGCTCAGCCGCGACGGGGTGATGGGGGAAGGCCTGCGCGCGAGCTGGCTCGGCCTCACGGGCGTCCCGCGCGAAGCCGAGACGATCGTGCTCGAGCGCGACCTGAGGCTGGTCGCGCTGACCGGCGCCCGCTATCACGCCGCGCTCGTCTCGAACCGCCTCTCGCTCGAGGCGATGGCGCGGGCGCGTGAGGCAGGCTCATCGGCAACCTGCGGCGTCTCGATCAATCACCTGACGCTCAACGAGCTCGACGTCGGCGACTACCGCACGTTCCTCAAGCTGATGCCGCCGCTGCGGGGTGAGGACGAGCGCATGGCCCTCGTCGAGGCGGTCAGCGCCGGATTTATCGACGTCATCTGCTCCGACCACGACCCGCAGGACGTCGAGACCAAGCGGCTGCCGTTCGCGGAGGCCGCGGCGGGCGCGATCGGCGTCGAGACGATGCTGTCGGCGAGCCTTCGCCTGGTCACAGACGGGCATCTGGCGCTTCCCCGCTTGATCCGCGCGATGACCGCCCGGCCAGCCGCGATTCTCGGGCTGCCTGTCGGCAGGCTCACGGTCGGCGCCCCAGCCGACATCATCCGCTTCGATCCGGACGAACCCTATGTGCTCGATCCAGCCTCCCTCCATTCACGCTGCCGCAACACCCCCTTCGACGCAGCGAAGCTCGAGGGCCGGGTCAAGATGACGCTGGTTGCCGGCCGGGTCGCGCACGAATAGTCTCGGGTCAAAAGTTTTCCTTCACGACGCCGGCTGGAAGCGCTGATGGGCGGGTTTTATTATGGCGGGGCGTTGGCGCTGGCGCTGGGCTATTGTCTCGGCTCGATTCCGTTCGGATTCCTGCTGACGAAGCTCTTCGGCGCGGGCGATCTGCGCTCGATCGGCTCGGGCAACATCGGCGCGACCAATGTCCTGCGCACCGGACGCAAGGGACTCGCCGCAGCGACGCTCATTCTCGACGCGCTCAAGGCGACGCTCGCCGTCGTTGTCGCCTGGTGGGCGTTCGGGCCGCCGACAGCGCTTGCGGCGGCGGCGGGCGCGATCCTCGGCCACATGTATCCGGTGTGGCTCAGGTTCAAAGGCGGCAAGGGCGTGGCGACCTATCTCGGCGGCCTCATCGGCCTCGCCTGGCCGGCGGCGATAGCGTTCGTCGTCGTCTGGCTCGCGGTCGCGGCGCTTACGCGCTATTCCTCCGCCGCGGCCCTCGCCGCGACGCTCGCCTCGCCGATCGCGATGGCGGCGGTCGGGCAGGGCGGCGCGGCGATCGTCTTCGCCGCGCTCTCGGCGCTGATCTGGTTCAAGCACAGCGCCAACATCATGCGCCTTCTCCACGGCTCCGAGTTCGAAAATCGGGCAGAAAACCTAGCGCCGATGGCGATCAAGCCCAAGTCGCGCCTTTCCGACCAGCAGCGCTTCGACTGGCTGCGGCTCGTCCGGTCGGAGAACGTCGGCCCGCGCACCTTCCGGGCGCTGATCACCAATTGCTGCGGGGCGGGGGCGGCGCTGAAGGCGCTGCCGGATCTCGCCCGGCGTGGCGGCGCGACCCGGCCGATCCGGGTCGCGGCGGCCGAGGACATCGAGCGCGAGCTGATCGCCGCGCGCAAGATCGGGGTGCGCTTCGTTGCGCTCGGCGAACCTGACTATCCGCCATTGTTGCGGCAGATCGATTCAGCGCCGCCGGTTCTCGCGCTCCGCGGGCGCGCTGAGGCGCTGAGGACAGCGGCGGTTGCGATCGTCGGTTCCCGTAACGCCTCCGCCGCGGGACTGATGTTCGCCGAACGGCTGGCCCGCGGCCTGGGCCAGGCCGGCTACGTCATCATCTCGGGCCTGGCGCGGGGGATCGACCAGCGCGCCCATGTTGCGAGCCTGGAGACTGGCGCGGTCGGCGTGCTCGCCGGCGGGCATGGCAAGCCCTACCCGGCTGACGCCGTTCCGCTGATGGAGCGCATGGTCGACACCGGCGCAGTGGTGTCGGAGATGCCGATCGAGTGGGAGCCGCGCGGGCGCGACTTTCCCCGCCGCAACCGAATTGTCTCCGGGCTGGCGCTGGGAACGGTGGTGGTCGAGGCGGCGCGCGGCTCCGGCTCGCTCATCACCGCGCAATTCGCGCTCGAACAGAACCGCCAGGTGTTCGCCGTACCCGGGTCGCCGCTCGACCCGCGCGCCGAAGGGACCAACGATCTTCTGAAGCAAGGAGCGTCGATCTGCACCGGCGCCGACGACGTCCTGACGGCGCTCGCGCCTGTGCGCTCGAGCGACCTTGGCGCGCTGCTTGAAACCGGCGGCGAACCCGGCGAGCCGCTTTGGGGCGAGCAGTCGCTGTTCGGCGTCGACCCGGAATGACGCCCGACCCGGGCAGGCGACGAATTCGACGACGCCGGCGGGACGGCCTACCGAACCGGGGATGACGCCGAGGCCGCGCGCGAGCGCATCGTCGCGCTGCTCGGCCCGTCGCCAATAACGCTCGACGAGCTCGGCCGGGCGGCGGAGGCGCCGGCGCGCGCGGTGCGCGTGGCGTTGCTCGAGCTCGAACTCGCCGGCCGGATCGAATATTCCGGCGATCGCGTCGCCCTGCGCGCGACCGGGGACGAAAAATGAGCCGGCCGACGCTTCAATCGAACGAATTGCTTGCGTGCGGCTGGTGAAATCCGGACGCGTCCGCATAGGAGTCTTCGGAGTCGGCCTCGACCTTGGCTTCAGGCTCGGCCTCGGCGACAGCGTTGGTGCGAACGAAGAGTTCGCTTTCCGCTTTCGCCATCCCAAGGAAGTAAGCCAGGAGGTCGAGACGCGCCGCGACCGCCATGGCTTCGAGTTGGGCGGTCATGTCGGTGATATAATGCGCGACGTCGAGAGCCTCGCGAGCCACGATTCCGCGAGACGGATCGTCGGCCCGCTTCGGCAGCCTTGCGGCGGCGCTCTTGCCGGCTTTCCCATGTTCGCCGCGATTCCGTCGCGGGAAACCCAATTCGTCGGCCATCATATAAGACAGTCCATTCGGAAGAGTGAGGCAGACACTCTCCAATTCCCCGTTCTCGCGGAAACGACCCTCTTTCGGCGGGGTCGTCACAGCAATTCGGGCTTGCCCCTTGTTTGCAGTGTATAAGACGCTCATTTCCGCATCCAATACAAGTCATTCTCGTCAACGAAGTCGTGAGCCAGCATCCACATTATTGTTGAGGGGGGTTGAACGCTCAGTCCGAAGGTTGCGCCAGACCCGCAAGCCGGTCCAGGGCGCCCTGCAAAATATAAGCGGCCGCCATTCTGTCGACGACTTGCGCCCGCCGGGCGCGCGAAACATCGTGAGCGATCAGCGACCGGGTCACGGCAGCGGTTGAGAACCTCTCATCCCACAATGCGATCGGCAAACTTGTCCGCTGCGACAGATTGCGGGCGAAAGCCCGCGTCGATTGCGCGCGGGGACCGTCGCGCCCGCTGAGATCAAGGGGCAGCCCGAGGACGATGCCGGCGATTTCGAACTCGGCGAAGATCGCGGTCAGCGCATCGGCGTCGCGCGAAAAGGCGCCGCGCGACAGGGTCTTCAAGGGTGAAGCAAGGCGCCGCTCGACGTCGGAAATCGCCAGGCCGATCGTCTTGGAACCGAGGTCGAGGCCGATCAGGCGCGCCTTGGCGGGAAGGCTCTGAGCGAAGTCTTCGATCGCGATCGGGCCGGGCATCGCGGCGAGCGGCTATCATGGCGTGGCGCGCAAGTCGATCACGCGGCGGTCGCGGTCGGCGCTCAAAGCGTTCGAGGCGCGCCGGCCAAACGTTGCCGTTTGCCAGCAAAATACCGGCGATGTATAGGGGCGCGCCCGCGTTCCGGGCATATTCGGGAGCCTTGGATGTCCGTCGATCTCAGCACTGTTCGCCGCATCGCGCATCTCGCGCGGATCGAGGTGACCGAAGCGGAGACGCCGCACCTGCAAGACGAAATCAACGCCATTCTCAAGTTCGTCGAGGCCCTCGATAAGGTCGCTGTCGACGGCGTTGAGCCGATGACGTCGGTTATTCCCATGCGCCTGCCGATGCGCGAGGACGTCGTCACCGACGGCGGCATCGCGGCTCTCGTGCTCGCCAATGCGCCAATGACCGAGGATGGGTTCTTTGTCGTTCCCAAAGTGATCGAGTGACCCGCCGCGCCAGGGCGCGCCAAGGACTCAATTTGACCGATCTGACCTCCCTGACGCTCGCCGCGGCGCGCGATCGTCTGAGATCCCGGGCGACATCCAGCCTGGAGATCGTCAAGGCGCATCTCGAGGCGATCGAGCGCGCCAATGGGCTCAACGCGTTTGTCGCGATCACCGCCGATGAGGCGTTGAAAATGGCGGCGGCGAGCGACGTCCGCCTCGCCAAGGGGGAGGGCGGCCCGCTCGAAGGGCTGCCGATCGGGGTCAAGGATCTGTACGCCACCCGTGGCGTGCACACCCAGGCGTGCAGCCACATCCTCGATGGCTTTAAACCGACTTACAAATCGACCGTCACCGCAAATCTGTGGCGCGACGGGGCGGTGATGCTCGGCAAGCTCAACATGGACGAGTTCGCCATGGGCTCGTCGAACGAGACCTCGTGTTACGGGCCCGTCGCTTCGCCCTGGCTGCCGCCGAACTGGAGCCAGCGAGCGAGCCCGAGCAGCGCTTTCGTCCGGCAAGCGCGGCCTTCTCACGCCGGGCGGCTCGTCCGGAGGCTCCGCGGCCGCGGTCGCCGGCCGTCTGTGCCTCGCCGCCGACCGCGAGCGACACCGGCGGCTCGATCCGCCAGCCTGCGGCTTTCACCGGCATCGTCGGCGTCAAGCCGACCTATGGCCGTTGCTCGCGCTACGGGATGGTTGCCTTCGCCTCCTCGCTCGATCAGGCGGGACCGCTCGCGCGCACCGTGCGCGACGCTGCGATCATGCTGCGGTCGATGGCTGGGCCCGACGTCAGGGATTCGACCTGTTCGCCTGCCCCCGTTCCCGACTACGAAGCTGCCGTCGGGCGCTCGGTGAAGGGTATGAAAATCGGCGTGCCGAAGGAATATCGCCTGGAGGGGATGAACAGCGAAATCGAGGCCCTCTGGACCCGCGGCGCGGATTGGCTCCGCGCCGCCGGCGCGAGCGTTGTCGACGTCAGCTTGCCCCACACGCCCTATGCGCTGCCCGCTTATTATATAGTCGCGCCGGCGGAAGCTTCGAGCAACCTCGCGCGTTACGACGGGGTCCGCTACGGCCTGCGCGAGGCGGGCGCCGACATCGTCGAGCTCTATGAGAAGACCCGCGCCAAGGGCTTCGGGGCTGAAGTGCGCCGGCGTCTCATGATCGGGACCTATGTCCTCTCGGCCGGCTACTACGACGCCTATTATGTGCGGGCGCAGCAAATTCGCACCCTCATCAAGCGCGATTTCGAACGCGCTTTCGCCGACGGCGTCGACGCGATCCTGACCCCGGCCACGCCATCGGCGGCGTTCGGCATCGGAGAGAAAGGATCGGAGAACCCGGTCGAGATGTATCTCAATGACGTCTTCACCGTGACCGTCAACATGGCCGGACTGCCGGGACTGGTCGCGCCGGCGGGCCTTTCGAGCGAGGGCCTGCCGCTCGGGCTCCAGCTCATCGGCCGTCCCTTCGACGAGGAGACGCTGTTTGCGCTCGGCGAGACGATCGAGCAGTCGGCGGGGCGAACGACGCTTCCCGAGCCGTGGTGGGAATGAGACGCGGCGTCCTTGTTTTGACGAACATAGGGTGAGTTGAGGGTCATCGGCATGGCGACGGAGCGGACAAGCGCGAACCTCATCAAAGGCGCGACAGGCGATTGGGAAGTGATCGTCGGTCTCGAGGTCCACGCCCAGGTAACGTCGCGTTCGAAGCTGTTCTCCGGCGCGTCGACCGCGTTCGGCGGCGAGCCCAACGCGCATGTCTCGCTCGTCGATGCGGCGATGCCGGGCATGCTGCCGGTCATCAACCGCGAATGTGTGGCTCAGGCGGTGCGCACCGGCCTCGGGCTCAAGGCCAGGGTCAATCTGCGTTCGACCTTCGATCGAAAGAACTATTTCTATCCCGACCTGCCCCAGGGCTATCAGATTTCCCAGTACAAGAGCCCGATCGTCGGCGAGGGGGAAATCCAGGTCGACCTAACCCCCGACCATTCGATCAGGGTCGGGATCGAGCGGCTCCATCTCGAACAGGACGCCGGCAAGTCGCTGCACGACCAATCTCCGACGATGAGCTTCGTCGACCTCAACCGCTCCGGCGTCGGCCTGATGGAGATCGTGTCCAGGCCCGACATGCGCTCGGCCGACGAGGCAAAGGCCTATGTCGCCAAGCTGCGCACGATTCTGCGCTACATCGGCTCAAGCGACGGCGACATGGACAAAGGCAATCTGCGCGCCGACGTCAATGTCTCCGTGCGCCGCCCGGGAGAAGCGCTCGGCACCCGGTGCGAGATCAAGAACGTCAACTCGATCCGCTTCATCGGCCAGGCGATCGATGCCGAGGCGCGCCGCCAGATCGCGGTCATCGAGGACGGCGGCAAGATCGACCAGGAGACGCGGCTGTTCGATCCGGCGCGCGGCGAGACGCGTTCGATGCGCTCGAAAGAGGAGGCGCACGACTACCGGTATTTCCCCGATCCGGACCTACTGCCGCTCGAACTCGACGAGGCCTTCGTCGCCTCGCTCGCCGCGGATCTGCCCGAACTGCCCGACGCGAAGCGTGCGCGCTTCATCGCGGACCATGGCCTCTCGGCCTACGACGCCTCGATCCTCGTCGCCGAGCGGGAGACGGCGGATTTCTTCGAGAGCGCGCTCAAGCACGGGGACGGCAAGCGCGACCCCAAGACTGTTGCTAACTGGCTGATGGGCGACGTCGCGGCCCAGGCCAATGCGCAGAATGTGCCGGTTGCGGATGCGGGCCTGAGCCCGGCGGCTCTCGCGAGCCTTGTCGATCTCATCGGCGAGGGCGTGATCTCGGGCAAGATCGCCAAGGACCTGCTCGCCAGGCTGTTCGCCGAGGACCGCGGCCACGATCCGCGCGCGCTTGTCGAGGCGCGCGGTCTGCATCAGGTGACCGACGCCGGCGCGATCGACAACGCCGTCGACGCGGTCATCGCAGCCAACCCCGAGAAAGCGGAACAGGCCAGATCGAAGCCCGGGATGTTGGGCTGGTTCGTGGGTCAGGTGATGAAGTCGACCGGCGGCAAAGCCAATCCGCAAGCGGTGAGCGAGGCGCTGAAGAAGCGGCTCGGCGTCTGATTCCGAATCGAATCACTCCTGCGAATCACTTGATTCGCAGCGCGTTTCGAGCGTCGCGGTCCGCGCTTGCAACGTCCCGGCGACAAAAATGTGATGATGGCGATGAAGAAAAATTCGATTGCGATGAGCATGCGCGCCGTTTCGATTTGATACGCTCAGTGGCGGCAAGCGCGTCGCTCTTCGCGTTGTCTGATGCGCCTGAGATCGATTCACCGAGCATGATCGCGTGCGCGCGCTCATCCGTCTCGATCCTCGGAGATAAGCGCAAAATATGGGCAGAGCGGGAACGAGCGTGCCCACGCGCGCGTCGCGCTGCGCTTGCATTGCGCGCGCTTTCGCTCGCGTTGCGGCGCGGCTCCACGCCATGCGCGAGCGCTCTCGTGAGTGAATGACCGGCGCCCGAGCGCGCGCGATAATTCGATAGTGATGGCGCTTCGCGCTCATCGCGCGCGTGCGTAACTCTTGCGCGTAAACGAATCGAATGTACTTTCGCGCCTGCATCTGCGTGGCGCGAAAATCCGTGCTCATCGCAGACGATTGAGAGGGACGCGATAAATGCCGAAAGCTGCTACCAAGAAGACGGCGAAGAAGTCCGCCGCCAAGAAGCCCGCAAAGAAGTCCGCCCGCAAGGTGGTCGCGAAGAAGGCCACGCGCAAAGGCGCGGTCAAGAAGGCCTCCGCGAAGAAGTCCTCCGCGAGAAGGGCAGGGGCAAAGAAGTCCGCAGGCAAGAAGTCCGCGGCGAAAAAGTCGGCCGCCAAACGCGCGCCGGCCAAGCGCAAGAAAGCGATGCCGATGACACCCCCGTCGGAAATGCCGCCAGCCTGATTGGTTCGCGCGTTCCGACGTATCGGCTGATCAGGCGCGGTCGCCACAGGCGCGGCCTCGCCTGATCAGCCATTTCGCGCTTGACGCTGGAAGTCACGGCGGGCGCCGGGGGAGCGTAAGGCAGAGCCCCGCTCGGCCAGCGTGCGGCAAGCTTGAGCGCCGGGCGCTTGCAATGGCGGGGGGCGTCGGGCATATGTCGGAGCGCGCTATCATGCCCGGAGATGTGGCCGAGAGGCTGAAGGCGGCGGTTTGCTAAACCGTTATAGGGTTGTAAAGCTCTATCGAGGGTTCGAATCCCCTCCGTCTCCGCCAGCGCTCAAAAGCGCCATTGTCTCTCGTCATGCTGCGGCGCCGGTCGCCGCGCGCAGAGCGCGGGTGTAAATTGACTTGACTTCCCTGGGTTTCGTTCAATGATGGCCGTAAAGGGCGCCGGCGCGACCGGCTGGCCGGTCCGCTAAGCGAGGTATTCCCAGTTGCGCCTCTTGCACCACATTCTGATTGCGGGTTGCGCCTTGGCGGCGGCCGTCGTCGAGGCCCGAGCGCAAGAACACATCGGCTCGACCGCGCTGGCGCGTAACGACGTCACCCGCGAGAGCGCAGGCGCCTCGGCGCCGCTCGTTACCGGAGACTCAGTCTTCCGCAACGAAACCGTACGGACGGGGGCCGATTCGAACGCCAGGCTGGTGTTCCTCAATTCGACCAATCTCGGAGTCGGCCCAACTTCCAGCGTGAAGCTCGACAAGTTCGTCTATGTCGGCGAGTCGAACGGGCAGAAAATGACGGTCAATCTGGCCAAGGGCGTTTTCCGGTTCACCACCGGCGTGCTCGACAAGAAGGCCTATGAAATTACAACGCCGACCGCCGCCATCGGCGTCCGCGGCACCGTGCTCGATATCGCCGTGCAAGACCCCGACACCCGGGTGACGCTGGTCGAAGGCCAGGCGCTCGTCTGTCCGCGCCGGGCCGGCGTCAGCTTCGCGCAGCAGGAGCGCAACTGCGCGAAGGCCGCCGGCGGGGTCGGGGGAGCGCACTGCGACTGCGTTGACCTGAAGAACGTCGGCCAGACCGCGCAGGTCAAAAAAGGGAGCGCGGGTTTGACCTCGAATGCGGTGAATTATGCGTTCAATGACGGCGGCTTCGCCTCAGGGGTGCTCTGCGGACGGTGATGCCGGGCCGTTAGGCCGCGTCGGCGACTGAAGCTCAGGCGATCGGAGGCGACTGCGTCTGGCCCGAGGACGCTGGTCGTGGTTGTGACTTAACCCCGCGTTATTGCAGCTTTGGCAGGCTGAGGCGATGTCCTTCGCCGTGCCGTTCGTCCGCTCCGCTGGCGATGAGGGCGCCAAGGCCGGCTTTGCCGGGCTCGGTCTCGCCGCGATCGCGATTGCCATGTTCGCGCTTGCCGCCTTCTCTCCCGCGGTGCTCGGCGACGGCGACACCTTCTCGCATCTGGCGACTGGCGAATGGATCATCGCCCACCGCGCCGCGCCCCACGTGGACCCGTTCAGCCTGTCGATGGCGGGCGCGCCGTGGATCGCGCATGAATGGCTCAGCGAAGTGCTGCTGACGCTCGCCTTCCGCCTCGGCGGTTGGAACGGCGTTGCGATGATGACCGGCGCCGCCGTAGCCAGCGCTGCGCTCATCGTCGGGCTGACCGCCGCGCGCGATCTTCGCGGCGCGCCGCTTCTCGTGACCGTCGGGGTCGGTCTTGGGCTGATGACGCCGAGCCTGCTGGCTCGCCCGCATATGCTGGCGCTGCCGATCGCAGCCGCGTGGAGCGCCGGGCTTCTGTACGCGCGCGATCGCGGCCGCGCGCCACCCCTCGTCCTCGTTGTGCTGATGACTGCGTGGGCGAACATGCACGGCGGCTTCATCTTCGGTCTCCTTCTGATCGGGCCGTTCGCGCTCGAGGCTTTTGCCGAGGCCCAAGCCGGGGCGCGTCTCGCAACCGCGCGCGCCTGGACTCTGTTCGGTCTCGCTGCGCTCGCGGCGGCGCTCGTCAATCCCTATGGCGTCGAAGCGCTCATCCTGCCGTTCCGGCTGATCGGGACCGAGAACCTGTCGCGGATCAGCGAATGGCGGCCGCAGGACTTCAGCCATCCCGGAACGATGGAGCTCGCCCTTCTGATGCTGATCGGCCTAACGCTGACCCGACCGTTCGCGATGGCGCCGATGCGCGCTGCGCTCATCGTCGCCCTCGTCGCGATGGCGCTGCAGCACTCGCGCCATCAGGCGCTGCTCGCGATCCTGGCGCCGATGCTGCTGGCGAGACCGATCGCCGCGGCGGTCGGCGGCCGCGGTATCGTCGAGGAGCGCGGGCGCCTGGCTACGACCGCGCTGACGGCGACCATCGCGGCGGCGCTCGCGATCGGGGCCGCCAGGCTTTCGGCGCCGATCGGGCGCGTCGACGGAAGCTCGGCGCCGATCTCGGCCCTCGAGGCGGTCCCAGCGGACTTGAGGGGGAAGCCGGTGCTCAACGACTACGGCTTCGGCGGCTATCTGATCTTCTCGCACGTACGACCGTTCATCGACGCCCGCGCGGAGCTCTACGGCGACCCGATGCTGAACCTCTACAGCAAGCTCCAGGCGGGCGATTCGGCAGCCATCGAGAACACGCTTGAACGCTACGCGATCGCCTGGACGATCTTCCCGCCCGACGCCCGGATCGTCGCCATCCTCGACCGCACGCCGGGCTGGCGGCGCCTCCATTCGGACGCGACCGCGGTCGTCCAGGCGCGCGAGGATGCGCCGCGGGAGGGCCTCAGAGGGGATTGAAGGGGCAGCGGGCGCGCGGCTTTGCGCGGGTCGTTGCGGGGGGATTGCCCCCGAGGTCTGGCGACCTTTATCAACACAAACATATTGTTTTTATCCAAAAAACGGTTGCGCGGATTTTTCGACTTGTCGATAGCCCGCCGAGTTGAAGCAGTTCATGAAAATCAGAATAGCAGAAAACGTGTTTCTGTCAAGAGTAAAATGCATAAGTCATTGAAATAACGAGCATTCGTTGGTCTGGATCGGACCCGTTCGGGCGGGCGAGGGCGGCGCTTTTGAGGCGGAAAAGGCTGGCGGGCGGCGGTTGCGAGGGCGGACCAAGCAGAAAATAACAGGGAGATTTTTTTGCGGTAACAGGGATGATTATTCCAGGAACAGGGATAATTTTGCCCAAGAACAGGGCCTGCCTCGGCCGAACAGGAGAGGCCAGGGATTTGACGTCGAGCCCTCGCCTGTCGGCCTTGCAAATGTGCTGAAGTCACTCTCGGGTCGGGCGCCGAACCGCCGGCGCCGCGTCACCCGTCCTTGCCGAGATGCTCGTCGATCAGGTCTTGCCGGCCGATCGACTCCCAGGCCTTGCGCGCGGCTTGGCGATGCTCGGCGGCCTCCGCAGGCGTCGCGGCGCGGCGGGCGAGGCGGATGCGGGCGAAGCCAACCGAATACGGTTCGGGAATCCTGGCGTAGAGCGCCAGCGCCTCCTGCCAGCGCCCGCGGGCGAGCGCGACCTCGCCTTCCGCCTCGTCAATATCGCCGAGCCTCCGTATGCAATTGGCCTCGCCGAGCACGTCACCGACCCTCTGGTGGAGCGGCAGCGCGGCCTCGTAACGTTGGCGCGCGCCGTCAAGATCAGAACGGGCGAAGGCGATGTCCCCGAGGCTCTTGATGGCATTGGCCTCGCCGAGCATGTCGCCGACCTTTTGGTACAGCGGCAGCGCCGCCTCATAACGCCGGCGTGCACCGTCGTGATCGGAGCGCTCAAAGGCGATGAGGCCGAGGCTCTTGATGCAATTCGCCTTGCCGAGCACGTCGCCGACCTTCTGGAAGAGCGGCAGCGCGGCATCGTAGCGCTGGCGCGCGCCCTCGTGATCGGAGCGGCGAAGGGCGATGTTGCCGAGGCTCCTGATGCAGTTGGCCTCGCCGAGCACGTCCTTCTTGTGATCGGAGCGGCTAAGGGCGATGTCGCCGAGGCTCTGGATGCAATTGGCCTCGCCGAGCAGGTCGCCGACCTTTTGGTAGAGCGGCAGCGCCTCCTCGTAGCGCTTGCGCGCGCCGTCGTGATCGGAGCGGGCAAGGGCGATGTTGCCGAGGCTCCTGATGCAATTGGCCTCGCCGAGCACGGCGCCGATGTCACGAAATCGCTTCGCAACCCCCGGCAGGGAAACGTACGACGCGAGCCCGGTAAAGTTATGCAACTCCCGACACCCGACTACAGCCGGCCATAGGCCGTCTGGCAGTTCGGGCTCGCTCGCCGCGACACCGATCATCGCGTCGAGATTGCCAGCTTCGGCAGTCAACTCCTCGCGCACCTCGCCCCATTTGTCGGTCCCGGCATTTTTCCCTAATGCCGCGCGCCGCAGGAAGATGCTGACCAGCCGCGCCCGATCCTCCGCCTCCGGCGGAACGTCGGCGAGCAGCGTCTCGCGGACCGGCGCGAGCAGGCGCCAGCGGCCATCGGGGCGATGCGCGAGGCGGGCGGTTTCGAGCCTCGCCGCCGCGCCGCGCTCCTCCGGAGTCGGCGCGCCATCATTGAGGATCGTGCGGCTGTCGGCGTCGGACATGCCGTCCGGCAAAAGCGCCGTCAGCCGGATCAGGCGATGTGGGGCGCTCGGCGGATCGAGGGCGGCGAGCGAAAGGTCGAGCGAGGCGCGCAGGCTCGTCTTGCGGTCGTTGCCGGCGCCATGGCGCAACAGATCGGCCCGCCGGTGGCTCCAGTCGGCGGCCAAGCCTTTGAGGTCGGGTTTGCCCTGCGCATTGGCGGCAAGCAGCTCGATCGACAGCGGATGGCCGTCCAGCGCGCTGAGGAGGCCGGGCAGGGCGGGATCGGCGGCGAAATGGTCGTCGGCGTGGCGCAGGAACAGGGCGCGCGCGTCGGCGTCCTGAAGCTGATCGACGTCTCGCAGCGTTCGCGCGCCAGCGCCGGGAAGCTTGGGCGGTTCGCCCCGAATGGTTATGACCAGACGAAGGCCCTCGATCCCGGCGAGGCGGCCGAGAAGCGCCTCGGTCGCGGCGATGTCTTTGCGCCAGGGCGTCTCCAGATTGTCGAGGATCGCCAGCGTCGGCTGGCCGGCGCAGGCGGCGGCGATCTTGGCCTCCACTTCGGAAGCCGCGCCTGATGCCGGAAGGCCGAGATCGGTCGCAAGCCGGCTCAGGACGCCCTCGGCGTTGGGCGCCGGTTCGAGATTGACGAAGAACCGCCGATCCTTGCCGAAGCGTTGAACGACGCGCGGATCATGGGCGGACGCGAGCGCGAGCGTCGTCTTGCCCATGCCGAGCCCGCCCGGTACGACAACTGGCCGGTCCTCTTCGAGGATCGCCGTGACGAGCTCCTCCAGCCGATCCTTGCGGCCGATCATTTTTGGGTCGGGCGGCAGGCTGGATAGGGCGGCCGGCGCGGGCGCCGAATTCGCAGGCACGGCGGGACCGGGCGGCGATGTTGGCTCAGTTTGCGGCGCGGGTCCGGCTTTGCGGGCGGCGATCTCCTCCGCGATTTCCGCGATCTCATTGGCGGCGTCCGCCATATGTTGATCGCGGTCGCTTAGCGAATAGGTTGAGAAGGGCCTCGCGAAACGCGGACGCATGTTTTTGTCGCGGACGACATCGAGCCCCGCGTCCGACGTTGGTGTCAGCAGGAGCGGATAGAAGTGCACGTCCTGGCGGTCTTTCTGCCGCTGGCGAATGATCGCCATTTCCTTGTCCACGACATAGTCAGAAGAGGTCGAATGTCGCGAGACCAACAGCACGAACACGTCACATTCGTGTAGCTTGTGCTCTATGTCCGAATTCCATTCGTCGCCGCCGCGCATCAATGTGTCGACCCAAAGATCGATCGCACCCTGCCTGACCGCAGGCCGAAGGTGGCCGAGCACGAACGAAAGCCATCGGACCTCGCCCTCGCGCGGCTTTTCGGGCTCGTCCGCGTGGGCGTAGCTGATGAAGATGACCGGCTTTGTTCCAAGCGTCATGGGAAACGACCGCGCCGAGAGGCGTTGAGCTTGCGCTCGAATTCACGCGAGTCAAGGCGCGGAATCCATTCGCGGAGCGGCGGGCGCCCTTCACCCCGACCCTCTCCCGGAGGGAGAGGGGCGCCAGGGCGTCGCGTATGCAGGCTCAGGGCAGGGCGCCGCGGGCGGCGAGTTCGCGTTCCAGATCGACGCCGGGGCGGAAGTGGATCGCCTGCATGCCGAGCGCCTCAGCGGCGCGGACATTGGGGGGCGAATCGTCGATGAACAGGAGGTCCTTGGGCCGCGCGCCGACGCGCTCGAACAGGATCTCGTAGATGCGGGCCTCCGGCTTGACGGCGCCGACGTGGCCGGAGATCACCGCGACGTCGAACGCGTCGAGGAAGTCGTATTGCTCGCAGGCGATGGCGAATTTGTCGGTTGCGAAGTTGCTCAGCGCATGGACCGGCCGGCCGGCCGATTTGAGACGTCGCAGGAGCGCGACGTTTTCGTCGATCGGCCCGCCGAGGGTCTCGATCCAGCGCTCGTGGAAGAGGCGCAATTCGCCGGCGAATTCGGGAAAGGCCTTGGCTCGCGCCTCGACCGCGGCGGCGAAATCGGGCGCGGTGTCGGTATGGACGACGAAATCCATCGCCAGCGCAGTTGAGAGAAAGCGCTCCATCCGCGCTTCGTCGTCGAACGTCTTGCGGTAGAGATTACGCGGGTTCCAGCGCAGGAGGACGTTGCCGATATCGAAGACGACGATCAAAGGGATGTCCCTTCCTTTCAAGGCGGGGATGCGCTGAACGATGCGCCCGTCTCCGGCCTGGCGCAACCGGCGTTTGCCGGGGCCTTGACATAGCGCGTCGCGAGGCCACGTTGATCCGCGTGATCTCGGCTCGCGACATGAGCGCGCGAGAGAGGATGGCTTATGAAAAAAGCTCGTAAGGCTACTCCGGCTTTCGCCAATGAGGCCGAGGAGCGCGCCCACTGGGAGCGGGCGGATTCGGGCGCGGACCTCGACTGGCGCAAGGCCGAGCGGGTCCGGCTGCCCAATCTTCACCCGAGCACGATCTCGATCTCGCTCAGGCTTCCGGTGGGCCTGCTCAACTCGATCAAGATCGCCGCCCACAAGCGCGACGTGCCGTATCAGTCGCTGATCAAGATGTGGCTCGCGGAAAAGGCAGGGTAGGGCCCGCCCTTGGCGGGCCGCCCCTCATCCGGCGCGTCGCGCTGCCTTCTCCCTCAGGGAGAAGGGGACAGAGGCTCGGTCATTTGGTTTGGGGCGGGGGGAGGCCATAGCGCCATGGGAAGGGGCGTCGCCGAGCCCTGGGACCGGCTTGGCGAGGCTGCCGCCGGACTGCATGTCAAGGCAGGTTTGAAGCTCGACGTAGCTGATTTGCGCTCCGCCGCCCGGCTCGGCGCAGGTCGCGCGCGCCTGGGCCGGATAGCGCGCCCATTTCTGCCGAAGCTCGTTGAGAGCCGCACGTTCATCGTGAAGGCAGGATTGATAGGCGGCGGCCTTGGATTCGGGAAGAGCCGCCGATTGCGCGTCGCGACAAATGCTTTCGACGCTGGCCGTCGGCAGGAAATCGGCGCCGGCCGCGAACGCGACATATGGCAGGATCATCAGGGCGCCGACCAAGGCGAGATTGATCTTCGTGAGCATGACGATCTCCGCAAGCATGAGGCAGCAACTGAAGGCATCGGCGCCCTTCAGCTAATGGGCCGTCGGCGCTGGAACATAGGACCTATGTTGGTTGAAGCGCGTATCGGGTCAACCACGCGACGACGGCGAAATTGTGCGATTGGAGGGATGAGCCGTCCCCCTAAATCACAAGAGCCCTATAGCAATTGGTTCACAATTCCGTTACAAGTGTACGCCCGTTATTGGGCTGTCTACTGCGACTTATTGAGGAAAAGTCCATGTCCAGAAATTTCGTGATATTGACCGCGCTGGTGTTTGGCGCGGTGCTTACGCAATCCCTTCCGGTCGTCGCCGGTCCCTTAGCGACGCGGATTTCAGGGGCAAAAAGATCTGCTGGAACACAGGCATAACGAGTTCTTACAACAAAGACGGCTCGTTCAATTCAAACAGAAGCGGGCACGGAACCTGGCAACTGGTGGGAGATCAGCTCAGCGTGAATGCATCAAACGGAGTCGGGACAAGCACAGTCACAAAAGACGGGAATCAATTTCACTCGACCCGAAGGGCCTCCAGAAGGTGGCTTATCCCGTTGTCCCAGGCTGGTCTATATGTAGTGGATGGGTCGGTTGGGTGAGCTGATCTCGGCTGGCGCCAAGCGCTTGCCGCGGCCCATCCGGTCGCATTCCAGTGGCAGTCTTTCGGCGGCGCGGCGCCCGCCTGAGCGTTTGGACGCCCTTCCGAGGGTTGTCTCGTTTGACGATGTCCCAGTAGCTGGCAGGCGCATGATGTGCGGCCAGCCCGAGCAAGGCTTCGAACGAAACGTCCCGGTGGAAGCGGCGATTGTAGCGAAAGACGAATTCATTGAGATAGGTGTCGACGTGCGTGCGCCGCAGGCCATGATACGTGCCCAGGCCCCATCGCTTCATCAATGAGAAGGCCCGGTGGATCCAGGGCAGGGCAACATGTCCCGCCATTTTTCCGACGGTGCGCGGATCGTGCCGGTAGTCGGTCAATCCAGGATAGGACGCGTGGCCGTCGGTGAGGAGCGTGGCTCCACGCTTCACGTTGGCTCTCACGAAGGCCTCGATCGACGCCGCGGAATTGTCGGCGATCATCGCGAGGTGTATTCGGCCGGAGCGCGTATCGAGATATTTGGCGTGCTTGCGTCGCGGCTTGGGCTGATTGGTGTCGCGATCGATCACCTCGACGGCCCCGACGACGAGGATTTTGCCGGCATTGCCGGGCTCGAAGAAGGCGTCGCCTTCGCGAAAGGGAATTTCCGCCTGATCGACTTCGACGACACCCTCCAAGGGATCGCGATCCGGGTCGACCATCGACCGGCGCAGTTTCTGCGTCAGCAGCCACGCGGTCTTGTAAGTGACGCCGAGTTGATCCTCCAATTGCCGCGCCGACATGCCGTTGGAATGTGTCGCCATGAGATGCGCCGCCCAGAACCACGTCGTCAGCGGCAGCTTGGACCGATGCATCACCGTTCCCGCCGTGGCCGAAGTCTGTCGGCCACAATCAAGGCATTCGTACGTATACGCCCGGCTCTTCAGCGCCGCCGCGCGTTGCTCGCCACAGCCGGGACAAACAAAACCCTCCGGCCAACGCCGATCCGACAAAAAGGCGGCGCAACTCCCCTCGTCGGGAAACGTCTCTTGAAACTGCGAAAGCGATCGGCCTTTGGCCATCGCGCGCCCCGTCGCGGCCGCCTCGAACGGCAACTCAACAACGCCTGCATATACCACATCTAGGGCCACCTGGGACAGCGGGGTAAGCCACTCCAGAAGTGGCAAGGATATAGAAGCCTGGGGCAGCTACTGCAATTGATCTTGCCGAAATACGCATAAAGTTGCGTCTCATCGCCGGTTAAATCGGCCATGCTTCAGCTGGCGATGGGTCTCTCGAAGTGCGAGCGCGCGTGTGCCTCTCCTCCTCACGGGAGGGGCCTTCTCATCTTGAGAACTTCTTGTACTTCAGCCGGTGCGGGATGACGCTGTCGATGCCGAGGCGCCGCTTCTTGTCTTCCTCGTAATCGGCGAAATTGCCTTCGAACCACTCGACGTGGCTGTCGCCTTCGAAGGCCAGCATGTGGGTGGCGATGCGGTCGAGGAAGAAGCGGTCGTGGCTGATGATGACGGCGCAGCCTGCGAAGTCGAGCAGCGCCTCTTCGAGCGCTCGCAGCGTGTCGACGTCGAGGTCGTTGGTCGGCTCGTCGAGCAGCAGCAGATTGGCCCCGCTCTTGAGCATTTTCGCCAGATGGACGCGGTTGCGCTCGCCGCCGGAAAGCTGGCCGACTTTCTTCTGCTGGTCGGAGCCCTTGAAGTTGAACGCGCCGACATAGGCTCTGGAGTTCATCTCGCGCTTGGCGAGAGAGATGATGTCGTAGCCGCCGGAGATTTCCTCCCATACGTTCTTCTTGCCGTCGAGCGCGTCGCGCGACTGGTCGACATAACCGAGCTCGACCAATTCGCCGATTCTGATCGAGCCTGAGTCCGGCTTCTCCTGACCGGTGATCATGCGGAACAGCGTCGTCTTGCCGGCGCCGTTGGCGCCGATGACGCCGACGATGCCGCCGGGCGGCAGCTTGAACGAAAGCTTGTCGATGAGCAGCCGGTCGCCGTAGCCCTTCGAGAGATCGACGAAATCGATGACGTTCTGCCCCAGCCGCTCGGCGACGGGAATGACGATCTGCGCCGCGGTCGGGGCCTTCTCGTTGCTCTTCCTGACCAGCTCGTCGTAAGCGGCGATGCGCGCCTTGGACTTCGTCTGACGCGCTCGCGGCGAAGAGGCGATCCACTCGCTTTCCTCGGCAAGCGCGCGCTGCCGCGCCGCGTCCTCGCGGCCTTCCTGCTCAAGCCGCTTCTGCTTCTGCTTGAGCCACGCCGAATAATTGCCCTCGTAGGGGATGCCGCGGCCGCGATCGAGCTCGAGAATCCAGCTTGTGACGTTGTCGAGGAAATAGCGGTCGTGGGTGACGATGAGGATCGCGGCCGGATAGGCGCGCAAGTGGCCTTCGAGCCAGTTCACGGTTTCGGCGTCGAGATGGTTGGTCGGCTCGTCGAGCAGCAACAGGTCGGGCTTCTCGAGCAGGAGGCGGCAGAGCGCGACGCGGCGGCGCTCGCCGCCGGAGAGCTTGGTCACGTCCGCATCGTCCGGCGGGCAGCCGAGCGCGTCCATGGCCTGCTCGACCTGGCTGTCGAGGTCCCACAGGCCCTTGGCCTCGATCTCGTCCTGCAGCCGGGTCATCTCGTCAGCCGTATCGTCGGAATAGTTCATCGCCAGTTCGTTGTAGCGGTCAAGAATCGCCTGCTTGTCCTTGACCCCGAGCATGGCGTTGCCCTTGGCGTCGAGCGCGGGGTCGAGTTCAGGCTCTTGCGGCAGATAACCGACCCTCGCGCCGTCGGCGACGAAACCCTCGCCGACGAATTCGGTGTCGAGTCCGGCCATGATGCGCAGAAGCGTCGACTTGCCAGAGCCGTTGACGCCAAGCACGCCGATCTTGGCGTCCGGGTAGAACGACAGGTTGATGTTGTCGAGGACCTTCTTGCCGCCCGGCCAGGTCTTGCCGAGGCCCTGCATATGATAGATGAACTGGCGCGCGGCCATCGCGGAATGTTCCTGATTTCAGCGGATTTTGGATTTGCGGGCGTGGTAGCAGGGGCGGGCAGGGGTGACAAGGCGCGGCCTTGGGGCAGGGCGTCATTGGCTCTCGGGAGAGTGTTGCTCTATGCGCGCAATGTCGAGAACACTGTGAATTTTTACGAGCGACATTTCGGTTTCAGCGTTCTTCGTCTACCCGGAGATCGGATTGTCGAGCTGGTCGCCGCGAATGGCGGCGCGAACTTGATGGTTCATCCCGTTGGCAAGGGCGTACGGGTGGGCCAGGTCACCGTAAAACTGGTCTTCGACGTCGAGGACGTCCCGGCATTTTGCGAAAAATGTGCTGGTGACGGTCTTCTCTTCGGCCCTGTTCACGGTGCGGACGGCTATACCTACGCTAACGCAAAGGACCCATGCGGCAACAACATTTCCGTTTCAGAGTCGGGCCTTTCGCAAAGCGTAATGCCAACAAGTTCAGCGATATCGGCCCGAGCGCTATCTCACTATCCCAGGTTTGCCACGCGTTCCGCGAGAAAGCCCGCTGCGCGCTGGGCGGCAATGCCGAGGCCGTCCAGCAGCCGCCGCCGGTCGCTGAGGGCGGCGGTTGACTCCCGCTTAGACCCTTGCCCTCTATGCTTGCAGGCGAGCGCGACGAGGCGGCAGTCTCCCGCGCGCCAGGTGGGAGGCAAAAGCGATGATCGATCGGATGTCCAGGATCGCCGGGGCCGACAAGCGGATGCGCGCACTGGTCGACCCTGTGGGCGCGATTCTGGCCGACGGCTTCCATCTGATGGGCCTCTTCGCCATCGGCGCCGCGACTGTGTGGGCGGCGGTCGCGACCTTCTGGAGCGTCGTGGAGAAGGGCTCGCCGACGATCGACGATCTCCTGCTGCTGTTCATCTATCTGGAGATCGGCTCGATGGTCGGCATTTATTTCCGCACGAACCATCTGCCGGTCCGCTTCCTGCTCTATGTCGGCATCACCGCGCTGACGAGACACACGATCGGCTACGTTCAGGATCAGCAGGGAGCGGATCTCGAAATTCTGATCCTGACTCTCTCCACCCTGATCCTTGGGTCGCGGTCCTCGTTATCCGCTTCACCTCGAACCGCTTCCCGAGCCCCGTCTACGGCGAGGCTGGGCGGAGCGGCGTCAAGATTGATTAGCTGCGGGGAAACCGGCGCCTTGTCGACGCTACGGGGCGCCGCCAGCGCGTGAGACGACGAAGTCCGCCGCCTTCTGCGCGGCGACGCCCCATCCGCTCATGAGCTGCTGGAAGAGCGTATTCTTCGCCTCTGTCGTCACTTCGTAGAGGCGGGCCCTGTCGCGGGCGCGAAACAGAAGCTCGTCGCCAGTCGAGAGCTCATCGACCAGGCCAAGCCCGAGCGCTTCGCCGGCCAGCCAATGGTCGCCGTTGGCGACCTCGGCGAGGTCCACGTTGGGACGGCATTGCTTGACATGAGCCTTGAAGGCCTCGTGCGTCGTGTCGAGCTTGCCGCGGAAATGCTCGCGCCCCTCCGGCGTGATCTCGCCCAGGACCGAGACGGTGCGCTTGAACTCGCCCGCCGTCATTTCCTCGAATTCGATCTCGTTCTTCTTGAGCAGCCGGTGGAGGTTCGGCACCGGCGCGACCACGCCGATCGAGCCGACGACGGCAAATGGCGCGGCGACGATGCGGTCCGCCGCGCAGGCCATCATATAGCCGCCGCTCGCCGCGACCTGATCGACCGAGGCGGTGACCTTGATCTTGTGCTCGCGCAATCGCAAAATCTCGGCCGCCGCGAGCCCGTAGCCGGTCACAGTTCCGCCGGGGCTGTCGATCCGGATGATTGCTTCGTCCGTTCCGGGTCGCGCGGCGATCAGCACGGCGTCGATCTCGGAGCCCAGGCGCTTGACGGCGCTTGCGCGCATGTCGCCCTTGAACGCGAGGACATAGATTCGCTTTCCCGGCTCCTGGCCGCGGCGCGCCTTGGCGGAGGCTTTGACCTCCTTCTTCGCCGACTTGGCGAGCGCCTTGCGCTCCTTCTTGTTGAGGAGCACGCCGTCCATGGCGTCGCGCATGTCGTCGTAACGCTCATTGAGCGAGCGGACCTTGATCTCTCTATCCTTCGCTTCGCCCGAGCGGGCCAGGCGCGCGATCAGAATCGCGAGGCCGCCGATCGCCGCGACGATGATGAGCGCCTTCACCAGAAAGGCGGCGATGTCCAACCAGAACGCCATTAATGGGCTCCATGGAAAGCAAGAGGGCCAGATATAGGTCGAGCGCGCGCTTTTTCACGGCGCGGGCCGGATGACAAGACGACGGCCGCGCCTATTGACCCCCTTCAGGCGCCGAGACACCGAGCATTTCGGCCAGGGCGCCGATGATTGGCCTTTGGCCGGGGGCCGCGTTGTCCATTGCTTCGTCAATCGAATACCAGGCTGCTTTGTCCACTTCCGGGAATTCCGCCGTGCGGCCGGAACGCGGCGGCCATTCGATCGAGAAGGCGTTGCTGGTGAGCGACGCAGGATCGAAATCGCCCTCCTGGGCGAAGGCGACGATGGTCTTGCCGCCAGGCTGTTTGAAGGCTCCGAGCTCAACTAAGTCGCCCGCGATCGCCATCCCGGTTTCCTCCTGGAATTCCCGCTTCGCCGCCGCAAGCCAGTCCTCGCCCTCGTTCACGAGCCCTTTTGGAATGGACCATGCGCCCAAGTCCTTCTTCGCCCAGAACGGACCGCCCGGATGCGCCAGCATGACTTCGACGCCTGCCGGACGGCGGCGGTAAAGGAGGATGCCCGCGCTTATCTTCGCCAACTCGCCTCTCCCTATTCCCGGAAGGGCGTGACGAAGAGCCCGCCGGCTTCGGCCGGCGCATTCGCGCCGCGGGGAAGCCTGAGCCGCGAGCGCTCGCCGAGATTGCGCGCGTAGATGTCGGCGTAGGATCCGGCGGCGCCGACGACGCGTTTCGCCCAATCGTCGGCGAGGCCGAGCTCCGGACCTTGGACGCCGAGCGAATCAACACCCGCCGCCGCCCAGGGTGAAGCGGCCAGTTCGGCGCGCTGAAGAGCGTAGATCGCCCAGGCGACGATCGCCGTCCATTGCGGGTCGCTCGCCGGGGTCGCGGCAAAGACGGGGAAGCTCGCGAGCGGCTCGGCCAGGATTCGGCTGGGCGGCCCGGCGCTATCGCCGAGCCTCGCCGCCGCCAGATCGCCGGTCTCGCCGACTTCTGCGTCGCAGACGCGCGCGTTAAAGGCGTCGTAAAGTTCGCCATATTCCAGGTAGCCCATGCGGACGAAGCTTAGCCCGTGCGCCGCCATCCAGCGTTCGAGATGCGTGTGCGCGTTCGCGCCCTGGTAGAAGCAGATCGACTTGCCGGCGAGATCGCTCAAACCGCGCATCGCCGAGTTGTCGTGGACCATCGCGGCCGTGGAGACGAAATAAACCGCGGGGCCGAGCACGATTTTGCCGCCGAGGCGGTGATCGGCGATCTCCGAGCCGTCGAGAAAGGAAAGATCGTCGGCGCCGTCCTCTACGCGCGCGAAGGCGTGATCGGAATCGTAAGGGTGGAACTCGAACCTGCCGTCTGGTCCAAGCAGCGCCGCGCCGATCGCGCGGCAGAGATCGAGATAGAGCCCGCCGGCCCGCCCGTCGGACGACTGGCCGACGAGACCCGGACGCGGGACGCCGCCGCAGCGGATCGCGCCGGCGGACTTTATGCGATCGACGATCGGGCCAGCGCGGGCGAGGGGGCATAGGGCGAGGGCGAGGATGAACGCGGCGGCAAGGGAGGGGCTGAGCGGCGGGGTCGTCCTTCGAGACGCCCGCTTCGCGGGCTCCTCAGGACGAGGGGTTCCCGAGTCGCTATCAGCCCACTGACCCTCGTCCTGAGCGACTGTCTTGTTTGTCAAGCTGGGAGCCATGGCTTTCGGTCTCGCATGATGGCGTTGAGGATGACGAGGAGTTTTCGGATGCAGGCGGTCAGGGCCTGTTTGGCGGGTTTTCCGGAGGCTCTGAGCTTTTGATAGTAGGGTGCGATGACGGGATTGGCGCGGGAGGCGACCAGCGCGGCCATGTAGAGGGCGGTCCGCACCGGGCCCGGCCGCCGGCGATTGTTTTTCGGCCGCGCGCGACGCCGCTGTCGCGATTGACGGGAGCGACCCCGACAAGGGCGGCGATTTTTCGCCGATCGAGGCGTCCGAGCTCGGGCAGTTCGGCGATGAGGGTGCGCAGGGTCGCCTTGCCTACTCCCGGCACGCTGGCCAGAAGGTCTGCGTCGGCCTGCCAGGCGGGGCTTTTGCGGATGGCGCCATCGATGTCTCGATCGAGCTCGGAAAGCTCGGCCTGCAGGAGATCGACATGCCGGTCGATGGCCTTGAGCACGCGAGGCTGGCCAGCGAGGCGGCGGCGGTTTTTTTCGGCGACGATCATCTCGATGACCTGTCGTCGCCGCGCGGTCAATTCGCCCAGCGCCTGGGCTTCGGCGTCAGCGATGGGCCTCGCGGGTGGCCGGATGGCCTCGGCGAAGTGGGCGATCGCCGCGGCGTCGAGACGATCGGTCTTGGCGAGCTTGCCGGTCGACCGGGCGAAATCGCGGATCTGACGAGGATTGATCACCGCCAGCGGCAGATGCGCAGTAGCAAGGGCGCTTGCGACCACGGTCTCGTATCCGCCTGTCGCCTCGAGCGCGACCAGGACCGGAGCCAGGGCGCGCAGACGCTCGACAAGACGCTCAAGACCTTCGTCGTCACGCGTGACGACGAAGGTCTCCCCGCTCGGCCGGACGCAGACGTCGAGCCGGTCCTTCGACACGTCGATTCCGATGAACAAATCCATCTCCCGTCCTTGCACATGCGGGCTCGCAACGCGGCCCCGGCGACTGTTCGGGATCGTGGAATAGGCGGATGGGGCGCCATGCTCAGGAGCGGGCTTGTGAACCCGAGGAGCGCCAGGGCTCCCATCCGCCGCCGCGACGCCTACCTTAGCGGCCCGGCGCGACGCAGGGGAGATACAAGGAGCGATGCGAAGCATCGCGTCTCGAAGGACGACTCCAGCCGCAGGGCCCGCTCAATTGTACGCCGGCAGCGTCGCGGGCAGCGAGTTGAATCCGTCCGGGATCACGTTCGGGATGCCCTGGCGTACGTCCTCCGGCGTGACCCCGATTGCGGCGCAGCCTTTGCCGCCGTAGTGCGGAAAGGTGTTGACGATGTCGTCGGGAATTGTCGCATAGGCAGCCGGCAGCGGCGGCAGGGCGCCGCTGAGCCGGGCCTTGTCGAACCCGGTGAGCAGGCTCTCGGCGATCGGTGAATTGGCGTCGCGAGGACCTAGAAATTTCTGCTCGAACCCGGCCGGCGCAACAGCGTTGAACGCGGGCGAATCGCCGGCTGCGAGCGCGTCTGCTTCGTCCGGCAGGCTCGACAGCGCCGGCAGGCCGAACAGCGCGTTGATCGTCTCGATCACCGCGTTGTGGTCGCCTTCGGCGTGCGACACCGCGTGGGCCCGCGCATAGGGCGAAATAAGCAGGAGCGGGATGCGGACGCCGCGCGCCAGCGGCAGGCCGTCGGGCCCATAGCTCAAGATTTGCGGCGCCACATGGTCGTACAGACCGTCGGACTGATCGTAAGTGATGATGATCGCGCTATGCTCCCAGACGTCCCTGTTGGCGGCGATGGCGTTGATCGCGCGCGCGGCCATGGCCTCGGTCAGCTGACTGTCGGAATAGCTCGGATGATCGTCGTCGCCGGACTTCGCGACGTCGATCGCCGCGATCTCGGCCGGGGTCAGTCCGTTCTTGTCGGGATAGTTCGGGTTCTGGATGATCGCGGTCTGTTTCGGGTAGTTTAGATTGTAGTAGCCGCCGCGGATGTAGAAGACGCCGCCATTGCGCGGCAGGGCGCCCGCGCTCATATCGGCGAAGAAATCGCCCTCGCCGCGCAGATTGGCCTCCTCGGCCGGGTTGTTGGCGAGATAACCGAAATATTGCGCGCCGTTGTGGTGGCTGACGTAGTTCCGGTGCGACGCCGCGCGGCCGGCGTCGGTCGGCTCCCGGTCGTAGCCGTTCTGGTACCAGCGCCACTGGACCGGCGTCCCGCCGAGGTTGGCGATGAACGGAATGTCCTTGCCGACGTCGGAGAGGTCGAAGGCCGGGTTGCGGTCGAAGCTCGTGAACCAGTCGATCCAGCCGCCCATGAAGGTCAGCGGCAGGGTGGCGAAGGTGAGGTTCGAGGCGATGTTGGCGGAATTGTAGGATTCCTTCCCGGCCGCTCCGGTTGGCTCGCGTCCCGCCGCCGTATCGTCGAACTCGGAGCCCCACCAGGGCTGGGGATCGTTGACCAGCGGCGGACCCTGCGTGGTCGCCGAGCCCGAATATGACTTGCCGTTGATCGTGCCGCTGATCGGACCGGTGAAACCGTCATCGGCCGGATTTGCCGTCGGACCCGGGTGTTTGACCCATTGGGTCTCGCCCGATTGCCCGGCGATCATCGCGACTGCGTTGGGGGTCGATGGCGTATCCTCGGTGGCGAAAATGTTGTCGAAGATGGTGAAGCGGCTGGCGGAGCGCCAGAAGAACGGGATGGTGTCGCAGTCGATATGCGCCATCACGAGGCGGGCGAACTGCTTGCCCATCGCTTCGCTCTGGGCGCTGCCGGAACGGGCGTACTTGGACCACTCGACGAACGCGAACTTGTCCATTTGCGGCACGCCGTTCTGAACGTCGAGCTTGGCGGCAAGGCCGGTGTGCGAATGGTCGGTCGAGTCCTTGATCGTTGAATTCTGCTCCGGCCCGAACCGAAATGGCTGGACGGTGACAGTCTCGCCGGTATTCGTGTCGAGATAGGTCTCGGTGAAGCCCGGCGTGCTGGCGGAGCCGCGCGGTGATTTGCCGTCGGAATAGAGGCCGTTCACGCCGGGAAGCGTTCCGTACTCGTGGTCGAACGAGCGGTTCTCGTTGAAGATCACGAAGACGTACTTCACCTTCTGCCGGAGCATATCGATGTCGCGCGGCGACCAGCTCTCATCGGACCAGCGAGGGTCGGCGTCAGATACGAAATAGGGCGCAACATCCGGGCTCGGATCCGGCTGGGTCGCGACCAACGGTGTGGAGGCGGCGAAAGCCGCCCGAGCGAGGCCGGCGATCGACCCGAGGATGGTCACGCCGCGAAGCATTGGGTTCATCGGAGTCATGTTCCAAATTGAGCGATGGCGGTCGGCGGCGTCCGGACTCGTCGCGCGAGAGCTACGGATTGGTCAAGAGCGCGATGGCCGGAGGTCGATCGAAATGACGAGGCGCCGATTGGCCCGCTGGATCGCGAGCCGGGGCGCGAGCCAGCCAAAACTAATCCCGTCCAGTGGGGATCAAGCAAACCAGAACCAGACCCGCCGCGCTGAGAACGGCGCAGACGATGAAGATCGACCCGTAGCCGAAGGCCTGCGCCAGGCCGCCGACGCCGAGAGCGGCGAGGACCGAGCCCAGTTGGCCGGAATTCGAAAACAGCGCCGCCGCGGCGCCGGCGCGGTGCGGCATGAGCGTTTGTAGATAGCTGATTCCGAGATAGCTCACGAGACCAATGCCGATCGCCCGGAGAATCTGGGCCCAGAACACCGCGGCGACCGAACCCGCGAGCGCGAGCGCGACAAAATACGCGACGAACGCAGCCAGGCCGACGACGATCGCCGCCCGTTCGCCGCGCTGAAGCGGTCGCCAGATGAGTGCGCCCATGACGATGAGTTCGAGAGCGGCGCAGAGGCTCATCGCCACTCCGATGTCGCTGTTCGCCCCGCCCAGCGAGGTGATGAGCACGATGGGAAGCGGGATCGAGCCCAGGAACATGGCGGTGTGAAACAGGATGAGGGCGGCGAAGGCGAGGGCGATCGCCGGGCCTCCATTGGCAGGCTTGGGTCGTTTGGCGTGAGTTGGGTCGGCGGGAAGGGGCCTTGCCCGGACAAGGGCGAGAGTCACAAGGGCGGTCACGGCTGAAGCCGCGCTCGCGAGAAAGGCGCCGCGAAGGCCGACGATCCCGACAATCACAGCGCCGACCGCGGGTCCGATGGCCCACGCGACCGACCAGCTGGCGCGAAGAACGCCGACGGCGCGATTGGCGGTGTATGGGCTGGCCTGCTCGAACTGTCGTTTGACGAGCGCGATCGATTGGGAGAAGGCCGCCGCGCCGATCGCGATCGGGATCGCCGCGATGACCAGCAGCACAACGAAATTAATTGTGAATCCAAGTAGGGTGTAGCCGACAGCGGACCCGGCGAGCGCCAGGAGGAGCGGCGCGATGGTCGTCTTCCTGTCGATCCAGGCGCCAAAGGCGGTGCCGAAGGCAATGCCGCTCAACGCCCTCGCGGTCAGGATTGCGCTCAAGGAAAGGGGGCCGAGTTGCGCCTGATCGACGAGGAAGAGCACGACGTAAGGGCCGGAGATCGCGTCCGCGAGGCCAGAGAGCACGTCGACGATGACAAGCGCGATGAAGAAGGACGAGCGGTCGACGTCCGTTGTCAAAAGGGCCTCGGTATCGCAGCAAAAAGACGCTCAATTCATCTCGAGCGAGAGAAAGTCGGCCGTCTGGCGAATCCGACTCATAGTCGACCCGAGGGCGCCGGTCCCCTCGATCGCCACAAGCTCCAACGAATTTGATAGCTCGGAACGCCGGCGCCGATGGGGAGCGACGCATCTCCTCATCGTGTCGGCTTGTTCACCCTCGGTGACCCAGTGTCGCTCGGGCCGGCGAACAAGGCCGCCCGAGACCACGGATAGAGCGGGACGATTTCAAGTCGACTCAGACCCGTCATTGCGAGCGACCCCCGGATCAAGTCCGGGGGGAAGCAATCCATCGGAACGTAGGGCGTTCTAGGCCCCGTAGATTGCTTCGTCGCTACGCTCCTCGTAATGACGGGGACGGTTCGACTTGATTGCATCGCGCTCTTAGATCACATACGACTTCAGCGGCGGGAAGCCGTTGAAGCCGACCGAGGAATAAGTCGTCGTATAGGCCCCGGTTCCCTCGATCAGCACCTTGGCGCCGATCTCGAGCGAGACCGGCAAAAGGTAGGGCTCCTTCTCGTACAGCACGTCGACCGAGTTGCAGCTTGGTCCCGCGACCACGCAGGGCCCGAGCGCGTCGTCATCGAAGGCGGTGCGGATCGGATAGCGGATCATCTCGTCCATCGTCTCGGCGAGACCGTTGAACTTGCCGATGTCGAGATAAACCCAGCGGCTCTTGTCCTCGTCCGACTTCCTCGAGATCAGCACCACCTCGGCCTCGATGACGCCGGCGTTGCCGACCATACCTCGACCGGGCTCGATGATCGTCTCGGGAATGCGATTGCCGAAATGGCGGCGCAGCGCGCGGAAGATCGTTTGTCCATAGGTCTTGATCGCCGGGACGTCTTTCAGATAGCGGGTCGGGAAGCCGCCGCCGAGATTGATCATGGCGAGCTGGACGCCCCGTTCGGCCAGGTCGCGGAAAATCGCCGCCGACACTTTCAGCGCCCGGTCCCACATTCGCGGGTTTGCCTGCTGCGAGCCGACATGGAACGAGAGGCCATGGGCGACGAGGCCGAGCGCATGGGCGCGCTCGAGCACTCGTGCGGCCATCTCCGGCGCGCAGCCGAATTTGCGCGACAAAGGCCATTCGGCGCCCGCGCCGTCGCATAAGATCCGGCAGAACACTTTCGCTCCCGGGGCGGCGCGCGCGATCTTCTCGACTTCCGACTCGCAGTCGACGGCAAAAAGGCAGATCCCAAGCGCGTAGGCGCGCGCGATGTCCTTTTCTTTCTTGATCGTGTTGCCGAAGCTGATCCGATCGGGCGTCGCGCCGGCGGCGAGCGCTTGCTCGATCTCAGCGACCGAGGCGGTGTCGAAGCACGAGCCGAGAGAGGCGAGGAGATCAAGAATCTCCGGCGCCGGATTCGCCTTCACGGCATAGAACACGCGGGTGTCCGGCAAGGCGCCGGCGAAGCCCTGATAGTTCTCGCGCACGACGTCGAGATCGACGACGAGTCGTGGGCCGTCCTCGCGGTTGCGGGCGAGGAATTCCTTGATGCGGTCCGTCATAGCGGCATCCCCCAAGCGCGCGGTTTCTCCGCGCCTGGAAACATGAAGGATTCGCCGGCGATGCGACTTTCGCGCCGCGCGTTGGAGACGCGATGCGAAGTCGTTGACCCGCCGACGCGACCGCCCGTCGACTCCGGCGGCGGCTTTTGAAAAGCCACCAGCGAAGGCGCGCGAGCAATCAGCTGCTGCGCCGTGGCCATGACGCGCCCGGGCCTGTTGGCAGGCCTAGGCGATCAGAGCCATCGTTTGGACGAGGAAAAGTCCCGTCCGCACGCCCGGCAAGATAGACAAGCCTCTTTGGGCGCCGGCCTTTGGAGGGCCGGCAGAGACCAAAAAAGCCCGGTCCGTCGTTGCTTCAAGTCGCGTCCCCCGTTTGGCGGGGTTCGCCGGTTCGCCTCCGGCTGCCGGTCTTCCAGGGGCGGTTAACTGGCCTCTTGTCCAGATCCCCGCCGACCGACACACGACCACAGGCACGTGCGTATTGGGCAGACCCTTATTTGTTCGAATCGCGCCTGAGCGCAAGGGGTTTTTTCGGCGCGGGCGACCATTTTTGCCCGAGAGTCACCAAAGTCGAAACAAATCGGACGTTTTATCGCCGGCCAGCGGCAAACCCGGGCGAATCCGCGAGCCGACAACCGCGATTGGACGACGCTGGAAAAGAGCGCGCTTCGCGGGATAGCCCGGAGGCTCGGTCGGGTCCCGATTTGAAACCCTTCTAAATTGAATCGTTTCTAAGTTTCACGCGCCATTCTTGTCCGCTGGGCGCCCCCTTGTTAACGGGAAGCCGGTGATCAAAAGGCTCGGTCCGCCGGCCGAATACAGGAAATTCAATGTCGCGCTTTTCCGTCCTCTTCGCTTCCGTCGCCGCGGCCGGCCTCGGGCTCGGCATGGTCTCGTCCGGCGCCGCGCGCCGCTTCGCTGACCCTCTATTCAGCCCAACACGAGCAGACGGTCGACATCCTGACCAAGCAATTCACCAAGGAAACGGGGATCGACGTCAAGGTTCACTCGGGCGAGGCCCCCGAACTCGCGAGCCAGCTGGTGAAGGAGGGAAGGTCGTCCCCTGCGGACGTTTTCTTCACCGAGAACTCGCCCGAGCTCGAATTGCTGTCGGAGAAGGGATTGCTGGCGAAAGTCGCTCCGGAGACGCTGGCCAGCGTGCCAGCGCAGGACAGCAGCTCCGCCGGCGATTGGGTCGGCGTTCTCGCCCGCGAAAACGTGGTCGCCTACAACCCCAGCATGATCCAGGAGGCGGCGCTGCCTGGGTCGCTGCTCGATCTGGCGAAGCCGGAATGGAAGGGCAAGGTCGCGATCGCGCCGACCGACGCCGATTTCCTCCCGCTCATCGGGGCGGTCGCGGCGATGAAAGGGCGTCCCGCCGCCCTGGAATGGCTCAAAGGCCTGCGCGACAACGCCATGATCTTCGACGATGACGAAGGGGTCATCGCCGCGGTCGATCGGGGCGCGGTCGCGACCGGGATCATCAACAATTACTATTGGGCGCGGCTGCGCATGGAAAAAGGCGCCGACAAGATGCAGAGCGCCATTCACCACTTTGCCGGCGGCGACGTCGGCGGAGTTGATGAATGTGTCCGGCGCCGCGGCGCTCAAGAGTTCGCGCAACCCGGCGGCCGCGCAGAAGTTCCTCGCCTTCCTGGTCAGCAAACCCGCCCAGGAGCTGGTGTCGAAACTCAACATCACCTTCGAATATCCGCTCGCCGCGGGCGTGGCGGCGAACCCGATGCTGAAGCCGGCGAGCGAATTGCAGCCTCCATCCCTGACTCTCAAGCAGATCGGCGACGACCGCGACGCCGCTGCGCTCTTGACCGAGGCAGGCCTGATCTGATGTCGCATGCCGTCAGCCTGAATGGCGCCGCGCGCGCCTTCGGCTTTGGCCAGCCTGCGCTGGCCAATCGGAGGGGACGCGCGCCCGCCGCTCTGATCGGGCGCGGCAATATTCGCCGCCGCGCTCGTTCTGCTGCCGATCCTGGTCACGCTCGTTCAGGCGGCCGGAGTGAGCGCGCAAGGCGCGGTGGATTTGCTGATGCGTCCGCTCGTCGGCCGACTGCTTGTCAATACGATCGGACTGGTTGTCGCCGCCTCTGCGACGTGCGCGTCATCGGGACGGCGACGGCCTGGCTAATCGAGCGAACCGATCTTCCGGGCCGGAAGGTTTGGGCTGTGCTCGCCGTCGCGCCATTGGCGATTCCGCCATTCATCTCGAGCTATGCCTGGGTCTCGCTCAGCAATGGCTTGCAGGATTTCGGCGGCGCGCTGCTGGTGGTGACGTGCGCTTACTATCCGCTGGTCTATCTGCCGGTCGCCGCCGCGCTGCGCGGCCTCGATCCGGGGTTGGAGGAGACGGCGCGGTCGCTCGGTCACGGGCCCTGGGGATGCTTCTTCCGCGTCGTCGCGCCGCAACTGCGCCCGGCGCTCTACGGCGGCAGTATTGCTGGTCGCGCTCGATGTGCTGATCGAGTTCGGCGCTTTTGCGCTGTTGCGCTTCCGCACTTTCACGACCGAACTTTACGCTCAATACCGGACCGGACTGGACGGGCCGGAATCCTCGCTGCTGGCGCTCGTGCTCATCGGCCTCTGTCTCGTCTGCGTAATCGGAGAACTGAAAGTGCGCGGCCGGGCGCGCTATGCGCGCATCGGCTCTGGCGCCCGGCGGATCGCGGCGCCCGTGCGTCTCGGATGGATCCGGTGGCTGGCTCTGCTGGCGTTCGTCGCGCTGACGACGGCGACGCTAGGCGTGCCGCTGGGCATGATCGGCTATTGGCTGATCCAGCACGCCCAGGCAGCGACCTCGCCGGTCGCGCCATCCTGGCCGGCTCTCTTCGACGCGACGCTTGCTTCGGTCGGTTATGGACTGGCCGGCGCCGCCGCGGCCGTCGTGCTGGCGGCGCCGCTCGCCTATCTCGCAACGCGCTACCCGAGCCGCCTCTCGATCGTTCTCGAGCGGATCGCCTATCTCGCCCAGGGGGTGCCGGCCATCGTCGTTGCGCTGGCGTTCATTTCGCTCACCGTGCAGACGATCCGCCCGCTGTACCAAAGCGCGGCGCTGTTGGTGATCGCCTATGCGATCCTGTTCCTGCCGTTCGCGCTGGTCGGGGTCCGCTCGGCATTGGCGCAGGTCCAACTCGGGCTTGAGGAGGCGGGCCGTTCGCTCGGGCTTGGGTGGTTCGCGGTCACCGTCCGGGTCCTGGCGCCGCTGGCGGGACCGGGGGTAGGCGCCGGAGCCGCAATGGTGTTCGTCTTCGTCGCCACCGAGCTGACGGCGACGCTGCTGCTGGCGCCGATCGGTACGCGAACGCTGGCGACCGAGGTCTGGGCCAACACGACGTCGCTGGCTTTTGCCGCCGCCGCGCCGTTCGCGGCGATGATGCTGGCGATATCGCTCCTCTCCACCTGGCTGCTTGCGCACCGTTTCGGCGCCGCGGCATTTCCGGTTCGGGCCTGACGATGGCCGACCTGCGCATCTCGGCGCTGACCAAGTCGTTTGGCGGAACGGCGATCCTGCGCGGAGTCGATCTTGCCGTGCCGTCCGGCGCGCTGTTCGCAATCCTCGGCGCGTCGGGAAGCGGCAAGACGACGCTGCTGAGGTTGCTCAGCGGGTTCGAGCGCGCCGATTTGGGGACGATCGAGATCGACGGCCGGGTGGTATCCGGATCCGGGTTTTCATCTCCCGCCGGAGAAGAGGCAGGTTGGCTATGTAACCCAGGAGGGGTCGCTCTTTCCCCACCTGACGGTCGCCGCGAACGTCGTCTTCGGGCTCCCGCGGCGGCGATCGCCGCGATCGTTTCAGGGCCGAAACGATGCTGGAAATGCGTTGGCCTGCCCGCATCCTACGCCAGCCGCGGCCCGCACGAACTTTCCGGCGGCGAGCAGCAACGCGTCGCGCTGGCCCGCGCGCTCGCGCCGCGGCCAAAGCTCGTGCTGCTCGACGAGCCCTTCTCGGCTCTCGACGCCTCGCTTCGGATCGAAACCCGACAAGCCGTCGCGGCGATCCTGCAGGCGGCGGGAGCGACCGCGCTATTGGTGACGCACGACCAGTCGGAGGCCCTCTCCATGGGCCGCGAGGTCGCCGTCCTGCGCGACGGCGTGCTGGCGCAGGTCGCGCCGCCTGAAGACTTGTACCGGCGAGCCCGTCGACGCCGCTCTGGCGCAATTCGTTGGCGAGGCGGCGCTGCTGCCGGGCGTCGTCGCGGCAGGGTTCGCCACCTGCGCGCTCGGGCGGCTCGAACTGGCGCGGGCCGCGGCGGACGGGCCCGCCGACGTGATGGTGCGGCCGGAGCAGATTCGATTTGCGTCGCCCGCCAGGCCCGGCGCGGTCGAGGGGCGGGTTCTCGCCGTCACCTACTACGGCCACGACGCCAGCGTCGCCGTCGCGCTGGACTCGGGCGCAGACACGGTCACCGCGCGCGTCGCGGGCCACATGGCGCCTGGTGCAGGGCGCCAGCGTCTGGCTCAGCGTCGAAGGCCCGGTGATGGCTTATTCGCGCGCGGCTCCCATCCGCGAGTCCGAGAACCTGGCCCGGCGAGCGGGCCGTGAAACCGCGGACGCTTCCGAAGCGCGCCTTCGTTCCAACCGTCAGGGAAAGACTGATATGAGCGAGACATCGCGACATGGTTTCGCGCGCGAGCCGCCGCGCGTTGGCGCTCGGAGCTTGGGCGGCGCTGGCGGTCTCGCGCCACACGCGGCGGTGTCCGCCGCGCCTCGGCGAGCTTCCTCGATGGAATCCATCGGCAGACGGTGCTCGGTTCCGACCGTTCCCGACAACGGCGATCAGAACCCCTATGCGATCGTCGTTGCGCCGGTTTCCGCCGGATCGATCGAGAAGGACGACGTCCTGATCAGCAACTTCAACGACGCCGGCAATCTGCAGGGGCTCGGCACCACCATCGTCAACTACAATCCGACGACCAAGAAACTCACCACCTTCGCCGCGCTGCCTCGCGATCTTGCCGGATGTCCGGGCGGCGTCGGGCTATCGACGGCCATGACCATGCTCAAGAGCGGCTGGGTCATCGTCGGCAGCGCGCCGAGCGCCGACGGTACGACGGGGACCAGGGGCGCGGGCTGCCTGATCGTGCTCGACTCCAACGGCAAGGTCGCCGGCATGATCGCCGGCGACAAGATCGACATGCCCTGGGGCAATATGGCGGTGATCGACAACGGCGACACCGCGACCCTGTTCGTCAGCATGGCCGGCTTCGGCGTCGGTTCGCCCGAAGGCGATCCGCGCGTCGTCAACGAGGCGACTGTGCTTGCGCATCAAGCTCGCGATTCCGGAGGGCAAGCCGCCGACGGTCGTCGACCAGACCGTCGTCGGCAGCGGCTTCGGCTCGCAGCCGAACAAGGACGTGTTCCTCATCGGCCCGACCGGGCTCGCGCTTGGACCCAACGATACGCTCTACGTTTCTGACGCGACCGGAAACCGGATCAGCGCGATTTGGGACGCCACGACCCGCGACCACAGCGCCGGCATTGGCCGCACCGTCACCAAGGATGGCCTGCTGCAAGCGCCACTGGCGATGGCGACGGCGCCGAACGGCCATCTTCTCGTGATCAACGCGCAAGAACGGGCAGGTCGTCGAGATCGATCCGATCAGCGGCGAACAGATGCAAGCGCCCGCTGGATCGATCCGAACAAGGCGCAGAAGCCGCCGGGCAGCGGCGATCTGTTCGGCATCGCCATGACGCCGGCCGGCGACGGATTCTACTTTCGTCAAGGACGAGGACAACACGTTGGCGATCGCAAAATGAGTTGTCCGTTCGCGCCCGGCGGGCGGCCCATCCCGGCGCGGCCTTCTGGCCGGCGCCGGCGGATTGCTCGCTGGCGCGAGACGTAGCGAAAGATTGCGCGCGCCGCGATGCCCGAGGCTCCGGCTGCCGGGGCGCTCAGGGAAGCGTTCTTCGGCCCACATCAGGGCGGCATCGCGACGCCGCCGCAGACGAACGCATATTTTGTCGCCTTCGACCTCGTCGCCAAATCGGTCGATGAGGTGACGGCGATGCTGCGGCTGTGGACTGACGCCGCCCGGCGCATGATAGCGGGGGAGACGGCGCGGCCTCTCGGCGACGACGTCACCATCGAAGGGCCGGACGGCGGGTCCGCCCTCGGTCTTCCACCCTCGCGCCTGACCATCACCTTTGGCTTCGGGCCGGGTCTCTTCACGAAGAATGGCGTCGACCGATATGGTCTTGCCGCCAAGAGGCCGGACGCGCTCGTCGACCTGCCCAAATTCAACGGCGACCAATTGCAGCCCGCGCGCACCGGCGGCGATATCTTCGTGCAGGCTTGCGCCGACGACCCGCAGATCGCGTTTCACGCGGTGCGCGAACTCGATCGCCTCAGCTATGGCGCGGCGCAGATCCGGTGGGCGCAGAGCGGCTTCCTGCCTCGACTTCCGCCGGCGAAACGCCGCGCAACCTGATGGGCTTCAAGGACGGGACGGTCAATCCTGCCGCTCGGCGGCGCGCCCGCACACCCCCGATGCTCCGCGGGGGATCGATGATGTGGTGTGGGTCGGCGAGGATGGCCCGGACTGGATGCGCGGCGGCAGCTATATGGTGGTCCGGCGGATCAGGATTTCGCTTGAGCATTGGGATCGAACCGAGATCGACTTCCAGGAGCAGGTGATCGGCCGGCACAAATATTCCGGCGCGCCGATCGGCAAGTCCGGCGAGCAGGACCCTCTCGACCTCGACCGCGCGGACAAGGACGGCAATCCGCTGATCGCCGACAACGCCCATGTCCGGCTCGGCGCGGCGTCGGTCAATGACGGCGCGCAGATCCTGCGCCGGTCCTATTCCTACAATGACGGGGTCAGCTTCACCGCCGAGCGCTGGCCGCCCTGGCGCCAGGGCATGCTTTACGACGCCGGACTCGATGTTCGTCGCCTACCAGCGCGATCCGCGCGCCGGCTTCATCAAGATCTACGAGAACATGTCGAAGCTCGACGCTCTCAACCAGTTCACCACCCATACCGGCGGCGGCCTGTTTGCTTGCCCCGCCGGCGTCCGGGAGGGTGAATTCATCGGCCAGCGCCTGTTCCAGCCGCCCGCGTGAAGTCGGATGGCACGCCTACCGTAGTCGCCTTGGTAAGGACAGGCGTGCGCGCCAAAGCCGCCAGTTCGTTGCGGGCGTGAAATAGCCCTCACCGTCGGAAGCGGTCGAAGGAAGTCCAAGCCATTTTCGCCCCGGCGACCGCGTCGTTTGCGCCGGGGCGCGCCGATGAAGCTTTCAACTCTGATCGCAGAGACTCATCGGATGGTTGAAATTGGCGCCGCGCAGGATAGCCGCGGCGTCGTCCGACGGACCTGAGGGATGCAGAAAACTCAACACCCGACATGCTATCTGGCGAAGCTGCGCACCGTCCAGGGTGGCCAGCAAGTCCCGGCGTTTTTCCATGCGCAGATCATAGATTTTAAAATCAGGGGCTACGCCGAAAGACTTCTGCGACACCATCAATAGAAAATTGCCGTCCTTGGAAATGGTCATTCGCGTATTGCCCTGAAAATTGGTAAAGCCCGTCAAGAGGACCTGACCCTCCGGACCACCGAGGGGAGTTACCTTCGCCCGCTCCTGCAGATCCACGACCGCAAGGCCATTTTCCGTCAGCCAGGCGACCCGCATCGCGTTCGAGCCCGGCAGAGGCGCGCCGGCGAGAGCTGGCGAGAGCAAAGGCCAAGACGGCAACATGAAGCCCTTCAGCGAAGCTGGAATCTCGTACTCGGATGTCACTCCGAGCTTCTCGTCTTGATTAAATTCGACCACGAATAGTTTGTCGCCCGCGGTTCGTTCGGGAGCAGCAGGGTCAGAATTTGGCGACAGGCGCACAATTGCGGCCGCACAGCCTCGCGATATCGCGACCGAAGACAGGGCATTGTTTCCGAGCGGAAAGTTGAAGTTGATCTCCCTTGACGAGGCGAGACCGACAAAGTCCCCGGCATACACGATCGGATGCGTGAACGAAGCTCCATCGCCGGGGTTTGGAAAGCCCAGGAAGGCGAATTTGTCGCAATCGACAGCGAGCACGGGAATTCGGCGCGCCTGTCGCTTGATCGGCTCCCAGTCGAGCTGAGCCGGGAATTCATCTTCGGCGGTGAAAGAAATATCGGGCGCAGGATTCAAACCCATTGCGCCCTTTATGACCAGGGTCGCCTCATCGGGTTGGGTCGCCTGGAATGAAAGAAGACAGAGTGTCGCCGGCAGACCTCCGCTTCGCGTCATGCTGGTCACGCGGAATGAGTTGTTCGCGAAATCGACCTGCAGCGGAAACTGCACGCCCCGCCCGAACCCGCCCAGTCTAAGGTCGAGCGTTCTTATCGAGTTGTCGGGCGAGACAAGGAGCAAGGTATTTCGATTGGCGACGCCCTGCCCATCCTTCTGCTCCAAGTCGGGACCCCAGCTGTCCTTGCACGGCGCACTTGCTCCCGGTTCTGTCGTCAGCACGCCGGGACTTATGATCATCACCTCTGCCCGCGCGTCCCCCTTATGACCCGCAGGGGCGATGAATCCGATCGTCGGACGTGCGAACGAACCTCCGCCGACTTTGTCGAGCGGAACGTCGATTGGCTTGGCGGCGGAACTCGCATGAACAAGGCTCAGTTCCGACACGTCGCTTACATTTTTCGGCAAGTCCACGCTGACCGCTTTTCCGACGGGGGAATCGGCTGAAAATGACAGGTAAGCGAGACGCCCGCCGTCTGAATCCAGCGCAGCTTGAGCCGTGCCGCCAAAAATGGGGGTCCGCGCCAATATTTCCCGCAGCGCCTGGTCTGCCTCTTTGGCGTGCGGGCCAAACATGAACCTCAGCGCCATTCGGATTCCGGCGTTCTCGGAATTCATCGACGCGTCCACCAGGGAAAGCAATCGGACCCGGAGCGGTGTGCCGTCATCAGCGGCAACGCTCAGTCTTGCTGCGATATCGGTTGCTCTGTCTGTAATGATGAAATATGACGACGTAATAAGGACCGCCAGCAAGACACCAGTGACAGCGGTCAGTATATATCTGTACGTCTTTTTTATCAGTTCTTGTTCGTTTCGTCTCTGCTCGCGCTCTTTCTTCGAAAATTTGTTTCTACGCGACGCATAGATCGATTCCGCGAGACGATCGTGACTTATTTCGTAAAACGTGCTCTCCCGCCGGCGCTCGCGGCGGACCAGACGCTCCTGGACTAGGACGTTGAGGGCTCTATCATCTACCCCGAACTGGTCGTGGATTTGCAGCTTTTCCAGAAGGAGCCTGCGGCCCTGTTCGTGATCCAAGAGGCCGTGCTCGCAGAGTTCCTCAACGTTCTCGCGCGCCGCCCGCCCCAGCCTGTGCTCCAATCGCTCCATGGCTTCTTGATAGAAATTCTTTAGGACCTGGCTGAAGTCCCGTCCGTAGTTGAAATCGGCGAGCGTGAGAACCGCCAGGCTCTTGCTCTTTTGGCCTTTGTCGTGGACGATCAACTCCCCCCGACGGCACAGCAGTTGGAGTGCGAACGGTTCGATGACCCCCGCCTCGCCCATGAGGAATGTGATCATCTCGTCGAGCACGGACTTTTCGAACTCGAACGGCGGCGCCCAATAAGGCTCGTCTCCGTCTTGTGCGACAAGTTGGGCGGGGTTCGTAACGGCCTCGCGGGCCCCTTCTTCACTCAGGGGTCCGAGGCGCAACCGCTCGTGGAAAAGGTTCGGAATGGCGGGGCTGAATTCTTCCAGCGCCCCGAGGTAGTCCTCTCTCATGCTGATGAGGATCTTCACCTCTGGCGGCGTCGAAGGCGGCTCGGATTCGCTTGCCTTGCTCAAGCCGGTTCGCTCAGGCGGGATCCGGGTGGCGAGCGTTCCCAATTCGGCGGCGAGCGCGTCGCGGAACGCCCTGTCGCGAACTGTGAACACCTCCTCGAATTGGTCGAGCACAAGCACTGGCGTTAGCAAGAGATCGCGGCGCCACACCAACGCCGTCGAAAGCAGTTCCCAGAGTCCGTCCGTTCGGAATTCTGGCACCTGCAATTGCTCGATCTTGCAAGCTTGCCTGATCGAACGGGCGACGGCGTCCACCGGGCTTTCGTTCTTTTCATTGAAACGAACCATCACCGGCAGGAAAGCCTTCTCCCGCAAGCGCGGAAAAAGCGAGGCCTGGAGCAGCGAGGTCTTGCCGAGCCCCGACTTTGCGAATTGCAACAGAAGCGACACGCTCAGAACCCGCAGATAGAGTTGCTGGCCCTCCCGGTGGCGGCCGAAGAAACGCTGCTGGTCCTCGGGCGACTCGGAGAACGGGCGGGTTCCCGGATATCGGCTGCGAGTCGACGCCTGGCTCACGGAGACTGGCGATATCTGGTTCATGCGGCACACGGCTGGAGGGCAAGTTTTTTTTGCCGTTTCGCCCAGTCCTCCATGATCGATTCAACGAGCAGGCCGACTCCGTCCGAATCGCCAACGTCGATCATGTGAAAGTCGGTCAGAGACCGCAGGGGTTCGCAGGAGCCGATCGTGACGGGGATGAGAAAGCGCAACTTCTGATCCTCGAATTCTCCCATGTCTCCGTCTTTTTCCAGCGCCGCCTTGATCTCGCGATGAAACACGCCGCTGACCGCCGTCGTCATGGAAGGCGTTTGGACGACGATAGCGTAGTCGACCTTGTTCTTGACGACGGACAGCAGCACGTCGTTCCAGCGGTCTCCGGCGCGCAAATTCTGCCTGTCCTGCCAGACCCTGACGCCGTTCGCTTCAAGCTTGCCCCGTAGCAGATCGACAAGAACGCGGTCCTCGCTCGCGTAGCTGAGGAAAGCGCAGGGCACGGCCGGGCCCGGGTCCGCCTGCGTCGGAATTCGTTCGGCGGACGACGGGGCGCAACTCTCCTCGTAGGTCTGCCGAAGCCCGCGGGCAAACTGTTCCCAGCGAAGGTGCCAAAACGTCACCAGGCGGTCGCCGGAAAAGAACTTGGTCGTCTGGGGGTGTTCGGGTAGGTGAAAGAACTCGGGATCTTCGAAGGCGATCGGCTTGTCGTTGTGCCCGTACACATTCAATACTTTCAAGAGGACGCGTGAATACCAATTGTGAAATCCAAATCCAAGAAAAAGAAATGACGCGTCGTTGTCGGCTAGAATGGAACGGACCGTGTCGGGAATCGGCGGTTCACCCTTGACGATCTGAACCAGATAATCGATAAGGTCCATCTCTGTGAGGACCATTGATTGGCGATCTTCGTGGTCGCCGAACAGATAGTATACCAGCGGCTTCGCTGCAGTCGGGACCATTTCGACTTTTCTATCGCGTCTCTTACCTCTGAAATTATAGTAATCGCTCCATGGTTCTTTGCCTGTCTCCTTTAGCGCCGTTTCCATCTGATGGCCTGGCGAGGCGGTGACGCAAAGCTTGATTGGCAAGGCGGCCAAATCCCGGTAGAAATCTGTTGTCGAACTTGTCTCGCGTACGTAGAAATCCCGAGCCGCTCGCTCGAGGGAAGTCCTACTGCCGCTGCGGTGACAATAAAGTTCCGCCGCATGGCGCAGGCTCGGCGGAATCTCGGGAGCTTCATGCACGCTCGCGAGCAGTTCGCGAGCCAGAATTTCGTCAAGCGGCTGCCGATTTGCGTCGTCGGCGCGAACCGCTACCCGCGGTCCAAGAATGAGAACGCAGCCGCTTGGATTATTGATCTGCTCAACAAGGGTTTTTAACAGTTCAAGTTCTTCTGACTTGGAAGTCTCCATTTCAAGCGCTCCCGCATAAGTCAAAAATCGCATACGGCGGGGTCGAGTAGAGCGTGGTCCTCCCGTCGATCATCAATTCCCATCACAAAACATGCGCACCAATTGCAGAGACTATGGATTTCTGCTGTGACCCTCGTCACAACTAATTATCATAATCCTGAGGTTGTAATTGGCTTCGCGCCGGAGGATAGGCCATTTCAGCAAATTGATTCGGTGAGTCCGATGATCGCTTGGCGCAATGCCTTCCGCCAACGGACGCTTTTTGCGCCAAACCGACCTGCGCCATGAAACGGAGAACTTCCGCTTCCGGCTCGAAACCGGTCAAGACCGATTGAGGTTTGATCCGAAGCGTCCGGCGTCTTGCCGAACTGCAATCGTCATCGCGACCCCGATGACGTGCGAACGCACAGGGCACGACACTGCCTCTTCACGTGACGCCGGATGACAACCCGCGCCCTCGGGAGTAGCCTCCCGCCCAAGAGCCCGCGTGAGACCTCGCGACGTTAAGGCCCCTCCGGCTGACGCCCGAATCCCGCCCGGCGTGAGATGCATGGAGGAACCGCCATGACTTCCGCTTTCCACGTTTATTTCGGCCCCGAGGCGCTCGCCGCGCCGCCGCAAGTGCGCCCCATCGGCCCGCACGACTGCTTCTCCGCGCTTAGGGAGGGCTTCGACGATTTTCTCGCCATGCCGACCTATCCTGCCTTCGTCGGATTGTTCTACGCGGTGGCCGGAATCGCGCTCGTCGCGATGTCTTCGTTCACAAGCGCGCTGCAGCTCGTTTTTCCGCTCGCCGCCGGCTTTGCGCTGATCGGGCCGTTCGTCGCCATTGGTCTCTACGAGATGAGCCGCCGGCGCGAGCGTGGGCTCGCCGTGAGAGGGCGCGACGCCTTCGCCGTTCTTCGCTCGCCGGCGCTGCCCTCGATCCTGGCGCTCGGTCTCATCCTGCTCATGATCTTCGCCGCCTGGATCTTCGCTGCTGAGCTCATCTACGTTTGGCTCTACGGCCCCAACCCTCCGGCCGCGGCGCTTCCCTTCCTCACCGATGTCATGACCTCGGGCCGCGGCTGGACGCTTATCGTCCTCGGCGGGTTCGTCGGTTTTTGCTTCGCCGCGCTCGCGCTTTGCATCAGCGTTGTTTCTTTCCCGCTGATGCTCGACCGCGACGTTGGCCTCGTCCCCGCGCTCGAGACTTCGATGCGCGTGGCGCGTGCGAATCCGGTCGCCATCGGCCTTTGGGGTCTTATCGTCGCGGTGGCGCTTATTCTGGGCTCGCTGCCGCTTTTCCTCGGCCTCGCCGTCGTCATGCCGGTGCTCGGTCACGCCACCTGGCGGCTCTATCGGAAGGCAATCGAGCGCGATCCAGCGCATGAGGTTGCGGTCGAATTGCCGCGCAGCGAGGCCTTCGTCGAATCGCCGCTTTTGCGTCCGGTGTGGATATTCCTCGATTGCCTGGAGGCGATGCGCCGGAAAGATATAGGCCGGCGCGCTAAAGGCGGCGGCTCAATTCAAGAGCGGGCCCCAGGAGGGATCGCTGGCGTAGCTCGGCGTCGGCACGAGGAATTCGGCATGGCCGTAAATGTCGGTCATGTAGATCTTCGGGCCCCCCGAGCCGCCGGAGTCGCGGAAAAACATGACGTAGAGACCGTTGGGCGCGAAAGTCGGCCCCTCGTTGTGGAAGCCTTCGACCAGGATCCGCTCGCCGGAGCCGTCGGGCTTCATCACCCCGATGCCGAAGGATCCGCCCTTGATACGGGTGAAGGCGATGAGGTCGCCGCGCGGCGACCAGACCGGCGTCGAATAGTGGCCGTCGCCGAACGAGATGCGCTTGGCCGGGCCGCCGCTGGCGCTCATGACGTAGATCTGCTGCGATCCGCCGCGGTCGGATTCAAACGCGATCTGCGTCGCCGTCGGGCGAGTAGGTCGGGGACGTGTCGATCGCCGAGTTTTCGGTGAGCCGGGTGGTGGCGCGGGAGCGCAAATCCATGGTGTAGAGATTGGTGCTTGCGCCGTCCGAGAGCGACATGACGATTTGCTGTCCGTCGGGCGAAAAGCGGGGCGCGAAAGTCATGCCGGGAAAATTGCCGACCGACTCGCGCTGCCCGCTCTCGAGATTGAGCAGCGTCACTTTGGGGTCGCCGGCGCCGAACGACATGTAGGCGACCTGCTGGGCGGACGGCGAAAATTGCGGCGTGACGACGAGTTCTTCGCTGCCGCCAAGCGACTTCACGTTGGCGCCGTCCATATCCATGATCGCCAGCCGCTTGCGCCGCTTCTCTTTCGGGCCGGTCTCATCGACGAAGACGACGCGGGAATCGAAAAATCCCTTTTCGCCGGTCACGCGCGTGAACACCGCGTCGGCGATCATATGGGCGACCCGGCGGCCGTTCGCCGCGTCGGTCGTGTATTGCTGGCCCGCGACCTGCTCGCCGCTCGCCGTGTCCCATAGCCGGAATTGCGCGGTGACCCGCCCGGCGTCCTGACGCAGCACCCGTCCGGTCAGAACGAACTGGGCGTCGGCCGTCTTCCAGGCGTCCATGTTGGGCGCCGCGTCCGGATTGGCGATCGTTTCGGGAAAGTTCGCCGGATTGAGCGGCAGAAGGAAGATCGACCGGGCGAAATCCGCGGCGACGACGCCGCTGATCTTGCCGCCCGCCTCCTCGCCGGCGAACGGGGTCACCGCGATGGTCACGGGTTTGAAGTTGGCGCCTGCGTGGACATAGATGTCGCCCTCGGCGTTGGCGGGCGCGGCCGCGAGCGCTGACGACGCCAAGCGCAATCGCCGCAGAGCGCGGAGCGGCGGGAAACGAAGCGGGAGACATTCATCGGACGATCTCGCGGGACAACAACGACAGTTCGTCGCGCGGCGTCATCGGGCGGCGACTTGTGGATTGAAGTGGACGGTTTCGGTTTTCCATTGCTCATAAAACGGCCGATATTGGGCCGGCACGGGAAGCGGGTTACAATTCTGCACCGCAGCCATGACGCTTTTGGCCTGCGGCTTGAGAGCCGGGTCCGACGGCGGGTTGACCAGCTTCGCGGGCTTGGCGAGCGAGCCGTCCGGATTGAAGGCCAGGCGCACCTGGGCGACGTAAGGATCGGCGTCCGCGGCCTGCGGCGCCGGCTTCCAGCATTCGAGATAGGTTTTGATGAGCCAGGCGTCGAAGCTCGCCTGCTTGCGCCGACGTCATGTGCGCGGGAGCTTCGACCGCAACCGGCGCCGTGGGCGCCGCGGTCGCGACGACTGCGGAGGGCGGGAAGGTTTCGCTGCTTCCCGGGATGGGCTCTCGGGCCGCGGCGAATTGTCTGGCCAGAGGCGGTCGTAGCCGTAAGCCCCCGCCGCGATCGCGGCGAGCACAAGTCCTGCGGCGAGCCTGGAAAAAATCAGCATGGGCGTCGGATCTCGTTTTCGGTTCTCGTGACGGAGGTTTGCGGCGACGTGGGAGCGCGGCCGTCATCCTTGGGTCTCCCGCGGATCGAAATGGATGGTTTCGACCTTCCATTGCTCGAAATAGGGCATGTACTCGGCTGGAACCTTCAGCGGGTCGCACTTCCGGACCGCGCGCATCGCGCTCTCCGCATGCGCGCGCCAGGCCTGGTCGGTCGGCGGATTGAGCAGAACCGGGCGCGCCGACAGCGAACCGTCGGGGTTGAAGATCACCCTGATCTCCGCGACATAGGTGTCGCCCTCGGGCGTGGCGGGCGGGGGCGTCCAGCAATTGAGGTAGCTCTCGGTCAGCCACGCATCGAGCGCCGAGGCCATCGACATCGACATGTGCGGCGCGTCGTGATGCGGCAGCCCCTGGGGCGCAATCGAGGCCGTTTGCGTCGCGGCTGCTGCCGGCGTCGACGGTTTGCTCTGTCCGATGAGCTTGGCGATCGCGTTCGGGTCAAAATTGCGCGACGGCTTCGGTTTCTCCGGCGCCAGCTCCTTCGGGGGATCTTGCGGCGTTTCGACGACCTTCGGCCGCACCGGCGGCTGAACCGGGGCCTCCTGGACGGCGGGCTTCTGAGGCGGCGGCCGGTCCGGCCTCTGGGGCGGCATCGGCTCCGGCTCGGGCGGCGGCGTCGCCTCGGCCTTGGGAGGCGGCGGGGGCGCGGGCTGCGGCGGCGGGCTTTCCGCTTTCGGCGGAGGCGGGGGGGCCGGTTGAGGGGGAGTGGGCGTCTGCTCCGCGGACGCGCGCAGGTCCGGGGGCGGCTGCGGGGGGGTGGGCGTGGGCGCAGGCTGCGGCGCGGGCTTGGCGTTCTTCTCGCCGTTGGTGATCTGGTTGAGTTCGCTCAACGATATCGTTTCGATCGGGATCGATTCCGGACTGTCCGCGAATCTCGGCGCCCTGGCGAAGCCGAGCAGGAGCAGCGCCAGCAACGCGCCGTGAAGCGCGGCGGAGCCGGCAAAACCCGAATATGACCGCCGCTCGTCCAACGCCGCTCCCGGCTATTGTTTGATCGGCTCGGTGACGAGGGCCACCTTCTTGTACCCGGCGGTCGTGACCGCCGCCATGATCTCGGCCACGCGCCCGTAAGGCACCGCCTTCGACGCGCGAAGATAGATGCGCTGATCGACGTCGCTCTGCGAGGCGGCCTGAAGCTTGGCGACCAGATCGGCGTCGGCGATCGGCTCATCCATGACGTAAAGCTGGCCCTGCTCGTTGAGCGAGACCGCGATCGGCTTGCGCTCGACATTGAGCGCCGTTGCGCTCGCCCGCGGCAGGTCGACCGAGACGCCGGTCGTCAGCAGAGGCGCGGCGACCATGAAGATGATCAGGAGCACCAGCATCACGTCGATGAACGGGGTCATGTTGATGTCCGCCATCGCGCCATAGCGCGGCACGCCGCGCCGACCGCGACCGCTCTTGCGTCCGCTGGCGACAGGAGTGATGGCCATCGCGTCGCTCCTTTCGCCTCACGAGACCTTTTCGACCGACAGATGATGATCGATCTGCCGGGAAAGGATCGACGAGAATTCGTCGGCGAAGCTCTCGAGTCGCGCCTGGGCCTTGGCGACGTCGCCCTGGAGCTTGTTATAGGCGATCAAGGCCGGAATGGCGGCGAAGAGGCCGATCGCCGTCGCCAGCAGCGCCTCCGCAATGCCGGGCGCGACGACGGCGAGGGAAGTGTTCTTCGACGCCGCGATCGACTGGAACGAGTTCATGATCCCGAACACCGTGCCGAACAGGCCGATGAACGGTCCGGCCGAGGCGATCGTCGCCAGGACCAGGAGATTCGATTCGAGCCGCTCGACCTCGCGGGCGATCGAGACGTCGAGCACCTTGTCGATGCGCGCGTGAAGTCCGCGGAACGAGCCGGCCGCCTGCTGGAACGAGCGCTTCCACTCCCGCATCGCCGCCACGAACAGCGCCGCCGCGCCGCTGTTGTTCGGTTGAGCCGATAGCGAGGTGTAGAGTTCCTCGAGCGATTGGCCCGACCAGAAGATCTGCTCGAAGCTCTCCATCTCGTTCTTGAATTTATGAAACAGGCGGGTCTTGTCGAAAATGATCGTCCAGCACCAGAGCGAAGCGAGCAACAGGCCCAGCATCACCGCCTTGACGACGATATGGGCCGACCAGAACATCTCGAAGATGCTGGTTTCCGGAGTCGCGGCCGCGGCGGCTACGTCGGCTGGGTTCATCGGCGAAGGCAACCTTATGTTGGGCGGGCGGAACCGCGCGGCGACGGCGGGAAAACGGGATCGGGCCGGGGTCTGCGCCGCAAATCGGCCGAAACTTGGGCTTTTGCCGGACGCCGGAAAGCGCCGCTTTTCTCGCCGCGGATTAAGACTCTGATAGCGTTAACGGCGGGTTAGCAGTTCGGGCCGCGCATTGGCGAGCCTGGCAATTCTTTCAGTCTGCCCCGCGGCCGCGCCGGCACTCCCTACCCAAACCGCGCCGCCGCCTTTATCGTGATCTTAGCCGGCGCGATCGTCTCGCCCGGAGGAGGCGGGTTGATGGGGGCTTTGGAGACCTTCGGCTGGGAATGGGGGTCGGCGCTGTTCCGCTGGCTGCATGTGATCGCGGCGATCGCGTGGATCGGCGGATCGTTCTTTTTCATGCATCTCGACGCCAGCTTGCGCAAGCAGGCCAAAGACGACCCAGCGCTGGCCGGAACCTCGTGGCAGGTGCATGGCGGCGGCTTCTATGAGATGCGGAAATACCTGCTCGCGCCGTCGTCGCTGCCCGAGCACCTCATCTGGCACAAGTGGCAGTCCTACTGGACCTGGATGAGCGGCTTTGCGCTGCTCTGCTGGGTCTATTACGGCCAGTCGCAGCTTTATCTGATCGATCCGGCCGTGATGGCGCTCGAGCCCTGGCAGGCGGCGGCGATCGGGATCGTGGCGCTCGCGCTCGGCTGGCTCGTCTACGACTTCCTCTGCCGTTCGCCGCTCGCGAACAACGAGCCGCTGCTCGCCGTCGTCGGCTTCGGCTATGTCGTGGCGACAAGCTGGGTTTTCACCCTGTTTTTTTCCGGCCGCGGCGCGCTCATCCACACCGGCGCCCTGATGGCGACGATCATGACCGCCAATGTGTTCTTCGTCATCATGCCCAATCAGCGCAAGAGCGTCGCCGCGCTGATGGCCGGCGCAGAAGCCCGATCCCGAAATGGGTCAAGACCTCGAAGATCCGCTCGACCCACAACAACTACATCACCCTGCCGGTGCGTGTTCCTGATGCTGTCGAACCACTATCCGTCGACCTACTCCAATCCGCGGGTCATTCCGGCGATCGTCACCTGCGTCATCGTCGCGGGCGCGCTGGTGCGTTATTTCTACAACGTCTGGCATCTCGATCACGACCGCGCGCCGTGGTGGGCATGGGGAGTGGCGGCGGTCGCCATCCTTTGCGCCTTCGGCTTCGCCGCGACCGCTTCGCCCGGCATGCGCTCGCTCATGGGGCTGGCGGATCTTCCGGCCGAGACCGCGAGCCTCGATCGAGCCGAAGGCGCCGCAGGAGGTGGTCGACATCGTGCAGACGCGCTGCATGATGTGCCACGCCGCTCAGCCGATGGACTGGATCGGCGAGGCGCCGAAGGGCGTCCTGCTCGATACGCCCGAGCACATCGCGCGCTTCGCCGCGGCTATCCGGCAGCAGGCGGTTCTGACCCACGCCATGCCGCCCAACAACTTCAGCCAGATGACGGACGACGAGCGCAAGACGCTGGCGCGCTGGCTCGGCGTCGAGACGGCGCAGAACTGATGGACGCCGCAAACACCGGACGCCGATCTCGCCGCCGGCCGGCGGCTGATGGCGAGGCTCGACGCGTTCGCGGCCTTCAGCGACGAGCCGCGACGCCTGACGCGGCTCTTCCTGTCGGACGCGCATCGGCGCGCCGCGCAGGCCTTCATCGGCTGGTGCGGCGAGGCCGGGCTCGAGGCGCGGATCGACGCCGCGGGCAATGTCGTCGGCGCGCTACGAGGGCAGGCGTGCGGGCGCGCCGGCGCTGATGCTGGGCTCGCACATCGACACCGTCCGCGACGCCGGACGCTACGACGGAAATTACGGCGCGCTGGCCGCGCTCGCGGTGGTCGAGGAGCTGGCCAAGCGCGGCGAGCGCCTCGATCACGCGATCGAGATCGTCGCCTTCGGCGACGAGGAGGGCGTCCGCTTTCGCACCACGCTCACCGGCTCGCGCGCGCTCGCCGGGACTTATCCGGAGGACGCGCTCGACCAGCGGGACTCGGCCGGCGTCTCGATGCGCGACGCGCTCAGCGCCTTCGGCGGCGATCCCGACAGGGCGGGGTCGATCCGGCGAACAGGCGTCGCCGCGTTCGTCGAAGCGCATATCGAGCAGGGACCGATCCTCGAGGCGGAGGGGCTGCCGCTCGGGATCGTGACCGCGATCAATGGCGCGACAAGGCTCGAAGTCGGGGTCGACGGCGTCGCCGGACACGCCGGCGCGACGCCGATGCGCTTGCGCCGCGACGCGCTGACCGCCGCGGCGGAGATGGCGCTCATGATCGAGGCGCGCGCGAGAGGTGAGGCTGATCTCGTGGCCACCGTCGGCCGCTTCGACGTCTGGCCCGACGCGACCAACGTCATTCCGGGCCACGTCCAGTTCTCGATCGACGTTCGCTCGCCCGCTCGACGCGCGCCGCGCCGCCGCCCTCGCCGATCTCGACGACGCGGATCGCCGCGATCGCCGCCGCGCGCGGGGTCCGCGTCACCATCGCCAAACCGCATGACGCGAACGCCTTCGCTTGCGACCCGGGCGTCATCGCCGGCTTGAAGAAGGCGGTCGAAGCGGTCGGCGTCCCGCCCCGCCTGTTGCCGTCAGGGGCGGGGCACGACACGATGGCGATGGGCAAGCTTTGTCCCGCGGGCATGCTGTTCGTGCGCTGCAAGGGCGGCGTCAGCCACAATCCGCTCGAATCGATTACGGTCGACGACTGCGCGCTGGGACTTGCGGCGCTGACCCAGTTCGTGCGCGACTTCCAGGCTTGACGAGAAGCCGGCCCCGCGCGGCTCCGTCCGAGTTCGCCCCATGAGGCGACACTTTCTTTGAGAAGGTTCGGGCCTGACCAAAGGCCGACGGCCTTCCAAACGCCGCTCCCAACCGGCAGGGTGACAACGATCACCGCGAACGCTACGAACTGAGCGAGGCTCGGGAACTCAAGACCTGCCCCCTCGTCCGAAGCGCCGCGAAGCGGCCTCGAAGGACGTTTAAGCGTGGATACGGAGCAGCGGTCTGGACCATGCTTCGAGACGCGGCGCTTTGCGCCGCTCGCCAGCATCAGGTCGGCGGTTACGGCCCGCGCCCGCCCAGCGAGGCCCGTTCATCGGAGAACAAGCATGATTCCCGCGATACGCACCTATAAACCGCAACCGGGCAAAGTCTTTGAATTGATGGAAGCGCTGCGAACCTCGGTGACGCACGGCTCGAAGGCGTGCGGCATGGATCTGCATATCGCCATGGTGGTCGGTGAAGTCGTAGGGGAAGTCGCGGTGATAAGCAATTACAGGGATTTGCGATCATATGGAAGAGGTCATTGATAAAGCGATGCGCCATGCGGAATGGCAGCGCGGCGCACGTCAAGCTGCATGGACTTTGTATTTCCGGCGAAGCCCGCGATCACATCTTTCGCCACGTCTAGGTCGTTCTGCAACGGGGAAGGCGTGACGCTTCATACTAGCATTATCTTTCGACTTCGCACCGCGGCGCTCGCCACGCCGCTGGCGCTCGCCGCGCCGGCCGAGGATTTTGCGAAACTGTCAGCCGGACACGCAAACCGCTGAAGGGGCTGAGTCGCGGCCAAAACAACCCCGGCCTGAAGCCACTCCGAGCCCCAGCGGCGGGTGACAATCTCCTGCGCGACCGCTACCAACGGCGCGGAGCGTGGGGTAACGCCCAGCCCACCCCTCGTCCTGAGGCGCCGCGGAGCAGCCTCGAAGGACGCTCCAGCGCGCGCCGGGCCGGCGCAGCGGTCTGGTCCATGCTTCGAGACGCGGCGCGGCGCGCCGCTCCTCAGCATGAGGTCGGCGTTGTGTCGGCTGGCGGTCGCTGACCACCGGTGAGTTACGATTTGGGAGGAAGCCAATGAGCAAGCCATTTTTCGGCGACATCAAGCCGGTGAAGTACGAGGGCCCGAAAAGCGACAACCCCTACGCGTTCCGTCACTACGACCCCAAGCGCGTGGTTGCAGGCAAGACGATGGCCGAACAGCTACGCCCGGCGGTCTGCTACTGGCACAACTTCGCCTGGCTCGGGACCGACATGTTCGGCGCCCCGACTTTTGACCGCCCGTGGGACGGCGAGACGATGAAGGGCGCGCGGGTCAAGGCGGACGCGGCGTTCGAAATGTTCTCGACCCTCGGCTTTCCGTTCTTCGCCTTCCACGATCGCGACGTGGTTCCGGAGGGGGCGAACCTCGGCGAATTCGGCAAGAACCTGGCCGAGATGACCGATATTTTCGCCAAGAAAATGGACGCGACGGGCGTCAAGCTGCTGTGGGGCACCGCCAATCTGTTCAGCCATCCGCGCTACATGTCGGGGGCAGCGACCAACCCCGACCCGGACGTGTTCGCCTATGCCGCCGCGCAGGTGAAGAACGTGCTCGACGCGACGCACAAGCTCAACGGCGCCAACTATGTTCTGTGGGGCGGCCGCGAGGGCTACGAGACGCTGCTCAACACCGACCTCCGGCGCGAGCAGGAGCAGCTTGGCCGCTTCCTATCGATGGTCGTCGAGTACAAGCACAAGATCGGCTACAAGGGCGTGATACTGGTCGAGCCCAAGCCGCAGGAGCCGACCAAGCATCAGTACGACTTCGACGTCGCAACCGTGTTCGGCTTCCTCCAGCGCTTCGGCCTCGAGCGGGAGGTCAAGCTCAACATCGAGGTCGGCCACGCGGTGCTCGCCCACCATTCCTTCGAGCACGAGGTCGCGCTCGCGTCCTCGCTCGGCATTCTCGGCTCGCTCGACGCCAACCGCAACGACTACCAGTCGGGCTGGGACACCGACCAGTTCCCGAACAACGCGCCCGAGCTCGTGCCGGCGTTCTATTTCATCCTGAAACAGGGCGGGATCGCGCCGGGCGGCTTCAACTTCAATTCGAAGGTGCGCCGGCAGTCGATCGATCCGGGCGACCTGCTGCTCGGCCACATCGGCGGCATCGACGCCTGCGCTGCGGCGCTGGTCGCAGCCGCGCGTCTGATCGAGGACGGCAAGTTCGACGCCATGCGCGCCGAGCGCTACGCCGGCTGGGACAAGCGCGAGGCGCAGGCGATGCTGAAGAAAGGCGCGACGCTGGAAGAGATCGCGGCCCGGGTCGCCAAGGAGAAGATCGAGCCGAAGCCGAAGTCGGGCCAGCAGGAGCTGTATGAGAACGTGCTCAACCGCTACCTCTGAGGCTTGGCGGCGAAGGCGCGATGCAGGCTCACTCGCCACTTGGTCGGATTGTCCCAGCGCCAACCCCGCGCCTCATCCTGAGGAGCCGTGCGTAGCGCGGCGTCTCGAAGCAGATGGCGCCGCCGTTGGCGCGAACTCGCGCGTCCTTCGAGGCCCCTGCGGGGCGCCTCAGGACGAGGGGCAGGGCTAATTCGCTTCGCGGCTCCCGTTCCCCCGCAGGCGACTTCCCGGCCAAATGCCTCAAGATCGCGCCAATCGATTCACCCAATCTTCGCGCCTCGGCGGCATGCTGCAAGCGCCGGCGTTGCGACCGCGCGCGCCGGGCGGAGGCGAAATGTTCGGGCGGGTGGTTTTTGTGGCGACGCTCTGCGTCACGGCGGCGCTAATGGGTTCGTTCTCGCTGCTCGCGCGGCTGCCCGCGCCTGCGTCGGTCGCCACTGCGCCTGCTCCGGCGGCCGTCCCGTTGGCCTCCGATCGCGCCCCGGCGCCGGATGAACACACCAGTCGCCGGGTGTACTCGTATCGCGAGACCGTGCTTCGGGCCGACGCTCGCGGGCAATATGTGGCCGACGTCCTCATCAACGGGCTGACGGTCCGCATGCTGATCGATACCGGCGCGAGCGACATCGTCATCTCCGCCTCGACCGCCGCCCGGCTCGGGCTCGCGCCCCTAACCGGCCCCGCGCGCATCATCCAGACCGCCAACGGCCGGTCGACCGCTTCGCCAGCTGTGCTTAGCCATGTCAGCTTCGGCGGCCTCTATATGAACGACGTCGACGCCCTCATTCTGGCCCGCGAGGCGGGCGACGTGAACCTGCTCGGCGCAAGCTTTCTCAAACGCCTCGTCAGCGTCGAGCAGCGCGACGGAATGCTGATCCTCAGGCAATGACGGATTCCGTGCGCGCGCGGCGCGCTCAGCGGCGGTCCGACAAGAATTATCTTGACAAAATCAGAAATATGCGCCATTGTTTTTCCTAATTCAGGAATTGACGCGCGGCGGCCTGGCCGGCGCCGGGAAAAGGCGTGCTTGGTTTGTGACATTGAGGCGGCGGCGTGGAGCTGGCCCGGATCGGCCGTAAGCCATTGAAAAGTCCCGAACCCCGGAAATGGATTGAAATGAAGTGAAATGAAGTGAAGACGGCGGGAAGCCGCAGGAAAGCCAACGGAAGCCAATTGAAACGGAAGGGAAGGGAAATCGGCTTCCCGCCTGCCTCGGCGCCGTTCGATCCGCTTCGGCCGCCCCCCGTCGCCCGCGCCGTCCTTCTCCGCCCGGGCCAGGCTGGCTAGCTGACCCGGACGAGGCGAGTGAGTTCGAACGGGATGTCGTAGCCGTCCCAGATGAAGTCGAAATCGAGCGCGGTCCCGATCGGCGCCCAGCGTGACACGCCGGGCCCGGCGCGAGACGCAGCCGCCGCTTCGATCTCGCCGCGCTTCCAGCCGAAATAGGTGATTGTCCGGTCGCTCTCGCGGATGAAGCTTGCGACCTCGGCGAGCGAGCGAACGAACACGACGCTCAAGAAACCCCCGCCGACCCGAGTGTCCTGGCGCACCGGCGCGCTCGCGGTGATGCTGGTCAGCTGAGTGTTTCGCCAATGGACCGACGAGGCGCGCCCGTTCGCGGCGGCGTAAAACGCCGCCGTCATCTTGCCGATCGCGTGTCCGACGCGGCCCGAGGGATCGTCCATCGTCCATTCGAGCGCCGACGCGTCGAGGAGGCGTCGGACTGGCGCAGCATGAGCCGTGGCTTCGCCGACGACATAAAGCGCGTGCGGGGATGAGCAGGCCATCTGGTCAAAGACGAAGATGTCGTTGTGCAGTCTCTTGGCGAGCCCTTTCAGCGCGGCGTCGTCGAGCTCGGCTAGCGCCGCCCCGTTGATCGTCGAGAACGAAAACCGGTCGCCGAACCAGATCGACTTTCCCCCGTTGCGCAAGGGCAGGGGCGCGAACAGGGCGACCTTGGCGTCGCCGCCCAGACGACGCGCGCGTCGCTCAGAGCGGAAATTCTCGCCCCGAGATCGCCCTGCGACGGATAATGGACGAACAATTGGCTGCCGTCCCGGGACGCGTGCAAGCGCTCGAGAAAGAGATCGACGATCGCCCGCATCCGCGCGCTGATCTCGTGCGGCAGCCGCACGATATTCGCGTTTCCGGCCAGATAGGAGAGCACCCAGGAATAGAGAAAGACGGTCTCGACATTCTGCGGCGGCAGATGGAAGACGAGGCCGCGCGGCCGCGCCAGGGTGTTGTCAGGCAGGCGGGCGGCAAAGCTCGCGGCGAGCTTCGTCAGAGCGGCGCGGCGCGTCCAGAAGGCGAAATGGGCGGCGGGGCCGGAAGCGGTCGCCCGTCGTGGGTCGAGAAGGGTCTCGGCGACGGCCGCGACCAAATCGAGGCGCTCCGCGGCGAAAGGCGTCGACAGGCGGCGGCGGGCCTCGCCAAGCCTCGACATCAGCGCCTCGTCGTCGAGGGCGGCTTCGCGCGCGCCGGCGCCGTAGGCGATGACCTCGGTCAGCATTCGTCCTGCCTTCGCCGCGTCATGCGGCGATCACGTCGCTGCAGCCCCTCAGCTCCGTCTTCGGGGCGCGTCCGGAAACGCGAATGGCTTTGCCGTAGCGGCCGCCGCTTCCAGCGTCGATGGTCGCCACGACGCCCAAATCCTCGGTCAGCACGCTGTGGCCGGGATAGGACCGCGGCAATAGCGACACCACCTGGATCACGCCTTCTTCGCCGATCCTGGCCGGCTCCCAGCTGTGCGGCCGCCTGATGATCACTTCGGTGAAATTCGGCGGATAGAGCAATCCGTCCGGCCCCTCGATGAAGACGGAGCCGATCTGCTCGACGAAGCCATAGAAGTTGAAAATGTTCTCAAGGCCGAACCGCCGTTTGAGGGCGGCGCGGAACTCGGCGTTCGAAACCTTCTGCGCCTCGAGCTTCTTCCACCCGCCGGAGTGAATGAGGATCGCGGCCGAAAGGTCGAGCTCGCCGTCGGCGAAGGCCCGATAAAGCTTGTCCCAAACGAGAAACGTGAAGCCGAAAATGAGAAACGGCTCCTTGCCATGGGCGCGCACGAACGTCTCGACCGCTTGCTTGTCGATCGCCAATTGCGAATCGAGGGCGAAGGTAGTCTTGGCGCCGAACTTCATCATTCCGAGAACCCCGCCGCCACGAGCAGTGAGGTCGGTCGGCTTGATTACGTCTTTGGTGTCGATGGCCAGGAACGGGAGGCGGCGGGTTCCAAGAATTGGACGAAACGAGGCGACGAGCGCCTCAGATTGCCTGCGCGCCGTTTCATTGTCGATCACGATAGCGCTGGTCCGCTGGCCCGTCGTCCCGCTCGAGCGCATCATGAACGAGGGTGTCGCTGTACTCTTCAGCTCCATTTCCTTGAACAGGCTGACCGGCAGATAGGGAACCTCCGAAATGTCGCCATAGGTCGTGAGACCGCCCCATGCGGCGTCGAGGATCCGGGCGTATTCCGGGCTTTGCTCGTAATGGTAGCGGGTGAGCTCGTTGAGCCCTTCGAGCAGGATTGCCTCCTTCTCTCGCTGACGCAGCGAATAAGGCGGCTCACGGAGGAGGCGCTCAAACATCTAGGCTCTCCTTCAGTTGCGCGTAGTTGATCTTGCCGCTGGCGCCGCGCGGGATTTGCGCGGTCTTCCGCAAGGAAAAGCTCGACGAGGGCACTTTATAGTTCGCGGCGAGTTCCCTCACCCGGGCTTTGAGCGCGGTTTCTGACTCCTGCTCATGCACGACCGCGATCTTTTCGCCAAGGTCAAGGCAGGCGACCGAGCAGACCGCGAACAGCTCCTGTTCGATTTCGTCGAGGCCCAACCGGTATCCCGCAATCTTGGCGAAGCGCTTGGTTCGGCCGGCGAGGTAGAGAAACCCCTCCGCATCGAGGCGCCCAAGATCGCCGGTTTCGAGGCGCCCCTTCATCTCATCGCTTTTGCCAAGGTCGGACCTCATTATCGCGTAGCCGAGCATGACATTCGGGCCTTCGTACACCACCATGCCGACGCTCTCCGGCGGCAGGGGCGCGCCCTCATCGTCGACGACCAACAGTCGGCCGCCGGCAAGCGCAACCCCGACCGACCCCGCCTTTCGCGAGAAATCGGCATGCTGCAACGTCGTCATGCGCGGTGACGCCTCGGTCTGCCCGTACATGACGAAAAACCGGCCGTCGCGCTGGGTCGCCCAGTCATGGATCTTGGCCTGAATACGAGGATCGAGCGCCCCGCCGGCCTGGGTAAACACCTTGACCGAATCCGGGACAAGGCTCGCGCCCAGGCGCGCGAGCGCCGCATAGTGAAACGGGACGCCGGGAAAATGCGATCCGCCGGCGCCGGCGATCTTGGACCAGAAGCTCGGCGAGGTAATTGAATCGTTCACCAGGTAGACGCGGCCCCCGGCCGCCAGATGAGAGGTGACGACCGAGAGCCCGTAGGAATAGTGCAACGGCAGATGGGCGATGCCGACGCTCCGCTCATCAATGGCGAGCGCCTTGGCGATCTGCCCGGCGTTGGCGACCATCGCGTTGCGCGAGAGCCGGACATATTTTCTGACTGCCGGTCGTACCCGAGGTGGAAAGAAGCACTTGCAGGGCGGGATTGATGTCAACCGAAGGCGTCCCGGCGTCTCTCGCCGTCCAGTCGACCACGCCTACGCGCGACTCATGCGAGCGCCAGCCGCCCGAGGCGCCCACACGATCGCGTAGAGTTTCGCCGATGTCCGGCGTCGACAGAACGAGGTCCGGTTGATAGGCGTCGATCAGAGCGCAGAACTTGTCTTCGGCAAGCGACGGATCGATGAGCGCGACGGCGTGACCTGCGGCGGTGGCGGCAAGCAGGCCGACCAACGTTTCGCAGGCGTTGCCGCAGAAGAGAAACACGAGCCGTTTTTTTCCCGAGGCTATGTCTTCGGCGAGCGCAAGACTGGCGTTGCGCACCTCGCCGCGCGTCAGCCATACGTCGCGGCGATCGTCGCGAGCCGCCGGCTCGTGTTCAAGCCGCGCGATCAGCGGGAGAAGTCCACCGCAGGAAAAGTCCAGTTCGCGCATAGAATTATGCTGCATCGCAAGTCCGTTCCGCGCGCCGCGACAGGCGAGTCAGATGATGAGGCCGCCGTCAACCCCAATGACCTGCCCGGTCACGTAGGACGAAAGGTCGGAGGCGAAAAAGACGATCACATTGGCGACGTCCTGCGGGGAGCCGACGCGCCCCATCGCGATATGCGACTCCAGCGTCCTACGCTTATCCTCGGGAATGGATTTGGTCATTGACGTCTCGATGAGACCCGGCGCCACCGCGTTGACGCGAATGTTCATCTGCGCGAGCTCCTTGGCGGCGGAAAAAGTCGCTCCAATGACGGCGGATTTCGTCGCCGAATAGACGGTCTGGCCGCTGTTGCCCTTTCGCCCGACGATCGATGAGACGTTGACGATCGATCCGCTTCTGCGCCGCGCCATGATGCGCACGGCTAATTGGGTGATCTTGATCAACCCGATGACGTTCACGCTGAAGAGCTCGTCGATCTCCGCATCCGAGATCATGCCGATCAGCTTGTCGCGAAGAATGCCGGCGTTGTTGACCAGGATATCGAGGCGCTTGTGTCGCGACATGGCGCTCTGCGCGATCGCCGTCGCGGTGGCGCTCTCCGCTACCGAGCCATAGACCGTCGTGACGCGGTCGGGATAGGCCGCCTCGAGCTCGGCAAAGCTCGCCGACGCCTCGTTCGAAGGCCGCGAGTTCAGGATTACGCTGCAGCCGGCCTGAAGCAGGCCTTCGGCGGCGGCCCGTCCAATACCACGCGACGCGCCGGTCACGACCGCCACGCGGCCGCTCAAATCGATGACGGTCATTGGATTCGCGCCAAAGTCAAAACGTCGGGTTCACGAGGCCGCTTTTTCATCCGGCGCGGACGAAGGCGTGCCGAAGTCGGCGCGGACCATGCGATTGATGATGCCCAACGGGCCGGTTTGAATGCCCTTTTCCATGATGCGCGCAGGGTTTCCCGCGACCAGGCAATTCGACGGCACGTCCTTCATCACGACGCTCGCTACCGCGACCACACAATTGTCGCCGATCCTGACCCCTGGCATAATAATGCTGTGCGCGCCGATATTGCATTCTTTGCCAATCCAAGTATCCATGTGAACTCGGCGAGGGGTGTCGTGAGCGAGAACACAAGCGCCGAAATTGATCGCCGTGCCTTCGCCGATATGAATCCCGGTCGGGTAGCTTTTGTCCAGTTTGGCCGAAAACGAGATCCGGCAATCCGGCGCGATATCCATTCCCCACAGCTTATTGAAATAAAGGCGCCGCAACTCCGAGAATAACGGCCGAAGCTCGCGGCGCACGACCGCCAGGACGCCAGTCGTGCGCAGGTCGGAAAAGGCCATTATCGAACTCCGTCAGTCGATGCGCGCCAAAACGCTCTCACGCTTCCCTGGGCCGCCCCGTGTGACGTATCATTCATGTGGGAAATAGCACTTTGCGTATGGCAGACGCCGTAACTCATTCTGGCGAAAATGTATAGGGATCATGCTCCGGTTGTATGAATTCCTCGTGGCAAGGTCATGTCCGCGCCGCTTGATCCGGTCTTGGCGGCGAACCGGTTCTCGGCTTTAATCGCCCGGCCGAGCCAAGGAGGACGCCCATGAAGACCCGCGCCGCAGTCGCGGTCGCTGCCGGAAAGCCGCTCGAGGTGACCGAGGTCGATCTTGAAGGCCCCCGCGACGGCGAGGTTCTGGTCGAGATGAAGGCGACTGGCATTTGCCACACCGACGACTTCACCCTCTCGGGCGCCGACCCGGAGGGATTGTTTCCCGCCATTCTCGGCCATGAGGGGGCGGGCGTCGTCGTCGACGTGGGGCAGGGTGTGACCAGCGTGCGCAAGGGCGATCACGTCATCCCGCTCTACACTCCCGAATGCCGGCAGTGCCCGTCCTGCCTGTCGCGCAAGACCAACCTCTGCACCGCGATCCGGGCCACGCAGGGGCAGGGCGTGATGCCCGACGGGACCTCGCGCTTCTCGATCGGCAAGGACAAGATCTTCCATTACATGGGCTGCTCGACGTTCTCGAACTTCACCGTTCTGCCCGAGATCGCGGTGGCGAAGGTCAATTCGAACGCCCCGTTCGACAAGATCTGCTACATCGGCTGCGGCGTCACCACCGGCGTCGGCGCGGTGCTCAACACGGCGAAGGTCGAGGCGGGCGCGACCGCGGTTGTCTTCGGGCTCGGCGGCATCGGCCTCAACGTCATCCAGGGCCTGAGGCTGGCCGGCGCCGACATGATCATCGGCGTCGACCCCAACGAGCGCAAGAAGGCGTGGGGCGAGCGCTTCGGCATGACCCATTTCGTCAACCCGACCGAGGTCGGCAAGGAGCTGGTGCCCCATCTCGTCAACATGACCAAGCGTGGCCAGGACCAGATCGGCGGCGCCGACTACACCTTCGACTGCACCGGCAACGTGACGGTCATGCGCCAGGCCCTCGAAGCCAGCCATCGCGGCTGGGGCCAGTCGATCATCATCGGCGTCGCCGGCGCCGGTCAGGAGATCGCGACCCGGCCGTTCCAGCTGGTCACCGGACGGGTGTGGAAAGGAACCGCGTTCGGCGGCGCGCGCGGACGCACCGACGTGCCCAAAATCGTCGACTGGTACATGGCCGGCAAGATCACGATCGACCCGCTCATCACCAGCAAGCTGAAGCTCGAGGACATCAACCAGGGCTTCGACATGATGCACAAGGGCGAGGGCATCCGCAGCGTGGTCGTGTACTAGCGCGTCGCGCGATTGGCCTGTCATTTACCAGAAGCCTCCTGATCTATAGAAGGTCGTCCAAGGAAAATCCAAATCTGGTCAAATCCAGCAAAACCAGCCGAAGCCTGGGCCAAATTTATCCAAGGAAAAGGCTTGGAATTCCTTGGATTCGCTTGTCGGAATCGAGCCTTTTCAGCGGGTTGTGCTGACCCCCGGCAAAAAGTCTTTCTCGTCTCCCTTTTTCCCGCCGTGGGGCCTCCGGGGTAACGGCGCGCTTCAACTCCAACTCGCCAGACCAGCACGGATTCTGATTTTCGTAAAGACAATTCGAGCTCCGTGTCGCTAGCAGACGATATGTCCGGTTTAGGTAGCGCACGATCTGTCCGGTAAGTCCGGCCCTTTTTTGGAGGGGTTGGATGCGCCGGACGGATGCCCTTCAGGGGGTGCGCATGGCGGTGTTTTTGAACATTCTGAACCGCTGGGAATTGGCGGAGCTGAACCAGGAAGAGGCGGCGGAGCTTTTGGGGGTGAGCGAGCGGACGTTCCGGCGCTGGACGCGCCGCTACGAGGAGGAGGGTGAGGCTGGGTTATTGGACCGCAGGCTTGGCAAGGCGTCGGGCAAGCGGGTTCCGGTCGACCGGGCCGAAGAGGTGGAGCGGCTCTATCGCGAGCGCTACCAGGGTTTCACGGTCAAGCACTTCCACGAGCATTTGGTGCAGGACCACGGCTTCGGCTGGAGTTACACCTGGACCAAGCTGCACCTTCAGTGGATGGGCGTGGTGGCCAAGGCGCCGCGCAAGGGGGCGCATCGGAGGAAGCGCGAGCGGCGCCCGCTGCCGGGGATGATGCTGCACCAGGACGGCTCGCGCCACGCCTGGCTCGAAGGCCAGGGGGCGCTCGACCTGATCGTCACGCTCGACGATGCGACGGGGGCAATCTACTCGGCGTTCCTGACCGAGGAGGAGGGCACGGCCTCGACCTTCCGGGCGCTGAAAGAGGTGTTTTCAGCCCACGGCCTGCCGATGAGCCTCTACACCGACCGCGGGGCGCACTACTTTCACACCCCCAAAGCCGGCGGCGAGATCGACCGCGGCCATCCGACCCAGGTCGGCCGGGCGCTCGAGCAATTGGGGGTCGAGCACATCGGGGCCTATTCGCCGCAGGCGCGGGGGCGATCGGAGCGGGCGTTCGGGACGCTTCAGGACCGGCTGGTCAAGGAGCTCGCGCTCGCCGGCGTCACAACGGTCGAGGCGGCGAACGCTTTCCTCCGAGAGGTCTATCTGCCCGCCCACAACGCCCGCTTCGCGATTGCGCCGGCCGGCGAGGGCTCGGCCTTCACGCCCATTCCCGGCGTCGACCTCGACGAGATCCTGTGTGTCGAGGAGGAGCGGCAGGTCGGCCATGACAATTGCGTCTCCTACCGGACGCTCAAGCTCCAGATCCCGGAAAGCCCGATGCGGCCCCATTTCGTCAAGGCGCGGGTCAAGGTCCACGTCTACGCCGACGGCTCCCACGCCCTCTTCCACGGGCCGCGCTGCATCGGCCGCTACGACCAGAACGGAACGATCAGAGATGCGAAAAACGCCGCTTAAATCCGCTCGGCGGCGAGCCTGTGGACGGCATGGACAAGCCTCCGGCTTGCCCACTCCGCCCACAGGAGAACAGAACCAGAAGAAGCGGACATATGATGTGCTACCAAAACCGGACAACTTAATTCGCTATCGACAGCTCGGATAAACTCATCCATGGACGGCCTCCCCGTTTGTGGCGCGCCGGCGACCACGCTTTGGCACTTCATGCCGTTTGGGCGGGGGTCGCGGTAGGGACGGCCATTGCTGTCCGCCCCCCGCACAGATCCCGGCAGGCGCTGCTAATGCACCGGGATCCCACCTTGGATGGTCACTTATTTCCGCTTCTCGGGCCACGGATGCAGGATGCGAGGGTTTGGCAAGTACCGGTCGGCGATCGTCTTCATTCGGGTCCAGGTCAATCGACGTCGCTGGCTGCGGCGCATTAGCGCGCCATGCCAGCGTTCGATCATGTGATGCCGGAATGCCGAGATCGCGGAGCCGCTCATCGGCACAGCGTAGTAGGCCATCCAGCCCCGCAGGACCTGGGCAAGCCATTTGCCTTGCCCATTGATCCCATCGTGGCGGGTCGCCATGAGCTGCTCCTTGATCTCCCGAAGTTTGGTTCGCATGCGCTTGGCCATTGGCTTCCTTCCGAGCACGAAGCCGCTGCCGTCCCGCCGGGTCGCGCAGTGATGCTTGAACCCTAGGAAGTCAAACGTCTCCGGTTTGCCGAGGCCTCGAGCGCGGCGGTTCGCAATCGCGTTCCGACCAAACTCGATGAGCCGCGTCTTATCGGGATGAAGATTCAGTCCAAAACGCGCGAGCCTCGCCTTGAGATCGGCAAGGAATTGCTCCGCTTCGTGCCGGTGCTCGAAACCAACGATAGAGTCGTCCGCGTAGCGCACGACAATCACGTCGCCGGTGGCGCATCGCTGCCGCCACTGGTGGACCCATTGATCATAAACATGATGAAGGTAGATGTTCGCCAGGAGCGGGCTGATGACCGCGCCCTGTGGCGTCCCCTCCTCCGTTTCGATCACGCGTCCATCTTCGAGCACGCCTGCCGTCAGCCATTTGGCAATCAGCCGGATGATTCGCCTGTCGCCAATCCGATGCTCGACGAATCGGATCAGCCAGTCACGGCTGACCTTGTCGAAAAAGGATTGAACGTCGCAGTCGAGCACCCAGTTGATCCGCCGCTTCCCGATCCCGAACGCGAGCGCATCCAGCGCTTGATGCTGGTTGCGCTTCGGTCGGAACCCGTAGCTGAAGCCCAGGAACTCCAACTCATAGATCGGCGTCAGAATTGCCGCCACCGCAGCCTGGACGATCTTGTCCTCTATGGCAGCGATGCCGAGCGGCCGCTGTCTGCCATCCGCCTTCGGTATATACTTCCGGCGCGACGGCAGCGCTCGATACGCCCCTGTGTGAACGCGAGCATGCAGGTCCAGGAGGTTCGCCTCCAGGTGCTTGGCGTATTCGGTCCACGTCACCTCGTCGACGCCCGGCGCTGCGGTCTTCTTCAGATCGGAGAAGCTCGCTCGCAAAACGTCGATGTTGATGTGATGCAGGAGCGCCGTCAGCTTGCCCTGCCTGTTCCTGATGACGGCTTCTCGTATGCGGGCCTGCGCCTGTGACACGGCTTCCCGGCTCTGCGTCCGGACCGTGCTTTGCAGATCCGCATTCTCCTTGGCCCCGCCCCTTCGCTCCACGGGCTCCGCAGCAGCCGAGGCCGCCTTGTTCGCTCGCTTCCGCGCTACCTACGGGCAGGTCCGACTTCTCCATCGGGCTCATCGTCGGCTACGGCCTCCGGCCTTCCCGACAACGTCCCGGCCACGACTGACGGGGACGGCGATGGAGATCTCCCGGTTCCCGAGCAAAAGGCTTCTGCGCATGCCAGGGTCTACGACGACGCGGGGCCAGCATGTGTCTTGCGATCTCGACACCGGCTGTGTTGCCTTCTGTTGGACGGAAAACATCAGCGCCCCGAACTTGTCTTACGCCGCTCAATACCTCGCCTGCGCCCTCCCCTGTGAACGACGCATCGGGAGGCTGCGGCTATCTGCAGCAGAGCCTATCGAGATGAGCCAGCGGCGGGCGTGCCGGGTGATCGACAGCGATCGGACCAGCGTGCGCTACCAAGCCCGGCGGCCGGATGACGACGATACTGCGCGAGCGACTGAAGGCGCTCGCCCAGGAGCTCGCCGGCGGTTCGGCTATCGTCGGCTTGCACGTGCTGCTGCGTCGCGAGGGCCGTGCGGTCAACAAGAACGCGTTCAGCCGTCTGTATCGCGAGGAGCAACTGATGGTTCAGCCAGCGCGGCGGGCGCAAGCGGGCCCTAGGAGCCTGTCTGGATAATAGCGGATTGTGGTGGCGGCGTTTGCTCAAAATCGGATTCTGTTTGCTTATGAGCAAGACCTTCCGGCCCTGGACGATCGATCAGCCGCTGTTGTTGCCGCCGAGCGTTCAGGACTTTGTCGGCGAGGACCATCTGGCTCGCTTCATTTTGGCGCTTGTGCTCGAGCCTCTCGACCTTGGTGAGATCGAAGCCGCGTATGCGAGCGAGCGCGGGCAGCCGCCGTTTGACCCGGCGATGATGACGGCGCTGTTGCTGTACGGCTATTGCAACGGCGTCTACTCGTCGCGCCGGATCGCCAAGGCGGCGCGCGAACGGGTCGACTTCCTGAGCATTGTCGGGCTCGATCCGCCGGATTTTCGCACCGTCTCTGACTTCCGCAAGCGGCACTTGAAGGTGCTTGCGGGACTGTTCGGGCAAGTTCTCAAGCTGTGCGAACAGGCGGGACTTGTGAAGCTCGGCCATGTCGCGCTCGACGGGACGAAGATCAAGGCGAACGCCTCCAAGCACAAGGCGATGAGCTACGAGCGCATGGAGAAGCGTGCGGCGGAGCTCGAGGCCGAGGTCGAGCGGTGGCTGAGCGCAGCCGAGGCTGCGGACGCCGAGGAAGACAGAGCCTTCGGCCGCGACAAGAGCGGCGAGGAGCTGCCCAAATGGGTCGCCGACAAGAAGAAGCGCGTCGAGAAGATCCGGGCGGCGAAGGCCGAATTGGAGGCCGAGGCGAAAGCGGCCGCGGCGGCCAAGGCCAAAGCGCAGGCCGAGGAGCGGCGACAAGCCGAGGGCCGCAAGAAACCGGGCAAGCCCGCCGCCCCCCATCCGAAGAGCCTGACCCCAAAGCGCAGAAGAACTTCACCGATCCCGAAAGCCGCATCATGAAAACCAAGGACGGCTTCATCCAGGGCTACAATGCGCAGGCGGCGGTCGACGCGACGGCGCAGGTGATCGTCGCCCACGGCCTCGACGCGAAGCAGAGCGATCAACATCAATTGGCGCCGATGGCCGACGCCATCGAAGCCAATCTGGGCAAGAAGCCGACGCAACTGTCGGCGGACGCGGGCTATTGCTCCGACGCCAACCTTACAGCGATGGAGGAACGCGAGATCGACGCCTATATCGCGCCGGGGCGGGCCAAGCACGCCGGGGAAGGAGAAGGCGGCGGCGCCCGCGTCGCCGCCATGCGCGAAAAATCAAGGCCGGCGGGCACTCCAGCCCCTACCGCTTAAGAAAGCAGCTGCCCGAGCCGGTGTTCGGACAGATCAAGCAGGCGCGCGGCTTCCGTCAGTTTCTCTTGCGCGGCGTCGAGAAGGTCGCCAACGAGTGGGGCCTCGTCTGCCTCGCCCACAATATCTTGAAGCTCGCCCAGGGGCGGACCCCGTCCCTGGCCGCACGCGCAACCGGCTGAGCTTCGCCACCTCGGAAACGGTGCAACGAACGATGGCCGCAAAGCTTCCACCCAACCTTACATCAAACCGGATGCGCGAATTTGCTGCATCCGGCTCTCCGACTGGCTTGAGCGGTTCAAATCCCATCTCGCCGAGGATTAAGCAGACAGGCTCCTAGGAACGCGGCGGCCGATAGAGACACCCGCGGTCGCCAACCAGCGCTGGGAGTCTCGACTTCGTCGCCGACCAGTTCACTGACGGGCGACGGTTCCGGATCCTGGAGGTCTACGACGACTGCACCCGCGAGTGTCTGGCCCTGGTGGCCGAGACCTCGATCGGCGGGCGACGCGTCGCGCGCGAACTGGACGCCATCATGGCTTGGCGCGGCAAGCCGGCGACCATTGTCAGCGACAACGGCACGGAACTGACGTCCAACGCCATCCTGGAATGGGCCGACCAGCGCAGGGTCGGCTGGCATTACATCGCTCCCCGCAAGCCCCAGCAGAACGGCTTCAGCGAGAGCTTCAACGGCAAGCTGCGAGACGAACTGCTGAACGAGACCCTGTTCAGCTCCCTGTCGGACGCCCGCGCCAAGCTCGAAGACTGGCGGCGCGACTTCAACGAGGTGCGGCCTCACTCGAGCCTCGGCTACCTCACTCCACGCCGACTACGCCCGCGCTCTCTCCGGAAAGACCGGCCGGCGCGCTGCGAACCCCGACCACTCCGCGCGCCGGCCTCTTGCCAGCGGCGATCATGAAGGTTCAGATCAACCCCGGACTTCTCGTTATGGCTGGATGAGAAATGGGGGTCAGGTCATTCGCGACCTTCCCGTTGCCAGACTGGAATGAGCGTGCCCGCGATGCAGGTCGTGGTACTCGGCAAACTTCTGCGCGGGTGCGCACCGGCTTTAGGCCGTTCGGTCGGCTTGTCTTCATTTGCTAGGCGACAAAGCCGGCTATAGGATCTCTATCAACTCCCGGGGCACTACGAATTCAGGCGCAAATCCCTCTACTCTTTCAATTTTGGCAGATAAAATGATATGGAAGAGGTGCATCAAACCTTGTGTGGACTTACTCCCCT
>CAVYDG010000008.1:0-77535 GCA_963767245.1 uncultured Alphaproteobacteria bacterium
CGACCATGTACGGCTTCGCCGCCCGCCCAGTCGAGGCGATCGCCGCCGCCAACCGCGCGTTGCGGCTTAGCCCATTCGACCCCGTAATCTTTCACGCGCATCTGGCGCTTGGGCTCGCGGCGATCGTGGAGGCGCGCTACGACGAGGCGGCTTCGCATTGCGCAAAGGCGGTGCAGGCCAATCCTCGAATTCGGCAATCTCCTTTTCTTTCATGCCGCGTCGCTCGCCTTGACTGGACGCCTAGATGAAGCGGCGCCGGTCGCACGTCGGTACATGGAGATGGTTCCATCGGCTCGGATCGCCATGCTCTCCGAGTTCGGCTTCGCGTCAGCGCTCACCGATAAGCTCATTGAAGGCGTGCGGCTCCTGGGCATGCCTGAATAGTTTGCAGGCGGGAAGACATTTTCGGGTGATCCTAGTCCGATGGCGGCTGCAACGCGTTGGAGATCCTCCACTCGGCGTGCCTATGCCAGCGACCCTCTTGGGGATCTCAGCCTTGCAAAGACGACGGAGTGGACGGCCGCTGTGCGCATATTGCGTTGAAAAACTCTGCTTGATCGTGGTGCCGGTCGCTGATTCTCTTCTCTTGGAGCAGGAGATTCGGCCGATGATGGGCGAACGGAGGGTGATGCAGGAGGCGCTGTTTTACGGCTTCAGCCTCGAGCGGCATGTTCCGGACAATCATCTGCTTCGCAAGATCGACCGGTTTGTCGACCTTTCGGAGATCCGAACGCATCTGGAGCCGTACTACAGCGAGACGGGTCGCCCTTCGATCGATCCCGAGCTGATGATCCGGATGCTGATTGTCGGCTATTGCTTCGGCATTCGCTCCGAGCGTCGGCTGTGCGAGGAGGTCCACCTCAATTTGGCCTATCGCTGGTTTTGTCGGTTGGGGCTCGACGGCGACGTTCCCGATCATTCGACCTTTTCCAAGAACCGCCATGGCCGGTTCCGCGAGAGCGATCTGTTGCGCAAGCTGTTTGAGACCGTAGTTGCGCGTTGCATCAAGGAACGGATCGTGGGAGGCGAGGCTTTCGCAGTCGACGCCAGCATTATCGTGGCGGACGCGCATCGACGGCGAAGCGTCGCCAAGGTCGAAGACCTCGATCCGACCTCCAGTCGCGCAGTCGCAGAGTACCTGTCGGTCCTCGATGACGCGGCCTTCGGCGGGGCGACGCCGGTCGAGCCGAAGGCGATCTCGCCGACCGATCCAGCGGCCCGCTACACAGCCGCGGCCGACAAGCCGGCGGTCTACGCCTATTCCGACAACTACCTTATCGATCTCAAGCATGCGGTGATCATGGACGTCGAGGCGACGACGGCCATTCGCCAGGCGGAAGTTGGAGCGGCCAAGACGATGCTCGACCGCACGGCTGAACAGTTCGAAGTCGCCCCGTCGCGCCTAGTCGCCGATGCGGGTTACGGCTCGGCCGAGATGATTGGGTGGCTGGTGGACGAGCGCGGGATCGAGCCGCACGTGAAACTGATGGACAAGTCCGAGCGCACGGACGGCGCCCTTTCGCGCAGCGACTTCGCCTTCGATCCAGAGGGCAACCGCTATGTTTGCCCTGGCGGCAAAGAGCTGAGGAAATATCATCGCTCGTTCTCGAAGCCACGCGACGGGCTGACCAAAGAAGGCACGATGATCTACTTCGCGCGCAAGCACGACTGCGAGGCCTGCGCGCTCAAGCCCAAGTGCTGCCCAAACGCGCCTGCACGCAAGATCGCGCGCTCCGTTCATGAAGCCGCTCGCGACAAGGCCCGCGCAATCGCAAAGACTGAGGCCTATGCCGTCTCACGTCGCGAACGAAAGAAAGTCGAGATGCTGTTCGCTCATCTGAAGCGCATCCTCAGGCTCGACCGATTGCGCCTCCGCGGGCCGAGCGGAGCCAAGGATGAGTTCCTATTGGCGGCCACTGCCCAAAACCTGAGGAAACTGGCAAAGCTCATCCCCCTTACGACACCGGTCTTCGCCACATAAGGCGAAGGGCTCAAATCGACCGCCCTGATCGTCGTCGCAACCGCTATCCGCTCTCGTCGGCCGAGGGGTTCTTCAACGCAATTCGCAAACACCGGTCATTCGCCGGATGGCTCTCGGCCAAGCAAATTCCTTGCCGAACCGGCCAATCGCCCGGGTCTGCCTCCTGAACGCGTCATCCCCTCTTTGTCGTCTTCAGGTTTTCAGTTTTTGGGTTCGGTGATGATGAGGCGCACCATTGATGCTGCCGTTCGGAAGTCAAGATCACTGCCGTTGTTAAGGGAAACGGCTTCTTCCAAGCGCACTTCAGCGCCGCTGTCGGCGAACTCAATAATACGAAATCGGTCGGCTTCACACTTGAGGGCGATCGTACGCGCGAGGTTTACCGTTTCCTGAAGAGAACCGTTCCAATAAAGCGTTTGGATTTCCTCGCCGTTGCGCAGGAGAACGGCCTCATAAACCATCAAACTTCCTTTCGACCCGGTATGCGGGTTTCTCTTTAGTTTGCAGTAAAATCGATCCTGGCAGCTTCAGTCATGGGGTCTCTTTTAACTCAACGCAGCTTGGGGTTGTGTGTTCCCCGATTCTAGTACCCCTAAAGACGTTGTGGGATACTCCTTTCGGTCTGGGTCACCGTTCTCGGCTTTACAAAACCGTCGCGCAGAAGATGATACAATCATACGGTTGTGGGGAGCGACGGGTCGTGACGCGCATGCGGGACATAGGGATCGAAGTCATAAGCCGAGGCTAATTTATACTTGTTTAACCCGCAGCCCGCTCCGGGAAGGATTCAGCGATGGGTGACAACGTGGGGACTTGCGTTCCGACTATCGAGGCACAAGCAGAGAGGCCACTTTTGCAAACGGGCCGGCTCGCTCGAGAGTGCGAGAAGGACAGCAGCCCAAAAGTTAATGGGTTCATTGCGGTAATTGAAAGCCGCATATTCTTGCAAGAATGCATCCGTCGCAGCATGCAATCAGCGTTCTCTTTACCGATCCTGACGTGTTCGACACTGTCTGAACTAGAGCTCGGGCTAAAAGCCGCCCCGGCTGCGATCGTGATCGTCTCCTGGATGGAAGCCAGCAACGAGGTGAACACGAATGTGCTAAACGCCTTGTCGGAACTGGTCCCGAATGTCCCGGTCGTCGTCCTTGCTCAAACGAACGACGTCGACCTGGCGCGAACTGCCATTCGTCATGGCGCGAAGGGATACATTCCCTGCACGTTGGGATTTGACATCACAGTCGAGGCGGTGCGTTTTGTCTTGGCGGGTGGAACCTATGTGCCGATGGACTGTGTGCTGGCGACAGCAGCTAGCGTGCTGGCTTCGCCAGTTCCTCGGCCGTCCGGTGGCGTAACGGCTCGTGAAGCGGCCGTCATTCGAGCGATTCAACAAGGCAAGTCGAACAAAGTCATCGCCTACGAATTGAACATGTGTGAAAGCACGGTGAAGGTCCACGTGCGCAACCTCATGAAGAAAATGAAGGCGAAGAATTGGACGGATCTCGCCATCAAAGCGCAGATCGCCCATAGCTGCCAGCGTGTCGATGGCGGCCTTGAGCCCCTCGCGCCATGGCGCCCAGCAGTCCGGGTGCAGCCATACATGGCGGGCGCCGACGCCCATCGGCAGTAGGGTCCCGTCCGGCGTCTCGGACTTGCCACACCAGGCGCAGCGGCTCGGGTCGGTGTCTGGGTGAGTCGTGTTGAGACGCTCGATCAAGACGATGTCGAAAGCGGCGCGCCCGGCCTCGTCGCCGCCAAGCCAGGCGCACCCGCTGCGGAGAATTGAGGTTCGACGCCTACCGGGCGCAGAAGGACTGAGCAACACCGTTCCATGACCCCATCGTTCTCGATGCTGTCGGCGGCGCTCGGCGGGCACTCGATGTCGTCGCGGGCCCCGAATGGGTCAAAGTCAGAGCAGGCAGGACGGTGGTCCAGTGCCCCCGAAGCCCCGCTTTTGCTGGGCTCGCCGAAGAGCGATGAAGTTCGGTCCCACGCTCTGTCCCCCACTTGCGCATCAGGCGAACGTCACGACGACGAGGTGATCGTGCTGGCCGACGGCGTGCTCGGATTTGAACGCGGCGAGCTGCTCGTCTCGGTTGAGCGGGGATCGGTCGTCGATGGCGAGCGAGAAGACGCGCGACTGCGGTGGCGGCATGATCTGGGCTTCCAGGGCCTTGAGGCGGTCTCTAACGCGGGGGATCATTGGCGTTTCCTTTCTGCGCTTACGGTGCGCTTCCTTTCACGGCCATCTGCTCCTCCAGGCGGGCGAGGCGTTCCGATAGTTCGAACGTTTCGATCGCCTTGGCCGTATTCCCGACGAGGTTGCTTAATGCGCTCGCCTCGTTGGGGGTGATGTCTCCGCCGGCCACTGCATCGGTGAGCGCCGCCGCTGCTGCGATCAGATCCGATGCGGCGGCGATCTTGGGGAGCGAGATCTCCACGGGCCGCTCGCGCCTGGGGGCTCCATAACCAAGCGGATGGCGGTCATGTCGCCCTCCTTCGCCTTCTCGATGCAGAGCCTGTCAACTCCTCCGCCTCGCCGTCCAAGATCGCGATGGCGGCCATGGTCGAGCGGTTCTTTGATCCGACTGGCCGGCCGTGCGGATTGCCCGTCTGGCCCTTGGCGAACGTCCCGTCCTGATTTCTGCCAGTCTTTTCAGGGTGTACCGCAGGTTGTTCTTCGGTCGACAACTGCTGAGCTGCAGTGATCCGACAGAGCAGGATCGGTCGTCCTCACGAGGGATTGCCGTCTGCTGCTGCTCGAGTTTTTCCTGCAAATCAGGGCATGGTCTGCGGAGCGCTTCGACCATCCTTGGCATTGACCCCGGCGCTCACGGCGCGATTGCCGTTCTCGATCAGGGCGGCGATCTCCTCGAGGTGCATGACATGCCGTCGACGACGGAAGCGACTGGCCGGACGTCGACGAATGCGCCTTTGCTGGCGGCAATCCTTGCACGCACAAATGCTCGGGTAGCCTTCTGCGAGTTTGTGGCCGCGCGCCCGACCGACGCGAAGGCCGCGGCTTTCAGTTTCGGCCGCGCTCGCGGTGTCATCGAGGGATGCGCTGGGGCTCTCGGCCTCCCGATCGTGTTCCTGACACCGCCAACTCTCGCCGAGATTCTGCCCGGTGCCGAAAACGAGGATCTAGCGCGCACCTTCGGCAGCCACATGCATGGGCACGGGCGCGCCGTCATTCAACGCCGAATAGATTATCCGGCTCAAGACTACCGACCCGCCAAGATGGGTTCAAAAGAATGATCGCACATACGCCCTTTGCGCCCTTGTCCCTCGCCTAGAACCGGCTTCCAATTGAAGCGGCCGTAGGGCGCGTTGCGTACCCCATCGCAAGAAAGGATCGCGGCCCGGTGGAAGGAAGAAGCCGAACCCGAGGGCAGACAGCATCTCGTGTCCGAGGGGCAGACGCCCTTTCCCCATCCCCAAGCTGGCGGCTCAGACGGTCCGCACGTCTGGGCCGCTTCTCAATGCACGCTCCAGCAAAAACGGACATCGCGACCCTTCAGACGAATTTCTCCCCAAGAGGCGAGCATCGGGGACAATCATGACGACTACTCTCATCTACGAGCCGATCGCCCATATTTCCGACGACTACTTCCAGCCGCCAAAGGTAGACGGTTCCGTAAGCAGCCGCGACAATACCAACGATCAGGGCGTTATCGAAACCCGAAGACTGGCGCTGAACATTACTGACGGCACTGCAATCGGCTGGACTGCAAATCTACCGAAGCGAACGGCAAAGAGCGGAATAACGTCCGCAACGCGTGGGAGATCATTGGCTCGAGCATGAAGTCTGCTATTACGGCCAAGTACAGGGAATTGCGCGGGGACCCATCATGACTCTTCCGGTTGACTATGACGACCGGCAATTCGGGGAGGGCGACACCGTGCGAAGCTACGACAATGATGACCGGTGCGTCGTCCTTGGGAGGTGGGGCGATTGGCTTTGGCTCGATCCTACCGATTACCGCAACGCCGCGCCATTCACCGCCCATACCTACGACTACTACGTCGTCAAGTCGGCCGAACCACCGCAATGGCCGAATCGCTAGCTTAATCTAAGATTAGAGCGGCGGCCAAACACTGACTTCAGGCGACGGACCCGCCAGCAGAAATGGCCGGGCCCTCGCGAGAGAACGAGGTAAAGTCAATGATCCAGCAAGAGATCAAAGCTTCCTGCCTGTTCATCGGGCAGGATCGGGCCGGCCACCGGGTGGTCAAGGACGCCGAGAGCCTTTGCGGCGGCTTGTTCGCGAACCGGACGGAGGCGATCCGGTTTGCAATGTATGAATGCCAACGCCGCCCTCAATCCGTGATTATGCTGCCCGATGGTCTCGAGCTCGACGGGCGCGCTCTCGATCGAACCGCTCCGCCTTGTCGCCCTCGGTTTTGGCCCAGAGGCCACGGAAGACCCGTTCCGTAGGTTTGATCACGATCGTGATCACTGCCAAGAACTCGCCAGATGTCGGCCTTGACCTTGGCGTCACGGCTCGATCACGTCCCGGTCGGGCTTCGAGGCCGGGAGACGGATGACATAGCCCGGCGTGATGCTGGCTGCGTTCGTCTGCTGGTTCACGTTCACAACGACGCTTGCCTTGTCGTTCGGGCCCTCAATGACCTGGATGGCCTTTAGGCGGACCGTTTTTGTCGCCGCGCTCTCGTCGCCCTCGTCATCGCGGATCTTGATGGCGGTCGCGAGGTTGCGAGCCTCCTCGGCCTTTCGGCGCCACGTCCAGATCCTGCGGCGCAGCGCGTTAAACGGCGGATGATCGCCGAGATGGTTCCTGGCCTTCTTCATCGGATAGCCCATCGCCCTCGCCGCCTGACAGCGAACCACATCGCGAAAGGCCCCGACGTTCGTAGCGCCGGGGATTTTGTTTGGCCGGCGTCGCCGGACGCCCCGTCGCCCTTCGCCAGGCGGACGTCGCTGTAGCTCTCGCCGGGACCTCCGCCTTTCGGCTTATTGGCTTATTCACCCAATTGCTTAGTTGACGTTGGGCCTACACAGCACGACTGTGCTTCGACTCGATTGTGCGTCGAGGGAAAAATGATTGTTTCGGACGATCGGACTACGAAGGACGCACTGCTCAACACTCTTGGCGACGAGCTGGCGGCAGCATGGGCGCGATTTTATGCAATCGAGGTCGATAGCCGCCCGGGTGAACTTGAGTACGATCGGGCGCTCGCCGCGGCCAAGAAACTGGAGGCCGCGACCGTCGAGGTCGTCGGGGCAGCCAGAGGACGGCCCGAGAGCGACTGGCCCTTTTGAGCTCTCGTAGGACGTCGGCGGCCTCACTCCTAGCGGCCGAGCCGGATTAAAACACAATTCAATCAAGTTCAGTAATTCGCTGGCGAGGATGAGATGTCCATGGAAACCAAGAGCGCCGCGCGTCCCGATGTCTGCTATGGCGTGCTGGTCCGCAAGCTCGCTGCCGCGGGGGTGCGTCCAACCCGGCAAAGGCTTGATCTTGCGCGCGCGATCTTCGGCGCCGGGAACCGGCACTTCACCGCCGAAATGATCTTTAATGAGACGCGGTCGATCCGGTTCGCGCCGACGCTGGGCACGATCTACAACACGCTCAACGAATTTTCGCGCTGTGGCCTGCTGCGGGAGATTGCGATCTACGACGCCAAGCTCTGGTACGACACCAAGACCGGACCGCATTACCACTTCTATCGCGAGGACACGGAAGAACTGTCCGACATTCCCGAGGACTTGTTGCCTGAGTTCGAGATCCCGGCTCCCGACGGCATGAGCATTGCGGCCATCGACGTGATCGTGAGGCTTAGGAAGCTCTGAGCGGGAGTCCCGCGTTCGCCGCCGCGACTGGCTTCCTCCCGACGTCTATCTTAGCTCCATTACGCGAAATTCGAAGAAGCGAGCGAGCCCTCAATCAAGGGGAGAGTGGAATGACCGCTTGACGTCGATATTGTTGAAAAAGTCGGAAATTGAGGTGCCGCGAAAATCCCACTTCCGCGCGGAAAGCGTTGTCTCCACGGGTGCTTGCCACAGCAAGGGCTAAGAGAGGGTCGTACGCAGAAAAATCGGTCGCTCCGCTTCGGGCTCGTACGCCTGAGCCGCCTTGGGCACGACGTGCCGTGGACAAGGCGTGAGGTCTTGTCCGAGAGCCGGATGCGGGAAATCTGCACGTCCGGTTCGATGAGGGGGGTGTGGAAACGGAGCTACGGCTGAGCCACTAAGGCACCGCCAGACGAAAGGGGCGGCAAACCGATATGCTCAACCTAACGCCACCGCGCCACACTCCTACTCTACCGATTCGTGCCGTTGCCGGATGGGGGCACGAGGGTCAAGATCGGAGTGTTTGAGTTCGGCCACGGGAAATCGCACCCTCGGCGATGAGACCTGCGCACCGATACAGGGATAGCGCCTAACGGCGGCCACGCTGCAAAACTCGCCAGCGGAGCCATCCCAAAAGCTCGCGCAATTTCGGCTAGGTTTCGGGATCGGCTAGCGTGGCCGGACCTCTTAAGCATGGAGGATGCGACCTCCGCGTTCTTCGTCTTTCATTTGTCCAGGCTCCGCGGCGCCACCCCGGGCGGCGGTAATGCTGGCTGTCGGCGCTGCAACTGGCGACGCGCCAACGCGCACTAAGGCTCACGCCCCCGCCGCTTCGAAATCTACGCCACAGGTCCTGCCTTCCGACCTTCCGGCTTGGGCCGCTGCAAGAGCCGCTGCGAGCCGTGGAGCGAAGAGCAGGATCGTGTTTCCCGATGCCAACGGCCGTAACGTTAACTCAGAAGACGCGCCACTTGTCGAGGGTATCGGATCGCTCAACAAACGACGCGCCGCGACAATCCGCAGCAGTCGGCTTGAACCGCTGCTTACGGTCGCTCAGGCGGCTACGATTCTGAGCGTTTCGGAGAGAACCGTTCGCCGCCTGATTGCCTGCGGGACGATTTGCGCGATTTGGATCGGTCGGTCGGTGCGTCTTAGGCCACGGGACATCGAACAATGCATTGAGAGCGGAGGCACGTGCAATGATTGAGTATTTTTCCGCATCGTTATTAGTATGCATACGCAACTGCGTTAGTTTGCGAACCATGCTAATCACGAAAATGGCCGCCTGTCCACGCCTGTCATCACGAGACCACTCATGACCGCTAGCCCGACTTCACGAACAACCCTCGCCGATCTCATCCCCTTGATCGAGCATGCGAATCTGTCGCCCATTCAGAAGCGCGACCAAATCTCTGCAGTAAAGACGACCGCGCGTCTGCTGGGGGCGACGCCGACGGAGATCGACGCCGATCCAGCCAGACTGCGGAAGCGGCTGGAGACGATAGCGCCGCAGGCGCTCGGGCTTTCCCGAGGCCGCTGGAACAATATTCGCTCGCTGGTCGGCAAGGCTCTTGCCCTTGCCCGCCCAATTCTCCCTGGACGCCAAACGGTTCGGCTGCTGCCCGAGTGGGAAGCGCTTTTCGCTCCGCTCTCCCGGAATCGGGCCGCCAGCCTGCTAGCCATGGCGCGGTATTTGAGTGTGAGGAAGGTTCGCCCCGATGAGGTGAGCCTCGCGGATCTTGAGGCTTATCACCAGGCGATCCTCAATGACCGACTCCGCGTCAAGCCCGAGCAGACCTGGGACACGATCGTCTGGACGTGGAACGCCTGTCAGCGAGAGACTGTGGGTTGGCCGGATGTCGAGATTCCTCGATCAATTCGGCGGGAGATCTATGTTCTCCCGTGGTCGGACTTTCCACCTGCGCTGAAGGCGGACGTCGATGCGTTCCTCGTTCGCCTGTCGGGCGCGGATTTGAGCGAGGACGGACCGTCGCGTCCAGCTCGTGCGGCGACGCTGAAGACGAGAGAATATCAGTTGCGGGTCGCGGCGTCGGCGCTCGTCCACAAAGGCGTTGATGCCGAGGCAATCCGTTTGGTGGCCGACCTCGTCACCCTCGAGCGATTCAAGCTCATTCTTCGGTTCCTGCTCGATCGCCATGACGGCCAGACGTCGCCCCAGGTCGCGCAAATGGCCGGTTTTCTCAAAGGCGTCGCCAAGCATTGGGCAAAAGCTGAGGATCTGGCCCTGCTCCAGATGCAGAAGGTGGCCTCCCGTGTGTCGACGGTTCGGAGAGGACTGACGGCGAAAAACCGGGAGCGGCTTCGCCCGTTCGACGACGCCAACATGGTGGCGCTCTTCCTCGACCTGCCGCAGCGGATACGCCGCGAGGTCGAGAAGGACCCGCGCGCGCCGAAGCGTGTGGCGGTGGATGCTCAATCGGCGGCGGCGATCGCATTGCTGCAGGCAGTTCCCCTCCGGCTCAGCAACCTCTCCAGGCTCGACATCCACAAGAATCTGATCGCTCGGGGGAAGCGCGTCTACCTGGTCGTCCCCGAGGGCGACACCAAGAACGGCGAGCCGGTTGACTTCGAACTCCCGGTGGAGACGGTCGACATCGTGGCTTGGTACGTCCGGGACTTCCGCCCGCATCTCGTGCGCGCGCCGACTGACGCGCTGTTCCCGGGCGAGGGAAGCGGTCCTAAAGCGGCCTACGGACTTGGACCTCAGATCAAGACGGCGGTCTTTCGTTTCACCGGCCTGAAGGTCAACACGCACTTGTTTCGCCATGTCGGCGCGAAGATCTTCTTGGATCAGCGGCCCGGGCAATATGAGGTCGTCAGACAGGTCCTGCGTCATCGATCCATCGAGACGACGACATCCTTTTACGCTGGCGCGGAGACCCGCTCGGCCGGACAACACTTCGCGGCCGTGATCACTAGGCTTCGCGAGGAGCTGAATTAGACCCGAGCACCGGCGCGCGTCAAGCCCGCCGGACGGCCCCGCACGGCTAAAACAATCGGAGGTCCAGCATGAGCGGCGGTCCGTACGGTCGCGGCAAAGCGCCCGAACGCGCGTGCCTGCCAGCCGATCAGTGGCCGGAGACGGACCGCCGGCTATGGCTTGCCGCCTGCGCCGGGGGCGACATTCTGGACGATGAGGTCGGCGCCCGGTCGCACCACGCCGACATCAGCAACACGAAAGCCGCCAAAGGCTACGGGCGATGGCTGACCTACCTCAAGCGATCGGCGCCAAAAACACTGACTGAGGCGCCGGGTACGCGGATTACGCGTGAGACGGTTAGGGCATATGTTGAAGCGCTAGAGCTAATCGGCAACAGCACGCAGACGATCCTGGCTCGTCTGCAGGAGCTCGGCGAAGTCGCCAGGGTGATGGACCGTCAGCGAGGATGGTCGTTCATCAACGAGATGGCTTCGAAAGTCCGCGCCCGTCATCGTCCCGCGCGCGGCAAGACCCATTTGCGCCTGTCGAACGAGCTGGTCGACCTCGGAGCCAAATTGATGGGTGCAGCAGAGAGCCTCGTTGGACTCAGGGCCGCAATCACCCACCGCGACGGCCTTCTGATCGGCTTCCTGGCGCTGATCCCGCTACGCCGGCGCAACCTGGCCGATCTCGTCCTCGATAGGACGCTCCACCGAGAAGGATCAAACTGGATCGTGGCCTTCGGCCAGGATGACACCAAGACCCATGCCGCGTTCGAGATCCGGTTGCCCGACGCCCTGCAGGCGCCGCTCGGAAACTACCTTCGCACTCATAGGCCATTCCTGATGGCGAGATCAGGTCGTTGGACCCGTCCTCCCGAGGGTGCGCTCTGGGTCTCCAAGGATGGCTCGCCAATGACCCAAATGGCGATCTACGACCGCATTCGCGCACGAACGAAGGATCAGTTTGAGATCGCGCTCAATCCTCACCTGTTTCGCGATGCTGCAGCAACGACAATGGCCATCGCCGATCCTGCCAACGTGCGCCTTGCCGCTCCTCTGCTCGGACATCGCACCTTCACGACGACCGAGAGATACTATCGGCAGGCGCGCGCCCAGGAAGCTCACCGCGCCTTCGTCGACGTCCTTTTTGACAGGGTTGGAGATCGATGAACGACTTCCACAGTCCGACCCCCGAAGAGTTCCAGGGGCTAGTTCACGACCAGAACTCTCGACAACCTGCAGGCTCACGAACTGCGCCTGGTCCTCTGCCATATTGATGAAGACCTGAAGGCGTTCCGCAAGCGGCTCGAAGGCAGAAAGCCCCGTCAAGAACTGGTTCGGCGTCTCAAAAGAGTCGCTAAGTCGCTCGGTGTCCTGGAGTTTGAACTGCGGCGTTGGCTGCCGACGATCAACGACTTCCTACCTGCGGACGCGCAGGAGGAAATCGGCATGCTCATGTCCTTCAGTGCGATGGAGGCCGCGCTGAAAAGAGAAATTCGAACGCCTGAGCTTAGGGCAGAAATCGAAAGCCTTTCATCTGAGTGTTCGGATCTTCGGATGACACAGCTTGAGGATCGACTCCGCGCGCGGCGACAGGCTCGCGGCCTTGAAAACGGGGGCGAACTCCTCATGCACTTCGTCGAAAGGATCAACCAACCGATCAAGACCTGGATCGAACTCGATCGGCGCAACCGCGGCGGACGTCCTGCCAAGACTCTGGCGCGGGACTTCCTCCTCTTTCGACTCGCGAAGGCCGCTCCAGCCGTTATCGGTAGAAGACCCACAGCCACGGCGGGTGGCCGCTTCATTCGGCTTTGTGCGGCCGTGGTCGTCGCCTGCGGATTCGACGACCACGGGATCGAGCGGGCGGTGGAAAAAGCGATAAAGGAGCTGGCCAACCAAAGCCGGAAGGGCTTCACAAAGAGTCCAACGGCGCTTGCGACACCGACTCAAACTGGTTCAACCAAATCATGATCGCGATGCTTGTCGATCCGCTCCCCGTATCCTTTGAGATTTTTGCCGCGGTTTCAGGGACGTTGTCGAACCGGGATTCGGTCATCGTGCGGAGGTGCCAAAACGCAACTCGTCCGCAACCAACAACAGCTCAGGGACGACGACTGAGTCCGCCGATGTCGGAGCGACTCCGCGTGGCCGTAGACCCGCAGGCGTTGCCCGCGTCGGCGGCGAATATAGCGGACCGCGCCCCGCTTACCCCGACAAACCGCAAACTCGGCCCCGTCGAGGCGATACTGAGCTTCCTCTCGGCATCAACGGACGACACGATACTAAATCGTCATTGCTCAAGGCGGAACTCGCCCTCTGGCGCGCTTTTGTGGGCGACGAGATCGACGCGATCCTGCGCGACAAGGACTGAACCATGACTTGCGCCGCAATTTACGCTCGCGTGTCGACAGCGCGGCAGGCCGAACGCGACCTTTCGCTTCCTGACCAGATTGCGCAGTGTCGCGCTTACTGCGAGCGCCAGGGTTGGGACGTCGTTGAGGTCTACTGTGAACCGGGGGCTTCCGCGCTCGACGACGATCGGGCCGTCTTCCAGGAGATGATATACACGGCGACGCGGCCCGAGCGACCGTTTACCTTCGTCGTTGTTCATTCGCTGAGCCGTTTCAGCCGCGATTCGCTTCACTCCGAGCTTTATGTCCGCAGACTGCGCAAGGCAGGGGTAGAGCTCGTATCGATCACCCAGACGGTCTCGTCTGACCCGAGCGGCGAGATGTTCCGCAAGCTCTTGAATGTCTTTGACGAGCACCAGTCGCGCGAGAACGCGAAGCACGTCCATCGGGCAATGTGCGAGAATGCCCGCCAGGGGTTTTGGAACGGCTCGCACCCGCCCTTTGGCTACAAAACCCGGATCGCCGAACGACGCGGCGCCAAGGACAAGAAAGTCCTTGGCATCGACGAGGACGAGGCGCGCGTCGTGCGCGACATCTTCGCGCTCGCAGCCGGTCGCGAAGGCCGACCGCTGGGGGTGAAGGCGATCGCGTGCCGCTTGACCGATCGCGGCGTCGCCCGTCGCGGGGTCCGGTTCGCAACTGGGAGCGTCTACGAGATTCTCACCTCGTCGACATATTATGGCCAGCACTACTTCAACCGACGGGACAGTCGGATCGGCGCACCGCGCCCGCCCTCGCATTGGGTTGGGGTCCAGGTTCCCGCGATCATCAGCGAATTGACCTTCAACGAGGTTCAGGCGCTCCTTCGGAGCCGCAGTCCGAAACAGACGCCGCCGCGTGTAGCAAACGGTCCGACCTTCCTAGCCGGGCTCGCCCGGTGCGGATACTGCCGAGCCGCAATGATCCAGAACACCGGCAAGGGCGGGCGCTACCGCTACTACTGCTGTTCGAGCAAACTGAAGAAGGGGCCGTCGGCCTGCCGCGGATTGCGCGCGCCGATGGAGAAGCTCGACGAGATCGTGGTCGGCGAGGTTGCTCGCCAGGTCCTCGATCCCGTCCGGCTGACCGCGATGCTCGAGCGCTTACGTCCAGTCGACGGCAGCTCAAGCGAATGGCGCCAAGGCGCTGCTCGCGAAGCTCCGCCATGACCATACCGCGGCGGTGGCGGGGATCGCCCGTTTGCTCGAGTTGGTCGAGAAGGGGCTGATGGAAACTGAGGACCCGGCGATGCGCGAGCGTTTAGTCGGGCTAAAGCTTCAGCGCGACCAGATTGCCAAGGAGATCGGCGAACTGCAAAACCGCATGGCGTCGTCGACCCCGATTGATCACTCCAGAGAAGGTCGCGCGGGTCGGCGGGCTACTGCGGGACAAACTCTACGAAGGGCCTTCGGAGTTCCGGCAGGCCTACGCCCGGCTGCTGATGGAGGAAGTCCGGGTCACTGACGAGGAAATCCGCATCAGCGGGTCAAAATCCGTCTTGGCGAGGTGCGCGGCGGAAGGGGTGGCCGAACCTGCGCCCAGAGTTCTCTCTTTTGTTCAGGAGTGGCGCGCCCGACAGGATTCGAACCTGTGGCCTCTGCCTTCGGAGGGCAACGCTCTATCCAGCTGAGCTACGGGCGCTTATCATCGGCTTCACCGGCCGCGCGTCCGTCTTAGCGGAATTCGGCGCCAAAGGGAAACCCGCTTGCGGGCGGGCGAGGCGCCACGCGGCGGTCGGTTCTCAGGACGCCCGCAAACGCTCGCGCCACGGCGCGACGCCTGTGGCGCAAACCCGCTCGAGCGTCGCCGCCAGGGCGCGGAAGTCGACCGGCTTGACCAGGAAAGCGTCGAATCCCGCCGCCATGCAGGAGCGCCGGCTTTCCTCCAAAGCGTTGGCGGTCAGCGCGACGATCGGCGTCGGCGACCAGCCGCAGGACGCCTCGAGCCGCCTCAAGCGCCAGGTCGCCTCGTAGCCGTCGAGTTCCCGGCATCTTGAGGTCCATCAGGATGACGTCGAACGGACGCGAAGCGAGCGGCGATGTCGGCGAGGCGAGACGCAGCGCCTCCTCGCCGTCCATCGCTCGTGCGACCTCGAAGCCCAACCGGCGCAGCGCCTTTTGGGCGATGAGAGCGTTGATGTCGTTGTCCTCGGCGATGAGCGCGCGCCGGGCCGGCGCCGCGCCCGGCGAAGGGCGGAGCGCCGCAGCCGCGGCCGGCGGCGGATCCCAGGCCGCGCGTTCGAACAGCGAGCGCGCCCGGACCGGCTTGACCAGCCAGCCGTCGAAACCCTTGAGCGCCGTCTGCCCGAAGGCTCGCCGCTCGTATGGCGAGAACAGAAGGAGGCTGCGCTTGACCCCGGCTGCGCGCGCGGCCTGCGCCAGGCGATTGGTCGCCTCGGGTCCGAGCGCGCAATCGACGATAACGAGGTCCGGCGCCGGCGCATGGGCCAGCGCCTTGAGCCCGGAGCCAAGGCCATCGGCCCGCTCGACGCTGACGCCCCTTTCCTCGAGCCGCGCCGCGATGGCGGGCGCCTCGAACGGGGAATGGGCGATGATGAGCGCGCGCGCGCCCTCGAGGATTTCCGCTCTGGTATCGGCGGCGCCGGCCGGCTCGAGCGCGGCGCATTCGGCCAGATTGACCGCGAAGGCGAAGATCGACCCCCGGCCCGGGTTGTCGGCAAGCTTGAGCTCGCCGCCCATCAGGCGAACCAGCTCGCGCGAAATCGTCAAGCCGAGCCCCGCGCCCTCGAAGCGGCGGGCGTGCGCGCCGTCGCCCTGCTCGAAACTGTCGAAGATCGCCGAACGCCGATCGGCCGGCACGCCGGGCCCGGTGTCGATGACCGAGAACCGCGCCTCGCCCCCTACTCCGCGCTCGACCGCGACGCAGACGCCGCCCTTCTCGGTGAACTTGACCGCATTGCCGGCGAGATTGGTCAGCACCTGGCGCAGCCTGAGGCCGTCGGCGCTGACGAAGCGCGGCGCGCCGGCGCTGAACGAGGCGGCGATCTCGACGCCCTTGCTCTGGGCGCGCGGCGCCAGCAGTTCGACGACGCCTTCGACCAGCTTCCTGAGATCGACCGTCTCGACGACGAGGTCGAAATGGCCGGCCTCGATCTTGCTGAGATCGAGGATTTCGTCGATCAGCGCGATCAGCGCGACGCCCGAACTGCGGATCGCCTCGACATAACTCGCATTCTCCGGATCGAGCGCCGTCTCGCGCAAGAGATCGGCCATGCCGAGGATGCCGCTGATCGGAGTGCGGATCTCGTGGCTCATCGTCGCCAGGAAGCGCGTCTTGGCCTCGTTGGCCGCCTCGGCCCGGTCGCGTCCGGCGGCGGCTTCCTTCAGCCGCCAGAGTTCGTCGCGCAGGCCTTCATTCTCGGCGGCGACGCCCGCCGCGCGCTCATCCGCCCGTTGCCGGGTGCGGACCACGGCGGCGGCGAGCGCGACCGCGAGCGCCAGGATCACGCCGGCCTGAAGGCTCAGCGCGTGAACCGCGATATCCGCCAGACCGGCGCCCAAATCCATTGACGATCCCGCATGAAGCCCGGCCCCGCGCCGATCGGCTTTGAGCCCCATGGTTTCAGGCGGCGGTTGAGAATCCTTTGCCGAATTCGAGCGAATTGTTCGCTTTTGCGCCGATTTGCGCCGCTTACGCAGCGGCGGCGGCGCGGTCGGGCGCGCCGCGATAGGAGAGCGCCACTATTCAAAAGTCGTGCGGGCAGGCCGAAGTGTCGGCTCTCGCAAATACAATTCGTCCAACAGAGCTCTAAAAAAATCTGTCCCCTTGGCGTCCATATCCAAGGCCCGAGAAATTCGGCTCCCCGGAGCTCTCGTGCTGTCGATTTGAATAAGCCAAGCCGCCTCGATCAATCCTTGGTTCCAAAGAGGTGCTTTTCGGATGGCAATCTTGCGAAGATTGGCTTCAAAGTGATCACTCCAGGTCCCGGAACCATCGCGACGGACTGAGTTCCTCTTTTTCATCCATGATAACTACGTAGCCGATGACAATTTCGGGAGACAATTGCTGAACATTGAACTGGACCCCATTCGTGGGACCACGAGGGGTTGAAGTGGCCCGGGATTTTGGGACCAGTGGGATAGTTGGAAGAAGTCTGCTCCGAATGGGATAGGACGGAGCGGAAGATGACGAAGGCGAGACGGAAGATTGACGCGGCGCTGAAGGCGAAGATCGCGCTGGAGGCGCTGCGCGAACAAGCGACGGTAACCGACCTGGCGCAGCGCCATCAGGTTCATCCCAACCAGATTTACGCCTGGAAGAAGCAGCTGCTGGACCATGCGGCGCGGGCGTTTGATCCGAAGGTTGGCGTGGACGCGGAGGCGGCGTCGGCGCGCGAGATCGAGAAGCTTCACGCCAAGATTGGCCAGCTGACGATCGAGAACGATTTTTTCGTCAGGAGGTTCGGCAAATGAGCGCGTCGGACCGTCGAGCCAAGCTCGATCGCCATCATTCCGATTTATCGATACGCCGACAATGCGCGATGCTCGGCGTGGCGCGCTCGGGCGTCTATCGCAAACCGCGACCGGCCAACGACAACGACCCTGAGGCGATGCGGCGCATCGACGTGCTGTTCACCGCGCGGCCGTTCTTCGGCGCCAGGCGCATCGCACGGACGCTGACGGAGGAGGGTTTTCCGATCGAGCGCAAGCGTGTGCGGCGGCTGATGCGGTTGATGGGGATCGAGGCGCTCGGGCCGAAGCCGAGGACGAGCAATCCCGCGCCGGGGCACAAGATTTATCCCTACCTCCTGCGCAACATGACCATCGAGCGGCCGAACCAGGTCTGGGCGGCCGACATCACGTACATTCCGATCGGCCGGGGCTTCCTCTATCTGGTCGCGGTCATCGACTGGGCGAGCCGGGCCGTTCTCTCCTGGCGGCTCTCCAACACGATGGACGCCTCGTTCTGCCTCGCTGCGCTGGAGGAAGCACTGGCCAGATACGGCAAGCCGGAGATTTTCAACACCGACCAAGGCAGTCAGGGCGGATTCAAGCGGTCGTCGCAACACCTTGACGGGAGTTGCGATGAACATTCGAAAACGGCGCTCGGATCGTTCTGGGCGGGTGCGCTTGTTCTCACCAGGTCGACCGCCGGTGGCAGGGCGAGAGGAGCGGCGGCGATTCTGGGCAGCGATTGCGGCAGGCACAGCGAGTGAAGATGCTGCGGTCGGTGTCGGTGTCCCGCAGGCGGTAGGAACACGATGGTTCAGGAAGGCAGGGGGCATGCCGCCATCGATGTTTGGGCTATCGGCGAAGCCGCTCTCTGGTCGGTATCTCTCGTTTGCGGAGCGGGAGGAGATCGCGCTCCTTCGCGTTCAGGGCTACTCCATGCAGGCGGTCGCTCGCCGACTCGGGCGGGTGGCATCGACAATCTCCCGAGAGCTGCGGCGCAACGCCGCCACCCGAAGCGGCGGCCTCGAGTATCGTGCGACGACAGCGCAATGGCACGCCGAGCGCGCTACTCGCCGCCCAAAGCAGGCGAAGCTTGCGCGCAACGCGGCGTTAAGAACCTATGTCGAGGAACGGTTGGCTGGCGTCGTCGTGGCTCCGAACGGGGCTCCTGTTCCCGGCCCGGTCGTGTCCTGGAAAAGCCGTCGGCACGGACCACGGAAGGACCGGCGATGGGCAAACGCCTGGAGCCCGGAGCAGATCGCGCGGCGCCTGCCGGTGGACTTCCCGGACGACCCGACCATGCGCATCAGCCATGAAGCCATCTATCAAGCGCTGTTCGTTCAAGGTCGAGGCGCGTTGCGTCGCGAACTGACGGCCTGCCTGCGCACCGGGCGCGTGTTGCGGATGCCGAGGGCGCGCACGCGCGGGCGAGGCAAGACCTTCATCTCTCCCGAGATAATGATCAGCCAGCGTCCGGCGGAGGCAGCCGATCGCGCCGTGCCGGGCCACTGGGAAGGAGACCTTATCCTGGGTCTTAGGAGTTCGGCGATCGGCACCTTGGTAGAGCGCACGACGCGCTTCACTCTGCTGCTATACCTACCGCGCATGGCGGGCCATGGCCACGAGGCTCGCGTGAAGAACGGGCCCGCACTCGCCGGTCATGGCGCCGAGGCGGTACGTGACGCCATCACGCGCACGATCGTCACCTTGCCCGAGCAGCTGCGCCGGTCGCTGACTTGGGATCAAGGAGCTGAGATGGCCCAGCACGCGCGCCTCAAGATCGAGGCGGGCGTGCGAGTCTATTTCTGCGATCCTCACAGCCCTTGGCAACGGGGTACCAACGAGAACACCAACGGACTGCTGCGCCAGTATTTCCCCAAAGGGACCGATCTCAGCATGCACAGCGCCAACGAGATTGCAGCCGTGGCCGCCGCCCTCAACTCGCGGCCCAGAAAGACGCTTGATTGGAAGACACCCGCAGAGGCGCTTGACCGGTTTCTCCTATCAGCCGACAAAGATCGTGTTGCGACGACCGCTTGAATCCGCCCAGTTCACCAGCGCGGATTTCACCGGCGCGTTGCTCCAGGCCGGCGTGCGCATCTCGATGGACGGGCGCGGCCGCTGGATGGACAACGTCTTCATCGAACGCATCTGGCGCTCGCTCAAGTATGAGGACATCTATCTCAAAGGCTACGCCGACGGCAACGAGGCGAAAGCCGGGATCGGCGAATATTTTGCCTTCTACAACGAGCGGCGCTTTCATCAGGCGCACGGCTACCGCGCCCCAATGGCCGTCTGGCGCGGCGGCGCGGTCCAGACCGCCCGTGGACATGTGGACAACGCTGACGCGTTGACCACAGGCCCACAGGCGGGACAAATCAACAGCACACGGAACCCTTGGCGGCTTGATAAAGGACAACCAGCAGACGGCCTTCCAACTTAACCGCCGCCAAAAACGGTCCCGCTGCGCGGGGCCACTTCACTGCTTGGCGTGGCCCAAACAAGCGCGCTTGAGACGCTTCATCAATGGCGCGAGAACGTGCAATTTTCAGGTATGAGGGCTCAAGTTCGACCCCGACCGAATTTCGTCCGGTGCGAATGGCAGCTAGACTTGTCGACCCAGTGCCCAGAAACGGATCGAGGACAGTGTCGCCGGCAAAAGAGAACATACGGATCAGACGCGCTGCGAGTTCCACGGGATATGGCGCTGGGTGTCCTCCTCGCACTGATGCACCCTTGATATCGCTCCAGATCGGCGAAAACCACGTCCGCATTTCGTCACGCGTGAGCATAGACAAAGCTTTCTGCAGCATGCTGGTAGTGCGGTAGTCTCCAGCCTTTCGAAGAAAAAGAATGAACTCAACATCATTCTTCACAACGGCGCCAGGTTGGTATGGCTTTCCACAAAACCCCGCCCCTCCCTCTGATTCCATCGCTCCATTCGCAATTTTGTGCCAAAAAATTGGCGTAAGGCTATCGAGCCCATTGTCTCGGGCTCTGACCTGAATATCCGCATGCAGTGGAATCACTCTATGGCGTCCGTCCCTTCGACGGGGAATGCAGACATCGCCAACCACACAACAAACGAGGCCACCCGGCACAAGCACGCGACAGCACTCACGCCAAACACGGTCGAGCTCCTCTAAGAACCCAAGATAATCCTCAATGTCCCCGAGCTGACCGACGCGGGTTTCATATTTCTTGAGCGTCCAGTACGGAGGGACGTCACAACTAGGTGAACGGATTCGTCCGGGGTGAACGAGAGGTCGCGGGCGTCTCCGAGCCTCAGGATGTGTTGAGTTTTATCGAACGGCGCCGGCCAAGCGCGTCGCCGATACTCAATATTGGCCACTCGAAGGGTCGCGAGCCCCTCGGATGTGTTATCGACCGGTGGAAGGGGGACATTCCTCAATTCGCTTCTCTTGGATACCCCCGCGGAAAATTCCTCGATGTGCGGTTCTACGAGCACCATCTCACCTCGCCCTCGGGCAATCACATTGCGCCGGCTAGTCGACGTTACCTGATTCGCTGCGACAACAATCAGGAGGATTCCGTTGCCCACTGAGCAATGATGGCTTACGCAGCGGCGGCGGCGCGGTCGGGCGCGCCGCGATAGGAGAGCGCCTCCGCGAGATGGGCGCGCCGCGTCGGGCCGCCGCCATCGAGATCGGCGAGCGTGCGAGCGAGTTTCAGCACCCGATGATAGCCTCGGGCCGAGAGGCGCAGCCGCTCGGCGGCGTCGCGGAGCAGCGCCAGACCCGATGCGTCCGCTTCGGCGATCTCCTCGACGATGCTGGCGGGCGCGCGGGCGTTGCAGACGACGCCTTCGAGGCCAAGCTCGGCATAGCGGGCGAGCTGGATCTTGCGCGCCGCGCTGACCCGGGCGGCGACCTCGGCCGAACCCTCGCGCGCCGGCGGGGTCATGAGATCGGCGGCCGAGACCGAGGGCACGTCGACGACGAGATCGAAGCGATCGAGGAGCGGTCCGGAAAGGCGGCCGAGATATTGGGCGACGCAGCGCTCGTTGGGCGCGCGCTTGCAGGCATAACCCGGCTCGTTGGCCGAGCCGCAGCGGCACGGGTTCATCGCCGCGATCAACTGGAACCGCGCCGGATAGACGACGCGGTGGTTGGCGCGCGCGATCGCCACTTCGCCGGTTTCGATCGGCTGGCGCAGGCTGTCGAGGACCTGAGGCTGGAACTCCGGCAGTTCGTCCAGGAACAAGACGCCGTTATGGGCGAGCGAAATCTCGCCGGGCCGCGCATGCGCGCCGCCGCCGACCAGCGCCGGCATCGACGCGGAATGATGGGGGCTGCGGAACGGGCGCCGGTCGGTCAGCGCGCCGCCGGCCAGTATGCCGGCGACCGAATGGATCATCGACACTTCGAGCAGTTCGCGCGGGGTGAGCGGCGGCAGGATCGAGGGCAGCCGCTGGGCGAGCATCGATTTTCCCGCGCCGGGCGCGCCGCTCATCAAGAGGTTGTGGCCGCCGGCCGCGGCGATCTCGAGCGCGCGCTTGGCGCTCTCCTGGCCCTTGATGTCGCGCAGGTCCGCTTGCGGCCCCGCCGACGAGCGGAGCGCCGGCTCGGGACGGGACAAGACCTGCGTCCCCTTGAAGTGATTGGCGAGCTGGATCAGCGAGCGGGGCGCGAGAATCTCAAGGTCGGCTGACGCCCACGCGGCCTCGGGGCCGCAAGGCGCCGGACAAATCAGGCCCTTGCCGGCGGCGTTGGCGGCGATCGCCGCCGGCAGGACGCCGGCGACGGCGCTGATCGTCCCGTCGAGCGCCAGTTCCCCGATCACCGCGAAACCGTCGAGCGCATCGGGCGGAATGGCCCCGATCGCGGCCATGACCGCGAGCGCGATCGGCAGATCGTAGTGGCTGCCTTCCTTCGGCATGTCGGCAGGAGCCAGGTTGACAGTGATGCGCTTCGCCGGGAGGGCGAGACCCGAGGCGATCAGGGCCGAGCGCACCCGCTCGCGCAATTCGGCCACCGCCTTGTCGCGAGGCCGACGACGGTGAAGGCGACCGCGCCGCCGGCGATATGCACCTGGACGTCGACCGGCCGGGCCTCGACGCCCTCGAACGCCACCGTCGATACCCGCGCCACCATTTTCCGCCCCCCGCCTGGGCTGGTTGCCGGCGAGAACATTTGCAGAACATTGGCGCGAGCGCAAGCGGAATTTCAAGCCCCCGCCGCCAGCCAAAGCAAATTGCTTTTGGGTCGAACCACGAGCGTCATTGCGAGCCGTAGGGCGTCGAAAGACGCCCGTCCTTCCGAACGCCCTATGGCTCCTCGCAAGGACAATTCCACTGAATTGCAGCTGGCTCTAGTACCTCGTCACAGAGGTTTTGACTCTTTGATTTTGGTCTGATTTGAGCGTGGGCTTCGGGTAAGTGCGCCCCATTTTGGCGCGGGCTTTTTGGGTTGTGAACATCCAGTTGATGCGGGAGCATTCGGCGTTGCGTCGCTTCTCCCAAGCGGCGGTCTCGGCGACAAGCGGGGTGTAGCTTTCGATGCGCCGATCGAGACATTGACTGGCCAGGACGCCGATCTCGATCTCGACCATGTTCAGCCAGCTGGCGTGCTTGGGGACGTAGTGGAACTCCAGCCGGCGCAGCACCCGTCGCGCTTCGTCGGCTGGGAAAGTCTGGTAGAGCGCGCCGGCGGAAGAGCTACGCGGGAAAGTCGGTGACGGCGTGAATCAAGCGGCGGATTTGATTTCGGCGACAGCTTCAATTCCGTCCTTGAACCTTATACCGTTGACGACTTTCGGCAACTGGTTTTGACCTTTCAAACGCCGCCAGGTCCTGGACGCGGCCATCACCAGTTTGAACACCATGAGACGCGCGGTGTCCTGCGACAGCGCGCCTTTCATGCGGACGGTGCGATGCCTCACCGTCGCGAACACGCTCTCGATCGGGTTCGAGGTTCGCAAGTGGTCCCAATGATCGGCGGGAAGGTCGAAGAATGTCAGCAGTGTCTGCTGATCCTTGATCAGGGATTCGACGGCCTTGTCGTATTTGGGCGCGTATTTCTCGGCGAAGGTCGTCATCGCCGCTTCCGCCGCACCCCGGCTCGGCGACAGCCAGATCTCGCGCAGATCCTTGTGCGCGTTGGGTTGCATCGACTTCGGGAGCTTGTCGAGCACGTTCAATGTCTTGTGCAGCCAGCATCGCTGATGACGCGTCGTCGGGAACGCCTCGTCGAGGGCCTTCCAAAACCCGAGCGCGCCATCGCCAATGGCGACTTGCGGCGCGACGACCAAGCCGCGCGCCTTCAAATCGACGAGTAGTTCCTTCCAGCTTTGACCGCTCTCCCGCATGCCCGTCTGAAAGCCGATCAGCTCCTTCTTGCCTTCCGCCGTCGCGCCCATCAGCACCAGCATGCATTCGGCCTGCGGCTCCAGGCGCGCCTGCAAATAGACGCCGTCCGCCCAGACGTAGACGTAATGGCGCGCCGACAAATCGCGCTTCTGCCATCGCCGATATTCGTCCTCCCACTCGCTCTTGAGGCGCCCGATCACCGCAGCGGAGAGGTTGGGCGCGTCCCTGCCGAGCAAGGCGGCGAGGGCCTCCTGGAAATCGCCGGCGGAAATCCCGCGCAGATAGAGAACCGGCAACAGGGCGTCGAGGCTCTTGGTGCGCCGCGCCCATTTGGGCAGGATGTTCGACGAGAAGCGAAGGCGCTCCCCCGAAGCGGCGGCGCGATCGCGGGCCTTCGGCTTTTGCACTTCGACCGGGCCGATTCCCGTCTGGATCGCGCGAACCGGATCATGCCCGTGGCGAACCACCCGTTGGCGGCCATCCGGAAGCACGAGCTCCGCGGTCGAGGCCAGAAATGTCTCGAACTCCGCCGTCACCGCCTGGGCGATCAGTCGACGCGCGCCGGTTCGCAGTATTTCAGTGAGCGGATCGTCGATTGCCCCTTTCTGTCGAAGGGCAACAACTCTATTCTCAGTCATGGCGTAACGCTCCTGCTTGGAGGTTCGGGTGGCTTGATCACCAACCCCGTTACGCCGCCTTCTTCACACCGTCACCCAGTTTCCTCCATAGCTCCGGCGGAATGGGTCGACAGGTTGTCGAGCACCACGCGAATGCGCTGCGCCTCGGGATAATGGACATCGGTGAGGTCGCGCATGCAGACGGCGAAGTCTTCCGCGGCGCGCCGTTCGGTGACCTTCACCTTGCGCCAGGGGCGGTTCACATCCAAGAACACGAACAGGTTCGCGGTTCCGTTGCGTTTATATTCGCAGTCGTAGCGCTCGATTTGCCCCGGCTTGGGCGGGATCGGCCGGCGGACCTCGCCGATGAGCTGGATCGGGCTCTCGTCGAAGCAGACCACCGGGCGCTCGGGATCGGGCGCTTCGGAATAAAGATCGAGCACGTCCTCCATACGGGCGACGTAGTCGGCGTCGACCTGCGGAATGCACCACATGTCCTTGCGCCATGGCTTGAGGTCATTTTCGGCCAAGCGCCGACGCACCGTCTCGCGCGACACACTCTCGTGCGCAGTCAGCCTGACCAGTTCACCCGACAGCAGCTCCAGCGTCCAGCGAGCGCGGCCCGCGGGTGAACTCGAACAGGCCGTTGCCACCAGCAGGGCTTCCTCCTTGCCCGAGAGCTTGCGGTTTGCTCCGGGGCGCGGCTCTTCGCTGAGCGCCGCCTCCAGGTTGCCGAGGACGAAGCGGCGCTTAGTCCGATAGACGGTCGAGCTGCCCGCGCCGACATTGGTCGCGATCGCCTCGTCGCTGGCGCCGCCATCCGCCGCCAACAATATCTGCGCCCGCTTGAGCCTGCGTGCCGCATGCTTGCCGCCGCTCAGAAGCTCCGTCAGTTCGGTGCGTTCGGTTTGGCTGAGTTCGACCCGATAGCGTACATTCATCCGTGCCTCCTCGTGTTGAGGCACGCACGAACAGCTGAATCGGATGGCCGGAGTAAGTCGCCCTGCAAAAACCTTCACACTCAGGCAGGGCCAATATCTGGCGTTTATCCACCTCTACACGCGCCTGCACCGCCGGCCGCCGGCCGAAACTGAGATGCAGGACTATTTTCGCGTCAGCCCGCCTTCCGTGCACCAGATGGTACTGACGCTCGAACAAGCTGGCTTCATTAGGCGGCAGCCAAGAACCGCCCGCAGCATCGAACTGCTCGTTGATCCGACACAGCTGCCAGAGTTACTTTGACCCCCAATTCAACCGGTCAAGATCACTGTGCCGAGGTACTAGTCGGGCGAAGGCGGCCGGACGCCGGTCACCTGACCGTCAGCATCGGTGACGAGGCGGCCCTTGGACTGGTCGAGGATGACCAGTACGTTCCCGAAGGGATCACGAACGCGGGCGCAGCGGCCAATCGCAATCTCGAACGGGGCCTCGACAGCCTCGCCGCCGGCGTTCAGGAATGACTTGAAAGCGTCGTCGACATCTTCAACCAGAACATCGGTTTCGGGGCCGATGTGCAAGTGAACTACGAGCTCGGCGTCGGTGTCAGGAAGGGCGAACCCGACCGCTTCCGCGCTTCGCCACAGCACACGATGCCCAAGCCGGTCGCCATAGAAGGCGATGGCTGCGTCGAGATCGGCGACGCGAAGCAGAAGGTTGTCGAGCTTTCGGAACAGTGGCCCGCCGTTGCTCATGCGGAAAGTGGTTCCCCACATCGTCAATGCGTACGAATCAGCTCGTCGAACGCTAGGAGCCTGTCTGGATAATAGCGGATTGTGGTGGCGGCGTTTGCTCGAATCGGATTCTGTTTGCTTATGAGCAAGACCTTCCGGCCCTGGACGATCGATCAGCCGCTGTTGTTGCCGCCGAGCGTTCAGGACTTTGTCGGCGAGGACCATCTGGCTCGCTTCATTTTGGCGCTTGTGCTCGAGCCTCTCGACCTTGGTGAGATCGAAGCCGCGTATGCGAGCGAGCGCGGGCAGCCGCCGTTTGACCCGGCGATGATGACGGCGCTGTTGCTGTACGGCTATTGCAACGGCGTCTACTCGTCGCGCCGGATCGCCAAGGCGGCGCGCGAACGGGTCGACTTCCTGAGCATTGTCGGGCTCGATCCGCCGGATTTTCGCACCGTCTCTGACTTCCGCAAGCGGCACTTGAAGGTGCTTGCGGGACTGTTCGGGCAAGTTCTCAAGCTGTGCGAACAGGCGGGACTTGTGAAGCTCGGCCATGTCGCGCTCGACGGGACGAAGATCAAGGCGAACGCCTCCAAGCACAAGGCGATGAGCTACGAGCGCATGGAGAAGCGTGCGGCGGAGCTCGAGGCCGAGGTCGAGCGGTGGCTGAGCGCAGCCGAGGCTGCGGACGCCGAGGAAGACAGAGCCTTCGGCCGCGACAAGAGCGGCGAGGAGCTGCCCAAATGGGTCGCCGACAAGAAGAAGCGCGTCGAGAAGATCCGGGCGGCGAAGGCCGAATTGGAGGCCGAGGCGAAAGCGGCCGCGGCGGCCAAGGCCAAAGCGCAGGCCGAGGAGCGGCGACAAGCCGAGGGCCGCAAGAAACCGGGCAAGCCCGCCGCCCCGCCATCCGAAGAGCCTGACCCCAAAGCGCAGAAGAACTTCACCGATCCCGAAAGCCGCATCATGAAAACCAAGGACGGCTTCATCCAGGGCTACAATGCGCAGGCGGCGGTCGACGCGACGGCGCAGGTGATCGTCGCCCACGGCCTCGACGCGAAGCAGAGCGATCAACATCAATTGGCGCCGATGGCCGACGCCATCGAAGCCAATCTGGGCAAGAAGCCGACGCAACTGTCGGCGGACGCGGGCTATTGCTCCGACGCCAACCTTACAGCGATGGAGGAACGCGAGATCGACGCCTATATCGCGCCGGGGCGGGCCAAGCACGCCGGGGAAGGAGAAGGCGGCGGCGCCCGCGTCGCCGCCATGCGCGAAAGAATCAAGGCCGGCGGGCACTCCAGCCCCTACCGCTTAAGAAAGCAGCTGCCCGAGCCGGTGTTCGGACAGATCAAGCAGGCGCGCGGCTTCCGTCAGTTTCTCTTGCGCGGCGTCGAGAAGGTCGCCAACGAGTGGGGCCTCGTCTGCCTCGCCCACAATATCTTGAAGCTCGCCCAGGGGCGGACCCCGTCCCTGGCCGCACGCGCAACCGGCTGAGCTTCGCCACCTCGGAAACGGTGCAACGAACGATGGCCGCAAAGCTTCCACCCAACCTTACATCAAACCGGATGCGCGAATTTGCTGCATCCGGCTCTCCGACTGGCTTGAGCGGTTCAAATCCCATCTCGCCGAGGATTAAGCAGACAGGCTCCTAGAGTAAGTATCCCCCGGCAAAGCCGGGGGCTTTATGGTGTGAACCGCTCAAAGCGGTAGGAGGGGTCGCTGAGGCGCCCCCTTGAGTTTGGCGGCCACCTGAAGGTGGCGTTTTTCAGCGCCAGAGATTCATCTGTTCGAGCCTCTGATCCTCTTTCTCTTGGTTGCGAATGTAGGCGCGGATCGCCTCCTCGTCCCGCCCGACCGTGTTGACGAAGAAACCTCGGGCCCAAAAGTGCTGTCCGACGAAATTGCGTTTGCGCTCTCCATAAACCCGAGCCATGTGGATCGCGCTCTTGCCCTTGATGTACCCGACGACCTGCGACACCGCATGTTTCGGCGGGATCGACAGCAGCATGTGCACGTGATCGGGCATCAAGTGCCCTTCTTCGACCTTCGACTCCTTCTGGAGCGCAAGCCGGCGGAAAACCTCGCCCAGATGGCGCCGTAGCTCCTGATACAACGTCCTGCGCCGACATTTCGGAATGAAAACCACATGATATTTGCAGTCCCATGTGGTGTGGCTTAGGCTCTCGTACTCGTCCATCGGTGGAGTTCCTTTCGTGTGAGTGGCTGCTCACGTTGGAACTCCGCTGATGGACCGCCCTAAACGTCAAACTGCTACTGCCACCCCGGCAAAGCCGGGGGGTCTCCCGCTTACGCTAGATCAACGCTTCGCCGCCGCGATCACCGGCCCGCATCCCGTGCCCCGGACGATCGCGGCCTCGGCACGGCCGGCCTCCGCGCCCGCCACCCAGCGCATCGGCGGGCGCGAGGGTCACGGTGATGGGCGCTCCACGCGCGAAGAGTCATTCGATTAAGGGGGGCCGAAAGCTCGTTTCGCCTGTTCCTTTTTGGCGCGAAAATGATCCTTAGCTAGCCGCATCGTTTCATCATCGTCGATCGCGTTGAGAGCGAACGAGAAAGCTTTGAAAATAAGCTCGACGTCCGCCCCTATGATCTGATCGGCATGAAGGCCCGCGTCCGAAAATTCACCATCACTGTAGAGGGCGAACTGCTTCCATCCGTCGAGCAGTTTGCTACTGACTGTCGCGCTGAAATGACCCACTTCGCTCTCCATTGCAGCCCTTGCAACGCGCTCGAAGACATTGGGCGTCAATTGAATTTCCTGTTGGACCCTCCGCATCACGTCGTCCATGAGCACCAGAGCCGCGACCGCCATTTGCTTGTTCACGTGCCAGCGTCTCTCCTTTTCCGGCTCGCCCCACCGTTTCAGGATCACCTTGCCGATCTCCTCCAAACCGAGGATGGCTAGGGCGTAAGCGCTCGCGTGCCGCTCGTGGTCTTTGAGGAACACGGCGTCGCGCACAAGGCGCTTGGCGTTGCTGATGACCATACGATCATTTTTTTTGTCGTCGCTCATGCGTCCGGGCGCCTTTACCAATTTTCAGCGCCCGTTCCGGGGGGGGGGCCGCGATTGCCCCGCCAGAATCGCGAGCGCCGCCATCGCCAGCCGACGTTACTCGCAAAGCTCGTAAATGTCGGCGATGCGCGCCACCACCTCGCCCGTGATCACGTCGGGCAACCGCTCGATGCGCTTGCCGCCGCGCTGCTTGATGTCCAGCGTGCGGATCTGGTTGCACAGTACAACGCCGGTCGTCTGCGTCCCGGCTCCGGGGAGCGAGATCGCCATCAGTCCAAGCCGCGCCGCCTCGCCCCCGCTCGTAATCGGCGCCACCAGCGGCAGGTTTCTGTGATTGAACTCGGTTGGGCTGACGATCAGGACCGGGCGGCGCTTCTTGATCTCATGGCCGACTGTCGGATCGAGGTCGACGACGTAGACGTCGCCGCGCCTCACAGCGCCTCGCGGCCGACCCGCGGCGCGGCCTCCCACTCCAGCTCCTCGTCCGTCTTCGCCAAGTCGAAGTTGCACGAAGCGAGGATCTGGCGAGGCGTGTAGCGTTTCGGCGTCGTCGCCGCCGGCTCGAGGATGAGGCGCTCGCCATCGGAGGTAGCGCGCAGGACGTGGCCCGCTGAGAGGCGCATGGGTGCGACCACGTCGATAGGGATGGCGGCCATGAGCGAACCGCCGACCTTGCGGAGCGCCACGCGCTTTGTTTTGGCTGGCATGCGCTTGCGCAGCTTGGGCTCAACTTTCTTAGGCCCTGCCGCAGCTTTTCTGGACCCCTTCGGTTTGAGGGTCTTTCGCGGCAGCTTGCGCGTCGACTTGCGCGAGCGCGTCGCGCCAGACCTTGGTTTCAGCGCCGGCATGCGGACCTCCTGTTATACGCGAGATATAACAATCGACGGCGCGGGAGCCAATTCCTCCCCGAGAGTAAACTGGTTGAAACGGCCGAACTGCGGACTTCAAATTGGCAAATTGCGTTTTGGGCCAAGCCACTTTGCAACGCGCGTCAAACGCGGGCGCGGCTTTGCCTATAGTTAGCCGATCAATCATTGAAGAAACAGAGGTGAATCAACATTGAACGAGGAGAACTGCCATTGGCCAGCAGGGGATAGAATTAGGCGGGCCCTGATACGTGCTTCGCCATTCTTGAAGTGTGCGGTAGCAACGTAAGCAGCGGTTGTGACTTTGCCGTTTTGGGTCGAGTAGTCGACGTTAGAATCGCCTTTTGCCTCACCGATGCTTTGCATTGGACCAAGGGATGATAGTCTTTTAAACAGTTTATCTAGTTGTTCTGGGTCGGTCCTCAGAATATTTGGTGACGACCGTTTCAGCAGCTCGTCCTTTGACCAGGTAGAAATGATCGATGGAACGTTTTCCTCGAAATATTCTTTGCTTGACCTATCCAAGCGTGTCCCCTGGTACGCGGTGTAGCCGAAAAAGGTCGTTACCACGAGAACAAGAACGATAAATAGGCCACCTATGATTTCGAGAAATCTCTTCAATGCGCGTACCTCGTTAGTAATCTTCCCGAAGTTCAATTACTAGGACGCCGATTAGTAGTCCGTCGGCTTTATCCGGATCTATGTGGACCGTGAGCCATATTAGTTTTGACGACGCGTGGCGCTGAGCAACGACCAAAGCAAACAATGACGGCCACCAAAAAATCGGGTATCTTGGTCAGGAATTTAAATCAGTGTGTGTTATAAGCAATAGGCCGCTACTCGGTCATGGCGTCACATAGCCTCGAACTGGTCGAGTGCGCTGGCGCGTCCTGCGCGGCGCTCTTTTCCTGAGATCAAGCTGAAGATTTTGCAGAGGGTCGATTTGACCTGTTCGCCAGGCCCGCCGGGCAAATGTCGCCTATTTGCGCGAAGCACCCACCCGCCGATTGGGTATCGGGTTGCGCCGCGTCGGCGGCCCGCTTGAGGGCAAAGCGCCGAGCCATGCGCACGCAACATTCCTGACGAGCCCTTTCGCCGATTCGAGGCAATTGTGGCGAGGCGCCACGCGGCGCCTGCTCCGGTCCCTGTTCTTCGATTTTATTCTCCCTGTTCGGCGGCAAAAAAGGCCCTGTTGGCAGGCAGGAATTGTGGCGGAGGCGGCGAGCAATAGCCCATGCAGTCAGCGCATGACGTCCGCATTTCGCCGTGAAATTGCCCGGAAGCCGGGCACGCGGGGTCCTCGCGCCGGTTTAAAGGATAGCGCCTGATCCGCCCGTCCGCACGCGAGTTCAGCGCCTGGCGGCGGCCAGCACCGGCCCGCAGCCCGCGCCCTGCACGATCGCCGCCTCGGCCAAGCCTTGCTCGCTCCCGCCCGGCACGGCAAAGGTCGCCGCTTCGCCCCGCCATTTGCCCAAGAGGACCATTTCGCGCACGACGTCCTTATAGGGCAGCGTATGGCCGGCGTTTTCGCCGCGCGGGATCGCGACCTCGACGGTGCGGGGAATGTAGCGCGCGAGCCAGACGTCGGCGCCGCCCGAAGGCGCAGCCCCTGCCCCGACCGTCACCGCGCCGCCGGAGAAGCCGACATTCGGCCCGCCCGAGCCGCGGTCGCCGCGGCTCATCAGGCCGGAAAGCGCGCCCGGTTCGAGCGCGTCGCCCTCGACCCGGCCGTTGACCACCACCTGCGGCGTATAGACGCCGTCGCGCGCAAACGCTCTGGCATAGGCGTATTGGCGCTCTGTCCAGGCGGCCTTGGAGAAGGTGTCCTTCCACCCGAGCCGATCCCAGTAGTCGACCTCAAAGGCGAGAGCGAGCACGTCCGGCCGATCGCTGACCGCCCCCACATTGGCCTCCGCCGGCGGACACGACGAGCAGCCCTGGCTCTGGAACAGTTCGACCACGGTCGGATGCGCCGCGTCGGCGGCAAGCGCCGGCCGCAACGGCAAGGCGAGCGTCGCCAGCGCCGCGACGCAAACTCCCGTTTTGAACCAGTGAGCCATGGGTATCCTCCTCGCGCGAAGCCGGCGGTCACGGAAATACGCCGCTGAAAGCCGCATTCGCCGCCCTTGCGGGATTTGTTACCCGCCGAACGGCGATGGCGCCCGGCGCCCGGGCGGGCTAAGGGGACACGGGATGGCCCGAACCGATTTCCGCACCCCCCGGCTCTATGTCGAAGCGCCGCTCGCCGCGGGCGCCGAGGTCAGGCTCGACCCGCAGCAGACGAATTACCTTCTCAGCGTGCTGCGGCTTAAGGCGGACGCGCGCGTGCTCCTGTTCAATGGCCGCGACGGCGAATTCATGAGCGCGCTCGCCCGGGCTACGCGCAAGAACGCCTCGTTGATCGTCGGCCAACAAACGCGGCCGCAAGAGGCGCCGCAGGACGTCGACTATCTGTTCGCGCCGCTCAAGCATGCCCGCCTCGACTATATGGCGCAGAAGGCGGTGGAGATGGGCGCCCGGCGGTTCATGCCGGTGATCACCCGCCGCACCCAGGCCGCGCGCGTCAATCTCGAGCGTCTGCGCGCCAACGCGATCGAAGCTTGCGAGCAATGCGGCGTGATCTGGATGCCGGAGGTCGCCGCGCCCGAGACGCTCGAAAAGACACTTCTCCGTTGGCCTTCCGATCGGCTCATGGTCTTCTGCGATGAGGAGGCGCCGCAGGCGAGTCCGCTCGACGCGCTCGCCGACATCCGCGCCGGGAGCGGCGTCGGCCTCCTCGTCGGCCCGGAAGGCGGCTTCGACGATGACGAGCGGGCGGCGATCCTCGCTACGCCGCGGATCCTGCGCCTGAGCCTCGGGCCCCGCATCCTGCGCGCCGATACGGCGGCGGTGGCGGCGCTGGCGCTCATCCAGGCCACGCTCGGCGATTGGCCGAAGTGACGCGCGCCAACGTTTCCGGCTGGTTCGCAGACCGCCATTTTGCCGCCACGATCCGGCTTCATCCCGGTTGGCGATGAATCGACATCGTTTCGGGAGGCGGCAAGGCGTCACGCGGGCGGCGCGCCTGGCTTGGGGACCGCTGCTCGCCTTCGTCATCGCCAGCCCAACTGCGGCTGGAGAGTTCGGCCGCTCAACTCCTGCGGCAGGCGTCGCCCATCCCGCGCGCTGCGATGGCGCAAACGGCGATTGTCGACGCATCAGCGGCTATGTCGCGGCTGGAGGAGGCTTTCAGCCTGCGGCGGAGACGGGGGCTATTCCGACCCCGTTCGGCCCGCTGGACCCGCCAAAATTCATGGGCGCCATGCGCGCCGCGGGCGGGGCGCTGATCCAAGCTCCCGCCGCCGGCCTCGAACGCATTTTCGCCGGCCCCAGCCCCGCCGACGAGGCGCGCTGAAAGCGCCTCACGGCCTCTAAAAAGCCGCCTCGTCGAAGGCCGGATCGACCGACCGGCCCCAGGGCCCTTCGTAGCGCGCGATCCAATGCCGGGCCGGCTCGCGGCCGCTCTCCGCGATCGCTTCCAGGGGTCGAAGGAGGACCGCCTCGTCCTCGCCGCGCGCATTGAGCCTGCGGCGCCGCTTCAAGCCACCGCGCACGATCGCCAGCATATCGGTCGCCACCGCTTGCAAATCGCGGCCGCCGATTTCGGCGGCGAGGCCGAGCAGCGGCGCCTCGTCGCGCAGCTTCTGCCGGTCCTGCGCGCTCCAGCCCTCGATCAGCGCCTCGGCCGAGCGCAGCGCCTCCGGATCGTAATAGAGCCCAGCCATCAGCGCCGCGAGCGCGACGATGCGCTCGGGCGGGCCGACGTCGGCCCCGCGCATTTCGAGATAGCGCTTGAGCCGCACCTCGGGGAAGATCGAGGACAGGTGGTTCGCCCAATCGGCCATGGTGGCGCGCTCGCCCGGCGCCTGCTTGAGCCGGCCGGCGAGCAGGTCGCGAAAGCTCGCTCCCGCAACATCCTGATAATGGTCGCCGCGCTTGAGGAAATAAAGCGGCACGTCGAGCGCATAGTCGACATAACGCTCGAACCCCATGCCAGGCTCGAACACGAACGAAAGCATGCCGGTGCGGGCTGGGTCGGTATGGCGCCAGATCTCCGAGCGCGCCGAGACCAGCCCGTTGAGCTTGCCGTCGGTGAACGGCGAATTGGCGAATAGCGCCGTGATCGCCGGCTGCAGCGCCAGGCCGACGCGCATTTTGGCCACCATGTCCCGTTCGCTCATGAAATCGAGATTGGCCTGGACGGTCGCGGTGCGAAACATCATGTCGAGGCCGCGGGCGCCGACTTTGGGCATGTAGCGGGCCATGATCGCGTAGCGGTGCTTGGGCATGACCGGCGTCTCGGCCAGCGACCATTTGGGGCTCATGCCGAGCGTCAGAAAGCCGATCCCCAGCGGGTCGGCGACCGAGCGGGCGACGGTCAAATGACGATCGAGCTCGACGGCGGTCAGGTGCGCGTCGTCGAGCGGCGCCCCCGAAAGTTCGAACTGCCCCCCCGGCTCGAGCGAGATGGCGCCCCCGCCATTCGCATCATAGAGGCCGATCAGGTTGTCGCCGTCCTTAATTCCGTCCCAGCCGAGCCGCTTCTGCATGCCTTCGAGCAGCGCCCGGATGCCCCGGTCGCCGCCATAGGGGACGGGCGAACAAGCGGCGCGGTAGAACGGTATTTTCTCGTGCTCGGTGCCGATCAGGAATGGACCCGCCGGCTTGCAGCCCGATTCGAGCCACGCGACCAGAGCGTCGCGCGATTCGACAACCTCACTATCGACGACGTCGCGAGCCATGCAGGCGCTCATCCCAGCGGCCGGCGAACCGGCGACCCGGCTAGATAGTCGCGCCGCCCTGACAATGCAACGAAGGCGCGTCCGGCCGACGCCTTCAAATGCGACGCCGGCCGTCGCGTCGCCTTAGATCCCGGTCCCCGGCGGCGGTTGGGTGAACGACTGGGCAATCGCGCTCATGGCCGCCTGATGAGCCTGGGCGACCTGCACGCCGGAGACGAACATTGCGCTCAAGGTCGCCAACCCTGCCGCAAGCGCTGCCGTCTCGGAATTTGCTGTTGCATGCGCGCCGCCGAACACCGAGCCGATCATCGAGCCGAAGAGGCCGCCCGAACTCGCCGTCGGCACAGCCGGACCAAGGCCGCCCGGAGCAGCTGCTGCGTTGGCCAGTTGGCCGAGAACGCCGGAAAGCCCCTGATTGGCCATCGAATGCGCAAGTCCGCCGATCAGCATCGAAGCGACCGCCGGCAGCATCGCCCGGATCGTGTCGGCGCTCACGCCTGATACCTCCGCGACATGAGCAATGATCTGGTCGATTGCCTCAGACGAACCGAACAACGGGCCGAGCACGGAGCCGCCGAGCCCGCCAGCGCCTGCCGTCTGGGAGGGATCGGAATATGACGCGGCGTGCGCGCCGCTCGCCAGTTCGCTGAGCACCGCGCCGATTGCGGCGGGATTGGCGGCGATCTGCGTCAGGGCGGCCGAAAACGCCGGGATCATCGCCTGGACGGCGGCCTCGGCGGCCCCCGGCGCAAGTCCGAACTGGGCGCCGAGATTGGCGACCGCCTGGCCGCCCTGGGCGCCGTGCAGGATGTCGTTGAGCGTCATGGCGTTCTTGCTCCTCGTTGCTCGATCGCAACCGCGGGCCGCGCCGCTGCGTGATCGCCGCCGTCGATGGCCTTGGCCAACCGCCACGTCACCGCATAGGCCGTCGCGACGGCCATGAGGCCGAAGACGGCGGCGCCAAGGGCGAAGCCAAGGAGCCCGCCCTGCACCCCACCATAACGCACGCCAACGGTCACGAACGGAATTGTCCCGAGCGTCGCCCGCGCCCAGTTGAAGGCCATCGATAGCAGGGGAAAGCCAAGATTGTTGAACGCGGCGTTTGCGACGAACAGGCACGCCAGGAAGAGCCACGCGGAAACTCCGTAGCGGCAGAAGAAGGCGACATATTGCGCGCTCTCGCCCTTGGCGTCGAAGGCGGCGATCAGAGCTGGCGCGGCAAGCGCGAGCAACGCCCATGCAAAGAGAACGTAGCCGATCGACAGGATGAAAGAATTGGTCAGAGCCCGTTGCACCCTTCCCAGGAGTTTCGCGCCCACATTCTGCCCGATGATCGGACCGATCGACCCGCTAAGGGCGAAGATCACTCCGAACGCGACCGGAGTGACGCGGTCGATGATCGCGTAAGCCGCAATCGCCGCCTCGCCCAGATCGGAGAAGACCCTGAGCGTATAGGCCGAGCTGACCGGCGCCGCCATATTCGCCATGATCGCCGGAAAGCCGATCGCCATGATCGGGCCGAAATCGCCGCGCGCAGCGTTGAGCTTGGGCCGCGCGACAAGATCGTGGACGCCGACCGCGCCCTGCCAGCCGACGGCGAGCAGGATGAGGCGCGAAAGGACCGTCGCCCAGGCCGCGCCATAGACCCCGAGACCGAAGCCGAAAATGAGCAGCGGGTCGAGAAAGGCAGTGGCGATCCCGGCCGACAAGGTCACGTACATCGCCCGCCGGGCGTCACCGACGGCGCGCAACACGCCGGACAGCGCCAACCCGACTGCGAGCGGAACATTGGCCGGAATGCTGATAGCGATGAACTTCGAGGCGACTTCGGCCGGTTCGCCGTGGGCGTGCAGCACCGTCACCAGGGCCCAATCGCGAAAGACGAATACTGCGGCCGCCATCGCGGCCGACAGGATCGCGGTAATCACAAGCGCCGACGCCGCAAGTCGGCGGGCGCGCGGCCGGTCGCCGGCCCCGAGGGCGCGGGAGACCGTGGCCGAGGCGGCGATGGTGAGGCCGATATTGATCGACATGACGAAGAACGTCGTCAAGCCGACGTAGCCGACGGCGGCCTTGAACGCCTGATCGCCGAGTTTCGACACCCAGAACAGCGACAGGAGATCGACGACGAACACCGCCATCAAGCCGATCGCCCCGGTCGCGGTCATCACCGCGACGTGGCGCATCAGCGACCCGTGCGTGAACACGGGCCGCCTGTCGCGCGCGGCTTCAGGGCCGTTCAACCGAGCTTCCTGTTTCGTTAGTGTCGCGTCTCTTAGAGCCTGGCGACTGCGGAAGCTAGAGCGAACCCACGCCGCGTCGCCTTCCCGGCCCGGTCGCGACGTCAGGGCGCGGACGCGGTATCGAACCTCCATCGCGCCAAACGCGCGCTTTCGTTAGAGTATGATGCAATCAGGTCGAACGCGGTCGTCACTGCGAGGAGCGAAGCGACGAAGCAATCCATGGATCGTTAGGCGCTCGACGTTCCCTTGGATTGCTTCGCTTCGCTCCTCGCAATGACGGGCGCGAGTCGACCTCAAATCATCGCGCGCTAGGGCGCGTGGAGCGGTTGCGTCAGGAACCGTTCGCGCGAGGCGAGCAGCGGCGGCTCATCCTCGACTGACGAAGCCGCCGGTCGTTCCGCCACCATTGTCCGCAGGACATCGAATCCAGCCGTAAAGTTCGCCTCAAGTGTGGACCTCACGCGCTCATAAAACGGCAGATCCTTCGGCTTCGGCTTCGCGATGCGGAATTCGAAGTGGGTTCCGCCGTCGCTGGCGTCGTCGAACGTATAGGAGAACAGGATTTTCGGGGCGCCCGGGATCGGCAGGAGCGCCGTGAGCGTCACATGGTCGAACGGGCGCCAGTCAATGATGTCCTCGATGACCCGTCCTTGCCGTGCAAGCAGTGGTTCTGGGTCCCCGCGCCGCGCGGCGCCCCTGCGCATTGTTCTCGACGACGCCGTCCCTTCGCTGCCAGCGGGCGTGGTGCTGAGGCGAGGTGACAAGGTCCCACACCGCTTGCCTCGGCGCGGCGAAATCCTCTCTATGACCATATAGGCGCCGGCGCGCTGAACGAGGCTGCGCGCCGTCTCCATTTCCCGCGTCCATGCCTGCTCGAGATCGCTCACCAGCACTTCGTTTCGCCGATGTGCTCGATCGCCTCGGCATGCTCTTGAAGACCCTGGGCGATAGGATCGATCCCCATCGCCCACACGCAGGCGTCGGAGTAGAGCGCATAGGCGTGCGGGCCGAACGTCTTGCCGACGTCGTTCTTGAGCAGGCGGTGGACGAGAATCACGTCCTGACCGGCGAGCTCCTCGCGGCCTGACATCTTTTGCCGGATGAATTCGCCGTGATGAACCACGAACTTGACGTCGAGGTTCTGCATCCGGGTACAGGCCTGGCACTCGCAACTGCTGGCCTGCTTGATGCTGCGGAGCCGCTCGCGGAAGGCAAAATGGGCCTGTTCGATCCCATCCTGCAGGAGCGCTCCATCGACTTTATCGGGCGAGCGCGTAGACGAAGGCCGCGTCACCTTCAAACTTGGCGAGCCGGAACGGCGGACGCAACGCCCTGACCAGAGTGTCCATGCTGTCGGCGATGATGTCCTGGGCATGGTCGAGTTCGACGCCGGACACGAAGTTCGTGTAGCCGGATATGTCGGCGATCGCGAAACAGGCCCTCTCCGCCTGCGGGAGCATTGCCACGGCTCCGATTCGATCCGCGGCGGAGGCGCGACGGCCCCGGCCAGGAAGGATCCCGATTTAGCACGCGACAATCGAATGAGCGAATGCGCTGCGATGTCGATTTGCGCTTCGCGGCGCAGTCAATCCGTGGTTTGCGCGATTCTTGGCGACTGCGGTTGATTCAGGGTCAACGCCACCCCCCGTTCGGAATGTCCAAGCGCTTGCCATGACGTTGAAAGAGTTGCGCGACCAGCACCGCTAAAACATTCGGTTGACCGACCTGGCGGGGCTCCGCGCGCCCATGACTGTGATACGCTGGCTCCACTGACTTTGCGACTACAATGTCGCGTGGTCTTGGCGGCGGCAGCGGCGAACTCGCAGCGGCCTCAACCGGCTGGGGCGGCGAGGCGGGCTCCGTCTCGACCATGACCTGCGGCGGCGCCCCGTTGACTGGCGCCTGCGTCGCCAAAAGAGAGGTCAGGGAATCCTCCGCGCCCTCAACCCGCTGGGACGGCGGTGGCTCCTTCGCGACCATGGCCGGCGGCGGCTCCGCGTCGACCGGCGTCTGCGTCGCCGCCGGAGATGGCGTCGATTGCTCACCGACTGCAACCGGCTGGGGCGACGCCGATGGCTCCTCCTCAACCATCACCGACGGAGGCGCAGGAGACGGCGCGAATCCCTCCGCACCCTCAGTCTGCGGAGGCGGCGGAGTGGACAGCAGCCGGTCGATCTCGGCCTGCGCGGCCTGCGCATGCGGCCCGTCGGCGTGGGCATCAAGAAACGCGCGCCAGCCGGCCAGCGATTCGGCATGCTGGGCTATGCGGTAATCGAGGTCTTCGGCGACGTTATCCGACGAGACCTTATCCACCCACAGCTTGTCCGACGCGGGCGCCAGCGCGGTCACGACCGGGGCGACAATGTCTGAAGGCGAAAAGGTGCAGATGAGCGCGCCTGTCAGGGCTACCGCGAACAGCCATTTCGGCAGACGGGAGCTGCTACGGACCTGATCCTCGTAGTCCCAAACGTCAGCGAGCAGTCGTTCAAGCTCCGTCCGGTTCTGAAGAGGCTCCATGTCATCCTCCCGCTTCCGCTTGCTTGGGGCCGCAAAAAGCCCAAGACGAACCCATCAAAGCGGTCCTGGCGAGCGGGCGATGAAGCGCTCCTGCCCGCCTGCCAGTGGGCCAGGGCCAGTCGATCACTACAAGCGAGGTTATGGCAAGACGAATAAGTTGACCGGGATGAACGTGCAGAATAGACGCAGTAGAGTTCTGCCTCTTGGCCCTCGCGGACCGCCCCGACCTTCGATCAAATCCCCAGCGCAACCAGAAGCGGCCAGACCGTGAGGTAGATCAGGATCAATGAGCCGATGGTCCAGAGCGTGGCGCGCATGTCGTGGGTCTGCGCGGTGAAATAGGCGGCGAAGTGCGCGAGCCTCGAGGCGACGTAGCCGTAGAGCAGGAACCGCGCGGCGATCAGCGACGGCTCGGTGAGGATGTAGAGGAAAGCGGCGACGAGGAAGAACGGAACATTCTCCAGATCGTTGAGCTGAATTCTGCGGATGCGGTCCACAGCCTCGTTGCGCTCGAGCTGCGTCGGGTCGGGGGTGGGATTGAGCGGCGTCTTTCGCAAATCCTCCGGCGAGCGGTATCCGCCTTTCACCTGCATCATCCGGACGACGGTGAGCCATGACATGGCCACGACCTTGAGGATCATTAGCGTCGCCGCGATGACATAGGTCGCGAACAGCGGATTTTGCAGACTGAGCTTGTCCATGATCCGGCTCTGTACTTCAGGCGCTGCGCTGCGACAAGGCTGCGCTGCGACGCCTGCGCTTACGGCAATGATTTCGTTTGACCGCCAATCGGCGGCGGCCCTATCAGGATGCGGCCCAAGGACCGCAAGGCCGGCGACGACGAAGGGAAACGCGATGCGGATTCGTCAGTTCATAATTGTGTCAGCTCTTTCGCTCGCAGCGCTGTCGCTCGCAGGATCGAGCGCGCTGGCCCAGCAGGCGGAAGCGATGAAATATTGCAAGGCGGATGTCGCGCGGCTTTGCCCCGGCGTGCAGATGGGCGGGGGACGAATCATCGCCTGCCTGAAGGAGCACAAGATGGAAGTCAGCGTCGGCTGCGCCAAGTTCCTGCAAGCGATGAAAGCCAAGATGGGCCAGTGAGCGACCGTCCCGCCGACTGAGGCGCGATGATGGCGGCCAGCCCGGGTGCGTCTCGATTCCGGCGGTTTTCGCGAAAAACAGATAATTCCTTGCGATAATCAGAAGCTTTGGCGCTTCTGCTGTCCGATCCAGCGTTGCTGCCCGGAGGCGGACGGTGGCTGGCAAGGGGCGGTCAATGGGAACTCGAGCGTCCCCGTCGACAAACTCAGGACGGCTTTCGAGGGCCCCTCCGGGGCGCCTCAGGACGAGGAGGCGGCCTGGGGCTGCCGCGACCCTGGATTCGGAACCTAAGCCGTTGAAAAAGCGCTATCCGTGACCCGAAAAGTCAATTTGGATTTCGTTGCGGGGGGTTTGGTTTTTGTTGCAGGAGATTTGGTTTTTGTTGCGCCCAATTTGGATTTTGTTGCGGCCGGCTTGGATTTCGTTGCCCGCCGCCGCCCGGCCGACCAGCGCGGAGCTACGGGAACCGCTCGCGCACCATCTCCTCGCTCTTCGCCCACAGCGCCTTGGCGCGCTCCGGGTCGAGCGCGTAGGGCTTGACCCCGCCGCGCCTCGCCGGGTCGGGTTGAATCTCCGCCACGTGGCAATCCTCGCAATAGCGGCCGCCGACCTCGTTGGCCTTGGCGACCGCGGCCGCCCAGACGGTCGTCGCTGCGCCTTGCGGAATGCTCTTGAAGGCGAAATCCGGCTCGCCCGCAGCCCGATTGGCGGCGTTGATGCGGTCGATCAATGCTTGCCCCGCCTCCGGCGTCAGATGGCGCGAAAGCTCGGTTTGAATGCCGCCCGGATGGACGGCGGTCGCGGCCACGCCGCTTGCCCTGTGGCGGCGGTCGAACTCGACCGCGAACAGGACATTGGCGGTCTTCGAACGGCCGTAGCCGATCCACGGGTCATAGGGCGTGCGGGCGAAGTTGGGATCGTCGAGGTCGACATCGGCATATCGATGACCCGCCGAGGACAGATTGACCAGCCGCGATCCCGGCTTCATCAGCGCCGCGACCCGGTTGATCAGCACGAAATGGCCGAGATGGTTGGTCCCGAACTGGGTCTCGAACCCCTCGGCGGTCTTGCCGAACGGACAGGCCATAACGCCGGCGTTGGCGATGACGAGGTCGAACCTACCGCCGTCGGCGATGAGCGCGTCGGCGCAAGCGCGGACGCTGGTGAGCGACGCGAGATCGAGTTCGACGAGCTCGAGCCCGCCCCCATTCGCGGCGTTGGCGCGAACCTGCGCAGTCGCGGCTTTAGCCTTGACGAGATCGCGCGCGGCGCCGACCACTTCAGCGCCGTGGGCGGCGAGCGCGCGGGCCGTCTCCACCCCGAGTCCGGCCGACACGCCGGTCACCAGCACGCGCTTGCCGGCCAAGTTTACGCCTTCGAGCACTTCGTCGGTCGTCGATGTCGCACCAAACGTTTTCGCCATGATCGTCTCCCCTGTCGCGGACAAGATGAAGCGTCCCCAACTCCGTTCCCGCTTCCTCGCCCGGCGATTGCCAACGCCGCGCCAGAAATATAAACGGAGACTGCCTCCGGTTCATATACGGAGGCTCCCTCCGTTTATCAAGTGGGAGCGCAAACCTGAACGTCGAGGCAAAAAAGCGAGCCGGTCGCGCCGACAGCCGGCGTGTTCGCGGAAAGCGGCCGGGTCGCGTGCGCAAGCCGCGCGCCGACGCGCTGCGCAACCGCGAGCTTTTGCTCGAAGCGGCCAAGGCGTCGTTCACCGAGGCCGACGCCTACGTCAGCCTGGACGAGATCGCGCGGCGGGCCGGCGTTGGGATCGGCACGCTCTACCGCCATTTTCCAAACCGCGACGCGATCGTCGAAGCAGTCTACCGCCGCGAGGTCGAGCAATTTGCCGATGCCGCGAATCGCCTCAGCGGCGCTTTGCCGCCCGGCGAGGCGCTGCATGCCTGGATGCGGCTGTTCGTCGACTATATCGCGACCAAAAGAATGGTCGCGCCAGCCCTCAAGGCGATGGTTGGCGGCGCCTCGCTCTATGCGTCCTCAGCGGCGCGGATCACCGACGCGATGGCCGCGCTGGTGGAGCGCGCCAGAACCGCCGGCGACATTCGCGCCGACGCCGATCCCGCCGACCTTTTGCGCGCGCTTGCCGGCTTCACCCATTTCAACGCCGGCGCCGACTGGGAGGCCAGCACGCTGCGCCTGACCGATATCCTCATGGACGGACTGCGCGCGAAAACGTCAGGCCGATGACCGTTCGCGCCGATGCCTTGTTCCATCTCTGCGCTTGACTTGCCACCCCTGCGCTCGCAAACACGCTGGGCCTCGGCTCCCGGAGCCCCCTTGCAATGAGCGCCGCGCCGACCAAGCCTCCCCTTCGCGTCATCCTTTGCGCGCCGCGCGGCTTTTGCGCCGGCGTAGTGCGGGCGATCGACGTCGTCGAGCGGGCGCTCGAGATCTATGGCGCCCCGGTTTATGTGCGCCACGAGATCGTGCACAACAGAACTGTCGTCGACGCGCTCAAGGCCAAGGGCGTCATCTTCATCGAGGAGTTGAGCGAAGGGCCCGCCGGCCCGCATCCCGTAATCTTCTCGGCCCACGGCGTCGCCAGGGAGGTGCAGGAAGAAGCGAGAACGCGCAGCCTCTTCACCATCGATGCCACCTGCCCGCTGGTGACCAAGGTGCATCGCGAGGCGCAGGCGCATTTCAAGCGCGGGCGGCGGATCATTCTCATTGGCCATGCCAGGCATCCGGAGGTGATCGGCACGATGGGGCAGTTGCCGCCCGGCGCGGTGACGCTGGTAAGCACGATTGAAGACGTTGAAAGGCTCGCGCCGGTCGAGGGCGAGATTGCCTATGTTACCCAGACGACGCTCTCGGTCGACGACACGCGCGAGACCATCGCCGCGCTCGTACGCCGATTTCCGGCGATCCACGCCTCGCCGGTCGAGGACATCTGCTACGCGACCACCAACCGACAGGAAGCGGTGAAAGCGGCCGCCCGCGAGGTCGAGGCGGTCATCGTCGTCGGGGCCGCAAATTCGTCCAATTCCATGCGCCTGCGCGAGGTCGCTGAGCGCGAGGGCTGCGCGGCGCAACTGGTGGCCGATGCGCGCGCGATCGACTGGGGCGCGCTTGAGGGCGTGCGCTCGGTCGCCGTCACTGCCGGAGCTTCCGCGCCCGAGGCTCTGGTCGAACGCGTTGTCGAAGCGCTCGGCGAACGCTTCGCAGTCGCCATCGAGACGCTCAAGACGGTAAACGAATCCGCGGCCTTTCCGCTGCCGCGGGCCCTGCGGGAGGCGGTGTGACGCGGGAAGCCGCCCTTGCGCGACGCTGCGTTCTCTGCTGATGGTGTCCCGCGCGTGAGCGGGGGAGCGAAGCCGGGCGGATCGTGGATCTCGTCCTCCTGGAATAGTAAATCTTTGTTCCTCTGCGAAAAGGTTCGCTTCGAGAATGAATTCTGCCGGTTTGACCGGGGCGGCGGCTCTCGCTGGCGCGAATGCGGCTGACGGACCCGTGATTCTTTTTGCGCGCCTGGCGCTCGCCGGGCCGATCAGGTCGATGAGCGCCCGATGACGAGACGGCTGATTATCGCTGCGGCTGTCGTTGCGGCGCTGGGCGCGACCGCAGCCGGGGCTCTATACCACTTTTTCCCGCACCAGGTGGTCTATTATACGAGCTTTACGCGCAATTATATCCGGACCTTGCTGGCGCCGAAAGGCGCGCTCACCACCGAATTGAACCCGGCCAACCATGGCGCTGAAGCGCTGCGGCCGGCGCCGGCCCGAGCGGCCTCCATAACTGCCGCCGGCGACTGGCCAAGCTACAACAAAACGCTCACCTCCGAGCAATTTTCTGAGCTCGACGCGATCAATACGACCAACATAGGCAAGTTTAAGGTTCTATGCACTTACGACACCAAGCAATATACCAACTTCGAGTCCGGCCTGATCATGGTGAACAACGCTCTGATTGGCACGTCCGAATTCGATATTTTCTCGATTGACCCAAAAACATGCGCCGAGAATTGGCGTACACGCGAAGACGTCAGCCCCAGCTATTATTCGACCAACCGAGGAGCGGCCTACCTGGACGGAATGTTGTTTCGCGGGCTCCAGGACGGGCGGGTGGTCGCCTACGATTTCAATACCGGCAAACGGCTTTGGCAGACGACGATCGCGGACCCGGATTTAGGAGAAACGACGCCCGCCGCCCCGATTGTGTGGGACGGACTGGTGTTCATCGGCAACGCTTCGGACGACGCCAAAGCCGCGAAGGGGCACGTTTACGCCCTCGACGCCAAAACAGGCAAGATCGTGTGGCAATTCTCCCTGGTTCCGAAGACGGAGGGCGAGCCGACCCGCGGACCGGAGGGCACGTCGCCGCTTGACGCCTCGACGTGGAACAACGCTCCCGGAATACCAATCAGCGGCGGCGGAACCTGGACGTCCCTCACCCTCGACCCGGCCTCGGGGGATTTGTACGTCCCCGTCGGCAATCCCTCGCCGGCCTACGCGATCGGCGTGCGCGAGGGGGAAAATCTGTTCACCGGCTCAATCGTCGTGCTGGACGCGAAGACCGGGGCCTACAGACGCCATTTCCAACTGTTGTCGAGAGACTGGCACGACTGGGACGTTAACAACCCGCCCGCGCTGATCCGCACGTCGGGCGGCAAGCTGCTCATGGCCGCCGCGCCCAAGGACGGCCACCTCTACGGCTTTGATCAAGCCGGCGGCGCCCCGCTTTATCGCGTTCCGGTCACGCAAATCGAGAATATTGAGGAGCCGTTCGCGGTCGGCAAGGAGGTCCATTTCTGTCCAGGCGCGGGAGGTGGGGCGGAGTGGAACAGCCCGGCCTACGATGCACGGACAAACCTGATCCTGACGGGCGAGAGCGATTGGTGCACGACGGTGTCGCTGCAAACCGACCAGCAACTCCGCGACACGCCGACCGGCGCGACGTGGTTTGGAATGGCGACGCGAAATCCGTTTCACATCCTGGGCAGGCAGGATCAAGGAGCGGCAGCGTGGGCCGGGTGGGTATACGCCACCGACGCCGATACCGGAGTGTGGAAGTGGCGGGCGAAGTCCAACTATCCGATCGAAGGCGGCATCACCCCGACAGCGGGGGGCGTTGTGTTCTTCGGCGATCTGGGCGGCAACTTCTACGCACTCGACGCCGCCAGCGGCCAGAAGCTATGGGGCCGAAAGATTGGCGGCGCGATCGCCGGCGGCGCTATCACCTACTGGCTGGCGGCGAGCAAAAGGTGGCGGTGGCGACGGGACTTGCGAACATCACTTTGCCAACCGATGTCGGGACCGGGAAGATTGTCGTGTTGGGACTCGACCACGACAGCGCCTCTGCAACACCTTAGCGGCCTTCGACGCCACATCGCCCAGCAACTTCCGAAGTTCCTTCGTGTCGTTCCCGATGACAGGAGCCTTTTTTTCAAAAGCTGAGCTTGGCTGTCCGGCCTGGATTGACCGATCCGAAGATGTTGGTGCGGGCCTTGCCGAGAAATTCAGGCATTCCCAATAGGCGCTATCGAATTCTCCTTCCGCCGAAAAATGTTTGCAGAGCCCTTGGATCAGGAGGTTCTCGCCGAGTTTTCGTGACGCCCTGTGTGATCCGGCAGCGGCGGCTTGGGTCTGAAGGTTGTTTATCTCGCCCATGGTCCTCGACTAGAATTGCCAGTACAGGAACTCGCTCGGGCCGCCGGTGTAAAAGATGGCGACCGCGGCGAGGACCGATATCGCCACCGCCCAGGGCAGCGATGGACCCCAGGCCGGGATTCGAAATCCGCCGAGCGCTGGCGCCGTCGGCTTCGGCTTCACCCCGAGCGCGGGCTCATACGTGGCGAGGATCTCGAGGGTGTTGGGACAGACGAGAGCGATGAACAGCAGAATCGCGACCCACATCGCCGCCAGCTTGATATCAGTGCCATAGGTCGCGGCGATCGCAGCCGCGCCGTGCGGCAGCTCGACGCCATTCATGCCGAAGACGCCTTTGACCAGATCGACCGCCGACGTCACCGACGTCGCGCGGAAGAAGAGCATCGCGGTCGTGGCGGAAACGAAGGTCAGCGCCCAGCCGGCCGGCTTCATGATCCGCCCATAGGCCAAGTGGTTCCGCCAGCGATGCGCGGCGTACACGCGCCAGCCGTGATTGATGACGAGATAGGCGCCGTGCATGAGGCCGAAGATGATGAACCCATATCCGGCCCCATGCCAAAGCCCGGAGATGAACATAGTCGTGAGCAGCGGAACCATGAGCAGCGACACGAACGCCCCGAGCGGGGGGTTGCGACCGGCAAAACCCGGACGCCCCTTGGCGATCCTGCGCCTCGTCAGCGACAATACCAGGGGATTGTAGAGATATGCGGTGAGGAAGCGCGTCGCCGCGGGATTCGCGGCTTGACGCCGCGGGGATCGCGAAAAGACCGCTCGCGAAGCGCCGGCCGGGCCGAAAGCACGTCTGCGGGACCTCGTCCCAACCTAGGCCAGCATCTTCGTCGTTTCTCTGACGATCCCGCCGACGTTCGGAAAGGCCTCGATGTCGGCCACCTTGAACTTCACCCCGAATTCCATTTCGACCGCGACGATGAAGTTGATGTAATTGAACGAATCCCAGTCCGGGATGTCTTCACGCCGGGTTTCCATCGTCAACTCGATCGAGTTGTCGAGCAGCAGGTCGCGAAGGATGCGGGTGAACTTGGTCAGTATCTCTTGATCGGTCATCCTGCTGCTCTTGCGTAATGATGTGAGTCTTCCGGGGGAGGTAGTCGGCGAGATCAAGCGCCCAACGCGTCGCTCCGTTGGCGGGCGCGGGAGAAGCGACCTTGGTGAAGCCCAGGCCCGGATAGAGCTTGCTGATCACGTCGTTCTTGGCCGTTGGAATGTAGTTGGCGACCAGCGTCCGCACGCCGCGCTCTTTCGCCGCTTCGACCGCGATGTTCATCGCCTCGAATTCGAGCTCGCGGCCAAACACCCGGCTGCTCATCACCCAGTTCTCGATCTCGAGCGCTTCTTTGTCGCCGGATGTCGGGCGCAGGACCATTGTGCTGACGAGCCCGTTGTCTCCAACCCGGTCGAGAAGGCGGAACTGAAGGGTTACGGCGTCGGGCTCTTCCATGATCCGCGCCACCTCGTCGCCGGCGTAGCGGCGCGTCGTGGTGTTGAATTGATTGGTCTTGTTGATGAGCTGGACGACGCGGGCGTGATCGACGGCGGTGAACGGACCATAGACGGCAGTCATCGCGAGCCCGCGGAGGAAGTCGTCCATGCTTTCCGCCGTCTCAAGCAACGCGTCGCGCTCGGCGTTGGCGGCGTAGGATTGGGCGCGGTCGCGATCCTCGGCGGTGAAGGCGACGGCTTCGAAATAACCGGCCTCAGCGAGGCAGCGCACATATTGCGCCGGGTCTTCCGGCAGTTCGGGCACAGCGACCATCGGCAGGCTCTGGCGCACCCGTGCCCGTTCGATCGGATTGTCGTCGACGAACACCAGGCTATCGACGCCGATGTTGAGCCGCGCCGCGATGGCTTTGAGGTTTTGCGCCTTGTCGTCCCCAATTCGCCTGGAAGGCAGCGAAATCCGAGCGCCGAAGGACCATTTCGGGATGATCCCGAAACGCCGCTTCGGCGATCTTGGCGTCGTTCTTCGAGCAGACAGCGAGAACGACGCCCCGCTCCTTAAGCTGCTTGGCGTAATGCTGCAAGGCGAGATGCGCTTCGCCGGCGGCGCTTCCCTCCCCGAGAACGATGCCGTCGAGCCCGTCATCGCCGATCACGCCGCCCCACAGCGTGTTGTCGAGGTCGAGCACCAGGCATTTCTTCGACAGGCCGCGTTGTGCAGCGAGGATGCGGGCGGCAAGGTCGCCGTAAAGGGGCGCGGCCTGCGGCGCGATTTCCAGCTTACCCTGAAGCCAGCGCCCGACATCGAACCAGGCGTCAATCCCGTCCCGCTGGCTCGCGCGCGCGACATCGAGAATGAGCACGCCGTCGCGCGCCACCGCCTCGCACAACTCGTCGTTGAGCCGGGCGATGACCGTCGCCGGCGCTCCCGGAACCATGCGGTCATAGCCGCCAAACAGCGGCTCGCTCACGTCGATGAACGTCTGCTGGATGACGGCCGCGCCGCCGATCTCGCGCGCCTTGCGCCACAGCGACCGGAGTTCGGCGATGAATCGCGCGATCGCGCCGTCAACTTCGGCCCGGCTCGCGGTGAGCGCGACGCCGGAAATCGCTTCCCGGGCGGTGAGCGAAATCAGCGCCGCCTGGGGCTGAAACCGATGCAGGGCCGACCTCGGATCGAGCAGATCTTGCCGGTATTGGCCATAGGCGCCGCTATGGACCTCGATCAGCAGTTTTCGCCGCAAGCCGGCGATGCGGATCGCGGGCGCCAAATGATCGACGGTCGAGGAAGCAAGGATCGCCAGCCGGACCGCCTGAAAGCCCGGCGCTTCCTTGACCTTGAGGCGCTCCAGGGCGCGATCGAGCTGGATGGTCTCGAGGAAGGAGAGCCGATGGCCAGCGAGCGCGGCCAGGCCTTCAAGACCCTCCCCCGGCTTGGCCCGCGCCAGCGCGGCCCGCAGATCGTCGCGGAAATCGCGCGCGATCGGCAGCCAGTTCATCATCGGGCTACGCGGGGAAGCGGATTGCATCGGAGAGACCGGATCGGTTGGGCGATGGATGGATCAGGGCGCGGCTCACGAAGCCGCCGCGCCATGTTGCGCGATGCAGGAGCGAATTTCAGGCCCCGCCGCCTCGAAGAACGCTTGCGACCACCGTTCCGCGCTCGGGCCGGCAAGGTGATGTCCGTCCATCATCTGGATCCCCTCGGGGACGTCCGGCGTCACCAGCTTCATCCCGAGCGCCGTGGCGATGGCGTTGGCGTCGGCGACCCTTGTTCCATCGTGAGGAACCAGGGTCAGGATCACACACTTTCCACGAGTGAAACGGTGCAGAAAATCTATTGCCGCCGCCGTATCCCGGTCAACCACATCGCGGCTTACGACGTCGTCGAAGGAAACGGGGACAACGATTCGGGGCCCGCCTTCCATGTCATACACCCCGGTTTCACGCGAACGGAAATTAACCCCCTTCGAGCCGCAAAGCTTGGGAATAGTCTTGCATACCCGTTCCTGCACCCCTTGCCAGAACTGTTTCCCCTCGTAGCGAGTTCGGGGCCGTCGGATCAAAGAGGACGGTCTGGGCCGGAGGCGTCAGGATCGGATCGAAAAAGTCTTCAACGTCGATCACGTAGACCGAGGCTTGGGGATGCATCTTGCCCAAAAGAGCCTCGGCGAAGGACACATGCTCGCCGTAGCTGAATCCCATCAGGTAATACCGCGCAGAGGCGCCCGAAAACCAATCGGCGGTCGCAGCGGTGGAGAAGGCCTTTTCCGTGCGGCTCGTACCGAGAAACAACACATCCGCCCTGCTGGCGAAGTCGAGCGCATGCTCAAGGTCAAAGTAGAACGCTCCGTGCTCGTAGTCGCCGTAATTCGCTCCCGCGCAGTAAGCGATGTACCGATCGGCGGTGTATCCGTTCGCAGAACAGGAAAAGATGCTCCGCGTCCTGGCCCAAGCGGCGTACGAAGCAAGAGCGGCGACAAGCACAACGCAAATGTAGAGGGTCAGATGGTTGGCGAAGATGCTTTCCCTGGGCTTGGCCAATGTTTGCGGCGCGAGCGGCAAGTTCAAAGCACTCTTCTCCATATCTGACCCAACAGCAGACGGCGATGGCGGTTTTTTGACGGATGGGCAGCCGTCAAGCCCCCTCGCCTACCGTCCGACCCAAAAGCGCTGCAAAGAGCATACCGGCCAATCGTGACAGCCGATCAAATCGCAAATGCACGCCGTATTTGGGCAAGACCATACGATCCGGCACCCGACAAGTCCACAGCACAAAACGCGCCCAGCAGGCGAGCGTCTGCGGCGCTTGCGCGTCCGGGCGATCGACCGCCGCCGGCCCCGCCGCCGTCTCTCACATCGAAGTGAGATACCGAAATCGCGGGTTCTGTTGCGGCCCAATTATTATCGACCTAGAAGAGAATAAATCCGCGCCCATCGGTGTTAGGCGCTGATCCACTATAGGGGAGAGGGCCATGAAACGCTTGACGGCTGTGGTGATCGCTTTGGCTTGCGGCGTCGGCGCGGTGTGGGCCGACACCGATCCCATCGCCGAGCGGCGGGCGCTCATGAAGAACGACGGCATGGCGGCAAAGACGATGTTCGACATGTCGAAGGGCACGGTTCCGTTCGATCTGGCGACCGTGCAGAATTCCCTAAAGACGCTCTACGAGGGCGCATCGAAATCGGCAGCGCTGTTTCCCGACAACAGCAAGACCGGCGGCGGCACCGCGGCGCTGCCGGCGATCTGGGAAAACAAGGCCGACTTCGACGCCAGGTTCGCCAAATTCGTCAAGGATGTCGCCGCCGCTCAGGCCGGAATTGTCGATGAGGCGAGCTTCAAGACATTCGCCCCGGCCGTCTTCCAGAATTGCGGCTCCTGCCACGAGCTCTACAAGGCCAAAAGCGGCTGAGGCTTGAGCTCGCGCGGGGATGAAGCGGGTCGTCGTCATCCTCGCGCTGCTGGTGGTCGCCGGCGCTGCTCTCGCATGGGTCAGTTCGGCGCCGAAGCCGCGCTACACCGAGGGTGAGTGGCAGGCGCTTGGCCTCGCCGGCGACGCTGCGGCGGGGCGGCTCGTGTTCTTCGCCAGCGGGTGCGACTCCTGCCACAAGTCGCCGGGTCAGGACGATCCTTTGCGGCTGGGCGGCGGGCTCGAACTCAAGACGCCGTTCGGGTCGTTCTTTCCGCCGAATATCTCGAGCAATCCGGTCGACGGGATCGGCGCTTGGCGCCCGGTCGAAATCGCCAACGCGCTGCTGTCGGGCGTTTCCCCAGCGGGCCGGCACTTCTACCCGGCGTTCCCCTACCCCTCATACCAGCTGATGAAGCCGAAGGACGTCGCCGATCTCGCGGCATTCCTTCGCACGTTGCCGGCGGTTTCGGGTCAGGCGCCGGCGAACGATCTCAAATTTCCCTTCTCCGTTCGCCGCGCCGTGGGCGTGTGGAAACTCCTCTTTTTCGCCAACGCCGGCCATCCGCCCGATCCCGGTCAGACCGAGCAATGGAACCGCGGCCGCTATCTCGTCGTGGGTCCCGGCCATTGCGGCGAATGTCATACCCCGCGCGGCTTCCTTGGCGAAATGGACGAATCGCGGGCGCTCGCGGGCGCGCCCCTGCCCGACGGCCATGGGAAGTCGCCGAGTCTCCGAGGCGGCGGCTTTCTCAACTGGACCGTAAGCGACATCGTCGAGGCGCTGACCAGCGGCTTCACGCCCGATGGCGATGTCCTCGGCGCCGGGATGACCGCGGTCACCCGCAATCTGGCCCAACTGCCCGAGTCCGATCGTCAGGCGATCGCCGTCTACCTCAAAAGCCTCCCGCCGCTCGGCCCGCCAGCGCCAGAGAAGCCGTAGCGTCTCCCCTGCCCCGGCAGCCCGCTCAGCCGGTGCCGGGGCCGGCGGGCTTTGCGACGCTTGCGGTCATGGTCGCCAGCGTCCGCTCGTAAGCATCGACATATTTCCGCGCCTCGTTCCCCCACACGAAGGTCTCGGCGGAAAGCTTCGCCCCCGCCTGCCCCGCGCGCCGGCGCAAGTCGTCGTCCTGCATCAGGCTCAGGCAGGCGACGGCGAGGCCGGGGGGATCGAGCGTCGGCGCGTAGACCCCCGCCTCGCCGAGAAGCCGCCGGGTCTCGCGGAGCGGATAGCAGGCGGTCGGAATTCCAAGAGCGCAATATTCGAACACCTTGTTCATGCTCATTACGTCGTTGGCTTCGTTGAACGGATCGGGGATGACGCCGATGTCGAAGGCGCTGATATGCGCGAGCAGCCGCTCGCCGCTGAGATAGCCGGTGAAGCGGATGAAGTCTTCGACGCCAAGTGAGTTCGCGAGCGCGCGCACCAATTCGAGCGCCGGTCCCGAGCCGACGACAACAGCGGCGAAATCGTCAAAGCCCTTGACCTTGACCAGAACGGCGACCGCGCGGACGAAATGATCGACGCCATCCTGCTCGTTGATGATGCCGAGATAGCCAAGCACGAACTTGCGCCCACCCCTGAGGCCGGGTTCGGGCTCGACGCGATGGATGCGCCTGCGGTCGGGCACGCCATAGACGACCTCGACCAGCGACGGCGCCTTGCCGCCGCGACCGACGGCCAGGTCCTTGAACGTCGCGTTTGCCGTGATGACGAAATCCGCCATCGCATAGCTGATGTGCTCGAAAAACATCAGCGCCCGATAGAGAAGGCCCTTGTGGCCATATTTGACGACGAAGAGTTCCGGCCCGACATCGTGCTGGTCGAAGATGAACTTCTTGCCCATCAGCTTGAACGGCGCCGCGGCGAGAAAGATGAGGTCGGGCGGATTGCAGCCCTGGATGATCGAAAAGCCGCGCTCGCGGTGAACCTTGATCAGAAGACGGAATTCATGGAAAAGCGCCGCCGAATATTCGCGGAAGTAGGCGACCGCCCCACGCCCTTCGGGCGGCAGAGCATGCCGGTAGATCGCAATGTCGTCGATGACCTCGAACCGCTTCGGATAGGCCGCATTGGCCGGGCAGATCACCGAGACCCGCCAACCGGCGCGGGCGAGGGCCTGAGCCTCCTGCCAGACCCGCCGATCGAATGGGACCGGCAGATTTTCGACGACAATGACACAGGACCGGGATTGGCGCGGCGGCGGCATGAGCGACTTTCGATTGAGGGGTTTTGAGGGTCCGTTCAAGAACGGCAGCTCGGCTCCGGTCGCGCCATTGCGCCCTTGGGCGTCAGCCCTCGCCGCCGAACCCCCGGCCGATGCAGACGTAGCGAAATCCGAGCGCCTTCATGGCCTTTATCGGATAGATGTTGCGCAAGTCGACGATGATTGGCGTGGCCAGGCAAGCTTTGACCCGCGCCAGGTCGAGGGCGCGGAACTCGTCCCACTCGGTGACGATGACCCCCGCGTCGGCACCGGTGAGGCAGGCGTAGGCCGAGTCCGCGAACTCGACGCCGGGCATGAGCGCCTTCGCCGTTCGGAGCCCTTCGGGATCGTAGGCGACGACGTGGGCGCCCGCCGCCTGCAGCTCGGGCACGATGACGAGGCTCGGGGCGTCGCGCATGTCGTCGGTCTTGGGCTTGTAGGTTAAGCCCAGCACCGCGATCCGTTTTCCCGCGACCGACCCGCCGCAGGCGGCGACGATCTTGGCGGCCATCGCCGTCTTGCGCTTGTCGTTGACATCTACCAGCGTCTCGACCAGCCGGATCGGCGCCTTGGCGTCGGCGGCGAGCTTGGTCAGCGCCAGCGTGTCCTTGGGAAAGCACGAGCCGCCGAAGCCCGGGCCGGGATTGAGGAACTTGCGGCCGATGCGATCGTCGAGGCCGATGCCGTGGGAAACATCGAGCACGTCAGCGCCGAGCCGCTCGCAAAGGTCGGCGATCTCGTTGATGAAGGTCACCTTCATCGCCAGAAAGACGTTGGCGGCATACTTGATCATCTCCGAGCTGCGGCGCGACGTATAGACGATCGGCGCACCGTTGCGTTCGATGGGCTGGTAGATCTCGCGCATCACCTCGCGCGCGCGGTCATCCTCGACGCCGATGACGACCCGGTCGGGCCGCTTGAAATCCTCGATCGCCGCCCCCTCGCGCAGGAATTCCGGATTTGACACCACCGCGAACCGATCGCGCGGCGCGCGCTCGGCGATGATGCGCTCGACCTCGTCGCCGGCGCCGATCGGGACGGTCGACTTGACGACGACGACGGTGAAGTCCTCGACGACGCCGGCAATATCGCGCGCCGCGTCGTACACGAAACGCATGTCGGCCGAGCCAACCTCGGCGAGCGACGGCGTGCCGACGGCGATGAAGATCGCCTGCGCGCCGCGCCCGGCTGCCTTGAGGCTGGTCGTGAAGGTGAGCCGCCCGGCGGCCTGGTTGGCCAACACCAGTCCGCTCAAGCCCGGCTCATAGATCGGAACGCGGCCCTCCCGGAGGCTCGCCACTTTGTTCTCGTCGACCTCGACGCAAACCACCTCGTGGCCGAAATCGGCGAGACACGCCCCCGAAACAAGCCCGACATAGCCAGCGCCGACCATCACGATGCGCATAAAGCGGACCCCCGTCCAATTGCCGTCGGCATCGCGCCGCCAGGCGCCGCGGCGACCAACACCAGAACCAATTTCCTCCGGACGCCGATATCGGGGACCGTGGCGACTGGCTGTTCGACCATCGCGATCAGCTCGAACCGCGCCCAAGCGCGGAATTCGCTCGCCCCGGCCGCGCGCCGTGCGGCGTGCAGCCGGCGACGAAGCGCGGCGATTGACGCGCCTTATACACGCCGGTAAGCGGGTCCGCCATCGCTCTCCCTCGATGCGCCGGTTCAACGGACGGGACATGGCTGTCTACACAGAAGTCTCGGACGACGAGCTGCGGGCCTTTCTCGCGCTTTATGAGATCGGCGACGTGATTTCTTTCAAGGGCATCGCCGAAGGTGTCGAGAACTCCAACTTCCTCATGCGAACGGTTGGCGGTCAATATATCCTCACCCTCTACGAGAAGAGGGTGAGAGCGGAGGATTTGCCGTTTTTCATCGGCCTCATGGAGCATTTGGCCAAGCGGGGCGTCACCTGTCCTCAACCGGTTCACGATCGCGCCGGCTCGGCCCTCGGCGAGCTCGCCGGCCGACCGGCGACGATCGTGACATTTCTGGACGGCCTATGGATTCGCCGGCCGAGCGTTCGCCATTGCGGCGAGGTCGGAGAGGCGCTGGCGCGCATGCATCTCGCCGGCCTCGATTTTCCGCTGAAGCGCGCCAATGCGCTTTCGCTCGAAGGATGGCGATCGCTATTCCATGCCGCGGAGGCGCGCTCGGACGAGATCGCCGCGCACCTGCGCGAGGAAAGCGCGACGGAGCTCGCCTATCTCGAGGCTCACTGGCCCCGGGGCCTGCCAGCCGGCGTCATTCATGCCGATCTATTTAACGACAACGTCTTCTTCCTCGGGGAAAGACTTTCGGGCCTGATCGACTTCTATTTCGCCTGCAACGATGCGCTCGCCTACGATTTGGCGATCTGCCTCAGCGCCTGGTGTTTCGAACCCGACAACCAGTTCAACGTCTCCAAGGGACGGGCGATGATCGCCGGCTACGAGCGCTTGCGCCCGCTCGGAGAGGCCGAGATTGCCGCGCTGCCGCTGCTCGCGCGGGGCGCGGCGCTGCGCTTCATGCTGACGCGGCTCGTGGACTGGCTGAACGTGCCGGCGGGGGCGAAGGTCGCGCCGAAAAATCCGCTCGAATATCGCGACAAATTACGCTTCCACCGGCGGGTGAGGTCCGCTGCCGACTATGGGCTCATGCGGTGAGCCGACGCATATCGATCTGGACCGACGGGGCCTGTTCCGGCAACCCCGGCCCCGGCGGCTGGGGCGCCGTTCTGCGCTATGGCGGCCATGAAAAGGAACTCAAGGGCGGCGAGGCGTTCACAACCAATAACCGTATGGAGCTCACCGCGGCGATCGAAGCGCTCCAGTCGCTTACCCGCGCGTGCGAAGTGAGCCTCCATACCGATTCGCAATATTTGCGTGGCGGCGTCACAGGCTGGATCGACCATTGGAAGGCCAACGGCTGGCGGACGGCGTCCAGAAAACCGGTCAAGAACGAGGACCTCTGGCGCCGGCTCGACGTGGCCGCCCAACGGCACGAGGTCGAGTGGTTCTGGGTCAAAGGCCATGCGGAGGACGAAATGAACGCCCGCGCCGACAAGCTCGCCCGCGAGGGCATGAGGGAGCTCCAACGATAGCGGCTGGCCGGACGCGACGGCGCGGCTCGTTTTCGTGTGTTCTACCCTCCGCCGGAGGGACCTGATCGGCGCCGATCGATCACTCGCTCACGCCATCATGCATTTGCCGGCTGCAGGCCCGCCCGTGGGGCTGCCTCTTGGGTAGCCGTGCATGGCCGCACGAGCGACAACGAGAACTCGCCGAAAAGGGCCTCGCGTTCGGCCGGCGTTGACCGGAACGAGGGGTACCGGGCCTCGACGCCGTCGCGCTCTGCGGCGAATTCAAGCCCCACGCACACCACCTTGGCGGTGACTTTCGGATAGCTGCGCAGGTCGGACCATGCCTTCGCCCGGAACGTTCTGCGATAGTATCCCACGTGCCCGATAGCGCAGCTCACGACGATGACGTCGGCGTTGAAATGCTGCGCCGCCATCCACGGCGGGCGGAGGGCGAAGTATGGCAACTCCGGAAATCTCCTCGCCATGTCGGCGCGCGCGGCTAGCCGCGACGGGTCGATGATGACGCGACGCTCTCGCAGACGCGGCGCCAATACGTCCGGGAACACATCGAGTGCAGGCGACACCGCGGCGCCATCGGCAATAACGTGCACGCGAACCGTGCTCGCGAGTTCGCCGTCGATATGGGTCATCGTTATGAGCGAGTTTGGACTTTGGTCATAAATCTCGTCACAGAGCGTCGCCTCGAGGCGCTCATTCAGGAGATTCTGCCTCAGATAGGCTTCATATCGAAGCCGATACGCCGCCTCGCGATCGGCCTCGCATATCGCCGGCCGATGCTCGACCCGTTCGAGCATTTCCGCAACGCGGTCCGCGAAGCGCCGCGCTTCACTCGACACTTGAACATACATGACCCTTACTCCCGCAACCCGGGTCATGCTTAATCAATTATTACGAGAATATAAACACTTATGCAACTTTAACTTGTATCGAACCGGGACAGTCCTTTCCGGCGGTCAAATCCATTTTCCCATGACAGATCAAAACCGCGGCGGCGTCAACGAGGCCAAAAAGCCTCTGCAAATCTGTTAGTCCGGCATTTTGCGGCGCCGCCTCGTCGGTTGCGGCGACGCTCGATACGCGGCGCCGGAGAGGGCGCCTCAATCAGGATCGACGGCGCCCGGGACGCTTAGCAATACCCACCTTCCCCTGGCGAAGATCAGATAGCAGTCTGACTCTTTCCTGTTCTTATTGCTTGCGATCAATCGGCAATTGCTGAGAGCGGGCGAATTGATCAAGCGCGGATATGCTTGGTTCGGTCGACGTCGCTTGGCGCCACGTCGTGAACATCTTCAGATCCACCGCGACCAGTTCGACAGTCAGTCCGGCAATTTCAAGACCGAAAAAGGTTCCTGCACGAAACTCTAGCCAGTCATCGTAATCCTTAAAGGCGTCCATCTCAGGTATCATCAATCTCGCCAATTTGTAATCTTGCTCAGTGAGAAGCGCGGCAGCAACACGGTTGGATTCACTCGGCAAGACGGCCTCCACATACGCACCCGTGGCCGCGCTATTCGCGCTGTCGCTTATTGATGGAAGCGGGGATCCGACCGGCCCCTGCTCGCCCTCTGGCGATTGCAAAAACTTAATGATCATGAGCCTATATCTGTCGTTGCGAACTCGGAGACGATATCGATCATCTCGTAAAGAGGCGACTAAAGCGATCCGATTGCTGCGCATAGATTAATGTTCAGTTGACCGCTCGCCGCACGGATGTTGGGTAATCTTAATGCGACTAACGCTCAAAACCCGCGATCAAAGCGTTCGGGAAGAACTGCCCGGCCAATTGTACGTTGGATTCGTCGATAGTCTCCTGGTCGAGGTCCGTAGCCTTTTTTTTGCCTGTACGGCAAGCGTTTCCGCTGCGCTCGTCGCCGCCGTCGCCTCGGGAAGCGTCGCCCTCTGGGCGTGCGCCGGACTGATGCTGCTCCTGTCATTCGTCCGCATGCATTTCCAGCTTGTTCACGCCAACAACAGGCCAATCCAAATATCGAGGTCGCCCGCTGGCGAGAGAGGATATTCGTCGCCGGAGCGACCGCCCATATCGCCCTGCTTTCGACCTGGACGCTCATCGCCTTCCTGACGACGGACGAAGGCTTCGTGCGCTTCCTCGCCTCAACCGTAACCGTGACCTATGCGTTCGGGATGTGGACTCGCAGTTTCGCGCTCGATCGGGGGATGAACACGCAACTCGCCGCAGCATTCGTCCCGCTCGGCGCCGCGTTTCTCGTCGCAGGCGGCTGGTATCCCTCGATGATCGTCATCTCCCTGCTGCCGCTTGTTCTGTTCATCAAATCCTCTTCCAACCGACTCAAGGGAATTTTCCGGGCCGAGATCGCCGAACGCAATCGAAGCACAATGCTCGCCGGGCAACTCGATACCGCGCTCAACAACATGTCGCACGGCTTGTGCATGATTGACCGCCAGGGGCGGCTCATTCTCGCCAACGACAAGTTCCACCGCATCTTCAGCATCCCGCCCGAGGCTGAACTCGCTGGAGCGCACGCGCGCGCCGTATTCCGCAGGCTGGTCAGGAGCCGCTCGATCGACGAAGCGAGTTTCGTTCCCCTGTCGTACGCGGTTTTCGGCAAGACAAACGAGAGTTCGGATATCGTCGTGCCGATCGAGACTCCCGACGGCCGGGCGATCGAAATCACAATTCACAAGACGAAAGACGACGGCGCCGTCATGGTGATCCAGGACGTCACCGAGCGGCGCAACGCCCAGCGCGAAATCAACCGCATGGCGTTGTTCGACCCCGTCACCGAACTGCCGAATCGCCGATTTTTCGAGGAGGAGCTCGCCCTGGCTCTCCGTCCCGGCTCGGCCCTGCCACACGGCATGACCGTGATGTTTCTCGATCTCGACGACTTCAAGCAGGTCAACGACAGCCTCGGCCACCGGACCGGCGACAAGCTTCTGGTCGAGATCGCACGCCGGCTCAGCGCGATCATCGGCCAGCGCGATCTCGTGGCCCGTTGGGGGCGGCGATGAATTTGTCATCCTTCACCATCACGCCCCGGGCCAGTTGGAGACGCCCGCCGTCGCCAAGCGCATCATCGACGAAATCAACCGCGCTGTGGTGATCGACGGCAGCGAGGTGATCGTCGGCGCCAGCATTGGCAGCGCCTCGGCGCCCGACGATGGGATCAGTCCCGACGCCCTGCTCTCGAAGGCCGATATCGCGCTTTATGCGGCGAAGGCTGACGGGCGCCGGGTATGGAGGGCGTTCGAGCCGGCGATGGACGCCAAGATCCAGATCCGCCGCCTGATCGAGCTCGAATTGCGCGCCGCGGTCGCGAACGACGGCATCGATGTCCACTTTCAGCCCATCGTCGCCGTGGGGACGCGCAGGATCGTCGGTTTCGAGGCGCTTGCGCGCTGGCGGAGCGCTGTGCTCGGCAGCATATCTCCGACCGAATTCATCCCGATCGTCGAGGAGATCGGGCTCATGGAGGAGATGGGCGCGGCCGTGCTGAGGCGCGCCTGCGCGGCCTGCGCGGCGTGGCCGGACGGCGTCAGCGTATCGGTCAATCTGTCCTCGACGCAGCATTAACAGAAAACGATCTGTGCGGTTTATCATCCCTAGTTCAAAAGGTTACGTCACTTTTGAGCGCGCGTCGCTGGGAGCGTCAGGCTGTCCGGGTAGCGTCAGGGTATGCCTGTCAAGATGCGGACAACTGGCGCTCATGCAAGCCCCGACACCGCCCCCAGGCTCGGGCAGGGCCATGGGAAGCCGCCGGTCTGTCCAAGGCGGTCAGGCGGGCTCCCTAGGGGCCGTTGGCGGGCTGTCCCTCGTGCGGCGCTCGATCAGATAGGCGAATCGGTAGGACCGGCCCATGCGAGTAGAAGCACGTCAGCAGGGGAGGCCGCCCAAGCCCGTCTCGGCCCCGGGCGGTGCTATCCGTTACCCAGAGCGCCCAAGGACCGCCAGCGGCCTTCCCTGAGCCGCCTATCCGACGTGTCGGCGCATGGGATGTTCTCCAACTGGACCAGACCGGAAAACGGGCGGTCGTCAAATGCTCGAATTGCGGCACTGTCCGGCAGATGGCCACCGACGCGCTCGAATTTGGTTTCGCCTGCGATTGCGCTCGACGACCGCAGCCGGTGCCGGATCGTTCCTTCGCCGCCGATCTCGCCGCCGTTGAGCGCCGTGGTTCCTCGCAACGTCATCGAGGTGGCGGACTATGATCGGTGACCGGCGCACCTGATCGAACTCTGGGAGAGGTTCCGATGATCGAAGTTCGCGACCGGGGCCCTGGCGCTCAATAGCCCTCGCCGTTATCGGCCACATAAGCGGGCGCAAGCGAAATGGTCACGCTTGCCGCCGCACCGCAAGCCATGGTGACGGCCACGAGAAGGATGAGAAGATATTGCATCGCTGAATCCAACGCTGGCGCTCTCATGAAGGTTCCGCGGGTCGCGCGCGGCACAGGCAGCCGCCCGCTCGGGCAGGTCACATCCATGATGGCGGTCGGGTCCGGCGAGGCGGTCAGGCGGCCTTCCCTAGGGCTTGGCGGGCTATTGCCGCGCTTGGGCGAGCCGACGACCCTCGCGAGCCCATCCTCTATTCCCTCCCTCGGCGACGGTGTTATGCTCGGCACGGCGTGGATAGACCGGCCGGTCGACACGCAGGGATGCGCTCTCTGCTTCCACGTCATCCCCAGCGCAGCATGGAAGCGCACCATGCTCAAGCTGTACAACAAGATTCGAATTGGCTTCTTGCGTGAGCCGCCGCCGCGATACCGCGTGCGCGTCGGTGGCTAGCGCCATGGGCGAGACCCGCAAACTGGCCGCGATCTTGGTGTCCGACGTCGTCGGCTATTCGCGGCTTGCGGGCGCGGATGAAGATCGAATCCTCGCTCGCCTTCGGACCCTTCGCAGCGACCTGATCGACCCCACCATCGCCGTGCATCACGGTCGCATCGTCAAGCGCACGGGCGACGGCAGCATCGTCGAGTTCCGCAGCGTCGTCGACGCCGTGAACTTGGCCATTGAAGTCCAAAGGGCGATGGTCGAGCGCAACGCTGGGGTCGCGCCTGACAATCGCATCGAATTTCGGATCGGCATCCATCTCGGCGACGTGGTCGAGGAGAGCGACGGCGATCTGATGGGCGACGGCGTCAATATCGCCGCGCGGCTGGAGGGGGTCGCCAAGCCCGGAGGGATTTGCCTCTCTGAACAAGCCTACTGGCAAGTCAAAGGACGACTCGATCTCGCGGTCAGCGATCTCGGCCCGACACAACTCAAGAACATCGCCGAGCCGATCCGGGTCTATGCGCTTGACGTCGGCGTGCCCGCTGTGGCCAAGCCCGCGCCAGCCGAAGCGCCGGAAAAAACCGCGCCGCCGCGCCTTTCGATGGTCGTCTTGCCCTTCGCCAATATCGGCGGCGACCCGGAGCAGGAGCATTTTGTCGACGGGGTCACGGAGAGCCTCACAACCGATCTTTCGCGTCTTCGCGGCTCGTTTGTGATCGGACGCAATACTGCCTTCACCTATAAAGGCAAGCCCGTCGATCTGAAGCAGATCGGCCGCGAGTTGAACGTTCGCTATGTGCTGGAGGGCAGCGTTCAGCGCGGCGGAAACCGCATGCGCGTCAACGTGCAGCTGATCGACGCCGAAACCGGCAATCATCTCTGGGCCGAGCGATTCGATAAGCCGCTCGCCGATCTCTTGGACATGCAGGACGAAATCGTCGCGCGGCTGGCTAACGCCCTCAACGCCCGGCTTGTCGCCGCCGAGGCGCGACGTGCGGAACAGGCCCCGAACCCCGACTCGACGGACCTCTATTTTCAGGGTTTGGCTTGGTTCAATAAGGGTGTAACCCCTGATAATGTCGCAAAGGCACGAGGCTTTTTCGACCGCGCGCTATCCGCCGACCCTGACAATGTCGACGCGCTTGTTGAATCGGCGCGCGCTGACGCGGTCGCGAGCGCAAATGCCTTTGTAACCGACGCCAAAGCGGCCTTCGCGGCGGCGGAAGCGAAATTGACCAAGGCCTTGTCGTCGGTCCCGGACCATGCGCTTGGCCACTTGCTGCTAGGACATGTCGAGATACTCACCAAGCGCGCTGCGGAGGGCATCGCCAAATGCGAACATGCGTTGGAGTTGGATCGAAATCTCGCCTTCGCCCATTTTGATATTGGATTGGCTAAGGTTTTTATGGGCCTCGCCGAAGAAACAGAGGCTCACGTTGTCGAGGCCCTGCGCCTCAGTCCGCGCGATACGTTGGCATACGTCTGGATGCATATCGCTGGCATGGCGAAGAACCAGCTTGGCAGTTGGGAGCAGGCGGTCGCGTGGTTTCGGCGGTCAATCGAGGCCAATCGAAATTATCCGGCCGCGTGTTTCAATTTGGCTGCAGCGCTCGCGCAGCTTGACCGACTTGACGAGGCGCGTTCCGTAGTAAAGACCGGTCTCGCGCTCAACCCGACCCACACCGTCTCCCGCGCCCGCGCTGCGTGGACGGCGAGGAGCGACGACCCGACATTTCTGGCCAAGGTTGAACAGATTTTCGAAGGCATGCGCAGGGCGGGGCTGCCGGAGGAGTGAAGCAAGTTTGAAGACAGCCTGCGGGAGCGGGTGCGATGCTCGTCGCTTGTCAACTGGCCGGTCTATTCGCGCTTGAGGCGTATTATGCAGGGGCCAGAGCGCGCGCGGTGCCATCCACACCGGGGGCGGCTTTGCGCTTAAGCGCGTAGAACGCAGTCCGGAGCGTGTCGGCATCGATGTGGTGGAGGAGCGCGGTGAACTGTCCCTTGTTCCTTCGCCTTGCGGCTTCCCGTACGCGGTCCAGCGCCTGGGTCACGCGCGCCCGGCTCTGGGTCCGGTGCGTGCTTTGCTGGTCCGCGTTCCCCTTGGTCCCCGGCCTTGGCTCCGCCGGCTCCTCAGCCAGTCGCCCGGCTTTGTTCGTCGGCTTCGTGGCTACTCTGCCGCTCTGGGTCGTGCATCGGCGGCTACGGCTCCTCACCTTCCCGTCGCGGACCACGTGACCCCAAAGGGCCTATGGCCGATCCAGAGATCTCCCGGTTCCCGCGCAAGGAGCGTCCATACATGCCAGGGTCTTAGACCACGCCGGGTCGGGCGGGCGCTCGCGTTAGCGCTCCCGTCCATATTGCCTTCCGATGAGTAAACGGCGTCGGCACCCGGGATGACAACGGTTTCGCGGCTCGATGGCTGGCCTATATGCTCCCCTGCCGACGCTTCGCCGACGTCCTCGCGGGCGCCCGCGCACGGCTTGGGGCCGATGTGGGTCGCTACTCCTTCATCGCAGTGGACTTTCACCACCTACTCCTTGCCGGTCTCCCGGCGCACTCACTCGCGTTGCGGCCCGCACACTCGCGCGGTCACCTATACGTGACCTGCTACACCGAAGGCTTCAGCCACTTCGTTACCTCCATGACTGCTCCGGTTGCTTCCGGCTGGAGCGGTCGCCGGGTGGGGCTTGCACCCACTGGAAAGCGCCGCCTTGTCACGGCGCACACGTGAAGCGGACATTGCCAAGATCAAGGCGAACGCGCTTGCCCGGTCCAATATCGACCAGTGTGTGGCACGGGTGTGGTTGGTTCATTAGCTCCTTGTGCGCCTCACGAACGCGTGATACTGCTGCAACATGCGCGGACTCCTGGCGGTTCTTGCGTTGATGCTTGCGGCGACAACGGCCGCTGCAGGGGATTCATTGTTCGACGCGGTCGCCGCCGGCGATAAGGCGGCAGTCGAGCAAGCACTAGCCCATGGCGCAAGCGTCGATAGCCGAGCCCGCGATCAGGCCACGCCGCTCATGGCCGCCGCACTCGCCAACCAGACCGTCATTGTGGAAGCGCTCCTGGACAAGGGGGCCAACGTCATGGCTCGGAATTCGGGCGGCTTCACCGCGCTGCACGCAGCCGCCAATGCCGGCAGCGTGCCGATCGCCAAACTCCTGCTCGATAGGGGAGCAGTGCTCGATGATTCAGAGAACAAGGCCGGCGTTACACCGCTGATGGTGGCGGGCGAGGGAGATCACCTTGAGTTGGCCGAGTTCCTGCTGGCCAAGGGCGCCGATGCGAACCACCCCGAAATTCACGGCTACTTGCCGATAACTCGAGCGATCTTTAAGGGCAACAAGGACATCGTCCGGCTCTATAAAAGCCACGGAGTGGCGTGCCCATCGGCGAAAATTCTTGGCGGCGAAGAATGGTATCAGCAATGTAACGAAGTCAGCAAATAGTTTGGAGGCGCAGAATGCGCGCAATACTGCAGGGGCGATTTCACGCGAACGACAAGACTTTGGGGGCTGGCGGCTTTAGCCGCTTTCGGTCTCTCCGCTGAATCAAGGTCGGTTCTCGCCGACGAGTCCATAAACACCGGATATTTCGGCGGCGTCGCGATTATGGGATACGACCCGGTAGCCTATTTCACAGATAATGCCGCGGTTAAAGGCTCCGAGAAATATTCATATGATTGGCTCGGTACGCCTTGGTATTTCGCCAGCAACGAACACAAGGAGATGTTTGCAGCCGACCCGATAAAATATGCACCCCAATACGGCGGATATTGCGCCGCCGAGGTCGTGGGCGGCTCGGTCACGGTCGACGTCGATCCGAACGCATTCAAAATAATCGACGGCAAGCTCTATCTGATCTACGACAAACCGCACGGCGACGATTTTGCCTCCCATGCCGAAAACATAGCGGCTGCGGACACGAACTGGCCAAAGGTCAAAGGGCGGCTGGAGCTGGACAAGCATTTCTGACGGGCGAGCGTTTATTTTACTGGCGCGAAATAGAACACCTTGCTTGAATTCACGTACGCGTAGCTGGGTTCGCCCGCGACGCTGCCCTGCCTATAAACAGGGCCGCAATCGGGGCGCCCGAACATATTCTCGCTCTTCTCACACAATTCATCCCGGTCGACGCCGACTGTTTCAGTGAGGAACTGTCTCGACGACCGGTACGCGGTTCTGCCGTCCAAGCCGATCTGCATAATCGTCGGGAACCCGGGCTCGATGTGTCCTTGCAATGTATGGCCCAGCACGAGCTGCGCAATCGCCCCGCCATCCAGCCGGTCGTGTTCGTCGGCGGAGAAGCTAAACGGCCATTCGGGGAGACCCGCCTCGCGCAGAGCGTCGACAAGAAATGTCAGGTCTTTGCCGTTACGAAAGTGCGCCCATTCGATGCGGATTGCTGCAAGGGAAGAATTGTTGGGAGGGACGCGGATGCCTTCAGCTGCCGCGGCGCGAGCGTCAGAGATGCGACCGGCGCGTGCGTAGGCAGCAGCAAGCGCAACCAGGATGTCGGCCGCGCCCGGCGCATCCGCCCGGGCGCGTTCCAGGGTCGCTATCGCCCGATCATTCTCACCGTTGAAGAACAAGACGTACCCCGCCACTACTCGGTCAGCGGGCGAGAGGTTCGGGTCGAGCTTCAGCGCTGTGTCGATTGCAGCCGCGGCTTCGGCAAATTGGCCGGCGACTAGGTAGACGTACCCAAGCGCGACATGCGCCTCGACATCTCCCGGCCCCAGGGCCACGGCGCGCTTGGCCGATTCGATAGCCTCCTCGTAGCGCTCGTCGACGACCTGAAGAATGGCGAGCATCGCGTATGGAAGCGACAAATCCGGATTCAATTGGAGCGCCCGCCCGGCGTTCTCATAGGCTCGTTTGCGCGCCAATACGCTTTGCAGCACAGTGTCTAAGTTCCTGCGCCAGACGTTCACGGCGGCGCGAGCATCGGCCGCAAACGCCACGGCGAAGTCGGGATCGAGAGCGACCGCTCGCGCATAAAAATCCAGCGCCTCGCGCAGGGCTGACGCGCGGCCAGTCCGCGCTGCCTGTTCGCCACGCAGATAATAGTCGTAGGCCTCGAGATTGGCGGTCGGCGGGCGGGCGATCCGCTGGGTCTCCGATACTGTTGGCGTCATGCCGAGCGCTTTGACGATGTCTCGGCTCATTTCGTCCTGGACGGCGAAAACCTCCGCCGCGCGACGGTCGAACCGATCTGCCCAAAGGTGGTCGCCGGTCGTCGTGTCGATCAGCTGCGCGTTGATGCGGGTTTGTTCCCCGGCGCGCTGGACGCTGCCCTCGACCACGTAGCGAACGCCGAGATTGTGGGCCACTTCGGTCAGGACAACGGGTCGCCCCTTGTAGGCGGAAACAGAGTTGCGGGCAATGACATCGAGCCCAGAAAGTTTGGCCAGATCGGTGATCAGGGCGTCGGATATGCCGTCGGCGAAATAGTCTTGGCTCGGATCGCCGCTCAGATTCGCGAACGGCAGCACCGCGACGGAGGGCCGCCGCGGCGCGAGAGGCTTCTGCCATTCAAACGCGAAGGCGAGAAAGCCGATCAGGAGGGCCCCGATCCCTGCCAGGACCAGGGTCCGTGTACCGGGCCAATATGATCGACCAACTTTCTTCCCGGCATCGTCGGGATTGAGCAGAACGCGATAGACCCGAACAGGATCGGCGATGTTCTTGAGCCGCTGCTCTCCCAGACTCGCGAAGCCGACGTCGGCTTTGTTCACCGCATGATCAAAGGCCGTGCCGGATATGCAGATCCCTCCAGGCTCGGCTAGTCCCTCCAGACGGGCGGCGACATTGACCCCATCTCCATAGATGTCATTTCCATCAACGATGATGTCGCCGAGATTTACTCCAAGGCGAAACCGAATTCGCTGTGCTTCAGGGGCGCCCTGATCGTGGCCGGCCATTCGCCGCTGAAATCTTGGCGGCGCATTGGACGGCGTCGACCACGCTTGCGAACTCAACCAGCGCGCCGTCACCCATGAGCTTGACGATACGACCATGGAACTCTTCTATAGTAGGATCGACCAGTTCCCGACGGCAGGCCTTCAGCCGCGCCAGCGTGCCTACCTCATCCCCTCCCATGAGGCGGCTGTAGCCAACCACATCGGCAGCCAAGATTGCGGTAAGCCTTCTCTCCATCCTCGCATCCTGTGTCGTCGCGTCGCACTGTACTCCCTTTTTTGAAATGAAAGCGCCGCCCGCCTTGTGAAACTGTCGACGCGGTGGATACGCGGAATTTTCGACGGCTCCCGATGCCAATGCGCGGCACGCGGCTGTCGGCCGCGCCCGACGCGTGGCGGCCGTCCCAGCTGATTAGGTAGGGGACCGGATGGGATCGCTTTGATCGCCAAGTCACCGCGAACGTCCGCTCTTTGCGCTGACCTGCCGCCCCGGGGCTGACGTGAGCCGGATGAGGCTAGCTCAATCCGGCTCAGCCGGGGCAGATTACACCTCCGTCTGCTCCGCCAACTCCAAAGCGTCCTCCACCTCGATGCCAAGATATCGGACGGTGCTCTCGAGTTTGCTATGGCCCAATAGAAGCTGCACAGCGCGCAGGTTCTTGGTCCGCCGATAGATCAGGGACGGCTTGGTCCGGCGGATGGAATGGGTTCCGTAAGCGGCAGGATCAAGACCAATTTCCTCGACCCAGGAATCCACAATCCGCGCATATTGCCGGACGCTCAGATGGGGCGACGCGCGAACACGGCTTGGGAAGAGAAAGTTTTCAGACGCCAGACCTGACAGCCTAATCCAGTCCGTCAAAGCGGTTCGCGTCGACTCCGTGATCTCGAACTGCACGGGTCTGGAAGTCTTTTGTTGCACGACGATTGCCCGGACAGCGATCCGCTCGCCGTGACAGACGTCTCGAACCTTCAACTTGAGCAGGTCGCAGGCCCGCAACTTGCTGTCGATACCAAGGTCGAACAGCGCCAATTCGCGGGTTCGGTGATAGACTTGAAGCCGGACGCGGATCGCCCAAATCTCTTTGAGTTTGAGCGGTGCTTTCTGACCAACAAGTTTGCCTTTGTTCCAAGGCGTTGGAACTACCCGAATTCTGAGTTCATCCATGGCAGGCTCCTGAAGATTGGAGGAGCCTCAGCCTGACACTATCATGTCAGATGCCGCCCGGTGTCGACGTGAGCGGACATTTCGGATTGCGGCAGTGGCGTCGGGGTTGCCGGGATGGCGGGGGCACTTTTGCACCGGGAATTTCGCACCACCGGATGCATGCATCAGGTCAGGCAGGAGTGGAGGCGCTTCGCGTTGCTTTGAACGGTTGAGCGCTTCCCGCGACGCGTCCGACGTCTCATGCCTGAGACGTCCCGGACTTACGCCTTGTCGGCGTTCTGTGCAGCCTCGAATACAACGCGTGCGGACGTCGTACCCGCTACGTGCTCCGTACCCTTGGCTCCGAGGTCCATCCATCCCGCGTTCACGGCCTCAAACATTTCTTCGGCAGGTCCGGTGTGGCCCTTCGGGATGCCGAATTGCTCGAACGCTTCCGCCCACCCCGTACGCGGGACTGCAAAGGCTTTCACCTCGAGATTCAGGACTTCACCCAATTGCTCCGCGACTTCATCCGCGGTGACCATCGAACCAAGCTCGACGACGCGCTGCCCTGACCACGCTGGCCCGGTCAAAAGGGTTGCGACCTCCGCGCCGATGTCGTTCGTCGCGACCATAGTCGATTTCCGGTTAGTCGGATTGTAGTAGACCGGTAGGGTTCCGCCCTGCGCGACCCGCAAGCCGTAGAGGAAGTTTTCGAAGAATCCACCTGCGCGCACAAATGCGATTGGCGATATCAGGTCGCGAAAACCTTGCTCCAGAAGCGACAAGGCCGTGATCATCCCCAGCCCGCTGGTCCTGTTGGCGCCCATCGACGAAAGCGCTACCACCCGCGGCGGCGCTGCCTTGGTGAGCGCCTCGACATAGTTCGCAATCACGCCCTTGGCTTCTTTGTAATCGGGCGAGGGCGCCCAGACAGCCGGCAACATGACAAACGCGCCTTCGACGCCTTTGAGCGCCCGCTCGATGGCTGCCGAATCATTCCAATCACCGTCAACCAGTTCCACCCCCTGGTTGGCCCAGCTTGACGCCTTCTCGCGATTGCGGACGAGCGCGCGTACTTTCGTGCCGTGCGCCAACAGATGTTCTGCCGTTGCGCCTCCCACTTTTCCCGTGATTCCCATGACTAAAAACATGCGTTTTCTCCTGATCGTGAGGGACAGAGCACTGCCCCTGTTGGTTCAACGGATGAGCGGCAAGATGGCGCGGATACGGGGATCGCGCAGATAGAGGCCGCCCCATGTCATCGCGCCCAGAAGCAGGGAAATAAGTTCCGGCTGCGATCCCAACTCACCGATGCGGACATGGGCGCAGATGGCGCCTCCCAGAAAGCCCGTCACCAGGATCGCGCCGAGAACGGCGGTGGCCGGGATGGCGTAAAGGATGGCGCAAGCGAGTATGATCGGACCCACGACGCGGGTGAGGTCGATCGCGAACCCGGTTTCCTGCAACATGCTCGCGATCTGCGCCGGCGCGAAAAGCTGAATAGCGCCGTCTGCCACGAGAGCGACTACGACAAACGCGCTGATTATGCGGCCGGCCCACAGGGCGCGATGCAAGGTCATAGTTTCAGGCGCCTGATGCAGGTTCATCGCTGCGGACATTGTCATTCTTGGATCGTTGATTCCCATAATCGGAGCTTACTGTGTCTATCAGGCATGATAAATAGCGAGGAAATGAACTCACTGTTCTCTCTCCGGGGAACAATACCGGGCACGAAAATGCAGAATTCGAACCCATCCTCATTTTCGTAACGGTAGCGGAAATGGGGAGCTTCACCCGCGCAGCCGATAACCTGGGCATTCAAAAAGGGAGGGCCTCAACGGCGGTCCGCAAGCTGGAAGAAGATGTCGGTGTCAGGCTCCTGCACCGGACAACGCGCAGCGTGCAGTTGACGGAAGACGGACGGGTATTTCATGCCCGTGCCCGCGATCTGCTTGCTGACGTCGATGACCTACACTCGATGTTCGCAGGCGATCACGTGGCGCTTCGCGGGCGTTTACGGGTCGATCTTCCGACCGAAGTAGCACGCACAACGATCGTGCCGGCCTTGCCGGATTTCATGGCGGCTCACCCCGAGCTGGAGCTGGAAGTGTCGAGCACGGATCGGCAAGTCGATCTGGTTCAAGAGGGCTTCGACTGTGTCTTGCGGCTTGGACCCATAAGGGACGAGACGCTGATCGCCCGCCCGCTGGGCCTGTTGCGCATGGTCAACGCCGCCAGTCCCGCCTATCTGGCGCGCTATGGCGTCCCTCGATCGCTGGAAGATCTCCGCCGTCAGGACCATCGGACAATTCATTTTTCGACGATGCTGGGCGCAAGACCCTATGGATGGGAATATCCAGACGGCGGCAGCTACGCGACGCTTCAGTTGCCAGGCGCGCTACACGTCAACAGCGCGCAGACCTACGAAGCCGCCGCCCTCGCCGGCCTTGGCCTGATTCAGGCGCCACTCTTGGGGATTGGCCGATACTTAGAGAGTGGAGCGCTTGTGGAGGTCATACCCGATTTTCGTCGCCGGGCGCTCGCCGTGTCCCTCGTCGTAGCCCATCGGAGCAATCTGTCGCGCCGAGTCCGCGCATTCATGAAATGGATCGAAGATGTGCTCGCGCCCTATCTGGAATAGCGAGACGAACCGCTTCGTTTCTACGCGGCTATTTGCAATGTTGGAGTTGCCCCGCTTTGATGGACGGGTTGGGGCTTACGCGGGTTTAGTTAGGCCATCATGTTTCCTTTCGTATTCGGACAGGTGACAAATGAAGGCCGTGTGCAAGGCTTGCGTCTCACGCCCCTTCTTCGCGGAGCGCCAGATAGAGCTAGTATTCGTGACGTGATGTTGCCGAGCGGCACAGCGGCCGGATGGGTTCTTCTTCACTACTAGAAGCGAGTGCTCAAGTCGGTCAGCCACTGCGGCGAGGCTGCCACTAAATTGGCTTCGATCGCCCGATCAACCCCGAGCAGGATCGAGCCGGACAACATCAGGAGCAGAACCCCGAGCGCCGTCTTCAGCATGACACTGGTCCGTCCCAGGGCGCCGCGCCAACGCAGTATCTGCTGACGAGACAGGAGACCCAGAAGAAGCAAGGGCAGGGCGCTGCCGATGCCGAACATCGCCATCGTGCCAGCGACCTGCCCCAAGTCCTTGCCCTGCGCGGCCAGGACGGAGGCGGCCCCAAGCGTCGGACCGACGCAGGGACTCCAGACCATGCCGAGAAGCAGCCCAACGCCAAACTGGCCCCAAAGCCCAACCCCTGAAAATCCACCGAATTGCTGTTCGGCCCAATTGCCGGCAGGGCCGGCCGCAGCGGCAAGCTTAGTCGATAGATCAGGAACGACCATCACCATACCGACCGCGAACAGCATCACGGCCCCGACAGCGCGAAAGAAGCCGCTATCGAGTCCAATTGCGAAGCCGAAGAGGGCGACGAACAAACCGATCGCAACAAAAGACAGGGTCAATCCCGCTGCGAGGGCTGCGGGCCCCAGCCGGTGCTGCGACAGCGCCGTGCCAAGAACGATCGGCACGAGCGGGAGTACGCAGGGCGAGAGCATCGACAAGAGCCCCGCGAGAAAAGCTAACGACAGGCTTAGGAACATCGCGGGCGCTTAGATGGCTTTCTCCAAGAGCGCCTCAATGGAATCCTGGTTGGTGTCGCCTACCGACCGGGCGCTCTCGTGATCGCCCTTGAAAGCAATGAGCGTGCTTTGCATAGTGGCGTTGAAGGAGCGCACCACGTCCTTCTGCGAATCGAAGTCGACGTCGAAAACTTTAAGATCCTTAAACCTCGGGTCGGACTCGAGCTTGTTTAGGATCGGTTTCTGCGCCTTGCATGTCGGGCACCAGGAAGCGGTGATCTCGACGAGGATAGGATTGCCGGCCTTCTGGGCCGCGGCGAAAGCGTGGGCCGTAAAGGGGACTACATCGGCTGCATTGGCGACAAACGGCATAATTGTGATGGGAAACGAGAGGGCGAAAGCAAGCAGACGGCGTTTCATAAGAGGATCTCCGCACCGGCCATTCAAAGCTTGGCCACTCTTCCATGTTCGCGACACCGTTCGCTGATGTTACCGGTTTCGCAACCTTTTTGCATTTCGGACAGCTTCCGACTTTGGCCGCCGGACGGAGGCTGCCGCGAGGCGCCTTCCCGGTGCAACAGCTTCGCGTACGTTGCATAGTCAGCGCCACGGCGACCAGGCGATCAATTGCTTCTGTCCCCGGCTGACTGCTTTCGTAGAGGATTCCCCAGTACGAGTTGGAACTCGCGCGACAGCCGGCGGAATGTGAAATCCGGTCGCCAACCTCCAGCGTGGCATGGACCAGCACCGCAAGACGTCGACATTCACACGATCGAGCAGAGCGCGCCGACTTTGTCATCGATGAGGACCGCCACTTGGTCGCCTCCGCGAACAGGGTAGAGTCCAAGAGGCGTTCCTGTAAGGACCGATGTCTCCTGGCGAGAGATCGGCGGCCGTGTCCGCAAGCTGCCGCCGAAGCCACTGGAGCGAGGACCGGGCGCCGCCGGACATTGGCCACAGCTCGCCCGATGCGATCAGTCCGTTATTGATGCGGACGGACCAGACGCGCCTGTTCCGTCTATGTAGACCTTCGACGAAAGCCAATCGTGGAGCGGCAGCACGAAACCTGCATGCAGCCCATCTTCTCGCAACGAGTTCCGGCAGCGTCTTTCTGACCCTCTGGAACATTCGGTGATGGATCTCGAATTGACCGGGAACGCCGCTGCAATCGTGCGGTGAGCTGATCCAGATAAACATTTCGCCCTCGATCGCCAGGTGTAAGAAGTCATCGGAATTGGAAAGCTTCACCGTGGCGCCGGACCTCGCTTTCGAAGTGGCGCCCTGGGATCGGTCCTTGCATCCCAAACTGTTGCGTGGTGCCTGGCCCCGTGCAGCCAACCTTGTAGCCGACGAGACGGTGAACGGAGGACGCGATCCTAAGCCTCGCAACCGCGTCCTGGAGCTCGTAAGCGGCAGTGAGGGACAGGTGGAAATCCGGGTCCGCGAAGCACGTTCCGGGTTCACGCGCGCGGTAGTCGCGCCATTGGCGTTCGGCCAACTCCTCAGTTGAGTTCAAGACGCGCCCCTTTGGTCTTGCCGCGTCAGCGCTTCGCCACGCTCGCCGCAGTCTGACCAAACAGCAGCTTCTTGCCCTCTTCGGTCACGGCGGGCTGCGCGGAAAACGGTTCCGCCTTTGCGTAGGCTCGCTGCGTTCCCGGACGCGCGGCGATGGCGTCAAACCAGCAACGCAAATTTAGGAAATCGTCCAGGTTCTGCTGCTGTCGTTTCCAGGGAACGATCCACGGATAGGTCGCCATGTCCGGGCGATCGGATAGGCGTCGCCAGCCAGAAACGGACGATCGGCAGAACAGACGGTAAATAAGACTCCGTGAGCCACGGTTGGTCTCGTTGACGTATCGGTTGATCGCATAGCGGATTTTCTCCGGCGCATAGACGCCGAAGTGATGGTTCTGACCGGCCATGGGCCCGAGGCCGCTCATCTGCCAGAACAGCCACTCCGTCGTGGTCTTCCGACCGCGCAGGTCGGTGGCGGAAGAGACCAGTCTTTTCGGCGAGGTAAAAGAAGTAGCGCGACGGCTTGAAGCAGTAACGGCTTGCTCGCCATCATCGGCGAGGCCGTGGTCGATAATGGCGGGCATGCGATTATTCGGAGAGAACGCCAGGAACTCGGGATTGAATTGATCGCCGGCGCTGATGTTGACCGGCTTGATCGTGTAATCGAGAGCCGCCTCCTCGAGAAAGAGAGTGATCTTGTGTCCGTTCGGCGTAGGCCAGTAATAGAGGTCGATCATCACGCAATCCGTAGTTCGCCTTGCTGCGTTGGGCTCGCTTTCAGAGGACCGAATGATCCTTCACGGCATCTTCGAGAGCCGGCTTCATAGAGAGCATCCGTTCGTCGATCGCGGCGGATTGTCGCGATTGAGCGCGATCATCTGCGCACGAGTCTCGCCTCCTCGAATGACCTCGAACGCTTCGGCCTCGATGCCATCGACCGTGGCGTCCGCAACGGCCGAGGCAGGCTCACGACCGAAGCCGAGTTCTGGCCCGGCCCGATTCGTCTTCATCATCGGCGTGTCGGTCCCTCCCGGATAGACGGTCAGGACATGGATCCCTTCGCCCTTCAGTTCGCGGCGCAAGGCTTCCCCGAACCGAGCAAGACCCGCCTTGGCTGCGGCGTATGTGGCGTAGAACGGCGCGCCGATCAGCGCGATCCCCGAGGTGACATTCACAACCATGGCGTCGCCGCTCGCGCGGAGCGCCGGCAGCGCCGCTCGCGTGAGAAGGATCGGCGCCACGAGATCGACGTTCAGCATCGTCTCGATCTCCTTCTGCGAGGTGGCTTCGAGACGCCCTGCGCGAACCCCGCCGGCATTGTTGACCAGGATGTCGAGGCCTCCGAGCGCGTCAAGCGCTTGCCGCAAGGTGAGCGCCCGGCCTTCGTCCGTGCCGACATCCGCGGCGATCCCGGTGACCGATCCACCGATCTTGCGAACGCGTCAACCGCGGTCGAGAGGACCGCAGCGCGGCGGCCCGTGATCGCAATCTTGGCGCCCTTGGCAAGGAGTGCACGGGCGATCGCGAAGCCGATGCCGCTCGAACCACCGGTGACGAGGACGCGCTTTCCGTCGAGCTTCATGACCGTCGTCCTTATGCGGCAGGCGGATAGTTCGACGGAAAGAGCGCGCGCTTGGTCTCTTCGTCGTTGATCTTTTTGAAGTCGTGATCCTTGCCGACGGCACGCGCCCGCGGTACGGCCGGCCGGACATCGACGGCCTGGAAAAGACGTTTCAGATGAGGATATGGACCAAGCGGATCATCGGCGCCCTTGCGAACCCGGGACGCGCGGTCGAGCCAACCCCAGGCCGAGATATCGGCGATCGTATAGCTGTCGCCGACGATGAAATTCCGGCCTTGCAGGTGGTCGTTCAGCACCTGGTAATGCCGCTCGGCTTCGCGGCGATAGCAATTCATAGCGTAGTCGAGTCCTTCGGGGGCGGCGAACTGGAAATGCACGGCCTGGCCCGAGAACGGACCAAGGCCCGATCCGATGAACAGAAGCCAGGACAGCAGTTCCGCCCGGTCCTCGGCCTTGCCGAGGAACTTGCCGGTCTTCTCGGCCAGATAGAGCAGAATGGCGGTGGAATCGAAGACGCGGGTCTCCTTCCGCCCGGCCCATCCGTATCGACGATCGCCGGTACTTTGCCGTTCGGGTTGATCGCCCGGAAAGCGGGCGTGTGCTGCTCGCCCTTGCTGGTGTCGACCGGGATGACCTCGTAGGCCAGGCCGGCCTCCTCAAGGAAGAGAGCGACCTTCGCGGGGTTGGGCGTCGGGTGGAAATAGAAGCGGATCATGAGGGATTCCTTTTGAGAGTGCCCCGTCGGCCAGTGCGGCGACGTGGCGGTACGGGGCAATGCGGCCCCAGCGGTCAGGATGGCGTCGGCTCCGAGCTAATTGCGGTCAATGGCGGACGGACGACGCGCGCAGCCTCGACTTTGAAGAGTTTGCGCTGCTGTTTCGGTCCCATTCTGCTGGTCCTTGTCGACCCACCGCCAGAGGCGCGAACGTCGGGAGGCTGCGGGGTAATCTGCGCGTTGAGTTTTAGTATGATTGTTCTATAATGAAGCATGGCGCTGCCAACGGCAAGATGCCGGTGGACGAAACGCAGGCGGCGAGATGGCGAGACCGAGGGGAATTCGACGAAAGCGCCGTCTTGGATGCGGCAGTCTTATGCTTTTGGAAACAGGGCTATGAGGCAACCTCGGTCAGGGACCTCGTGGAGCATACGGGCATTGCGGCGGCAAGCCTCTATAATGCGTTCGGCGATAAGCGCGCGCTCTACGAGAAGGCGTTGGATCACTATGTTGAAGACAGCATCGCCGACAGAATTCGACGTTGCAAGTCCTTGCCGCCGCTCCGGGCGATAGAGGCGTTTTTTAAGGAGATCGTGAAACGCTCGCTCGACGACCGCGGCGAGGAAAGGATGCATGCTTGTTAACGCCGCGCTCGATGTGGCGCCGCATGACCCAGCATTTCGGAAAGTCGTCGCGAAAACTCTCGTCGGCATCGAGGGGTTCTTTCAAGCGCGCGTCAGGGCAGGCCAGGCCGACGGTACGATCGCGCGGACGCTTCCCGGCGGGGACCTTGGCGCAAAATCTTCTTGGTGTGCTGATGGGCATTCGTGTCCTCGCGCGCGTGCGCCCGGAGCGGGCTCTCCTTGAGGGCATCGCGGCGGCGGCGCTAGCGCATCTCCGCATTGGGGATGGCAGAGTCGAAACTTGAGGGACTTCTCGTGAGGAAACAAGAAGGAGGAGCGGTTCGGTTGGGATGGATCGGGGGCTCCGGCGCCGCGCCACGCCACTCGTCTCATCGCCGCGGTCGAGTGAGCGCCCTCGGAGATATCGTCTCGAGCGACTCTCCTGAACTCCGTGCCGACGGTCCTGAAGCGGCGGCTATGATATGACCATATTTTTTGAAAGCCTCGATGGGTTTCGCTCGCCGAGTGACGGCCTGTTGCGCGGCGCGCTACGCCCGTGGCGGACGGCGGGCGAATGCATCTGAACTGCGGCATCGGCAATTGCCCGGGTCCGTGTCCTCCGGCAACCCAACCTGGGCTTCCTCACCCGCCGCCTGATCCACCGCTCGTCGATGCGAAAAACCTCCCGTCATCAGTCCCCGACATGATCGGCTTCCAGCCTGTCTGAGAAGCCTACCATCGAGCCGCCGTCCACCTCTAAATGGGGAATTCGTCCAACCTCACCGGCCTTGTCCCGCCAACTCAACAATGCATCATGTGACGATGGTGTGCCACAACTCCAGCAGACCAACCGGCCTCAGCTTCGCAATCAACAACCAGGAAACAATCCGGGCGCTGGCCATGGGTTCGTGACACCTGGGCGTGACCGGTCGCCGCCGGCGGACTTTCACACCCGTTTGTTCCCATGGCGCACCATGCACGCGCCCCTGATCGGGCCTTATCTGATGGGCCGGCACAATGTGCTGGCGGGCCGGGGCGTGTATCTGTCGGTCGTCGACCGCGAGCAGTTCCGGCGCGAGGCGCAGGCCGTCTACGAGGCGGTCTTGCCCGACAGCGAGACGCGTCTGCTGACCTGGGTGTGGCCACGATGGATACCCCTCGACGACACGGCCCGCGCC
>CAVYDG010000009.1:0-101129 GCA_963767245.1 uncultured Alphaproteobacteria bacterium
GGCAATGTGGGCGAAGCGTGACAAAAAAGTCCGAACGGCGCCTTGCCCTCAAGCCAATCGCGCAGTGAACCGTCCTGGTCATTAGTTCGCGGGTCGCTTCGGCGGGGTCACTCCGGCGCGAACCCGCCTTGAACCGAAGACCATTTTCTCATGCTTATCGCCCGTTTGCGGGCCCGATATCCGAAGCGTTCCGGACGTGGAGAGCCGCCACCGCGGCCTGAACCTGGGCTGAGACTTCCAATCTTCACGCGCCCAAAATTTGGTTCGCGTGACAGCGCCTCGCCAAGTGTTCTTCTATTCGCCGCGGGCGCTGGGCTCCGATATGCTCGCGCGACCCTGTCGAGACCCGCCGCTCGATCGAGGCCCGAAGAGGACTCCGGCCCAAATGACAGACAGCGCCCTAACGCCCGCCGTCCTCATTGTCGGCGCAGGCCCCGCGGGCCTGTTCGCGGCCTCGGAGCTCGTTCGCCACGGCGTCAGGCCGCGGATCGTCGAGCAGAGGCTTACCCCGCACCACGAAACTCGCGGGACTGCACTGCAGCCGGCAGTGCTCGAGATCCTCGATCGCGCCGGGCTGATTGAGCCGTTCGTCCGCGCGGGCGTCCACATCAAGCACACCGAGCTTTTCGGTCCGGGCATGCAGCCGATGACGAGCGCAGACTTCGGCGGCCTCGGCTGCCGTTACGAATTCCAGTGCAGCCAGCCGCAATGGCTGACCGAGCAGATCTTGCGCGCTCATTTGGAGGGGTGCGGCGTCAAGATCGAATTTGGTGCCGAGGTTCTCGCTATCGACGCCGATCCGGACACGCTCCAGGTCACGCTTACGTCAGGCGACCGAACGGAGGTCGTCAAGCCGCGTCACCTGCTCGGGGCGGGCGGGGCTCACAGCATCACACGTCATTCGATGCATGAGCATCTCGTGGGCGACACCTATGGTGGGGGATATGTGGTGGCCGACGTCAAGGTTCAGCTTGCAATTCCGACAGAGACCGCCCGCGTCATCGTTGGAGTGTCAGGTTTCGTTCTGTTCGCGCCGCTCCCAGAGGACCGTTGGCTCATTTATGTCAGTCGCGACCAAGGCGACCAGCGCGACGATCCGCCAGCCGAAGCCGAACTTGGCGAGCTGGTCAATGCGCGGGTCGGCGCCGACGTCGGCCTCGGCGATCTGCGCTGGGTCTCCTATTTCAAGATGCACCGGCGCGAGGCCGAAAGGCTTGGCGACGGCCGGCGCTTTTTGCTGGGCAACGCTGGCCATATGTCGAGCCCGCTTGGCGGGGAGGGGATGAATGCGGCGTTCATGGATGCAGCCGACATCGCCTGGAAGCTCGCCCTCGTCATACGCGGGGCGGCGAAACCCTCGCTGCTCGATAGTTATGCGATCGAGCGGGGTATGCAGGTTCGCCACGCTCTCGATGTTTCAAACGACATCCACACCCGCATCGCCGGTTTGGTCGCAATGTGCGCCGAAGGCGGCGCGCCAAAGGTCCCGGCGTCGACCGCGGATGAGATCGTCGCTGCGGCCCGCAGGCGCTCAATGCTCGATATCTCCTACGCCGGAAGTCCGCTCGTTGGCGAGGCTGGCAAAGCATTCGGCAGCACAGCGCCTGGCGAGCGCTTCCCAGCCGGTCTGAGACTCGGGGGCGAAAGCCATCATCTCATCGTGTTCGGGCCGGGGCCGGGATTGGACAGGATTCGCGCCCGCTGGCACGGCCTTGTTGAAATCGTGCATGGCGCGGCCAATTGTTTCGGCGTCGCCGAGGCCGGCGCGCCAGACGGCGGCGCAGTCCTCGTAAGACCGGACGGCTTCATCGGCTTCCGCGCCGCGCCCGCGGATGTGATGACGATGGCCGCTCTCGACGCCCATCTCGCGAGCTATCTCGTTCCAACCGCCGGGTGAAGATGACCCGGATTGGCCTCGCGCTTGCGGTCCTTTTCCTCGCCCTCGACGTTCGCCCTCCAGAGGCCCGCCGCGGAGGTCGCGACGTCGGGGCGAAAGCGCCCCGGATAGGCCTGCCGCGCTCAGTGCGCTCGTTGGCAACGCCAAACCAGTCGCGAGCTATTTGGGGCGCGTTCGTCAGACAGGGGGTTCCTGGCGACAAGACCGACGCGACCTGGCCGATCTTCAACGCTGCGGGCCAGGCCATGTCGCTCCATGCGAATGATCGGTCTTTCGTGCTTTCGACTGAGATGCTCAACCGCGAGCACAACTGCAGATTCTGCGAGGAGAACGCACGGTGAAACGGAAGTCTGGTTTGTCGTGCTTCCCGCCCGTTCATGCGGCCGACCCTGAAGGGCAGAAAAGGTCGACAGCAGCCGTTCGTAGATCGGACGACACGGACGGGTAGCAAGCGTCAGATTTTGGCCGGTAGAAGAGGACAGACCAAAGGCCCTTCCTGCGCCTTGGCGAAGCCCTGATACAATCTGTTATCAAGAGTAAAGCGGAGGGGGCTGGGGCGGCGGGCGGTAAACATGGGCGCTAATTCCTACTAGTGCAGGCGCTTGCCGGTCCAGCGGTCCCGTCCCGCCCAGAACGGGCAAGCCGGACAGGTGGCGCCCTCGTAATCGATGCCTTCTTCATGGGGGCAGCCGATAATCCGGTCGGTCATGACAACCGACTTGGCTCCGGCCTCGGTGATGAATGCCAGCACTTCTTCCGTCACCCGGATATCGTCGCGGATGTCGGTCTGGTCCTTCGAGAACCAGCGTCGAAGGTCGGTCGCCTCGGCGTCCTCGGCCGGCATGATGCCGACCGTGAGCTTGGTCGCCGTGCTATTGTCCGGGCCGTAGAGCGCGACCGTTGCGACCGGCCAGCCGCGAAATCCTTTCTTGGCCCTCTTGCTCAATCTTTTGCGGGCGCGCTCGATCATTGCCGCCATCCGGTACGATGAAGATCACGCACCGCCCTCTTCCAGGTCGAGCCTGTCGAGGGCGTCTCGCGGATGCTTGTAGTTGCGCATGGACGTTATCATGCGCAAGATTCCCCGAAAGGGGGCGCGTTGGTTCGTTCGGTAAAAATTGAGGCCGCACAGAGGGGTCGCCGGCGGCTCGCGCCGGGGGCCTTCGGCGCCCAGAACCTAATAGTTGATTTGTCTCAATGTACACCATCGAAGCGTCTTTGCGCCGCGGGCGGCCGGAGTCGACGTAGAGCGGACATTGCGGATCGCGGCCTTGGCCATCGCAGTGGGGCGGAAAGCGTGCCTACAATTGTCGCCTCGGGAAGGAACGGAGTCCGTACGAAGGCCGGCATTCCGGTGCGAGCCCGAAATCAAAACGCACGGCAACTAGCGCCCGACATTCGGCCGGGCGATCAGAAGCGCCCCTTGGCGCTATGCAGTTCATGGCGAGACAGACCAATGGGCGCGATTCCTGCGGTTGCCGTCTCGACGCTTGTGCGTGAATATTGAGGGCAACGTTGCTGAAGCTGGAGCAAATGGCGATTTACTTGGCTTCGACAAACCTGACGTCGACGTTAAAATTGCCCTGCGCCCCCTCAAAGACGTATGGAAACCTTTGATCATATTGGTTACCAAATATATCGCTAAAGAAGATTTGTATAATAACATGAAGGTTAATATCGCCGCTGCGTATCTTCGCAATCTTAGTGTCTATAGATCAGGAGAGTAAATCGGCCCGATACGGATTGTCGCCCCAGGTTCGATTACAGAGCTCATCTTGCCACTGCTGACGGTCGCTATTGGCACCAGCGAAGTCGTTTGGTGAGCAGTGGAAGTTGTAGCGATGATTTTATTGACAATACACGCCCCCTTTCCAATATTGCGACATTGAAAATGGATATAAGGTGAGCCTTCATTCGGCGCGTCTTCAAGCGAGAGATGCCGGATTTCAATGAGCGGCCGGCTCGCAAAGATCAGATTTTTTTCTGCAGCATCAGCGGATTTCTTGGCCGCCGAAGCAGTCTCTCCCGCAAACTTAAGATACTCCATCATATTCTCTTGCTGTTTGTCAGCAGCACCTCGCAGGGCGCGAAGAGTATTAGAGACAGTCGACGCATAGAGAGCGATGAAAAATGTTGCTATAGCGGTGATCGCGGCTCCCAAGACTGTGATCGCATCACTATAATTCCTGAGAACGGTTAGAACGCATTCGATGTTAAGGCGGACCCTCAATAGCGACGTGAGGACAAGATTATCACTTTCTGAAAGTGCAATATACGAGTTAGCGTGTTCCCGGTCAATAAAACAGGATTGGAATGACTGTGATCCACTAATTATCCAACCAATATATCCAAGACCTATCAAGGCTAGGATTATAAGGCCAAGCGATCTCCAATTTCTCAGCATTAGTTGCCGCTCGCCTCGGCGAGCGCCTCAGCTTCCCAAACGCTTCTACTCGAGCCGGATGGTTGATGCAATAAGTCAGGGTCGGACGGCCAGACAAACGTGACAGATCTTGGGACCGCTGTCACCTCTGTTGCGTTTTTGCGGGCATTCTTTCCCGCGACGACCCCAACGTTCGGTGGATTAATTCCCTGTTCGAGGGAATAGGGAAATCTAGCCCAGCGGAATAGAATCACACTGAAACCTTCCGACGCTTTGAAGTATCCGGCCGAGAAAATGAGAAATTTCCTGCTCTCTTCATCCCTCACCAATAGTGTATGCGGGTAAGACGTCGCAAGATTCGACCGACCAGAAAGCTGGCGTTGTCACACGCGAGATCAACTTCGAACGGGCTCCTTCCACCGACGACCACTCCCTAGCCCGCATTTCTCATAGAGGGCGTCGATCTATCATGACGCGACGATGAGCGCGTGAGTTCTGTTTGAAGGAACAAGCGCCTCCGTGGCGCCTTTTGCACGCGGATCGGTCGGATTGTTTCGGGTCTCCTGTGGGCCGCGGGATGGATTGCCGCGATTTTGTCGGCGTCGCGGCGGCGCCTCAGGCGAGACGGGCTGCGGCCAGGCGCCATTCGTCGGCGTAGGGACAAGCCGAGGCGAGCGCGAACTTGATGCGTCGCGCGCTGATGCGGACGACGCCGGCGAGCTTGAGAAGCTTGAGCCGGATCGTGCCGCAGGTGGCCTCGGCGAACTGGGTGTGGGCAAGGCCGACTCGCCTGACCGCGCAGATGAGAACATAGGCGAAAGAGGCGAGCCACAGCCGCAGTTGGTTGGCGCGCATCGTGGCGGTCGAGGTCCGGTCGGCGAACAGGTCGCCCTGGCATTCCTTGATCCGGTTCTCCATGTCGCCGCGGGCGCAGTAGACCTTCTCATAGAGAAAGCGGCCGTTGGTCCCGGCCTTGCTCAATGAGGTCACGATGAAGCGCGGATTGGCCTCGCCCTGGGTCCATTCCGCCTTGCCGATCACCCGGCGCCGGCGCGACCAGCTGTCGAGCGTCGCATAGCGGAAGTCCTTGTAGCGGCGGGCGGGCTTGCTGGTCGAGGCTGCCTCCGCCTCGGCCTCAATGAGCTCGACGGCGATCTCCTCGACGAGCCGCGCGTTGCGCGCCAGGCCGAACACGAAGTCCACCCGGTTCTCTTCGCACCAGGCCATCAGCGCTTCGCGGGCGAAACCGGAGTCGGCGCGCAACAGGATGCGGGTCCTGGGCCATCGCGCCCGGATCTGCGCGACGATCCGCGCGACGTCTTCGACCGCGCCCGCGCTGCCGTCGATGTTCGACGGCCGGAGCTTGGCCGCCAGCAGATGCCGGCCGCAGAACACATAGAGCGGCAGGTAGCAGTAGCAGTCATAATAGCCGTGAAAGAACCGGCCCTCCTGATGGCCATGCAACGGGTCGTCGGTCGCGTCGAGGTCGAGAATGATCTCTCTGGGCGCCCTTGCGTGCGCCTCGAGGAAGAGATCGACGAACAGGGCTTCGATCGCCGCCGGGTCGTGGCTGATCTTGTGATAGCGCGTGGCGATCTCGCGCGACAACTCCAGCCGGTTGAGCGTCGACTTGCCCGCCGCCGGCGCGCAGTTGCTGCGCCAAGCCTCCAGCTTGCCCGCCAGCACCGCCATCAGCGGGTCGTGCCGAAGCTCGTCGTGATCGTTGAGGTCTTCGTAGCCGAGCGCGATGCCGAACACGCGCTGCCCGATGAGCGTGGCGACCGAGTGCTCGACGAACCTTGGGTCCCTCGCGTCGCGGAAACATCCCGCGAGCCGCCGAACCAGATCCAGACGCTGGTCCGCCGCGCCCAACAGCAGGCCGCCTGCGTCTGACGTCAGCGCGCCGCCGTCGAAGTCGGCCACCACAGGCCGGCCTTCCACCCGTCCAAAAGCGCTCGGTTTTGCGCTACACTCCGTCTGCACCGGGCCACCTTTCCGAATCGGCGCAAGTCATTCTCACAAAACGACTTTTGCCTGATTCGGAGGCTCGATGCGCTACCCTGTTTGAGAAATGCGGGCTAGCGCCTACGCCTATTCGTAAGGACCGACCGGTTAAGGCCCGGGTCGAGGGCGGTCCATCCGTGCGCGAGCTGGCGAACGACGGCAGAGAGCGGATCTTTAGAACTCGCGGAATTCGATGCGCAGTTGATGATGGTCGCGCACGATCAGGACGTACCGGCGACTGCCGGTCCTAATCTTCCGGCGTGCAACAATCAGCTCCGCGATCTTTTCGGCACACTAGCACGCGATCGTGTTCACCCAGGTGTCCCATGTCGATCGACCGCGCTTCGTCCCACGCCCATCCGACAAGTTGTTGAATTTTGGCTTCGTCGGACATGGCGGCTCACCGCTTCTTATGGCTTTGATCGTTTGCTCTGATCGTTCCTAAGGATCGAGTTCCTCCTCCGTCTCCCCGCTCCTCACCGACGAAGGCCATCTCGGGCTTGGGGTTGAGCCAGCCTTTCTCGACCCCCACGCCTCCGAAGTAAATCTGAAAGCGGCGACATCTATGTCGTGCCCGGCGCTCTCGATCGGCCCCACACTTCCAGAGCAGCTTTACGCACTTGTAACCATTTCCTTACATTAATTATTAAGGCGCCAGTGAAACTATTTTGGCAATAAGCGGAAGCGTTGAGGCACTACGTTGTTGACTTGGTTGCGCCGCCGACGCGAGCGCTCGGAGAGAATACAGTTTCAAGCTGAGGCTCTTTTGTATGAATTTCGCGGCGAAAGAGGCGTGCCGAAAAAGAGATGAGACCGGTTCCGAGGCAGGTTCCGAAGAATGGGATCGCGTGGCGCTGGCTATTGCGCGCAAGATCGGGTTTCATGTCTCAGCTCAAAAGGGCCAGCACCGGCTTCGGCCCAACTGCGAAACCGAAAAGGCGTCGAAATCCCAAACCGAGTTGACTCCTCGGCTTGTGGAAAAGCTGAATCGCGTCGAAGTCGAAGACCCGCGCCCTCTGCCTCCGCGTCCTTCAGTCGCAAATGCCGACCCGGCGCTCAGCGTTAGCTCCGAGAATGAGGCGCAACGCCGCAGCCGAAGCCGTGCCGGAAACGAGGACGTCCAGCCAAGCACGACCGCCAATGCCGCGACCCCAGCTCCTCCGTGCTCCTCCGCCCTTCCGCCACGAACCGCAACAAAGCGCAAGCGACGGCAGCGCTCAATGAGGCCGCAAGCGGAAACAACGGCTGGTGCAAAGGTGTAGGCCATGAAGGCGTCACCTTAGGGAAAGATCTGTGGAGACGATCCCACTGGCCGCTGCAAGGCGAGTGCGTCATTGGCCGGTGCGGTGAACCGTCGGCGAATGACCGGTATTTGCGCGGACCTGCCGGATGAGACTAGCTCAATCCGGCTCAGCCGGGGCAGAGTTACACCTCCGTCTGCTCCGCCAACTCCAAGGCGTCCTCCACCTCGATGCCAAGATATCGGACGGTGCTCTCGAGTTTGGTATGGCCCAATAGAAGCTGCACGGCGCGCAGGTTCTTGGTCCGCCGATAGATCAGAGACGGCTTGGTCCGGCGGATGGAGTGGGTTCCGTAAGCGGCAGGATCAAGACCAATTTCCTCGACCCAGGAATCCACAATCCGCGCATATTGCCGGACGCTCAAATGAGGCGACGCGCGAACACGACTTGGGAAGAGAAAGTTTTCAGACGCGAGACCTGACACCTGATCCAGTCCGTCAAAGCAGTTCGCGTCGACTCCGTGATCTCGAACTGCACGGGTCTTGAAGTCTTTTGTTGCACGACGATCGCCCGGACAGCGATCCGCTCGCCGTGACAAACATCTCGAACCTTTAACTTAAGCAGGTCGCAGGCCCGCAACTTGCTGTCGATGCCAAGATCGAACAGCGCCAATTCGCGCGTTCGGCAATAGACTTGAAGCCGGACGCGGATAGCCCAAATTTCTTTGAGTTTGAGCGGCGCCTTCTGACCAACAAGTTTGCCCTTGTTCCAAGGTGCGGGAACAACCCGAATTCTGAGTTCATCCATAGCAGGCTCCTCAAGGTTGGAGGAGCCTCAGCCTGACACTATCCTGTTAGTTGCCCGCCCGGTGTCGACGTTCCGCGGCCGTTGCGTACCGCGGCCGTCGATGTCGTAGCAGAGGGCTAGCGGATTAGCAGCAAATGAGGGAGTTCGAGTTTCGCCCCCGTAACTTGCGCTACCCAACCGCCTTTCCAGGCGGGTGGAGGGACCTCCGCTTGGTTGTTGCGACAATGACCGTCACGATCGCGTTACGGTCGCGCGCATCGATTGTCTTCCGACATGGAATAAGACAGCTTATGTCGGTCAGGCCGGCGGTTCGTTCCCGGCGCATATTCGCAAGGAAGACCCGATGGCGTTGAGGATGGTTTTGTTGACCGGTTGCCTCCTGGCCTTCAGTCCAGTCCTCGCGGAGCCTGTTCGCATCGGCGTTACCACAATCCTCAGCGGACCAATGGCCGACCGCGGGCAAAGTGAGCAATATGGCGTCGAGCTGGCGCTACAGCGAACCAACGAGGCCGGCGGGGTCCTGGGGAGGCCGGTGGAGGCGCTTTACGGCGACAACGCCGCTGATCCTGAAACCGGGATCGCAGCCACGAAAAGACTGATCGAGGAGCAGCATGTCTCTGTGCTGCTGGGCGCGCTCGCGACGCCGGTCACCCATGCAATTATGCCTATCGTTGCAGAGGCGAAAGTGCCTCTCGTGATCGACATTTCAGCAGGACAGGATTTCGTCGACGCTTCCGGAGTTGGCGGCAATGACTATGCCTTCAAGACGATCCCGTCCGATCGCGACATCGCCCTCGCCCTCATGGGCTGGCTCAAGGGCCAGGGCGTCCACAGCGTCGCAATTGTCAGCGACGACAACCCGTTCAACCACGTTAACGCGGACAGTATGGAGAAGGCCGCGACTGCGGCAGACATCAAGGTTCTCGCCAACGAGACGATCGCCAAGGACACGAAGGACCTTGCTCCATTGCTTGGCCGGTTCAAGGCGCTTGCCCCTGACCGGATCGTAACATTGCTGGGCGCTTCCACAGCGCCCTTCTTTCGCGCCTACGAGCAGTCCGGCTGGAGCGTCCCCATCACCGGCCGCATCGATTTTCTCGTCGCCACGGGCGCGGTGTCTCCGCAATTCCTCACCTCCGGTGGCCTGGACGGCGCCACGAGCATTACGGTCTTCAACCCCTTGATCGAAACGCCGGGTGTGCAGGACTTCATTCAGGCTTACCGCGCGAAATTTGGGATTATGCCGACCCAGCGCTCATTCTTCGCCTACGAGGCGACCAATCTCGTTGTCGACGCGATCCGTCGCGCGAACTCTGACAAGCCCGAGGACATTCAGCGGGCGCTCAAGACCACGGCGATGCCGTCGTTACTTGGCGGAACCTATGCGATGGACGACCACAATCATCCCCGCACCCCGATGCAAATCGTCGGCGTGCGAAGTGGGAAGATGAGTGTGATCGCCCAGGTTGGCGGCTGAAACATTGCGGCGTCGACGATTGACCGCCATTTGCGCATTTGAGACGTTTGAGCGACGTCTCGGTTCGACGTATTGCGGACATAGGAATCGAGGCCTTGGACACCTCAATTAGGCGGGAAGCGAACCTTATGAGGGGGTCGCAAGCGAAGGCCGGTATCCGCCTCAAGCAGGCATGGATCGACGTGCCGCCGAACATCGCGAAGGGAGGACTGCGATCACTCGGAGTGCCTGCCCGTGACGGCCGGACTGGCGCAAAAAAACGGTCATCATGCAAATGAACAACACGCCGTGGTCGCGTCGATCACCGGCTAGGCCGCGAGCGATGCGTGGCTCGCCCTTGCTCGGCGCCGTTCCCGGGCTCTATTTTGCCGGGCTCGATTACGCAGCAACGAGGAAATCGGGCACCATACCAGCCGTTGCCGAGGAGGCAGCCCTCATGGTTGAACATATAGCAAAGAGATGAGCCAACCTCGGGACGGATATTGAGCAGACCCCTTGCGCTAAACAGGGCAGCCGATGCGTAGCCGGCGCATTTCGCGACAGACTGCGGAGCGCCCAAGGTCGAGCTGCTTTAACCCGCACCTCGCCAAGTTGTGTGGGAGCATATCGATTTCTCTGGTGACTTCCTTTGCCAAATTAACCCGCCGGAACGCTCTCCGAATTTGACACTCGATACGCACTTCGTTCGGGTGACGGAGCGCCGGACCCGACCTTCGCCGATCTGGGCCGTAACCGCAGCGATGGCCGCTTGCTGGGTTGGAGCGGACCCGCTGAATGCGGGGATCGTTCCAGAGCTTCACTGGCCCTCTAACGCGATCATGACGCCGCGCGCCGCTGCATGCCTCTTGGCGATCAGCGGCCGATAGCCGGGATCGTTGTACCAATCCTTGATCGCCTGCTTGCTCGGAAATTCGACAACTACGACGCGGCTTGGTCGTTGCCCTTCGAGCATTTCATGCGTGCCGGCTTGGTGAGATAACGTCCGCCGTTGGCGCGCTCGTGTGTCGACGCCCCAAGCCTACCCGGCGCGAGCATGTCATTTCGCCCCGCGTTATTCAGCAGCGCGGGGCGATTTCTCTCAAGGCTCACTGGAAACGTGCTGGGCTGACGGATCGCCGCATCCGGCGAATGAGAGCAAACGCGCCTTCATCTCAAGGAATCGCGAACTCCCTCGGCTGCAAAATCGCTTGCAATAACGACCCCCTGAGGGGCGGCCTTCGCGTCCAATAACGACCCCTCTGACGTTGTGTGTCAGCGTTCTTCCCTTTGGCCCGGATCGGCCGGGAAGGGCTGATGGGATGGTCGGCGTGGATAAGATTGGCGAGATACGACGCGCCTATTTCGAACAGGAGCGGCCGATCAAGGAGATCGTTCGGACGCTTTCAGTGTCCCGCGCGACGGTCCGCAAGATCATCCGTGGCCACCAAACGGAGTTCAAGTACGCTCGCGACGTTCAGCCGACGCCGAAGCTGGGCGTCTGGGTCGAGGCGCTGACTGAGATTCTGGAGTCGGAATCCAAGCTGGCAAAGCGGGAACGACGCTCGACGCAACGGCTGTTCGAGGAACTGCGTGGGCGCGGATATGACGGCGCCCACGACAGCGTGCATCGGTTCGTGAGGTCCTGGCGCGAGGAACGGGCCCGGGTTCCTGCGCATGCCTATGTGCCGATGAGCTTCGCGCCGGGGGAAGCCTATCAGTTCGATTGGAGCCACGAGACGATCACGCTTCAGGGGCTGCCGCTGACGGTCAAGGCGGCGCACATGAAGCTGTCGCACAGCCGTATGCCGTTCGTTCGAGTTTATTTTCGTGAGACCCAAGAGCTGGTGTTCGACGCCCACGACAAGGCGTTCCAGTTCTATGGCGGGATCTGCCGGCGCGGCATCTACGACAACATGAAGACGGCGGTCGAGGCGATCTTCGTGGGCAAAGCGCGCCGGTATAATGGCCGCTTTCTCCAGATGTGCTCGCACCATCTGATCGAACCAGTGGCCTGCACGCCCGCGTCGGGCTGGGAGAAGGGTCAGGTCGAGAACCAGGTCGGCAACCTGCGGGACCAGATGTTCCGGCCCAAGCCTCGGGTGAAAAGCCTGACCGAGTTGAATGCATGGCTGGAAGATCAGTGCATCGCCTACGCCAAACGAACCCGGCATCCCGAGTTCAAGGATCGAACGATCTGGGACGTGTTCGAGGAGGAACGGGCGAGCCTGATGCAGCTTCGCGGCCCGTTCGACGGGTTCGTCGAGAAGGCGGTCCGGGCCAGCACCACCTGCCTGATCATGGCCGACCACAATCGCTACAGCGTCGATGCGCGCGCCGCCGGCCGAATGGTTCTGGTGCGCTCTCATGCTGAGCGCGTTGTCGTGATGCTGGGCGATGAAGTCGTCGCCGATCATCCGCGTCAGTTCCAGCGCGACCGGATCATTTACGATCCCTGGCATTACCTGCCGGTGCTGATGAAGAAGCCCGGCGCCTTGCGTAACGGCGCGCCGTTCAAGGACTGGGATCTGCCGGCCGCGCTGACCCAGGTGCGCGCCAAGCTGAAGCCGCACACCGACGGCGACCGCCAGTTCGTCAAGATATTGGGCGCGGTTCTCGATCATGGGCTCGGCGCGGTCGAGGCCGCCTGCGCCGAGGCGCTGGAGGCGGGCATCGCCAGCGGCGACGTGATCCTGACTGTGCTGGCGCGCCGGCGGCAGCCCGCGCCGCCTCCCAGCATCACTACTCCCGACGCGCTTCGCCTAAAGATCGAACCCGCGGCCGATTGTGGCCGCTACGACCGCATAAGGAAAATCGCCTGATGGAACGCCATGAGATTCTGGAGGCGATGAGCGAACTTAAGCTCTACGGCATGCGCGCCAGCTTCGACGAGATCGCCGGCAAGGGCCTTGCCCGGCGCGACGAGCTTTATCCGCTGATCGACAGCCTGATCCGCGCCGAGCGCACCCACCGACAGGCACGCTCGATCAGCTATCGCATCGCCGGCGCGAAGTTCCCGGTCCTCAAGGACATCGACAAGTTCGTCTTTGCGGACACGCCGGTAGACGAAGGCCAAGTTCGCGAACTCACCTCCGGCGCCTTCCTCGACGCCAAACGCAACGCGATCTTCATCGGCGGAACGGGCACGGGAAAAACCCATCTTTGCATCGCCGTGGCGTCCGCGGTCATTCGCGCCCGCGCCAGAGGGCGCTTCTTCAATCTGGTCGATCTCGTAAATCAGCTGGAACAAGAGAAGGCGGCCGGTCGTAGCGGCCGATTATCGGAAAACCTGCTGCGCTATGATCTCATCGTCATCGACGAACTCGGCTATCTCCCGTTCAGCCAACCCGGCGGTCAGTTGCTGTTCCATCTGATCAGCAAGCTCTATGAAAACACCTCGCTGCTGATAACGACCAATCTCGCCTTCGCCGACTGGCCGCAGGTGTTCGGCGACGCCAAAATGACCACCGCCATGCTCGACCGCCTGACGCACCACTGCGATATCGTGGAAACCGGCAACACGAGCTGGCGGTTCAAAAACCGCTCCTGAGACAGATCCCCGCCAAGCACGGCCTCGTCGTATCTCGAGCCGGCCCCCGTGAGATAAAATCTTCCACGCGCCGCCGCTGCCGCGCCTCCAGTCGGGCTGCGCCCTCCCTCCGTCGCACTAACGGCGGCGCATCCTCATCCTGATTTACCGCGCACTCATCCGCCAAGATTCGTCACGCCCCGAGGGGTCGGTATTGGACGCGAAAGGGGGTCGCGCTTGAAAGCGATTTGACATTGATCGTGTGCTCCCATCCGTCGCCGTAGTCGTAGAGATAGCGCAGGGTCTTGGTTCCGGCGTCCTCGAGCACGTCGATCAGTTTCGCCTTGCGGGCGTCGAGCGGTCCGTAACCGTCCGGCATAGGCCGCGGGGGCTGGCGCTCGGGGCCGAGATCAGCACTCCTCGCGCGGCTTCGTTTCCCGGTGGATCTTGATCAGCTCGACGAGGCTGTCGACGCCGTCGTCGGTGAAGGCCATGACGCTTTCGTCGCCGAGGCTCAGGACCCGGATGGGGCCGTCCTCGGGCTCCATTTCGATAGCGACGTCGAAGAGGAAGTCGACGTCCTCGCCGAGGTCTTTGGCGACGCGGTCGATGGTCCTGACGCGGGAGACCTTGTTTACGTGCATGGGTCAGGCCGCGAGCGCCGCGATGGCCTGAGGCCGCGGCCGCCAGTTCCAGGGCAGCAGTTCGTCGAGCCGATGCGCGGGATGGCCGGCGATGCGTGAGAGGACATCGGCGAGCCACGCCTGCGGATCGACGCCGTTCATCTTGGCGGTGACGATGAGACTGTACATGGCTGCGGCGCGCCGCCCTCCGCGATCAGACCCGCAGAATAACCAGGATTTCCGCCCGAGCGCCGCACAGCGCAGCCCGCGCTCAGCGGCATTGTTAACGGGTATGGTGCCTGCGACGCTCCCCTTCCGACTGGCGTTCATGCTCCGAGGAAGTCATGAATGAACCACCGGGATCGGGGCGTCGGGAGCGCGAAACGGCGGCAGGCCGTCCTATCCATGAGCTGCGAGCTCGAGTTGTTACATGGCCGCCCCTACGACTTGCCCGGTTGCGCCGCGAGCGCGGATCCGTAGATGTCGTGCAAGCCCGCTGGCTCCCTAGAACGAAGATGGAGGAGTCATGGCGATCATTGGCATGGACATTCATCGCTCGTTCGCCCAGGTGGCGTTCCTGGAGAACGGGCAGATCAAGCGGGAGCAACGGGTCGAACTCGTTCACGATCGTCTCGTCAAGTTCGCGAAGACGTTGTCGGTCGAGGACGAGGTCGTCATCGAGGCCACAGGCAACAGCGCGGCTGTCGAGCGAAATCTTGCGGCCCTTCGTCAAGCGTGTTGTCGTGGCAAATTCGAGAATGGTTCGCGCGATCGCCTACGCGCGAGTGAAGACCGACAAGATCGACGCAGCGATCTTGGCCAAACTACACGCCGGCGGCTTTCTGCCGGAAGTCTGGATCCCAGACGACGACACCCAACGGCAGCGGCGCCATACGGCTGAGCGCATGGGCGTCCTCGAGCAGGTCGTTCGCACAAAGGGACGCATCCATTCGATCCTGCACGCAAACCTGATCCCGAAGTACTCGGGACACTTGTTCGGGAAGACCGGAAAGAAATGGCTGGCCGGCCTGCCTTTACCTGACGACGAGAAGGCGATCGTCGGGAGGCTGGTCGACGAGTTGGAGCGCAATTCGGATCAGCTCGCGAAGCTCGACATGGCGATCATCCGTAATGCGCTCGAAGACCCGCGAGTGGTTCGCCTGATGACGATCCCTGGGATCGGGCCAGTCGTCGCATCGACCGTCTTGGCCTCCATCGGCGACATCTCGCGGTTCGAGACGCCAGAGAAGTTGAGTTCCTACTTCGGCTTGACGCCGAAGGTTCGCCAGTCCGGCGATCGCCCCGCACGCCATGGACGTATCAGCAAGCAGGGAAACACGCACGCGCGCAAGATGCTTGTCGAGGCGGCGTGGTCCGCGAAGACGGCGCCAGGTCCGTTGAGGGCGTTCTTCGGACGTGTCCAGCGAAATCGGGGTGCGCCTGCTGCGGCGGTCGCGACCGCGAGAAAGCTGGCGGTGATGATCTGGCATGTTCTGACGGACGAAACCGAGTACGCCTACGCGCGGCCCGCCTTCACCGCCATGAAGCTACGCAAAGCCGCGCTCAAAGCCGGTGCCCCGCGCGAATATGGCAAGGCGGGACCAGGTCGCGACTATTGGATCAAGGAGATCCGAGAGCGAGAAGCCGACTACGTGCGGCGTGCTGAGCAGGCCTACGAGCGAATGGTGGCGGCGTGGAAGGAAAAGCCGCCCAAGGCTCCGGCTACGGCCGCTGCGCCTGGCTGAGGATTCCCTCTTCTCAACACCATCCGTGGACATGCAGACGCGCCCGTCGTCGAGGAACAGCGTGAACGCCGGCCAGCGGTTGAGCATGTACTGGATCGCCTTCACCAGGTCGTGCCCGCGCGACAGCCTCGCCGCCTGCTCCCGCATGTAGGTCATGAGATCGTCGACCAGGGGCCGGCTTTCGGCGCGGCGGACCGCCAGGCGCTGTTCGGGGCTCCTGCCGTTGATCGACCGCTCGATCGCAAACAGCGCGTCGATGCGACGCACCACCTCGATGGCGATCGGCGACAGCGGGATCTCGCTCTTTCCGACGGCCTTGCGGCGCGCGTTCTCCTCGACGTCGGCCAGAACGAAGAACTTGCGCCGCGCATGCGCCCAGCTTGCGTCAGGGTAAGCCCTGGAAAGGAGGATGGATGTGACCTGAAACCTTTCAAAGCGACCCAGAGGGTTCGACGCCCTCCCGGCAAAGGCGGAGCCCGCCAGCCGGAAGCGAGTCTTGCACGGGCGGCGGCAACGGCGTTCGTGAAGCGTAGACAGCGGGCGCTGAAGCCCTGTGGCAGCCTCGAAATCATGAAAGCGCCGAAGCCTTCGCCGTGTTGGGTCCGGGGGCAGCATCGATCGCGACGACATGGCCAGACGCGACCGAATTCGGCCGGGGTCTCAGAGCAGGGCAAAGGCGCGGGAGGGGTCGCCAGGGAACCTGAGAGGTCCCGTCGTCGCCCGTACGGAAAAGCCCGGGACCCTGGAGCGCCGGGTGAACAAAGCTCCTGGCCCGGCGGTGGGCTCGAACATCGCCGGGAGCGCGACAGCGAACACGAACGATCGAGCCCGGACGGAACCCCGAGGCGAAGACATAAGCCGACGGGCATGCGCGGCGGGACGTCGTAGCGGCTTCATAGTACCGCAGAGGGCGGGGAACCGGGCTCGCCGGGACCCGTCGGAGGGAAGGGGGCCGCCACGCGATTAAGACCATTGCGGGAAACATGGGAGGGAACTCTGAGTCCCGAAAACCTGTCCACGAAACGACAATGGATAGCCGAACTGGCGAGGAAGCATCCCGAGCGGGTGTTCACCTCGCTGCACCACCTGATCGACCTCGAATGGATGTTCGAGGCGTTTCGTCTGACGCGCAAGGATGGCGCGCCGGGCGTCGACGGCGTGACGGCGGACGAATACGAGGCGAACCTGGAGGCCAATCTCACGGACCTGCTGGCGCGCCTCAAATCGGGCCGCTATGTCGCGCCGCCGGTGCGGCGGCATTACATCCCGAAGGCGGACGGCACGAAGCGCCCGCTCGGCATCCCGACGCTGGAAGACAAGGTTGCGCAGCGGGCGATCGTGCTGTTGCTAGAGCCGATCTACGAAACGGCGTTCCTGCCGTGCTCGTTCGGCTTCCGGCCCGGCCGCTCGGCCCATGACGCTCTTCGCGCATTGCGAACGGGATTCATGGAGCGGGGCTGCGGTGGGTGGTGGACGTCGATATCTCCAAATACTTGTATGTCGCTTCATACTGCCCCCAGGTTCATGAGGTTCGATCGAAGAGTTCGGGTTGCCGGGCTATCGCTTTGATACGGAGTCCTTTTTGCTTTCCGCGCATGACATGGACGGCGTCGAGTTCGCCGCGCTTGACACGCTGCAACACGGTTTGGCGTGAGACGCCGAGCGCCTTCATCGCCTCGCGCATGGGGATGAAGCTCTCACCAGCGTCGTTATTGAAGCGGGCCATGACCTCTTCGTCCAACCGGATGCGCCACGGGGCGCCGGGGTCAGCTGCTCGCCCGGGATGATCCCGGCGTTGAGCAAGCGATGGAGGGTCGAGGGGGCGACGCCGAGTACGGCCGCCGCCTTCTTGATGGTCAGCAACTCGCCCTCGGCGTGCGTCATTCTCGGCTCGAAGCAGGGGATATCCCAGTGCCGACGGAGACTTGCGACGCGGCCCGCCTCGAAGCGATGGCCATACGCCGTGGTGCGCCCCTGGCGATTGAGGATGCCGGCGATCACGGCGTCGGGATAGAGGGCTGCCAGCCGGCGCACGAGCGTGATCGTATCCTCGTCGGTGCGTATGGTGGCCGGGCGTGAGCGCGGCAGCGCCAGATCAATCTCGGCGAGTGCGCCGCCCTTCCATCGCAGGGTGAGGCGCGCCGTGGCTTTGTCGCGCTCGACCTTGACGATGATTTCCTCGAGCAGCGTCCGCAGCAGCTCCTTCCGGTCGCGCGGCGTCGTGGTCGCGGCGTGCCACACGGTGGTCAGATCGGCTCCGAGCGCGAGCAGACGACTGCGCTCGTCCTGGGAGAGCGCCCATGGACGCGCCTCTTCGCGGCGCGAAAGCTCGGCCTTGGCGGCCTCGAGCGCGCTCAGCCGCTCCTCCCATTCGCGCTCGAGGCCGCGAGCGACCAGGCGGTTGTCTGGATCGACGGCGCGGTAGCGGCGCTCGGCGCGGCTCGCTTCGTAGCTTGCCCGCTCGACGCCGAGACGCCACTGCCTGAGCGAGGTCTCGCGATCGGCCTCGAGCCGCTCCGCAGCGGCGACGGTCGCGGCGAGCTTCGCCGGCTCGAGGGCGGCGAGGAAGGCCTGCGTGACGGCCTCGTCGATCTGGACGCCGCCGACATTGAGGCAATAGACGCCGCGGCCCTCGACCAGGATCTTGCCAGGGCAATGATACCCCGGCGCGGAACTGCGTCCCCGATAGTGTGTGTGCAAGCGGCGTCCGCAGCGCCCGCAGGCGGCAAGGCCTTGCAGCAGAGCACTCCCTTCCCTCACGGCGCCGCCCGCCTTGTGCGGTCCGGGTCGGGTATTCTGGGCGATGCGATCCTGGTTGGCCTCATAGGTCCGCCAATCGATGAATCCCGGATGATGGTCCGGAATCAGCACCTGCCACTCGGTGCGAGGCAGTTTTCGGACGCGCTTTCCGCGGACGCCGGATGCATTCAGCGTCGTCTCCCGACGGGATTTGCCATAAGCGTAGGCGCCGGCATAGGCGGGATTTGTCAGAACGTGGTGGATGGCGGTGTAGCTGGCCTCGACCCATCGGATCCCCGCGCCCTGATGCATCTGCAGAGGGAACGTGAGCCCTTCGGAACGAAACCATAGCCAGACGCGGCGCGCCGAGCCCGTCTCGGTGAAGCGCGCAAAGACATTGCGGATGGCGGCGACCACGGCCTCGTCGGGGTGGAAACGGACCTCGCCATCGGCTTCGCCCCAGACAAAGCCGACCGGCAATCCTCGGCGCAGTTCACCGCGCGCCGCCTTGTTGCGAATGCCGCCGTTGAGGCGGGCCCGCAGGACATGCAACTCGGCTTCGCTCATGGCGCCCTTGAGCCCGAGGAGGAGGCGATCGTTGAAAAGGGCGGGATGATAGATGCCGTCGGCGTCGCCGATCAGCGTATCGGTGAGGCCGCCCAACTCGATGAGGCGATGCCAATCGGCGTTGTTACGCGCTAGGCGCGAGACCTCAAGCCCGAGCACGAGGCCAACGTGGGCTAGCGCGACTTCGGCGGTTAGCCGGGCGAACCCCGATCGCGCGACAAAGCCGGAGCCGGAGAGCCCGAGATCCTCATCGATGACGACGATGCGATCGGCGGGCCAGCCGAGCTCCCGGGCCTTGGCGGCGAGCGCATATTGTCGATCGGTCAACTCGCGATTGTTCTCCACCTGTGCGGCGCTGGACTGGCGCAGGTAGACGATCGCCTGACGCGAAAGATGGTTGGCCGTGATCTTGGCGCGCTCATTCATCGCTTCCCTCCCTCTTCGATCTGGCCGAGAGCATGCGGGCGATGAGACGGGCGAGAATCTCGAGCGCAGCGACCCGAGAGGCTTCGTCGAGTTGCCGCCACGCCGTCGACGGCGCTGCCGGAGAGGGGTTCGGGGCAAGATTGGGTGGATCGAGGAAGGCCAGGTTCAATTGCATGACCGCTCTCCTTTCGGGGCGCCAACTCGACGTGTCGGCGGCTCAGAGCGTCGATGACCTTGCGCAGGTGAAGCAAATCCCCGAGGCTGCCCAGATCGTGGTCGGCATCGCCGACATCGTCCGCCGGCGTTCGGTCGGCCTGCTCGGGGCGCCAATCGGTCCAGTCGGCCGGAATGAGTGACCGGCTGCCATCCGGCAGGACCGCCAAAACGAAAAGGACGCCGCGCCGCCGGATGCTGCTGATCGCGGCCAGCGATTGACTTTCGAAGGCGTGGCGCTCGCGGGTGATCGTCACCAATCCGGAACATCACGACGATGGGTAGTCTGTGGCCGCTTCCTTCGACACCATCGACCACGCGAAACTCCGAAGATTCCTCGACCAGCGAGTGATGGACGGCGTCGTCCGAAAGATGATCGACAAATGGTTGAAGGCGGGGGCGCTCGACAAGGGCGTTCTCACGCGCACGACGGGCGGCACGCCCCAAGGCGGCGTGATCTCGCCGCTGCTCTCGAACATCTACCTGCACTACGTGCTGGATGAATGGTTCGAGGTGACGGCAGAGCCGAAGCTGAAAGGCCGGTGCCAACTGGTTCGCTATGCTGACGACGCGGTGATAGCCTTAGAGGACTTCCGGTCCGGCAAGCGGTTGCTTGCCGTGCTGGGTAAGCGGCTTGAGCGGTTCGGGCTCACGCTCCATCCGACCAAGACCCGCTTCGTAGACTTCCGGTTCAAACGCCCGCAAGGGCAACATCCCGCGGCAAACGGGACGACCTTCGACTTTCTCGGCTTCACCCATGTTTGGGGAACATCCTGGAAGGGCAAGGCCGTCGTGCGCCAGATAACGGCGAAAGACCGTTACAAGCGCGCCCTCGCGGCCGTGACGGAATGGTGTCGGCGCAATTTGCACCGGCCCTTCCGCGAACAGCACGCCCGCCTGTCGCGAATGATCCGGGGGCACTGCGCCTACTATGGCGTCTCGGGAAACAGCAAGCGACTACGTTGGTATCACCACCAGGTCGTGCATATCTGGAGAAAATGGCTTGCCCGTCGCGGCCGCCACAGCAAGCTGTCGTGGTCGCGCTTCCATGCCATGCTCGCGCGACACCCCCTGCCGTCTCCATTGCTCGTTCATCGGTACGACGCCACCTGAGCGAACCTTGCGCGTGAAGAACCGGATGCGGGTAATCCGCTCGTCCGGGTCTGTGAGGGGCGGGGCTGGCGACATCCCCGCCTACTCGGCATGCATCCAGCGCGCGATCAACAGGGCCTGGCGTTCCAGGACGGCCTGAAGCAGCGCCAATCGGGGCCTCTCGGCGTCGCGGGCCTCGGGGAAGTGACGATCAATGACGTAGTCGGAAAGACGTTCGACGGCTTCCTGGTCGCCGCGCGCGGCGAAATATTGGAAGGTTCCGACCCGGATGTGGCTGGATGCGACGCGGGTCAGCACAGCTCCGGGCAACTGGCGGTCGCGATAAACACGTTCGCCGGTCGAGACAGCCGCGAGCGCCCGAGTGGTCGGAATTCCGAGCGCATGCATCGCTTCGCTGACGAGATATTCGCGCAGGACCGGCCCCAATGCGGCGCGGCCGTCTCCGCGCCGCGAGAACGGCGTTCTGCCCGCGCCCTTCAATTGGACATCGCGCCGCTCGCCGTTGCGGTCCAGGACCTCGCCGAGGAGGATAGCGCGGCCGTCGCCAAGCTGAGGAACAAAATTGCCGAATTGATGCCCGGCGTAGGCCATCGCGATCGGCTCTGCGCCAGGCGGCGTGACGTTGCCGGCAAACACGGCCGCCAGCTCGTCCGGTTCGAGGCCTTTCGCATTGACCCCCAGTTCCGAAGCGAGCGAGACGTTGAACTTGATCAGGCGGGGCTTCGTCGCCGGCGTGGGAGCGAGCCGCGCGAAAAAACGCTCCGGCAGCGCGCGTAGCTGTTGGAGAAGGCAGCGATCGGGCGGCCCGTGCGTTCGACGGTCGGCGGCTTCTCCATCGAGTCAGTCGGCGGCATGCGTCGCAATATTCCTCTTTGAATGCGCGTTATCGATAGCGCCGCATCGATCGGTCGATCTCGCAGGCCCACGCTTCGATGCCGCCGTCGAGGTTGACGGCATTTCTGAAGCCGGCGTCTCGTAGAAAGTCGACGACCATCTGACTGCGCGCGCCGTGATGGCAAAGCACCACCAAGAGTTGAATTCGTCGGCAGGTCATCGACGCGCGCTGGGATCTCCGCCATCGGAATATGCAGGGCGCCTTTTAGCTCAGATATCAAGCAAACTCTACCCTCTCGCACATCGAGAACCACATGCTCCCCCCCGTGGACCGCATATCCGCAAGCTCTTGAACAGAGATTGCATCTGATCCTCTGAGAGATTCCTCGGACAAAGCGTCGTTCCTCCCTGACTCAAACTACGACTGAAGATAGGTCCGACTGGTAGCCGGACAAGAAAACATCGAAGCGCTTCGAGGGGTTCAAATTTGTTGGCGACGACAGCACTCCTCCAGCGGCAGGATCGCGAACGCCGCTCGTCTCGACTTTCAGACCGGCTTCAAATTGTCCGCCGAGGATTTGCCGGTGCGCTTGTCGGGGACGATCTCGTAGGCGATTTTCTGCCCTTCATTCAAGTCACGAATTCCAGCCCGTTCGACCGCGCTGATATGGACGAAAACATCGGGACCCCCCGCGTCGGGCTGAATGAACCCGAAGCCTTTCGTCGCATTGAACCATTTCACCGTACCCGTCGCCATTGTGACGCTCCTCTCGGATAGACCCACGAACCTAGCTGAGCCGCCACTCATTGCAAGGCGCCAGCCCTTGGCGATTGTCGCTGTCGTAGCTTCGCGCGCTACCGGTCGCCTGCGCTCACGCGCGGAGCTGGTATCCGCGGCTCCTCTTGCGATCGAGCCATTTTTTGAGCTCGATCTGCGCGATCGGCCGGGACGGGTGCAGGTCGATCCGGTGACGCCCCGCGCTCCCGATGCGGCCCCACCGGCGCACAAGCGCCAGATCCTCAAAGAGCGTTGGTTCGATCGAGAGCACGTAGAATCGGGCCATGTTCTTGGCGCGGTCGACCCGTTCGAGTACGAGAACTTGAAGAAGGGTCGGGTTGTCCGCGTCCGTGGCCATGGACCAAACCTAAGACGCAAGAACTTCCTCGCGTCCAACGAATGATCGGAATCGGTTGCATCGCTCCAATTCAGACTTCGAAATCAATTCCAGGTCAGCGCGGCCTCGGAACGCGGCGGCATGGCGAGCGAGTCCATGAAGTCACAGAGTGCTCACTTCAGCGCGTCGGACCATTCTTCGCCGGCCGTAACGATACGACTGTCTTGCACTGTGTACGTCGCATGGAAGATCGTGCAGCTCGGGATCCCGAGTTCCTCGCCTATATGGCTACGGCGTTCACACAATCGAGTCGTTTTCGACTGGCATATGGTTTGGGCTTCTGATTCAACGCCTGTTCGGTTTTCGGGAGGCGTTGATGGGCGATGGTTTCTGCGGCGATATTCGAGTTTCTCGCCGATTTGAACGGATCCTCGAGGACATCGCCGGTTCTGGCGCGCTGGTGGTTCGCAAGTTTGGCCGGGATCGCGCGGGGGAGATAGCGGCCCATCGCTTTCTCGGATCGGAGCAGGCGACCCCGCAAGCGATCACGGAGGAGGCCGCCCAACGCACGGCGCAGGCTTGCCGGGGTCGGCGCGTTGTCGTGGCGCAGGACACGACCGAGATCAATTTCGCCGGGCGCGACAAGGGGCGGAAGCTGGGGCTGGGCGGCGACGGGACAAGTCTCGGCTTCTTCATTCATTTGCTTGTCGCCGTCGACGCCGACGATGAAGCGCTTCTGGGCGTAGTGGGGGCGAAGATTTGGACCCGCGCGCTCGGCGAAGTGAAGACGCATCGCCACAAGCGGAGCCTCAAGGACAAGGAATCCGTGCGCTGGGTCGATGCGGCGCAGAGCGCGGCTCAACGGCTCGCCGACGCCGCCAGCATCGTTGTTGTCGGCGACCGCGAGAATGACATCTACCAGGCCTTCATCCGAAAGCCGGGCGACGTCGATCTCATCACGCGGGCGCGCGGCGACCGCAAGTTGGCCGGAGGCGGCCTCCTGTTTGCCACAGCCGACGGTTTTCCGACGGCGCTCGAGATCGATGTGGCGGCCGCCCCACGCCAGCCGCGCGCGCCGGATGCGCGCGTTCGAACGGCCCGCGTGGCCGTTTCGTTCGGCAAGGCGACAATCGCCAGACCCAAGACCGGACAGGCCGCCGGCGATCCCGAAGCCTGCGAGATCAACGTCGTTGTGGCGCGCGAAAGGGACGTTCCTTTGGGGACCACGCCGCTGATGTGGCGGCTTTTGACGACCTTGCCGGTTGAGACCGCCGAGGACGCTCGGGAAATCATTCGCCTCTATCGTCTGCGCTGGCGCATCGAAGAGGTCTTCCGCGTGCTTAAACGCGACGGCTTGGCTCTGGAAGAGACGCAGGTCGAGAGCGCGCGGCGCCTGTTCAACCTCGCTGCCCTCGCCGTGGTCGCAGCGGCGCGAATCCTTCAACTCACCGACGCCCGGGACGCGGGCTCCCGCCCCGCAACCGACGTGATCGACGAAAGCGCGGTCGAAGCCGCCGCCGCCATCGGCGGCGCCTTGGAAGGAAAAACAATGCGGCAGAAGAACCCACACCCGCGCGGCTCCCTCTCTTGGCTCGCATGGATCACCGCCCGCCTCGGCGGCTGGAACGCCTATTACAAGCCGCCCGGACCCAAAACCATGGCCGATGGTTGGCGTCGCCTCGCCGCCATGCTCGACGGTTATGCAATCGCCCACGGCAAATCGCTTGTGTGAATCCCGTAGCCTATATGGCCAGCATCAAGCAGGCCCGCCCAGTAGGTGGCCTTCCGCCGCCCTCTAAAACCCGGGCGCCCCACGCCGGGGTAGTTGTTTTCTCCCCGGGCGCATCCGCGGCCGTCCGCGAATGTTTCGCTCGCACGCCGACGAAAGTCATAGCCGCCGGTCCGTTGGCGACCGCTTGGCGTCGAGCCCCTCGACATGGGCCCAATTTCTTGTTCGCGCCGTCGCGGCTGAGCCTTCGTGTGAGAAGCGAAGGAGAGGGGGATGGCTACCGCTGGCGCCGGCCGCGCCGCCAAGGGTGCGTCGCAGGCTCCCGCGCGTTCCGCGCGCCCTTGCAGCGCGACCGCCTCGCGGTCGGCGGACAGGGCAGGGGCGAAGCCAAGCCCAAGGCCATTGAGCCCAGCTCCTGCGCTCAAACGCGAGGAGCGGACATGACCGGACACGACCCTGAAATCGATGAACTGCGCCATAAGGTGCATTGCGCCGTGGTGCTCGAGCGAACCCCGCCGCCTTGGAAACTGGATCGGAAGGAGAGCACGAAACTCAGCCTGAAGTACCGGCGAGGCAAAGGCGAAATCCTGATCGTCAGCCATGCCGGACGCGGGTGGTGGGATCCAACCAGCGACGCCAAAGGCGACGTCTTCGGACTGGTGCAGAGGCTCGAGCCAGGCCTGAGCTTCGGCCACATCCGCAAGCGCCTGCGCGAATTCGCAGGATTGTCGCCGCGCTTCCCACCAGTCGACAGGGCAGGGGGCCGAAATAACCCGGACAGGCCCGTCGCCGAACGCTGGGCCGAGCGAAAGGCTGTTTGGCCCAATTCTCCTACCTGGCGCTATCTGGTGCGAAAGAGGTGGCTCCCCTACGCGATCATCGAGGCTGCCTCGGCGGCCGGCGTTCTGCGGGAGGGGCCGGCCGGCAGCGCCTGGTTCGCCCATCTCGATGGTCACGGCGTTGTCTCCCACGTCGATGTGCGCGGACCGACCTACAAAGGTTCGCTGACGGGCGGAGCCAAATCGCTCTTCCGCCTGCCCCCGAAGGGTCCACCTCTTCCGAGGCTGGTTCTCGCCGAGGCGGCGATCGACGCGCTGAGCGTCGCGGCCATCGAGAGCCTGCGCAAGGACACCCTGTATATCGCGACGGGCGGAGGCATGGGCCCGGGCACGATCGCCGCGCTCGAGGCGCTGCTCGCCAGTATCGCAATGCTCCACGGCGCGCTTCTCTGCAGCGCTGCGGACGCCAATGGACCGGGCGACCGCTTCGCAGACCGCCACCGATCGCTTGCCGAAAGATTAAGGATCTCATTCGCGCGGCTTCGCCCTCCAATCGAGGGGGGCGACTGGAACGACGTCCTGCGCGCCCGATCCGAAACGAGTGGAGTGAAGCCATGACCATGCTCGATGCGACCGGCATGTCGCCATCCCGAACCCCCGGCGCCGGACGCACGGCAAGCCATCCTGCGACGCCCGTCTGACAGTCGCGACGGGCGCCAAGGCGGTGATCGGATCCGCTTGGACGCCGATGACCTCGATGCGGCAATCGAAGCTGCGGCAAGCGTTCCTTGGTCGTCGGGGGCCCAGGCTTGTCGTTTGTCGGGTCAGGAGGCGACCAGTGGCCTATTGGCTCAAGGCGACCCCGGACCGGCGGGAGATTATGATTTGCCCGAGACGTGTCGGAGATGCCGGTAGGTTCAAGAGAGACGTTTCTCTTCGTCTATAAGAACGAGGCTGGTCGGCGCGGCGTCGCCCCAGCGCCAGAGCACGAGATTGAGGTCGGTGGACGAGGCTCCCCGGGCGAAGGACGGGACGAGGAGTGCGGCGTAGCCTGCGGCGATGAGGCGTCGCGCAAACTTCTGCGTCTCGGATTCGCCGTTGGTCATCATTTCATCGCGCCAGGCGACGGAGGCGAGATCTCTAGGACTCATGCCAAACCCGGCGAGAGACCCTGTGTCGCGGGTGTCGAAGACGGGGCGTACGTCGGCGTCGTAGGCGACGAGCGTGGTCGGCTGAAGCGTGCCGACCTGATTAGCTTCACGCAGGGCGGTCATTGGCGACAAAGACGCGTAGAGTGCGGGCGTTCCCTTTGGATTGAAACGGCCACCGTACAACTGGGCGCCGCGGCCGGATAGTGGGTCTCGGGCATAGACGGGGTTGAGGGCGCGATAGAGGAAGCCGGCGAAACGGTCGATTGGGGTCAAGCAAAGACCCCGGCGTCCACCGCGTCGATGTACTCGAGGACGTCTGCGGCGCGGCCGGCGCGGACGAGTTGCATTGCGGTCTGTCCCGAAAAGCCGGGCAAGGGCTCGGAACGATACCAAGCGTAGGCGATCAGCTCAGATCCGAACCGCGACTCGATCTTGTTGAGGATCTCGACCATCTCGCGCAGGCGCTTTTGCGTCTTCTGGGAGGCGATACGGTCCTTGCGCAGCATTGCGTCGCGGCCTAGCCCGGCGGTTTGGGCGATTTCATCGCGGGTCGTGCGGAGAACGCCGGCGATCTTGGCGGGGGCGAAAACCCCATTCTCGGCGTAACGGGAGAGGGCCATGGGTCTTTCCTCGGTAGGCACATCGATTATGACGCAATATAGCGTCAGAAATTGTGGCCCGCAAGGGCGCCGGTGGTTGATCCGGGGCCCAGTCCAGATTTCATGCTCCGGCCTCGATGTCTGTGAATCGGTGTGCAGGGTTATTGGCGCCACTCGCGTCTCCCGGTCATGAGCGAGCGAAGGATTACTCCTCTCTCGACGCGAAAGCGCGTCGACGCGAGGACGCTCGGCTTCAGGGCTATACGGGCGAGTCCTGCGGCCAGTGCGGGAACTCTAACGCGCAATGGAACCTGTCTAAAGAGCGCGACCTTGCGGAGCAACGAAGTATGCTCGTGACGTCATCGATCTCAGAGCATTTTTGTCTCACAAACACGATTCGCATAATGTTGATTATGGAACCATTTCAATAAGTTACGAAGACGAATGGTAAACCCGAGCAGCGTGAAGGTCTCCGGCTCCGGCGGTGCGGGAATCGACTATTGGAGCTATCTACTCGTCGAGGCGATCCTCAGGCAATACGGAGCCCGACCGCATGGGGGCAAGCTGCATTTCAATCCTGCGAAGACATGCCGTCGTTCAATCCGCGCTTACCTGACTTCCAGGCGATCCGCCGCAAAATGGACCGTCAGGCCGCTTCCTGAACGATCACTTGAGAAACCTTTTCGCGTGACGAACGGATCGTCAGGGCTCCGTCTCGGTCAGATTCGACGGAACACCACACTCAGATTGTTTGCGGGCATCTCGATGATCGTCGGAATCGAGAATCCGACGGACTGCGCGGCCGCTGTGACCGCTTCGAGGTCTCGCAGACCCCAGGTCGGGTCGCGATCGCGAAGGCTTTTGTCGAACGCCTGGTTGCTCGAGGCGGTTGCGAATCCTTCGCGTTTGTAGGGGCCATAGAGATATAGCGGCGCCGTCAGAGGAAGGATCGCCGCCGCGCCCCTGACCAATCCGAGCGCACTCTCCCAAGGTGAAATGTGGACCATGTTGATGCAGATAATCCCGTCAGCCGAAGCGATCGGCCAAGGTGACTGCGAGACCTCCAGAATCATTGGCGCACGCGCATTGGTGACCCGTGAGGCCTTCACCCACGCCGCGATACTCTGCAACGCGTCGGGTTCGCGATCCGAGGGCTGGAAGACGAGACTTGGGAAATTTCTTGCAAAATGGACAACGTGCTCGCCTGAGCCGCTTGCGATTTCAAGGATGACGCCCTTTGTCGGCAGGACATCACGCAGGACACCGACAATGAAATCGCGATTGCGCAGTGCTGCAGGGGCATACTGGCGGGGGTCGTTCATCTTGTGCAGAAGCTCCCAGAATTCCGACCCCCTTCCGAGAAGCGGCGTCGCAATAGCTGATGTGGACACGCGAAGAGATCGTCGCCGCGCATTCCGTCGTCGTGGCGTTCCTCGCAGCCAACAATGTCAAGGAAATGCTGGTCGGCGCCGACGTCGGCCGGCGCGCGCTCAACGCCGCCGCCCGCTTTGGGCGGGTCGTCGGGCATCCCGCAAACCTCAATCTCGGAGACTGCTTCGTCTACGCCTGCGCGAAGGCCTATCGCGTCCCCTTGCTTTTCAAGGGTGAGGACTTTTCGCAGACGGACATCAACGACTGACGCTCCGAACCGGGTGAGGCATCGGACCTGGGCCGGCTGACCGACAATAGCAAAAGCAAGAGGAGAAGAGAGAAAGAGCCGCTATTGCATCGCCGTCGCCCGCCGCAAGGGTGCGGCCGCCGAGCCGCTTCGCTGGGCTCGTCGTCCTCGCTTCGCGCCCTTGCACCGGGCCCCGGGATGCGACGCGCGAGGGGCTGTTCAGGTCCAGAAATGGAGAGAGGACAGTCCAATGAAGAAACTGAATCGCGACGTCGCTCGGCGCGACCACTACGAAGAGCTGACGAACACCATCATCGCGAAGCTCGAGGATGGAGTGCTCCCCTGGAGGAGGCCCTGGGACCCCAGGAAATGCTCCGCAGGCGAGAGTCCGATGAACCCCGTCACGGGTCGCACCTATCGCGGAATCAACGCGCTTGCGCTCGCCATGTCGCCCCGCGCATTCGGAGGCGATCCGCGCTGGATGAGCTACAGGCAGGCGGCCGCGCGTGGCTGGCAGGTCCGCAAAGGCGAAAAGGGCGCGATCGTCTTCTTCTACAAGAAGCTCGAAATCCGGAGCGACGAAGAAGACAGGCGAACGATCCCGCTGCTCCGCGCCTATGTCGTCTTCCGCGCCTCACAGCTCGACGGAATCCCTGAGCTTGGCGAGCCCGAGGCTCCAAAGCCGGTCGCTGAGCGCATCGTGGACGCCGATCTGATCGTCAAGGGGAGCGGCGTCCGCGTCGCAATCGGTGGCGACCGGGCCTTCTATGCCCCATCGACCGACCACATTCAGATGCCGCCTGACGGAGCCTTCGCAGGCCCACCCGATTGGGCCGCGACCATTCTGCACGAGCTCGCCCACGCGAGTGGCGCCAAGCACCGTTTGAACCGCGACCTTACAGGCCGGTTCGGCAACACGGCTTACGCGCGCGAAGAGCTCAGGGCCGAGCTCGCGAGCCTGTTTGTTGGCAGCGCGCTGGGGCTGCCGTCAGACGTTCCGAACCATGCGAGCTACATCCACTCCTGGATCGACGTGCTGAAGAACGATAAGCGCGAGATCTTTCGCGCCTCGGCCGACGCCAACCGGATCGCCGAATGGATCCTCTCGCATCATCCGGCGCATGGCCTCGGCGACTGCGAACCCGACACGGCAAACGATGAGCAGCCGTCGCAGGCTCCGACCGAGGCCTTAGCCGCCTGACGCTCCGGCCCGCCTGAGCCGCGGCCGCCCCTCCCTTCAATCCCCATGAGCCCGATCCCAGCGGCGCCTTCCCGCGCCCGCCGGTCGATCGCGCGCGCCCGAAAGGTTCCCGCCACAATGAAGACCACCCCCGACCAGCTGAGCCTACCGCTCTTCGACACCACCGCCCTGACGTCCTCGATGGTCCTGTATGCCGGCCTCTCCTTCGGAGATGGCCGACGACTTGATCGAGACCGAAGAAGACACCCCCGCGCCGGTCGTCATTCAGGCCCGGAACTTCCGTCTCACCAGCGTTCGCCGCCTCGCCCCGGAGTGGAAGGCGCGCGCGGCGGACAACATCGCCGCCATCCGATTGATGCTCGAGATCGAGGAAGAGGCGCGGAACGCCACACCGGACGAGCAGGAGCGCCTTGTGCTCTTCACGTCCTCCGGCGCGGGTGACCTCGCCAACAATCTCTTCCGCCGGTCGCCCGACGAGGTCTTCCCGAAGGGCTGGGAAACCCTTGGGGGGGAGCTCGAAGAGCTCGTATCGCCGGCCGAACTCACAAGCCTCGCCCGCGTCACTCAATATGCGCATTTCACGCCTGAATTCATTGTCCGCTTCATCTGGCGCGCATTGAGCCGCATGGGCTTCTTCGGCGGTCGCGTGCTCGAGCCTGGTTGCGGGACCGGCCTCTTCTTCGCCCTTATGCCGGAAGCCCTCGAGGACAAGACGACGCTGACCGGCGTCGAAATGGACCCGGTCACGGCTCGGATCGCGAAGCTCCTCCATCCGAATGCGCGCATCCGCGCCGAGGACTTCACCAAGGCGCGCATCGCCGAGACTTACGACCTCGTCATCGGCAACCCGCCGTTCAGCAGCCGCACCGTCCGCGCCGACGATCCCGCCGGCCGGCTTAGCCTGTCGCTCCACGATTATTTCATTGCGCGCTCGATCGAGCGGCTACGGCCGGGCGGCCTCGCGGCCTTCGTCACCAGCCGCTGGAGCCTGGACAAGGCCGATCCGACGGCACGCACGTTTCTCGCCTCCATGGCCGATCTCGTCGGCGCCGTGCGCCTGCCCGAAGGCGCCATGCGCGCGGCGGCCGGAACCGACGTCGTCGCCGACATCCTGTTCTTCCAGAAGCGCGGATCGGATGAGCCCGCGAAGCTCGCCGACTGGATCGACCTCGCCGGAGTCTTGGCCGCGCAAGTCGGTGAAGAGGCGTACTCGATCAACCGCTATTTCGTCGACCGCCCGGACATGGTCCTCGGATCGCACGCGCGGACCTCGAGCGCCTATGGTCCGACCTACACCTGCGAGCCCCTTCCCGGCGGGCAGGAGTCCCTGATTCAGGACCTGCTCGCGGCGCTCCACACGCTTCCCGCCGACATCTATGTGACCCCGACGCCGGCGAAGCCCGAGCACGAAACCCTGTTCGAGGAGACCATCCGCGTCGGCACCGCGGCCGAAGGCGCGACGATCAAGGAGGGCAGTTACCTCGTCGTCAAAGGCAGGCTCGCCCAGATCGTCGACGGCATGGCCGTCGCCGTTCCGATCCGCAACGGCAAGCGCTCGGACGGCATACCGGCGAGGCATGCGCGCATCATCCGGGGCCTCGTCCAGATTCGCGACGCCGTTCGTGCCGTCCTGCGCGCTCAGGAAGCCGATCTCCCCTGGGGCGGGGCGCAGGTCCGACTGCGTGGATTTCACGCGCATTTCAAGCGGGAGTTCGGCCCGATCAACCTGACGACGATCAGCGAAACGATGGGCCAAGACGGCGAAGTTCGCGAAACCGTCCGACGGCCGAACCTTCAGCCCTTCCTCGACGATCCCGACGTCTGGCTCGTCGCCTCGATCGAGGACTACGACGCCGAAACCGGCGTCGCGAAGCCGGGTCCAATCTTCACCGAGCGGGTGCTCCATCCGCCCGTCACGCCGGAGGTCACCAGCGCCGCCGATGCGCTCGCGGTCGCGCTGCACGAGACTGGCGTGGTCGACATCGACCGCGTCGCCGAGATTCTCGGCGTCACGCGCGAGGCGGCGATCGCGGAGCTCGGGAACCGGATATTCCTCGACCCGCAGGCCTCGCACACGGGCCTCGGGTCCTGGCGGACGGCAGACGCCTATCTCTCCGGCCCGGTCCGCAAGAAGCTCGAAATCGCCATCGACGCCGCATTCGAGGATCCGCGCTTTGAGCGCAACGTCGAGGCGCTCAAGGACGCTCTGCCCGAGGACCTGAAAGCTTCCGAGATCACGGCCCGGCTCGGCGCGCCCTGGATTCCAGCCGAGGCAATAGCCGGATTCTGCGAGGAGATCCTCGGCGTCACGACGCGCGTCTATCACACGGTCGAGATCGCCTCATGGACCATCGAGGTCAATGCGTTCCTCAGGAACCCCGCCTCGACCACGGACTGGAGCACGCTGCGCCGCCACGCCGGCGAACTCGTATCCGACGCGCTCAATTCCACCCTGCCGCAGATCTACGATACTTTCATCGAGGACGGCGTCGAGAAGCGCGTCCTCAACGCGGCCGACACGGAGGCGGCGAAGGACAAGCTCGCCAAGATCAAGCAAGCCTTCGAAGCCTGGATCTGGACTGACACGGAGCGGGCCGACCGTCACGCGAAGATCTACAACGAGCGCTTCAACAACCTCGTGCCGCGGCGTTTCGACGGCTCGCATCTCACGATCCCCGGCGCATCCAGCGTCATAAAATTCTACGAGCACCAGAAGCGCGCCATCTGGCGCATTCTCTCGGCCGGCTCGACCTACGTCGCTCATGCCGTCGGCGCCGGGAAGACCTTCACCCTCGCCGCCGCGGTCATAGAGCAGAAACGCCTCGGCCTCATCACGAAGCCGATGATGACCGTGCCCGGGCACTGCCTCGCGCAGGCGGCGCGGGAGTTCCTACAGCTCTACCCGACCGCCAATATCCTGGTCGCCGACGAGACCAATTTCGTCAAGGACAAGCGTCAGCGCTTCCTTGCCCGAGCGGCGACGGCGAACTGGGACTGCATCATCATCACCCATTCGGCGTTCAAGTTCATCCCCGCGCCGGCCGACTTCGAACGCGCGCTCATCTCGGACGTGATCGGCTCCTACGTCGACCTTCTCGATCGGGTCGATTCCGAGGACCGCGTCTCGCGAAAGCGCATCGAGCGGATGAAGGAGGGCATGGAGGCGAGGCTCGAGGCGCTGAAAGCCCGCAAGGACGATCTCTTGACGATCGCCGAGATCGGCGTCGACCAGGTCATCGTCGACGAGATGCAGGAGTTCCGCAAGCTCACCTTCACCACCAACCAGAGCACGCTGAAGGGCGTCGATCCGGACGGGTCGCAGCGCGCCTGGGACCTCTACGTGAAGGCGCGATTCCTCGGCTCCAAGCGCGCGCCCATGCGGCCGCTGATCGCCGCCTCCGGCACGCCCATCACCAACACGCTCGGCGAGATGTTCACCATCCAGCGGTTCTTCCAGCCACGAGATGCTCGCCGAGCGCGGCATTCAGGAATTCGACGCCTGGGCCGCAGCCTTCGGCGAGACGACCACGGACCTCGAACTGCAGCCCTCGGGCCTCTACAAACCGGTCACCCGGTTCGCCGAGTTCGTCAACATCCCTGAGCTCATTGCGATGTTCCGGGACTTCGCCGACGTCGTCCTGCAATCGGAGCTTCGACAGAGTCTCAAGCTCCCGAAGATCGCCGGCGGACAGCGCCAGATCGTCGCAGTTCCCGCGAGTCCCGCCTTCAAAGCCTACCAAAGGGTTCTGGCCCAACGCATCAGAGAGATCGAACAACGGCAGCGCAAACCCCAGAAGGGCGACGACATCCTGCTTTCGGTCATCACCGACGGCCGCCATGCCGCGATCGACCTCAGGTTCGTCAACGCCGAGCAACCGGATGAGCCCGAGAACAAGCTGAACACGATGATCACAAAAGTCTTCGAGATCTGGCGCAAAACGTCCGATCGCCGCTACTTCCGTCCGGACGGCGCGCCGGACCCGATCCCCGGCGCGACGCAAATGGTCTTCTCCGACCTCGGAACGCCTTCCGTAGCGGAGGCTCGGGGTTTTTCCGCCTATCTCTGGGCGAGGGAGAAGCTGATCGGGCTCGGCGTACCCGCGTCCGAGATCGCCTTCATGCAGGACCACAAGCGCTCCGCCGCCAAGCAGCGCCTCTTCAACGACATGAACGCCGGCAAGAAGCGGATCCTGATCGGCTCGTCCGAGACCATGGGGACCGGCGTCAACGCCCACAGACGGCTCGTCGCGCTCCACCATCTCGACGTGCCCTGGCTCCCGTCGCAGGTCGCCCAGCGCGAAGGCCGGATCGAGCGCCAGGGCAACCAGAACGACGAGATCGAGCTCTACGCCTATGCGACCAAGGGAAGCGTCGACGCCACCGGCTGGCAGACTCTCGAGCGCAAGGCGCGCTTTATCGATATGGCCGTGTCCGGCGATCCGTCGATCCGGCGGATCGAGGACGTCGGAGCGCAAGCCAATCAGTTCGGTCTCGCCAAGGCGATCGCATCCGGCGACCAACGCCTGATCCAGAAGGCGGGCCTCGAGGCCGAGATCGCCCGCCTCGAGCGCCAGCGGGACAATCATTTCGACGAGCAGATCGCGATCCGCCGCAAGATCGACCGCCTGGCCCGCGACGCGGACGAGCCGCGCATCCGCATCGCTCAGATCGAGTCCGACATCGCCAAGCGCAAGCCGACCGGCGGCGACGCGTTCGAGATGACGGTCGACGGCAAATCGTTCCGGGAACGGAAGGACGCCGGCGCGTTGCTCCTCATGCACGTCCGCAGGGCCGAGACCGAGAAGCCGTTCAGGCCGCGAAGGATCGGCGCTCTCGGCGGGTTCGATCTCCGCCTCGGCCGGGACATGTTCGGCTGGCCGGCGCTCCTCATCGCGCTGACCGGACGCGACGAGGCCGTCAGGTGCGAGACCGACCTGACCCCGCTCGGGCTCATCTCCCGGCTCGAGCACGCGCTCACACGCTTCGAAGCGAACCTTGCCGAGATGAGAGGCGTGATCGCGTAGGCGGAGACATGGGCGCCGTCGCTCCGATCGCGCCTCGGCGTCCCGTTCGCGCTTCAGGTCGAGCTCGACGACAAGCTCGCCGAGCTTGCCGCGATCAACGCGTCTCTCGCGGCCACGACCGCGGACGCCGACCCCGATCCGGTCGCCGAAGCGGCCTGATCTCTTCCTCCATCAATCCCAAAGGAAATCGCCATGCTCTCCGCAGCGCTCACGCGCGCCTTGACCACGCCTGCCTTCGTCGCTGCCGATTTCGTTCCGACGCATTGGGACAGCGCCGAACAGAAGGCCAAATTCGCGAACGCGCTCGTGACGTTCGTAACCCAGGACTTTCCGCGGTCGAAGTTTCACGAGAGCTTCTATCGTCGGCTCTCGAACACGTTCGGGCATATTGCCTGTTACAATTGCGACGGATTTTACGGGCGCTTTTTCATGAACGCCCAGGACAAACTCGAATTCCTCGAGCAGTGCGTGACATGGCCCTGCCACGGCGATCCGACCTACACCTATTCGGACGTCGAGCGCGCCGTCGTCGCGCGTCTTACGCAAAGCCAGATCGTCGCGATCCTCAGCTCGCAAATAATGGTCGAGCGCAGGCGACGGGAACTTGCGCTCCTGTCTGAGCTCAAGACTCGCTACGAGCCGGTCACCGCCGCGCCGACGGCCGCCGAGATCCCGGACCTGTTCGGCTGATCGTCGGCGTCGGCCGCCGCGAAGCAGACGGCTGAGCCGAATCGAAATCAGAAATCATAAGCGAGAAGGGCCAACGAGCACGGCCGCGCGTCCGCCGCAAAGGGTGGGTTCGGCCGGCCGCTTCGCTGGTCCGGACCGAATCCCGGCGCTCTGCGCCGCCTTTGCCCCGGTCCCGCGCCCGCGCTTCCCGGGTTCGCGGTTTCGGAGAGAACCGCCGAACCGGAACAACAGGAGCAGAGACAGTGGAAAAGACAATCGAACTGCGCATCGTCGATCCCAAGACCCTGAATTATAACGACAAGCGAGACCCGCGGCAGGTCCCCGCCGATCGCCTGTCCGACGCGGCCCTCAAGGCCAACATCAATGCGATCGGATTCGTTCAGCCTCCGCTCTTCTCGGAGCATGAGGACGGGACCCTCACCATCATCGCGGGCCGGCGCCGCATCAAGAGCGCCATCGCCAACAAGCTCAAGGAGATGGCGATTCTCGTCAAAGCGGCCGATCCGCTTGACGACATGCGCGCCGTCGCCGAAAACGTCGTGCGCGCGCCGATGTCGCCCGTCGATCTCTGGCGAGCAATTGAAGATCTCGCCTCGAAGAACTGGACGGAGGAAGCGATCGCGACAGCCTTCGCCGTGCCGCTCCGACAGGTCCGCAAGCTCCGGCTCCTTGGCAGCATCCATTCCGCGATGCTCGAGCACATAGGCCGCGGCGACATGCCCGAGGAGCGATACCTTCGCGCGATCGCCGCCGCTCCTCTCTCCGAACAGGCCGCCGTCTGGGCGAAGCAGAAGCCGAAGAAGGGCCAGACGGCCTCCTGGTACGCGATCGCCAATTCTCTCATGAAGCGTCAGATGTTCGCCCGCGACGCGAAGTTCGGCGAGAAGGAGCAGGCCGCCTTCGGCATCGTCTGGACCGAAGACCTGTTCGCCCCGGCCGACGAAGACAGCCGCTACACGACCGACGTCGACGCCTTTCTTGGCGCGCAGCTCGCCTGGCTCGAAGCCAACGTTCCGAAGAACGGGGAAATCGTTCCGGTCGACGATTACGGCGCTGCCCGGCTCCCGAAGGGCGCGACCCGGGTCTGGGGCGCCAAGCCGGGCAAACATGATCGCGTCGGGCTTTCCGTCGACCCGCGAAACGGGGCGGTCAGCGAGGTCTATTTCACTCCCCCTGCCCCGGCTGCGAAGGCGTCGAAGAACGGCGCCGGCGAGGATGCTCCGGCCGCTGAGTCCAGGACCCGTCCCGACATCACCCAGAAGGGCCGCGAGATGATCGGCGAGATGCGCACCGAGGCGCTCGTCACGGCGCTCGGACGCGAGGGGCTGACCAGCGAGACGCTGATCGGGCTTCTCGTGCTTGCCCTGGCGGCGGACAACGTCTCCATCCGCACCCACGAACACGCCCCGATCCAGTCGATCGCGGGCGTGATCGCCGAGGGCGGCAAGCTGACCTCTGACACGGCGCTCATTCAGACGACGGCGATCAAGGTTCTTCAGACCGTGCTGAGCTGCCGCCTCGCCTATGGCGTCGGCAGCGGGCTCGCCGCCCGCATCGCCGGCGAGGCGATTGGCGCCGATGCCGACTTGCCCCACATGGGGACCGAGGAGTTCCTTGCGTGCCTCTCGCGAGGCGCGCTCGAGGCCGAGGCCAGCCGACACCGCGTCCTTCCGCGCGGCCGCGTCAAGGACACCCGCGCGGCGCTGCTCGAGCAGGTTCGCGAAGCCCGTCTCGTCCTGCCGGCCGCCCAATTCGCGCTCACGGAAAAGGAGAGCTCGGAATTTGCCAGTAAGGGCTCTCGCTTCACCAACGGGGACGCTAGCGACGAGGATCCCGCCGCCGATCATGAAGCCGATGGCGACAACGGTGAGGCTGCGGACGTCGATCAGGAGGAGGAGGACGAGACGGCCGACAGCTTCGCGAGGGTGGAGGACGCGAACCTCGAAGGGGACGGCGACGACCTCGATGACATCGCCCCGCCGCCAATCGATGTGGTCGATCGGGTCGACGCGGCTTACGACGCCCGCGTCTAGCAAGAGGGACCGTGCGCCGCTCTCGGGGCTTCACGGGTCACCCGGCGGCGGCGAGCGGGCGCTTCCACGCCGAGATCTTCCAGGGCGCCCGTGATCATGCCCGGCGGTCTCCCACCCCTTCCGCTGAGCGCTGAGCGTCCTCCCGTACGCCTGCGCTCCCGTGGGACGTCAACCGTGCGGAGTCCCGCGGCGCCGGCGGATGGCCTTCTGTGCTCACTCTGGCGTCCATTCGATTGCGGCAAGATCGCGTGCGCCGTCAATGATGCGTACGATCTGCGCGCCGTTTTCAGTGACGCGGTAAAGGGCGAGCCATCGGTCGATGACGAGCGATCGCGCGTCCCCGTGTATCTCCGGACGGGCCCGGCCAATTTGCGGATGTTCCCTGAGCAATTCGCAGGTCTGCTTGATGCCGTCATAGACGCGATCGGCGACCGTCTCCGAGTTCCGCGCGGCGACAAAAAGCCAGATGTCGAGCAAATCCTCGCGCGCGCGAGCCGTAAATCGGACCTGGGGTCACGCATCACGCTTCAATGCGGCCAAGCGGGCGCGCGCTTCTTCCTTCAAAGCCTTGAAGTCGATCTCTCCGGCGTCCCCACTGTCGATGCCTTTCTTCCAGGCCTGGCGCAGCAAGGCAAGTTTCTCCGCCTCCTGCCGCTCGGTCTTTTCCATGAGGCGAAGCGCCTCGCGCACGACCTCGCTCGACGAGCCGTAACGGCCGGTCGAGACCTTGTCCTTGACGAAATTCGCCAGCTCCTCCGGCAGTGATACGTTCATGTTCACGTCGCTTGCCTCCAGGCTCGGTTTCCTTGTCGTGCCTAAATATAGCAGTTTTAGGCATTGCGCGAGCGGCGACATCGCCGCGAGTTCGAGCGCCTCTTTGCCGGGCGCAAATCCAAGGCTGTCGGTCGGACCGCCGGCGATTGGGCGTTTCCGCGTTAAGCGCGGACCGCGCTCTCGTGAACGGAGCCGCTCTCGCGTCTCCGCCTTCGGCTTCGATCGCTAACGCAGACGCCCAAGCTCTTACGACCTTCTCACGTCCATGTGTTCTTGTTATGTTCTGTTCTGTTCATGCCTGGCGCGGACGTCCTCTCCTCCTACCCCTACGTCGTCGTCCGGCTCGCCTGTCGACGTTGCACGCGAAAGGGCTCCTATCGCCTCGCCCGGCTCGCCGCCAAATACGGCTCGGAGACCCCGATGATGGAGCTCCTCGCCCATCTCGCCGGCGACTGCGCCATCTGGGATGCGCGCCACCCCGGAGTCCCGCGCTGCGGCGCCTATTTCGTCGACGTCGAATTTCCCGCCCCGCCCCCGGACAGGCCAACAGAGGGGATGCGGCGCCTCCGCCTCGTCAAAGGCGGCGGCTAGCTAACGGCGCGCGGCGCGCCGAAGAAGAGCGCCTTGCCTCTTCCCAAACGTCGAATGGGCGCCAAGCCTTCCCGCGCATCGGCAACCTGAAGCTGTCCCGCAACACGGTGCGTAAAGTTCTGCGGTCTGACTACGCGTCGTTTTCCTACGAACGCCGGGTCAAGCCGCGCCCGGAGCTCGGCCGATGGAAAGAGGAACTCGATCGAGCTTTGCGATCATGAGCTGGTATTTGATCGAGCGCGCCTGAACGTCTCGAAGGCAAGCTAGACGCGATCGATCCACGATGAATTCAGGCCGACCGACTATGCGCTCGGCCACCAGACCGAACGGCAAGTGACCGCGGCGGATCAGTCGGCGGCTTCGCCATGGAGTTTGATGCTGGAGCCGTTTTCCGGCACGAGGACCAAATCGACGCCTTCGCCCTTGAAGGATAGGAACGCCCTTCGCAGGTTGTCGCCACCGAGATCCTCGAATTGGACCACGAAGGACCCGTCGTAGCTCCAGCCGCCCTTTGCGGCCGGGATCGTTCCTTCAGGTCTCGGCGATCCGGTCCGATAGAGGCCGTCGAGGCCGATAGGTCCCTCGAACCGTTCAGCGGCCGAGTCGGGCCGCGCCGGCTTGAACGCGTAGGCGTAGGACGGATGTGGGCCGTCGAGGGTCAAAGTCAGCGAGTCGAGCCGTAGGGGGTTGTCGGCGAAACGAAAGACCTTGCCGGAGATCGTCTTGGCGATGTCGGGTGTCTGGCCGACCGGCAATGGCTTCTCGGTCGCGGCTTCCCGAATCCGGCTCGGAAGCAGGGACTGCGAGGCGACATCGGGCGGAAGCGGGCCATCGGACTTGATCGCGTCGGCGACCATCCCGATCAGAGCGCTGCCCGAAGCCGAAAACCCCGTCGCGGTCGCGACTGCGACGACATCCAGTGCTGGCGCCACGAAAATGCGCTGGCCGTGAAAGCCGTTCGCGTAAAAGACGCCGCTGTCGGGATCGACCCAGAAGAGATTTCCATAGCGCAAATTTGCGATGCCCATGGGGATCGTCGCATGGCGAACCCGGTCGATCCATGCCTGCGGGATGATCTCCGCGCCATCCCAAACCCCGTTGCGTAACCAAAGGTGGCCGAGCTTCGCCATGTCGCGCGGCTGTAGGAGGGGTCACCAGACGATCTGTTCAAAACTGCACGCTAAGCCGCCAGGGACTGGAACATAGATCGAACCTCGCGTAGCGGGCGAAACGGCGCGGCGGCGTTTGCCTCGGTCCAAACATAGTCGCCAGTCAGCCCGATATGCTCCCATCCGAGGGGTGCGACATGGGTAAGTATCCCCCGGCAAAGCCGGGGGCTTTATGGTGTGAACCGCTCAAAGCGGTAGGAGGGGTCGCTGAGGCGCCCCCTTGAGTTTGGCGGCCACCTGAAGGTGGCGTTTTTCAGCGCCAGAGATTCATCTGTTCGAGCCTCTGATCCTCTTTCTCTTGGTTGCGAATGTAGGCGCGGATCGCCTCCTCGTCCCGCCCGACCGTGTTGACGAAGAAACCTCGGGCCCAAAAGTGCTGTCCGACGAAATTGCGTTTGCGCTCTCCATAAACCCGAGCCATGTGGATCGCGCTCTTGCCCTTGATGTACCCGACGACCTGCGACACCGCATGTTTCGGCGGGATCGACAGCAGCATGTGCACGTGATCGGGCATCAAGTGCCCTTCTTCGACCTTCAACTCCTTCTGGAGCGCAAGCCGGCGGAAAACCTCGCCCAGATGGCGCCGTAGCTCCTGATACAACGTCCTGCGCCGACATTTCGGAATGAAAACCACATGATATTTGCAGTCCCATGTGGTGTGGCTTAGGCTCTCGTACTCGTCCATCGGTGGAGTTCCTTTCGTGTGAGTGGCTGCTCACGTTGGAACTCCGCTGATGGACCGCCCTAAACGTCAAACTGCTACTGCCACCCCGGCAAAGCCGGGGGGTCTCCCGCTTACGCTAGCAGATCGTCGGGAACCGTCACTCCCTGCGCCCGTAACTGCCGGACAGCGCGGTCGAGATAGACCGTGTTCCAATGAACGATAGCGGCAGTGATGAGACTCAGGCCCGACGCGCGGAAGCTCTGGTTCTCGAAGGTGCGGTCTCGAATTTCCCCCTGACGGTGAAAGAATACCGCGCGCCGCAGCGCGTTGCTGGCCTCGCCCTTATTGAGACCGGCGTGGCTGCGCTGGCGCAGCGCCGGATCAGATAGCCATTGCAGGGTGAACAGCGTTCGTTCGATGCGGCCGAGCGCTCGAAGTGCTCGCGATAGGACGTTGCCGCCGCCCGCCGCCGCCAGCTTGCGCAGGATGACGGACGGCACGACCGCACCGGTTTCGATGGAGGCCTTGAGCCGCATGAGTTCGGTCCATTGCCCGAGGATAGCCGCCGTCTCGACCGTGTCGCCGATCAACGGTTCGAGCAGCGGCCAAGCGCCAGGCTTTTCGACCGTATAGAGTTTGCGGTCCTTCAGGTCCTTGATTCTGGGCGCGAACCGGTACCCCAACAGATGGCATAGCCCGAACACGTGATCCGTCCGCGAAAATCAGTTTGCGCCACGGCGGCGACAGGAACGACGACGGCGGACGCTTCGGCAGAACGCGGGTGCCGTCGCGATCCATCGCTCGGAGAAGTTCGACGGCGGCGAGCACCGGATCGTTGGGCGTGTTCGACCGGAAGTCGAACGCGCCAAGAAAGCGAGGGCTGAACCGGCGCAGTACCGAATATCGCTCGGCCGCCGTCACGAGGAGGTCCTGATCCGCGACATCGGCCACAGCCCCGATGACGGGAAGCACGCCGTCGAGTTGCTCCATGCCGATCTCGCGTTCGACTACCGCGACGCCGTCCTCTCCGGCCTCCTTGGCGTGACGGAGCGCGGCGATGGTGCGACGGAACAGGATCAGCGCCTTGGCGACATCGCGCCGCGTGGCCTGGAAGCGTCGCTCGTCGCGGTTTCGCGCCCGGCTGAACAAGGTGCCCATGTATTTCTCGAACATGGCGAGCGTCGCGTCGGAGAGCCGGGTTTCCAGGCTGGCGGCCTGAACCGTGAGGATCGCCGTCCGCCGCGCCGGTTCGAGATCGGCGATGTGCTGGACGGTCATGATCGCCCCCTCGTCAATCAACCGGGTGAGGCGGGCGGCATGAATGCGTCCGACGCGTGTGGGGTCAATTCGCAATCCGCGCGCATATTCGAGACGGTCCAGCAGCGCAACGATGTTGGAGGGGGCAGGCGACTCCGAATAATCCCGCAGCCAGGCGAAGCGGGAGCGGCGCAGCTCGGGATCGACTGCAAGCAATCCCATGAGCGTATCGCGCTCCGAATCGGACAGCCCTGCTGCGAGTGTATCGAAGGTCTTTTTTCGCGCGCGTGCACGCGCAGCCAACCCGATTCGCTCCAGCACCGCCGTCGCCGGAAGCAGGACGCCGTTGGCTCGCAGATGGGCGAGCATCGCCTGGACGATGGGTTCGCCGCGATCCGTGGCCCAAGCCGCATCTGCGCCGACCCGGAGACAGACGCGCCAGTCGGCCAATCCGAAACTGCGCAGGGACAGGTATCTTTGCAATTCGACCGCATGTTCGCGGCGCGTCTGATCCCGCTGCGCGTAGTCGGCGAAGACAGCGGACGGCACAGCGAGTTGATCGGCCACGAAGGCGATCATCCCCTCCGGCGGTTGCTCAGCCGGTGCCATGCCGAGGCCTGGATACCGGAGGAGGCACAGCTGGACGGCGAATCCGAGCCGGTTGATCGACCGCCTCTTCATCCGGATCAGCGCCAGGTCCTCCGCGCCGAGCATGTAATGGCGGGTCATATCAACAGAATCACCCGGGATCGCGAACAACCGGGTTCGTTGCTCGGAGGACAACAGAGTGCGAGCGGGCATGTCGGGCTCCGGATGGCGACGGCCGCTCGTTCATAAACCGCTTGCCTTTCAACGCAATTCTGCAACAGGATATTGAAAGCAAATTCGCGAGGAATTGCCGTGCCCGCCAAATCCATTCGCAAACGGTCGTTTGTGAAAGAGACTGCTCCACCCGCAGGCGGCGCGCTGCTCGGCTACGCTCGCGTCTCCAAGGGAGATGAACAGAACAACACCCTGCAAACGAAGGCGCTCCGCGTGGCCGGGTGCCGCCGTCTTTTCGAGGAAACCGCATCCGGCGGACGCTGGGATCGGCCGGAACTGCACCGACTGCTCGACCAATTACGCGAGGGGGACACCGTCGTCGTCTGGAAGCTCGACCGGCTATCGCGCTCGCTGAAGGACGTGCTGCACATCATGGAGCAGATCGGCAACGTAGGCGCGGGGTTCCGCTCTATCACCGAGAGCATCGACACCTCCACCCCGGCCGGGCGCATGATGATGCAGATGGTCGGCGCTTTCGCCGAGTTCGAGCGAGCGATGATCCGTGAACGGACATCGGCGGGTCTAGCTGCGGCTCGGGCTGAGGGAAGGGTTGGCGGGCGACGAAAGAAGCTGGACGCCAGCAAACGTCGCGAGATCGCCGAGAGCGTCGTGTCCGGTCGAAAGTCGGGGGCGGACATGGCGCGACTTTACGGCGTCAGTCAGCCCACGGTGTCACGGATCGTCGCACAGCATCGCGTGTTGCCCACCTGAACCCGCGCAGGAGAAGGTCATGCCATTGACCCTAAATCGAATCGGACAGATCGCGCTTGCGGTCAGAGATGTCGATAAAGCCGAGGCATTTTATCGGGACGTCCTGCGGATGAGATGGCTATATCGCTTTGGCGACCTCACGTTTTTCGATTGCAGTGGGGTCCGGCTATTGTTGGAGAAGGCAAGCGAGCCGGAGGAAGCTACCTGCGGCTCGACGATCTACTTCAGCTGTGCGGACATCAGCCTCGCTGTTCGCGAACTTGAGCGACGCGGGGTCACCTTCACCAGCAAGCCGCACCTCATCGCGCCCATGGAGGATCACGACCTCTGGATGGCGTTCTTCCACGACCCGGACGGCCATACTCTTGCGCTCATGCACGAAGCCCCGAAGGGCTACATCCCGACATCGATCTGAGGGATCGATCAGTCTTAGCGTGCAGTTTTGAACGGATCGTCTGGTGACCCCTAGGAAGAGTCCGAAGCCGCCGATCGAAAGCCCTTGCGGATCCTGGCGCCAAAAAACGTCTGAAATCCCCAAAGGCCCGAACAGGCGCTCGCGCGCATAGTCCAACGCGCTCTCGCCCGTCGCTTTCGTCAGGATCGCCGACAGAAGATGCGGATTGCCACTGCTATAGTTGAACGTTGTTCCCGGGCCGGCCGTCATCGGCTGGTCGAGGACGAATTGCGTCCAGTCGGCGCTTCGCTCCATCGCGATCATGGACTGAGGCCGTCCGTCGCCGAGCGGCTCGGTCCAGCTCAGGCCCGACGTCATGTCGAGGAGATTCTGGATCGTGATCGCCCTCTTGCGGTCGTCGAGATTGGCGATCGTCCGATCCGCGAAGAAGTCGACGGCTCGCTGATCCGTACTGCTCAGGCACCCTTCTTTCAGCGCGATGGCGACCAGCGTCCCGATCACCGACTTGGTCGCCGAGTTCATCCGGTGCTTCACGCCCGCCCGAAACGGCGCGTAGTAGGCCTCCGCGACGATCGCTCCATGCCGCACGATAAGCATGCTCTCGAGCTCGTGGGTCGCGCCGTAATCGACGAGCTTGGCCAGCGCGGCCGAGCCCATCCCCTGCTCTTCTGGGGTCGAGGTCCGCCATTCCTTCGTCGGCCAGGCCTGAAAGCTTTCGTTCGCGTGCGCCCACTCACAAAGCGCTTGGCAGGGAAGTAAGAGCGCCGCTGTCAAAACCGCCGATCGCATCATCTCAGGAAGGCTCATCGCGACCCCATGTCCTCAGAATTCACGAAGGGGAGATTATTGCAGATCAGGCCAAAATTAAGTTACCCCACGTTCAGCGAACGACCGCTGAGGCACGTTCGAGTCGACGTTTTACCGGACAGTGGCGAGCGCGACGGCGGTCGTCGCCCTTGGTGGTTGCCGTCCGCGGGCGGCGGAGCACCGGATCCTACATCGGGGATGGCTTCGCAAGGAACTCTGCCAATGCGTCTGTCAGACGGTCGAGCTCCGCCTCCGATCCGATCGTGATCCGTATGAAGTCAGACACTCGCGAGCCGGAGAAATGCCGCACGAGCACAGCACGCTCACGCAGCGCCGCCGACAGGGCTTGGCCGGTATGGCTCGGGTGGCGGGCGAAGACGAAGTTGGCGCTGGACGGCAGGACATCGATCCCAAGCCGGATCAGACTGGCGGTCAGGCGCGTTCGGTTTCCGATGATGGTCGATCGCATCCGTTGGAAATAGGCCTCGTCCTGGATTGCGGCGATGGCGCCGGCCTGGGCTGGCCGCCCGAGCGGATATGAGTTGAAGCTGTCCTTCACCCGAGTCAGGGCTTCGATCAGCGCTTGGTCGCCAATCGCGTAGCCGACGCGAAGGCCAGCGAGGGAACGCGATTTCGATAGGGTCTGGACCACCAGGAGATTGGGATGGTTACGGATCAAGGGAATGGCCGTGTCCGCGCCGAAGTCGACATAGGCCTCGTCGATTACGACCGGCGCATCCGCTCGCTCGCTCACGAGCCGTTCGATCTCCGCGCGGGACAGGGCGATCCCCGTGGGGGCGTTAGGATTGGCAATGATAATCGAGCCACCCCGAACACGATAATCGGCGACGCGAACGCGCATCTCGGCATCGAGCGGGACGGTCTCATGGTCAATGCCCAACAGCCGGCAGTAGACGGGATAGAAGCTGTAGGTGACGTCCGGAAACAGAACGGGCTTGGGCTGCTTGAGCAGCGCCGCGAAGGCGTGTGCGAGCACCTCGTCCGAGCCGTTGCCGACAAAGACCTGCTCGGGCGCGACCCCGTGATATTTGGCTAGCGCCTCCCGGAGCAGCGTCGATTGCGGGTCGGGGTAGAGGCGGAGCGTGTCGGCGGCGGCTGATCGTACCGCTTCGATCGCCATCGGAGATGGTGCGAAGGGGCTTTCGTTGGTGTTCAGCTTCACTATGTTAGGAAGCTGCGGCTGTTCGCCAGGCACGTATGGCGACAGACCTTGGGCAAGTTGCGACCAATAGCGGCTCACAAATCCCTCTCTCGCTGCCCGTTCCTGCAGAGCGATGAGGGTTCAGACTTCCGCGGTCAAGGTCGCCGGCGCTCTTTCGCGGCCACCACGTCCGCACTTGCGGAATGTCACGAGATGGGTCGATGCTTCCCGTTCGCCACGCCTTGCGAACGAGCGCACTTTGCGCACCGCGGTCCTCCACAGCGTCGTCTGCGCGGCAAGAATCCCCCGACGTGGTCACCAGCGTAAGCTCCCCGATTGGATTTGGAGCCTAAAAGTCTGGCCGTCCAGAAGCCTGCTTCCTTTTAAAGGGACGGCATTCGTTTAGTGATTGATGCCAAGGCCGGGTTCGAGATGTGCAGTAGTTAAGACTTAATCTGACAGATGGTGTCATAGCTGAGGCGGAAGCCGAGGCCGGGCGCGGAGTGGTCGGGGTGCGCAGCGCCCGGCCTCGGCGTTTCGAAAGGACACTGACGATGACCAAGGAACAGAAGATCATCCGCGCCAAGGTTGGGCTGCTGGAGTTGGCCAAGCAGCTCGGCAACGTCAGCCGGGCCTGCAAAATGATGGGCTATTCGCGCGACAGCTTTTACCGTTTCAAGGAGCTTTATGACGCCGGCGGCGAATTGGCTCTGCAGGAACTGACGAGGCGAAAGCCGATCCTCAAGAACCGCACCCCGCCCGAGGTCGAGGCGATCATCGTCGAGCTTTCGCTGGACCAGCCGGCTTACGGCCAAATCCGCGTCGCCAACGAGCTTCGCAAACTCGGCCACTCAATTTCGCCGGCCGGGGTGCGCGGAGTGTGGCAGCGCCATGATCTGGAGACGATGAAGAAGCGACTCAAGGCCCTCGAAGCCAAGGTCGCCCAGGAAGGCCTGGTGCTGACCGAAAGCCAAGTCGCCGCGCTGGAGAAGGCCAAGAGCGAGAAAGAGGCGCATGGCGAGTTCGAGAGCGAATGTCCGGGCTATTGCGGCGCTCAGGACACGTTCTATGTCGGCAACATGAAGGGGGTCGGCCGCATCTATCAGCAAACCTTCATCGACACCTACGCCAAGGTCGCCTTCGCTAAACTCTATGACCGCAAGACGCCGATCACCGCGGCCGATCTGCTCAACGATCGCGTCGTGCCGTTCTATGATGCGAGGGAAGTGAGGCTCTGTCGCGTGCTGACGGATCGTGGCACGGAATATTGCGGCAACCCCGAGCACCACCAATACAAGCTCTATCTGGCGCTCGAGGATATCGACCATTCGCGCACCAAGACCAAGAGCCCGCAAACGAATGGCATCGTCGAGCGCTTCCACAAGACGGTGCTCGACGAGTTCTATCGTATCGCCTTTCGCAAGAAGATCTATCGATCGATCACCGAACTTCAGGACGATCTCGATTCCTGGGTTCAAAGCTACAACGAGGAAAGGCCGCATCAAGGGAGATGGTGCTTCGGCAAGACGCCAGCGCAGACCTTCCTTGACGCCACGCCGCTTGCGAAGGAGAAAATGATCGCGGCCTGATCATACCTGACAGGCAGGACCGACCGATCTCCGGACGCTGACCGTCAGATCAAGTGCCAGCTACTACACGAGATGAAACATGATCCAACCATCCGCACGCCGCCGAAGCGTGCAGCCTCCTGTCGTTCCATCCGCTCTCCGCAGAGGACGGACCGCGTTCTCCTGAAGCCATCCGATTTTACCGCCATAGCTCATCGTCTTCAGAAATCCGTCTTCGACGACCGGCGGCCACGCAATGTAAATTATGCCAGAAACTCGGGCTACTCCTTTTGCGTCGTCCCTTGGCGCATCGAGCATCCAAGGGAATCCGGCGCCCGTCCGCAAATCATCCTGGCTCAGGTGCAAGCCCGGAATATTGATCCCCTCGCACTGAAAACCGGATACCGTCTCGCCCTCCGGCTGTCCGTGCGCCTCGCTGAACGCCAGCAACGCCGTGATCCCTGAAACAAAGTAAACGGCCTTCATTACCCTCTCCATGCTATTGAGCGAATACGCTTTGATTTGCTGTTGCGGAGCCTAGTTTAGCAATGATGGTTGCCCGCCATTGACCAACTGTGCTTGAGCTAGAAAGACCATTCGCAGCAAGTGAAGCCGCGCTTAATCCGGTGAGTTGAGCCATATTTTCAGAGTCGTCAGCGGCCGCGACGTCCGGTCCCACTCCGGCTCCAAACTGATAGACCGCCCGAACGGCCAGCACTGTCGGATTCGACATATTTTCTTGGGTCTGGAGCATCATCGCATCGCTCCGTAACTCATAGGATGCCGCATACGCTTCCGTCGTAGGATCCATCTGACGATCGCGTCGAGACGGGCGAGCGCTGCGCCAGCCAGAAACGCCGCTTCGGCTTCCGTTTCGGGCGCGTGGACCGGCCGCGCCCAGTCGGGAAACGGCCTCGCCGAGGCGGGCGGAAGGCTAGGGATTCCCTGCGAATGGTCACTGCAACGCCGCAGTCAATGTAGGCATCGCAGACGCCATAGACCGCATCGCTCGCCTTCAAGCCGTTAGTCTGTTCGGTGCGGGGGGAATCGCAATGCTGGGTTACCTGACTCAGCGGCGCCAACGATTCTGCTCGTGAAGCAAAAACTCACTCTTCGCAGCCGACGCTACGATAAACAGTCTTGCCGGCTTCGTTCAGCCGATCTCAGGCGGCAACAGGTCCCACGCTACCGCCTGCACAATATGTCGTCTCGTGGTCATCGGGATCAGGGGATGCGCTCAGGCTGCGGAGGTCGCTTGAGCATAGTCACCGTCGTCGCTGTAGCCGTTGTCGCCATCGCAGGTACCTCCCGACGGCCGGGAGCTATGGAGGAAACTGGGTGACGGTGTGAAGAGGCGGCGTAACGGGGTTGGTGATCAAGCCACCCGAACCTCCAAGCAGGAGCGTTACGCCATGACTGAGAATAGAGTTGTTGCCCTTCGACAGAAAGGGGCAATCGATGATCCGCTCACCGAAATCTTGCGAGCGGGCGCGCGTCGGCTGATTGCCCAGGCGGTGAAGGCGGAGTTCGAGACATTTCTGGCCTCGACCGCGGAGCTCGTGCTTCCGGATGGCCGCCAACGGGTGGTTCGCCACGGGCATGATCCGGTTCGCGCGATCCAGACGGGAATCGGCCCGGTCGAAGTGCAAAAGCCGAAGGCCCGCGATCGCGCCGCCGCTTCGGGGGAGCGCCTTCGCTTCTCGTCGAACATCCTGCCCAAATGGGCGCGGCGCACCAAGAGCCTCGACGCGCTGTTGCCGGTTCTCTATCTGAGCGGGATTTCCGCCGGCGATTTCCGCCTCCGGCTCGCGCCACCACAGCGAATATTCGCTCTGCACAGCAGTGACCGGCTGTACGCCATGGGCGCGTCGGATCGTCTCGGCGCCTGCCTCGCATAGGCCAAAATGCCGGACCTTGCCTTCTTCGATCAGGCCCTTCACGGCTCCTGTGACATCCTCGATCGGCACCTTCGGATCGACACGATGCTGGTAGAACAGATCGATACTGTCGACGCGCAGGCGACGCAGCGAGTCCTCGGCGACCTTGCGAATGTGGGCGGGCCGGCTGTTGAGACCGTCCGTTCCCGGCTCGAAGTCGTGGCCGAATTTGGTGGCGATTACGACCTCGCTCCGCAAGAACTACAGCGCCTCGCCGACCAGCTCCTCATTGGTGAAGGGGCCATAAACTTCAGCGGTGTCGAAGAAAGTGATGCCGCGCGCGACTGCCGCGCGCACAAGCTCGATCATCGCTGCCCGGTCGGGGGCAGGACCACGATGGTGATTAAGACCCATGCAGCCTAGGCCGAGTGCCGAGACGGCAAGACCACCATCTCCAAGTTTCCGCGTCTGCATCGGTTATCTCCTCTTCCGCTCGTACCAGACGTGCGGATCGAGATCATCGTCGATTACCCCCAAGCGACATCCGTCCGCTTGGTCTCGGTGATCCCTCCGGTCGCCACGAGGGCGCGGATGGCGGCTATTTGCGCACAGCGGGCGGCTGGAGTTGACGTTAGGACTAAACCGCTCGCGCGGTAGCCGCGGCGATGGACGGCAGGAGGTGCCAAAGGGGTGACGGTGAGAGCGAAGGCTCGAACCTGTCTCAAGATCGTGGGGTTCAACCCCATGCGAGACAGGAGTCTTTGCGATGCTAGAGAAGCCCATCAGCCCGCTTCGCCAGCGCATGATCGACGACATGACGGCGCGCCGTTTCAAGGAGAAGGTGCGGAAGGATTACGTCCGGCACGTCAGGACCTTCGCGGCCTTCCTCGGCCGGTCGCCGGACACGGCGACGAGCGAGGACCTTCGCCGCTTTCAGCTACACATGGCGCAGCAACAGATCAGCGCAGGGTCCATCAACGCCGCCGTCGCCGCGCTGCGGTTTTTCTTCAACGTGACGCTCGAACGCCCCGACCTTGTGCGTCATCTGACGACGGTGAACACACCGTGTAGGGCGCCGGTCGTGCTGAGCCAGGAGGAAGTGGCGCACCTCCTCGAAGCGGCGCCCGGTCTCAAGGTCAAGGCCGCGCTCAGCGTCGCCTACGGCGCAGGCCTGCGCGTGTCCGAGGTCGTGGCGCTGAAGGTGTCCGACATCGACAGCGAGCGCATGACGCTTCGGGTCGAGCGGGGCAAGGGGCAGCGGGATCGCTACGTCATGCTCTCCCCGCAGCTGCTCGAACTGTTGCGCGAATGGTGGCGGTCGGCACGGCCGCAGGCCTGGCTGTTTCCGGGCCAGAACCCGGTCAATCCAATGTCGGCCCGGCAGCTCAACCGCGCCGTGCACGCCGCCAAGAACCTGGCCGGAATCTCCAAGCGCGTGTCGATGCACACGTTGCGGCACAGCTTCGCGACGCATCTGCTCGAACAGGGCGTCGATATTCGCGTAATCCAGGTGTTGCTCGGGCACGCCAAGCTGGAGACGACCGCGCTCTATACCCGCGTCGCCTTCAACACGATCCGCGACATCAAAAGCCCCTTGGAGCGACTGGGCCTCAACATCGCCAACCGATCGCCGCCCGCTTGAGCGCGGGCGCATGGCGCGGCCTCGCCTGGAGGTCGCCGACGTCTTTCGAGCCCATGGGGCGGCGTGGCGCGAGGCCAATCCCGGCCATGCGAGTCTCAGCCAACTGAAAGTCATGTCGGCGATCGAGACCTGTCGAACCTCGGCGCTCGGCGGACATGTCGAGCGCTGCGAGGATTGCGCGCACGAACGCATCGCCTACAATTCCTGCCGCAACCGTCACTGCCCGAAGTGTCAGGGCGCGACGGCGCGGCAATGGCTCGCCGAGCGCGAGGCGGCGCTTCTGCCGGTTCCCTATTATCACGTCGTCTTCACTCTGCCAGCGGCGATCGGCGCGATCGCCTTCCACAACAAGGCCGTCGTATACGATCTGTTGTTCAAGACCGCAGCCGAAACGCTGACCACCATCGCCGCCGACCCGAAGCATCTGGGCGCGCGCGTCGGCCTGACCGCCGTGCTCCACACCTGGGGCTCGGCGCTGACCCATCATCCGCATGTCCACGTCATCGTTCCCGGCGGCGGCCTGTCGCCGGACGGGTCGCGCTGGATTGCCTGCAAGTCCGGCTTTTTCCTGCCCGTGCGCGTGCTGTCGCGCCTCTTTCGTCGCCTGTTTCTCGAAGGCGTCGCCACCCTGCACAAGACTGGCCGCCTCGCGTTCTTCGGCGACCTCGCTCTGCTCGCCGACCAGGGCGCCTTCGATGCCGTCCTCACGCGAGCGCGCCGGACCGAGTGGGTCGTCTACGCCAAGCGACCCTTCGCCGGACCCCAGGCCGTTCTCGCCTACCTCGCGCGTTACACCCATCGCGTTGCGATCTCCAATTCCCGGCTCATCGCCCTCGACCACGCGGGCGTCACCTTCAAATGGAAGGACTACCGGATCAAAGGCCGTGACAGGCTCAAGACCATGACGCTCGACGCCGCCGAGTTCATCCGCCGCTTTCTCCTGCACGTCCTGCCCAGCGGCTTCCACCGCATCCGCCACTACGGCCTCTTCGCCGGAACGGTTCGAGCCCGCAACATCGAGCGCGTCCGACAAATACTCGCCGCGCCCGAGGCCTCCCCCGAGCGCTCGCGCAACACGGCGGACAGCGAGGCCGAAAGACTTTCGCCCTTGCGTCAATGTCCGTGTTGCGGCGGCCGGATGATCACCGTCGAAACATTCGAAGGCGCGCGTTCTTCCCGCTCGCCATCGCCGAGCCGGATCAGGATCGACACCTCATGACCGTCGCCGCGCTTCCCGCCACGCAACGCCTCTCAGTTTCGCTTCTGGCCACGCGTCGGAACGGGCCGCCCGTGTCCTCACACCGTCCGCAGACCCTCTCCAGGCGCCGGGCTAACGCCGGGCCCTCGTATGCTCGCGATCGAACACGCTCGTCGCCTACGTTCCCATCGATAAGAATGGCTGCCGCCGACCCCCGCAGCCGCACCCGCGATCCGTCGGCGACCTTCAAATCCCCATAGCTTGCGCCCAACCAAACCGCGCCTCTTCCTCCCCGCGGTTTCCTCCTTACGAGGCTTTCGGACCCCGGCCCCGCGCCCAGTCCCAGCGCACCTGCAAAGAGCCGGCATCCGAAACCCTTCAGTGAAGCGGACATTTTGCAATGGCGGGGACTTCGCAGTTGCGGCAAGCGGTTCCACACGCTTCGCCCTCGAGAAGGACCGTAGTCCGCCCGAAGTGGGCAGACCGTGGGCTCAGGTCCCCACGCTTCTTGAACGCAATTAACCGGCGATCCCGGCGGAGGTATCATGCCCGGGCGCCGCCTGACGGGGAATAGTCATCATTCATGATCGGCCGTTGGAAGCTCGGCGCGCAACTCTCCACGTCCCATTCCTCTCGCGGCTCGCTCGATCCGTTCAGAATGTTAGAGACCGTGCGTCGCGTGCAGGACGCGATCGACCTCGATCTCCTTATTGTTGGCTTTCGAGAGGCGCCAGAAATCTTTCGCGAGTTCTGCGGTTCCCGCCGGCCGGTCGATGACGCTCAACTGTGGTACGGCGCGCTTTCCGACATCGAAGGCATGGACGAATCGGACCTCGTCGTGAACTGGCGTGGCGAGCGCAGCCGCGGCTGGGGCGGCTGGGCCGAAAGGGACGAGGTGGAAGAGACGTTCCGCTTCGCGTGCCCAAACAACCCGAACGTCAGGAGAAAGACAGTTCGGCGACTTCGCGAGCTGCTCACCCAGTACAAATTCGCCGGGGTCTTTCTCGACAAGATCCGGTTTCCCTCCCCCGCCAACGGTATCGACGAGATGCTGTCCTGCTTTTGCGGTCACTGCCGGGACGCGGCGAAGGCGGCCGATCTTGACCTCGACGCAGTCGTTGACGCCCTCTCCGATCGCGCGATCGACCCCTCGGCTTCGCGAGCCAACTCAGAGAGCAACAAAGGTCTCGGGTGGCTCGGCGCGCTGCTCGCAGGCAGCGGCGTCCTTACCCGTTTCCTCCACTTTCGCGCCGACAGCGTAATGGCTCTCGTAGCGGAACTCGGGGACGACGCGCGGCGGATGGGGCGAAAAGTGTCGCTGGACCTGTTCTCCCCCTGCCTTGCTCCTTTGGTAGGTCAGGATTACTGGCTCCTCAAGCACCACTGCGACTGGGCGAAGCCGATGACATATCGGTTGGCGCAGGGACCAGCCGGATTGCGGCTCGAGATCCCAGCGCTAATCGAGGGGGTCGCGAATCGCTTTGGCTTGGAAGAAGGTCGGATTGTGGAGTGGTCAGCACGCCAGGCGGGTTTCGACCGAAACATGCTTCAGGAGACGCGGGATCGGGCAGTTCCGATCCCCTTCATTCAGGCGGAGATTGACGCAGCCGTTCGCGCCTTTTCGCCGGTTCCCGTCTATTTCGGGCTGGAGCTCGTTCGCCAACCCGGCGTTATCGACATCGATCCTGTCCATATTGTCGAGATGGTCAAGGCCGGCCGCGCGGCGAACGCGGCCGGCCTTGTGATCTCATGGGATCTGATGCACGCGCCCGCTGACTGCATCCAAGCGCTCGCCAAAGCTGCGCAACCGGGGTGAAGCTCCCGAGCGCCGCGATAGAGGATTGATCAACAGCCCCAGGCCGCCGGCGTTTTCTCGGCGTTCTCCTTCGTGATGAGGGGCAACGGGAGGAAATAGGGCTTCTGGATGTCGGCATCCTTTCCATTAAAATGCAGCCACGCCATTTTCATCGCGTTGTACGCCTGCGGATAAGGATCCTGATCGACGGTGCCGAAAATTTTGCCGTCGTGAATCAGCTGTCGCACGTCCTGGGGGTAGTCGCCGACGATGAACTTGACCTCGTCGCGCCCGTTGCGGAGCGCAAAGTCAACAGCTGCGCTCGCCTCGGGACCCTGCATGATGATCGCGTCAAGCTGTCCCTTGGGAAAGCGGCTGAGGAGATCCTGCACGACGGCCAGCGCCTTCGCGGCATCGAAGTCGTCGTTCACGCGCGCGACTTCCTCATATTGAGGATTCTTGGCGCGGAACTCGTCCCACCCCTTGGCGCGCAGGATTTGCGGCGAAGTTCCAGCAATGCCCATGACATAGGCGACCTTGGCCTTCTTGCCGCCGAAGGCCTGATCGAGGAGCTTGCCCTGGAGCCGACCGAACTCGACGTCGTCCGCGCCGACATAAGTGAGCACGTTCGCCTCGCTGCGCCCAAAGCCGGCTTTGTTGTTCACTTCGATCAGGGGAATTTGCGCATCGTTCACGAGCTTGATGCCGGGAATGATTTCGTCGCCGGAGGGCGTAAGAAGGATCAGGTCTTTCTTCTGCGCAATGAAATTCTGAAGATTGGCGAGCTCGGTTGCAACGTCGCCGCTGTTGCCGTCGACCAGGTCGTAGGTGAAGCCGAACTGTTTGGCGCCATCTTCGAGACCAGTCTTGAAGTTCGCGTAGAAGGGCACCTTGAGGTATGCGACGGTGACGCCGATCTTCTTGTTCGCCGGCGTAGGAGTCGGATTCTCGGATAGCCTTTCAGGTGGCGGACAGCTCAGTTTGTCCGCAAGCGCGGCCGGGGTGAACGCTGAGAGAAGCCCTAAGGAAAGGACCCCGAGCATAAGCGCTTGTCTAAGGGCAGAACGCAGCGCCTGCAATTCACTCAAATTCTTAGGTTCATTATGGGTCATGTCTGATTCCTCCCGTTTGGCGCCATCGCTCGCCCCTCGTTTTTATTGGTCTAAAAGACAGCGACGGCAATCATGCTAGCGCATCTCCGGTTTTTGCAAAACAGGCGCCAAGGCTGTTCATCCGGTTCTCATGAGCCGAACGCACCCCGGCCGGAGTAACCGTCGAAAGCGACTGCGGCAATGAGGATGAGTCCGGTCGCGACCGGTTGCCAGAAAGGCGAAACGCCGAAAAGATTGAGGCCATTTGCGACCACTCCGAGGAGAAAGACGCCGACGATCGTACCGGTCATCCGGCCTCGGCCGCCTCCCAGCGGCGCGCCGCCCACAATCACCGCGGCAATGGCGGTGAGCTCGTATCCCAACGCCGCCTGCGGTGTTGCGCTTGCTTTCTGACCGACGAGGATGATGCCCGATACGGCCGCGCACACTGACACAAGAACGTAGACGGCAAACCGCACACGCGCCGTGTTGACGCCCATCTGGGTTGAGGCAACAGAATTGCCGCCGACAGCATAGACGTAATGGCCAAAGCGCGTTCGATGGAGGATAAATCCGAGCAAGAGAGCGACGAGGAGGAAGAGGATTGCTGGATTGGGGATGCCGAAGAGGCGTCCGAGGATATTCGACCGGCTCTCCGACCGGCGGCACATTGCCTATGAACCGCTTGAGCATCTCACTTGTCTTGGAGAGCATTCTGGGCTTGTCGAGGATGTGAAGGAATTTCGGCCCAACGGTCAGTTCGCGGCCGAGATAGAGGTTCGGGGCAGCGGCAGGTTGTGGCGATTGCGCGCGCCGGAGCTTGGGGGTCGAAACTCATTCTCATGGACGAGCCTACAGCCGCGCTCGGCGTCGCTGAGACGACGGCGGTCGAAGAGGTCATTTTGGCACTGAAGCGGCAGGGGCTGACGATACTGGTCATCAGCCACAGGAGCAAGATGTTGTGGTAGAGCATGGGCGACATCCAGTCGACCAACGGCGCGAGATCTTTGATACGTTGGCCGGTCAACGGCTCCGTAAGCCCGTTAACGTCCGGCACGACGTAGATTCCGAGTTCCGCGTCGGCATTCGCTTCCTTCAGCACGTTTTGCGCCTCGCCGACGAAATCGCTCACGACCTTGCATTTGAATTCAACCCAGTCGGCCAACCGGTTTTTGCGAATCCACGCGGCCCGCGCTTCTGTCGAATCGAGATCTTGCGGCAGCGCTCCTGTGGCTTTCTCAAACATTCCGAGCGTCGCACCGTCGAAACTTGAATCAAGCGGTCTTTGTCGCTCCGGCCTGAGCTCGATTTCCCAGTGCAACGGCCAACGGACGAAATCGAGAAAAAGCCCGTCGATGGGAAACGTCCGCGCGATCTGCCGGATCTGCGACAGCGCCTCCACCTGGCGTCTGCGGTCCGTCGGCGACATGCCGACATACCACTCCATCTGCGGCCGGCGCGCTCCATTTTCGAGCACGGGCCATAGTTCGGCGCGCTCCCGCAGAGAGCGAAAATTGGAAGCATGGTCGGAAAAACAGGCGACGCCGGCGAAGAAGCGGAGTCCAGCGTTGTGCGTCGCGTCTACCACGGAAAGCTCGTAGCTGTCGCTCTCCGTCATGATCGCGTTGACGCCACAATCTCTCAAACGGGCCAGGTTTGAAATTGCGCGGGACCGATCCCCCCAGAAGTCCGGGAAGACGAAGGCGCCGATAATTAATTTCGACTGCATATTCGGCCCCTTAATTCCCCGCTCGAGATCGCCTTTTCCCGCCTTCGCGATGTTTACCACAAGGAAGGCCTGGGCTGGCGGAAACCAGAACCAATGCCCATCTTCGCGCGAGCGCTCCGCTCGGTTATCAGCGCTGAAAGGTCCGCCAGGGGGCTGATTTTGATCAATTCGTCAGCCCCCCCGGCAGATGACTGCTATTTGCGCGTAGGAGTGGGCTGGAATCGACGTTAGACGAGCACCACGAATTGTCACCGTGGACACCGCGGGTGGTGAAAGGCTGCTTTACGGCGCCTCGATGGGCGGGGCCTCTTTGTGTTGCCAAGCCGTCTCGACTTTGGCGCGCAAGACAGTTCGATCCGTTAACGATAGGATGTGCAGATATCCCCCTGGTCAATCAGGGAGAGGCGTACGAGTGGATGGCCGCATCTTTCCTGCCAGATCGCGTAAGCGTGAGTTTCGTCGTCGCGTTGGCCGCGGCCATGATCGCGTGCAGCCCCTGGAATAGCGCCAGGGCTTTCGATTTTTTTGGACTATGGGGCTCGGACGAGAGCCCGCCGCCGGTTTCGCGGACGGCGATTTCCTATTCCGTGACCGTCGATGTCCGTCCCGGCGACCGCGCGCTAACCACAGCGATCAAGGACGCGTCCTCGGTCTATAAACTCCGCACCGATCCGCCTCCCGACGGCGACGCGCTCGCCCGCCGCGGTGAAGGCGATTTTGGCCCGATCATCGACGCCATGTGGGGCGCCGGCTATTACGACGCGGCCGTCACGATCTCGATCGACCGCGCGCAGTCTGAGCATTCAGTCCAGCGACATCGCGGGCTTTGCCCGCGCCGCCGAGGGGTACCGCAACCGCGCCGTCGCACCGGTGACCATCGTGGTCGATCCCGGCCCGCTCTTCAGCCTGCGATCGATCAGGGCCCTCGGCCTGGGCGGCGCGGAGCTTTCGGAGGCCGAGTTGCCGGAGCGGATCGTCCGCCTCAAGCCCGGCGATTCCGCCGCGGCGGCCGACCTGCGCGCGGCGGAGGCGCGGATCGTCGATTATTTCCGCGAGCCAGGGCCGGCCGCTCGCAAGGATCGCCTCGGTCGCTCCGGTGGTTGATCACGCCGCTCATGTGATGGACGTGACCTTCACCGCCGACCCGGGGCCGGTCGCGCCGTTCGGCGAAGCGACGATGAACGGACCGAAGGATTTCGACCCGCGCATCGCGCGCTCCTTCCTCTACATCGAACCCGGCGACCCCTATTCGCCGCGCGCGATCGAGGACGCACGGAACAGCATTCGCCAAATCCCGGCGGTAGGGGGGGTGAGGATCACCGAAGGGACGGCGCTCGACGCTCATGGCCGCCTTCCCTACACGGTCGATGTCGAGGACCGCCTGCCGTATGCGATCGGCGCCTCGGCGAAATATTCAACCACCAACGGGCCGGCCGGCCAGGTCTATTGGGAGGACCGCAACGTCTTCGGCGGCGCCGAGCTGCTGCGCCTGCAGGCCGACGTCTTCTATGCGCCGCCGTGGTACGTAACCTCGCAGGACATCAGAAACTTCTCGATCAACGATCTCGGATATCGTTTCTCGGCGAGCTTCCTGAAGCCCGCTCTGTGGGGCACGCAGAACGACCTTTTGGTGGACGCGCTGGCTGAGCGGACGAGCTCCAGCGGCGCGGGCTTCCTCGGCTACGAGGTCGAGGACGCAGACGCGACGGCGGCTGCTGCGCCACCGATTCAGCCGGAATTTCTGGGTCCAGGCCGGGATCGAGGCGCAGACCGGCGTCGCGACTGACGCGCTCGGTCGAGTGAACTATACGCTTGTCGGCGTACCGGTGTCCGCCAACTACGACACGACCGACAGCAAGCTCGACCCGACGCGGGGGCTGCGACTCAGCGGCTCGGTGAGTGGATTTCCGACCGCCCTCGGCTCGACCGTCGATATCCTCCAGGGCAAGGCGCGCGCGTCGGCCTATTACGCGATCGACGCCGATTCGCGCTTCGTGCTCGCGGGCCTGGTCGGGGCCGGCGCAATGGGCGGCGGCGATCTCGCGGACATCCCCGCCAATTGGCGTTTCTACGCCGGCGGTGGCGGCTCGGTGCGCGGCTACGCCTACAACAGCCTCGGACCTTACGGTCCATTTCGGAGCCGTGATCGGCGGGCGGAGCCTGTTCCAGCTTTCGGCGGAATTGCGGGTCAGGGTGACGGACACAATCGGACTTGTGCCGTTCTTCGATGCGGGCAACGCCTATGCTTCGAGCTTCCCCAATTTCAGCGCTCCCCTCTACAAGGCCATTGGAATCGGGCTCCGCTACTATACGGCGGTCGGGCCGATCCGCGCCGACCTCGCCTTCCCGCTCGAACAGCGCCCCGGAACCGGCGCAGTCGCCTTCTATGTCAGCATCGGGCAAGCTTTCTGATGATGCGGCGACTTATTCCGATCGGGGGTCTTGCGGCGGTGATCCTCGTGGTCCTCGCCCTTTGGCCTGCGGCACGGGCGGCGGAGGAGGACAAGGGCGTCCTCGCCGACTTGCTCTCCAGGGCTCTGTCCTCGGACGCGACAACAGTCTCCATCGGGGCGGTCGACGGCGTTCTATCTTCCGACGCCTCGATCAGCGATATCGTGCTCTCCGACCGCGAGGGCCCGTGGCTGAAGATCGACAAGGTCCGCCTGGTATGGAACCGGCTTGCCCTGCTCAGCGGCCAGCTCGACGTTGACCTGCTGACGATCGGCCACATGCAATTCCTGCGGCGGCCGCTGCGGTCCGAGACGCCGTCGCCTCCGAATAGCGGGCCTGGCTCGATCCTGCCGGAACTGCCGGTCAAAGTGGTCATCAAGAAATTCGGCTTGCAGGACCTTTCGCTCGGCGAGCCGGTCGTCGGGGTCGCGGCGCGCCTCGAGTTAGAGGGCAAGGCCACGCTCGGGGCGCCGTCCGAAGGTCTCGACCTCAACCTCGCCGCAAAGCGCCTCGACGCCTCGGGCGCGTTCAAGGCGGTCATGACCTACGTTCCGGCGACCGACAAGCTCACCGTCGCCGTCAATTCCGACGAACCCGCGGGCGGCATATTCGCCCATCTCGCCAACTTGCCCGGATTGCCGCCGGTCAAGCTCGCTTTGAACGGCGCGGGGCCGCTCGACAATTTCAAGGCCAGGCTCGATTTCGCCGCCGGCGCCGATGTCTGGGCGCGAGGCGACATAATCGTCGCGCGGCAGGACGCCGGGCGGAAGCTGACGCTCGACCTCAATTCGCGCCTCGAAGGGATGACGCCCGCAATCATCCGGCCGGTCTTCGCCGGCGAGACGACGCTCAAAGGCGATCTCTTCTTCGACGACGATGGCACGATCGCGACGCCCGGCGTTCACATGGTCTCCGCCAACGCCCGCCTCGACATTGAAGGAGGCAATTCGGCGGACGACACGGTCGGCCTCAAGATCCACGCCGGCGCCATTCCGGGCGCAACCCAGATCGGCAAGCTCGACCTCAACGCTTCGATCGTCGGGCCAGTCCTCAACCCGATCGCGGAAGGTTCGTTCGACGCCGGCGACATCCATGTCGAGCAGGGCTCGCTCGACCATGTTTCCGCGCGCTTCCGCGCGGTCCCGAGCGGCCCCGTGAACCAGGAGGCGACGCGCATCGCCTTCGAGGGCCGGGGCGCGATGAGCGGCCTCAAGCTTGCAGATCCGGCGCTCGCAAGCGCGATCGGCAGCGAGGCGAAGCTTTCCCTGCGCGGAACGGCGAGCGTCGGCGGCGACGTGTCGTTCGATACGCTCGAACTTGCCTCGCATGACCTCGACGCCCGCTATTCGGGCCTGCTTGCGCCGAAGAAAGTGCACGGACGGCTCGAAGTCACGGCGCGCGACCTCAGCCGCTTCGCCGGCCTCGCCGGCGACGCCCTCAAAGGCGAGGCTCACGGAACCGCCGACGTCGACGGCGCGCCGAGCTACGGCGCGCTAACGGCGACGATCGACGCCCAGGCGACGCGGCTCGCGACCGCCTATCCGCTGCTCGACCGCGTGACCGGCGGCGAACTGCATGTGACCGGCGCGGCGCGCTCGGCGGCCGGCGGCGGCTTCGGCTTCACCGATCTCGTGGCGAGGGGCGCGCATGGCTCGGCTCAGCTCAGCGGCGATTTTGGCCGCGACAAGGCCAATCTCGAGGCGCGGATCGACCTGCCGCAGACGAGCGCGCTCGATCCGCGCATCTCAGGCCGCGCGCAGGCCCTCGCCACGCTGACCGGCCCGTCCGACGATCTCAGCGCGACGCTGAAAGCGACCCTCGGCGACGGCCGCCTGCTCGACCGCCCGACGGCGGGCCTCACGCTCGACGCGACGGCGAGCCACATCACCGGGCTCTTCGACGCGAAGGGCGCGCTGTCGGGCGGCGTCGACGGCCACCCGCTTCAGGCCTCGGCCCATGTCGCGAAGACGGCGGAGGGCGGTTGGGCGGCCGACAATATGGCGCTCAGCCTCGCCTCGGCGCGCCTCGCCGGCGCGCTGACGGTCGGCGCGGACAGTCTGGCGACCGGCGAACTGAGCTTCGGCGCGACCAATCTCGACGACCTGTCGCCGCTTGCGCTGACGAAAATGTCCGGCGCGCTTCAGGCGAAGGTCAGCGCCTCCGCCGCGGGCGGCAAGCAGGCGCTCGCGGTCAATGCCAATAGCGACCGGATGGCCTTCGGGACCAGCCGCCTCGAGGGCCTCAAGGTCGACCTCAAGGTCGGCGACTTCTGGGCCGCGCGCGCCATTTCCGGCCTCGCCACGCTCTCGCGCGCTGAAATCGGCGGCCAGTCCGCCTCCGACCTCAGGCTCGCCGCCAACGGCCAGGGCGATTCCACCGATCTTGCCCTGGACGGCTCCGTGCGCGGCCTCGCCGTGAAAGTCCAGGGGCGCCTGACGGGTGGGACGCCGGTCCGGCTGGACCTCGCCCGCTTTACCACCCAGGGCGCCGGCCGCACGATCGCCCTCGTCGGACCGGCGACGCTGACTTACGGCAATGATGGGCTCGCGATCGAGAACTTCGCCCTGCGCGTCGATTCGGGCCGCCTCGCGCTCTCAGGCCGAGCGGGCGCGACGCTCGATCTGCGCGCGAGCGCGACCGCCATGCCGCTGGTCGCGCTCGATCTCCTCTCGCCCGGCCTCGGCCTTGCCGGAACCGCGGACGGCGAGGCGACGATCCGGGGCGCGCCAGCCGATCCCGCCGGCGACTGGCGGCTTCGCCTGCAACAAGTCAGCGCGCCGCAGACGCGGAGCATGAGGCTGCCGCCGCTCGACGCGACAGCCAGCGGCCGCCTTGCCGGCGGGCGAACCTCGGTCGACGTCACGGCGAACGCCGGCGCCGGGAATTCCGTCCGCGTGACCGGATCGGCGCCGCTATCGAGCGACGGCGCGCTCGATCTCGAGCTCGACGGCAAGCTCGACGCCGGCCTCGCCAACAACGCCTTGTCTGTCTCCGGCCGCCGCGTGACCGGGGCGGTCACGCTTGCCGCCCAGGTGCGCGGGACCGTCGCCAAGCCGCAGGCGCAGGGGTCGATCCGCCTCGCCAATGGCGAGTTCCGCGACGACCAGACGGGGTTCAAGCTCACCGGCATGACCGGCGTCATCGTCGCCAACGGCGATACGGCCCGCATCCAGAGCCTGTCCGGCTCGACGCCGGATGACGGTTTGATCTCCCTCAGCGGCGAGGCGCGCCTCGATCCGGCGGCCGGCTTTCCGGGAACGATCCGCGTCACCGGCAAGCATGCGCAGCTCGTCGCCAACAGCCTCGTTTCGGCGACCGCCGACCTCGCCCTCACGATCAGCGGGAAGCTCATGCAGAAACCCAATGTCGATGGCCGCATCACGATCGACTCGATGGACGTGACCGTGCCGGGCCGCTTCAGCAGCGTTTCGGCTCCCATTCCAGGCACGAAGCATCTTAATCCGACGCCGACCGCGCAGGCCCACCTCGCGCAGCTCGCCAGCGCCAACGCGGCCACGGGCCGCACCCCCCTGTTCGACGCGACGCTCAATGTCGCGATCTCGGCCCCCAACCGCAACTTCGTTCGCGGACGCGGCCTTTACGCCGAGGTCGGCGGCAATCTGCACGTGACCGGATCCGCCCGCGATCCGCAGGTGAGCGGCGGCTTCGACCTCATACGCGGCTCGCTTGCGCTGCTTGGCAAGCGCCTCGTCTTCACCAAAGGCCAGGTCCGGTTGGGGGGCGTTGTGATCCCCGAGCTCAATTTCGTCGCCGAGACAGCGGCGACCGACATCACCGCGCGCATCGCTGTGACCGGCCCCGCGAACCGGCCGTCGTTCCAGATCAGTTCACAGCCTAGCCTGCCGGAGGACGAGATTCTGTCGCGCGTCTTGTTCCAGCGGCCGTCCGGGAGCCTTTCGGCCTTTCAGGCGATCCAGCTCGCCAACGCGGTTTCGACGCTCTCGGGCAACGGCGACGCCTTCGAGCACTTGCGCCGCACGCTCGGCGTCGACAGCCTCGACATCTCGACCAGCGCGACCGGCGGGGCGACGGTCGGCGCGACGCGCGCGATCAACGACCGGATCAGCGTCGGCGTGACGTCCGGCGCCCGGCCGCAAGACAATGGCCTCAACGTCGATCTCGACGTCACGCAGCATCTTCGCCTGCAAGCCGGCGCGGACGCCACCGGCGGAACGAACGCTGGCGTCGGAGCGGAGTGGGAGTACAAATAGCCTCGAATCAGATCGACCCGAGATTTATTGTGGGACACGCTTGCGACTTTCCAGTCATGCCGGGCGGCCTGTGGGATAGCTGACCACCACGAAACGACCTCTCAGAAGCGACCGCCTTCTGGCGCACTCTGGACGGCTGGAGGCGACGTCGCGCGGACATAACGGACCACCGCCTTGGACGGTTGGGCGGAGGCAGCGGGCGAAAGGGCCGGAAAGCCGGCGGCGGTTTTCCAAGCCGCGGGGCTTCGGCGATGCTGGAGACGACCATGATTAGGCATCGAATCCATTCGAACGCATTTATCCTCGGCTTGTTCGCGCCCCATTCGGCCTTCGCCCTCGACTGGGAGGTCGAACGCAACTTTCGCTATTTCCTCTATCCGTCGGACGTGGCGGCGCAGCGGGTCGGGCGCGACCTCTACATCGCTGAGAAGGGCGCGACTCCGACTCCGGAACAGCTCGAGATCTTCATGAACGGCGAGGGCTTCTGGACCGCGAAGCTCGGCGAGGCCGGGGACTTGCGCAAGCGCTGGCCGATCGACTGGACGCGTGACGAAACCGCAACACCCTTTGAGCTGATCGGGCGCCTGAGACGGGAGGAAGGCCGACCGCTGCCGGTCGGGCCGAACGAACTCGACCGGCGCGGCTGGGCAAGCCTCCTCGTCCGCGAGCGCCCGCTGAAGCCGACCCTGACCGGTTCGACCGATACCTGCTGGAACCCGGCCCAGCGCCTGCACGACGGCTGCGCGGTCTGGGGCGATATGTGCGGGCGCCCGGATGGATCGTGCGCGTCTTTGACCCCGACGCGGCGGCCGGGCAGTCCTGCCAATGGAGCTTCGCCGGCGCCGTCCCCGCCAATGCGGCCGACCCCCGGCAGTTCGTCACCGGGACGCAACGCGCCTTGCACGCGGCGCCGACCACGGTCTTGGGCGATTGCCGGGAGCTCCGCCTCGTGGTCCCATCCGATCCCAGCGACCCCAGATCCGTCGCCGGCCAGGCTACTGTCACGCGGAAATTGCCGGACGGCTCGCAGACAAGCGTGACCGTCGCGCCGCGGGACCGGCTGGTGATCGGCTTCGGCGATTCCTTCACCTCCGGCGAAGGCAATCCGGAGCGCCTTGCCGTCTTTTCCGGCGCGCCCTGGACGGGCGGCAATCTTCCGGCCCGCGATCCCGACCCCGTGTCGCTCAAGGCGAAGGACACGCGCGCGCAATGGACTGACCGCTGGTGCCATCGCTCGGTCTATTCCTGGCAGATCCGGACGGCGCTCGACGCGGCGCTCGCCGATCCCCGCCAGTCCTTCACCATTCTGCCCTACGGCTGCTCGGGCGCGACCATCACGGAGGGCATCCTCTACGGTTACAACGGCGTCGAATGGAGCGCTCAGACCGACAAGGGCGTCGTCGGCAGTCGCTCGGAGATCGGACTGGCGTATCAGGAGATTTGTCGGCCCCCGGCCTTCCGCTCCTATTGCGCCTCAGGGGCGTCCTGGTGCGGCCAGACCGATCCGCCGACCGCGCGGCAGGAGCAGACGACCGGGTTCTACGATGCCGCTGCCCCCGCGCTGCGCCGGGCCGTCGCGCGCTGCGGGCCGAACAATGTCTTCAAGCGCTCGGCCGACGCGCTCCTGATCGACATCGGGATCAACGACGTCGGCTTCGCGGGCTGGGCGGCGAGCATCATTCTGCAGGACCCGGCCCTGCGTGCCGCCGCCGGCGCGACCGCGCCCTGTTTCGACGGGACCGCGCGTTGCGCCTCGACGCAAAGCGTGTTTGCGCGACTGGACAGGCGGTACGGGCTTCTGCGGACCGTTCTCGATCAGTACATGCTGCCGGATTTCGGCATCGACCCGTCGCATGTGATCGTCGCCGTCTATCCGCCCGCGCTGCAAAACGAGGAGGGTGCTTTCTGTCCTCAGGGCAATTCCGGATTGACCATCGCGACGTTCCCTCCGCCTCCGCTGCCGCTTCCGTTCGCAAACTCCTGCAGCGGCAGCGCGCTGCCCGTGGCGACGGGTGTGCTCGCGGAATATCCAGCGAGCGACCAGGTTGAAAGGGATGTGGAGCACGCGCGGGTGAAACTGAACGAAGCGCTCGCCGCCTTCGCCCTGCGGCCCCCGACGGAGTTCGACCTCGTCACCGCCTATACGTCCGATTACGGCAGGCGCGGCGTCTGCGCGACGACCTACGGGCAAAGCCGCCCGCCGGCCGGGCAGGCGTGCTTTACGACGCTGGATCTTTTCAACCTGCGCTGCGCGCCCGAAGCCGACATCGCCGAATCCATGCACGCGCCGCGGGCGGGGCCGCTCTCGAGCGCCTGTTCCGGCGATCCGGCGGCGTTCCTGCCGTTTCCGCCGGGGCGTTTCGAGCCGTACCGAAGCCGCACGCGAACTCTTCCGCACCATGAACGACGTCTTTCTTGCGATCAATCAGAGGCCTCAGTTCTACCTCGATCAAAGTCCCTTCGGCGTGCTCGACCTTTCTGGCCGCGCGACCGGCGGTGCCTTCCATCCGACCGCGGAAGGTCACGCGGTCATCGCGAACTGGACGACAGAGGAACTTTGCCAGCGCCTCGGTTGCGGTCAGTGACGAGGGAACGGGGCGGCAAGAGGGTCGAATCGCCCCTCTCGCCAGTCTGTCCGACAATAACCGCACTTTGCGCGAAGCGGACGGCTCGGTGGTCGTTCCTGATCGCGACGGTTCGGCGTCGCAGTTGGGAGGACAGTCTGTCACTCGTCCGGGCGGCAAAAGGCGGGCATAATATAAGCCTCCGCTCGCCGCGTACCTGCGTAGAAAGCATGACAAAGTGACATTCAGCGAATGATCGGCTAACCGCGGCGCTTGGCCCTCGAGGAGTCGCACGTGCCGTCCGTTCTGATAGCAATTTTCGTCGCAGTCCTGACCTTCGGCAGCGGAATCCTCGGGCTCTTCTTCGAGAGGCGGCTTCCCAAGGAACACATGTCGGGCGGCTCGCGTGAGATGATCTTGGCTGTCATCGGCCTCGTCACTCTCCTGTTGGCGTTGGTCCTTGGGACGCTGGTCGGCAACACCTATGCATTTTTTGCAACTCAAAAATCTGAGCTGGAGACCTACGCATCGCGAGCGCTTCTGCTCGATCGCGCGCTTGCGCACTACGGGCCCGAGGCAAAGCCGATCAGTGATCGATCCGAAGCAGCTAGAGCGTCGGACGGTCAATTGAATCCGTAGCCTGCGGCGGTGAAGTAGTTTCTGCATTCGTCGGGCTGGAAGAGGTCGCAGATTTGGCCGATGGCGCGCCACAGGGCGTCGATCGTCCTTTCGGCTCTGGCGCGCAGAAGGGCCTTGAGTTTGGCGAAGGCCATCTCGATGGGATTGAGATCGGGACTGTAGGGCGGCAGGAACAGAACCCATGCGCCCCGATCGCGAATGGCTTTTTCGGCGATCTTGCTTTTATGCGCCGGCAGATTGTCCATGATGACGATGTCGCCCTTTTCAAGGGTGGGGGCGAGCTGGGTTTCGACATAGGTTTCGAAGATACGCCGATCCATCGGGGCGTCGATGACGAAGGGCGCGGTGAGGGCGGAGCAACGCAGGCCGGCGATGAAGGTTTGGGTCTTCCAATGCCCGAACGGGGCTTTGGCGCGCAGGCGTTGACCTTTGAGGCTGCGTCCGCGCAATCGCGTCATTTTCGTTGTCGTTCCGGTCTCATCGAGAAAGATCAGCCGGTGCGGTTCGAGCCGCATCCGGGGTTGCCGCTCTCCCGTCCATTCCTCGCGCGCCTGGCGAATGTCGGGACGATCGCATTCGCTGGCCAGCAGGGTTTTTTTATAGCGATAGCCGTTGCGGATGAGCCAGCGCGAGAGCGAGGCGGGATCGGCCCGCGCGCCGCTGTTGGCTTCGAGCTCGCCCGCCAATTCCGGCATGGTGATGTCGTTCTTTTCCGCCAAGCGAGAGAGAAGAAACGTGCGGTGCGGATCGAGCTTGGCGTGACGGCGCCCGCCAAGGGGCTTGGGGACCAGGCTGCCTCGCATCCGATAAGCCGTCATCAAGTTGACGACAAACGATACCGAAACATCGAAATGCCCCGCGGCCGCCCGCCGGGAATGGCCGGCCTCGACAAAATCGACAACGCGCCTACGAAGATCCTGCGAGTAAGGTTTCGGCATCGCAAATCACCTCCTCGCGGAAGCGAATCACAAACCGACTCCCAATGGAATCTGGAGGGTTATGTGAGGTCGCCGGCGCGTAGGTTCGTGCGTCACAGAAGGCGACCTGACATAAGCCGGATTGAGCGAAGGCGCGGGCCGGTTAGCGGCTATGGGGAAAGCGCAGAGCGGCTTTGATTGTGGACCCCCGGGGCGCGGTCTGTGAGAGTGGCGGGAGCGATCGCAGAACGGTTTGACCGTTCGGCCGCTGGCGTCTGGACGGCTCCGACGGTAGCGACGGCGACGGGGTCGAGGCTGAAGCAAGCGGACGGAGAGCGAACGAAGCGCTGAACCTCGGCGCCGGCGGGGAACTGCCGCGGCGGCCCAGGAAATCGAAGGCGATCGAGATCAGGTCGGCGTTCGTGATCATGATGTGTCGCAGCGAAAGGCGCCGGATTTGTCCGGCGCGATGGGCCCGATGCGGCGCATGAGGCCGCCGCAATCCGGGCAGACGGCGAACGGTTCGTGAGAGGGCTTCGCCTCCGGCTCGGAACTCTGCGGCGGGGCTTCGCCGTCGGGCTCGTGAAGCAGGTTGCGCACGTGTGCGAGGGTGTCGCCTCGGTCGCCTTTGGCGAGGAAGCCGTAGTGACGGATGCGGTGGAAGCCGTCGGGCAGGACGTGGAGGAGAAAGCGGCGGATGAACTCGTGCGGGGCAAGCCGCATGGCGCCGCTTCGGCCTCCGCGGCGATAGTCCTTGTAAGAGAACGCCACATGATCGTCGTCGACGGCGACGAGCCTCGAGTTGGCGATCGCTGTGCGGTGCGTGTAGCGGGCGAGATAGGCCAATACGCGCTCGGGGCCGCCGAAGGGCGGCTTGGCGTAGACGACGAAAGCGCTTTGCCGCAACGCGCGCACCCGTTCGGCGAATGCGGCGACCTCGGCGAGTGGGACCAAGTCGCCGAAGAAACCGAGGTCGCCGCGACGGAAAGCGGCTTCCAGGCCGTCGAGGAACAGACGGCGGAAGATCTTCGACAGGGCTCGGACGGAGAGCAGGAAGCTGGGTTTGCAAGCGACCCATCGCTGACCGTCGAGGGCGACGCCGCCGCCGGGGACGAGACAATGGACATGCGGGTGATGGGTTAGCGTCTGTCCCCAGGTGTGCAGGACGGCGATGAGGCCGATTTTGGCGCCGCGGCGTTCGGCGGCGAGCGTCATGAGCGCCTGGGCCGTGGCGCGCATCAACAGGCCATAGACCGTGTGCTTGTTCTGGAAGGCGATCTCGGCCGCCGCCGGCGGCAGGGTGAAGACGACGTGGAAGTAGGGAACCGGCAGCAACTCGGCCTGACGAGCGGCGAGCCACTCCGCGCGCGCCACCCCCTGACACTTCCCGCAATGGCGGTTTCTGCACGAGTTGTAAGCGATGCGGGTGAGCCCGCAATCGTCGCAGCGCTCGACATGGCCGCCGAGCGGTGCCGTGCGGCAGGCCGTGATCGCTCCGATCACGCGCCGCTCCACGCGTCCGAGATGCCCGGCGTTCGGCCGTTCGTAACCCTCGCCGTGACGGCGGAAGACGTCGGCCAGTTCGAACGCCGGCCGAACCTTCACCGCCTAGTCCGGCGGCGTCACCTGCAGCGAGAGCCGGTCGAGAGGGCTCTCGGTCCGGGCGATGACTTGGGTCGAGACGCGCGCGTAGCGCGCCGTCGTCGACAGATTCTCGTGTCCGAGCAAGACCTGGATGATACGAATGTCGACGCCGCTCTCCAGGAGATGGGTGGCGAAGCTGTGGCGCAGGACGTGCACGCTCACGCGCTTGTCGATGCCGGCCGCGGCGCGCGCCGAACGGCAGGCGGCGTGCAGGACAGTCGGCTCGATCGGCTTGTGCTTGTCGCGACCCGGAAACAAAAACCGTTCGGGATGCGCAAGACGCCAATAGCTGCGCAGAATGCCGAGCAGCTGCTCGGACAACATGACGTAGCGCTCCTTGCCGCCCTTGCCGCGTTCGACCCGGATGACCATGCGGCCGCTGTCGATGTCGGCCGCCTTCAGACCGACCACCTCCGACACCCGCAACCCTGCGGCATAGGCGGTGGTCAGCGCGACGCGAGCTTTGAGACTCGAGACGGCTTCAAGAAAGCGAACGACTTCATCGGCGCTCAGCACGGCCGGCAGCTTGCGCGGCTCACGGGCGTAGGCGATCCGCTCCGGGATCGATTCGCAGCCGAGCGTTACGCCGTAGAAGAAACGTAGCGCGCACACGACCTGATTGAGCGACGCCCAGGAGATGCCCTTCGAAATCAAATGCACCTGGTAGGCGCGGACGTCTTCCAACCCGAGCCGATCCGGCGAGCGGGCGAAATATCGGCTGAATTTCGAGACCGCGTGGACATACGATTGCTGGGTCGCTGGCGACAGATTGCGGATCGTCATATCCTCAATCATCCGGCGACGCAGAGGGCTCATGTCGGCCATCTGAAACTCCTGTCTGAGAGGGGGCTTCGAACACCCCATCCTCTCAGGCAGGAGCATCGTCATGCCATAACGCGCCCGCCGCCCTTCACCGCCCCGCCGTGATAGCGGCTTCGTTCAATCCCCATACAATTCAAACTGACCGTCCGCCGCTCCTAGGGGTCGAGGTGGCCGTGGATCGTTACGAGCCGATTGCAAATTCCATTGCGGCGCTAAATCCTTCGACGGCGGCGCAGAAGGATGCGGTCGCGGCGGCCAATCTCAACATCGGGCTGATGGAGCAGACCCGGATCCTGATGTCACTGCAATTGGCGAGCCCGGTTACCTGGTTGCTGCTTATCATCGTCGTGGCGTGGGCAATGTTCCTGTTCTGGGGGTTCGGGGTGCTTTCGGGCAGCAATCCAACAACCATCGCCGTGCTCGGGTTGGGCGCAATTTCGGTGGCCAGCGCGATCTTCCTGATTGTAAGTATCCCCCGGCAAAGCCGGGGGCTTTATGGTGTGAACCGCTCAAAGCGGTAGGAGGGGTCGCTGAGGCGCCCCCTTGAGTTTGGCGGCCACCTGAAGGTGGCGTTTTTCAGCGCCAGAGATTCATCTGTTCGAGCCTCTGATCCTCTTTCTCTTGGTTGCGAATGTAGGCGCGGATCGCCTCCTCGTCCCGCCCGACCGTGTTGACGAAGAAACCTCGGGCCCAAAAGTGCTGTCCGACGAAATTGCGTTTGCGCTCTCCATAAACCCGAGCCATGTGGATCGCGCTCTTGCCCTTGATGTACCCGACGACCTGCGACACCGCATGTTTCGGCGGGATCGACAGCAGCATGTGCACGTGATCGGGCATCAAGTGCCCTTCTTCGACCTTCAACTCCTTCTGGAGCGCAAGCCGGCGGAAAACCTCGCCCAGATGGCGCCGTAGCTCCTGATACAACGTCCTGCGCCGACATTTCGGAATGAAAACCACATGATATTTGCAGTCCCATGTGGTGTGGCTTAGGCTCTCGTACTCGTCCATCGGTGGAGTTCCTTTCGTGTGAGTGGCTGCTCACGTTGGAACTCCGCTGATGGACCGCCCTAAACGTCAAACTGCTACTGCCACCCCGGCAAAGCCGGGGGGTCTCCCGCTTACGCTAGACCTTAGTCAGCCTCATACGGGCCTGTTTCGCCGGCAGCGCTCGAGCAGACAATCGAGGCCGTCGACAAATAGCCGGCGCGGGTCGTTTTGGGTCGATTTGACCCATTCGCCAAGCCGTCAACGAACGGCCGCTATGGCGGAAGGCGGACATTCGGACGGCGGGTGGGAATGTCGCTGTTGAGCGGATAGCAGGCGTTCATGGGCCGCCTTGGCAAGGACCGGAGTACGGCGAAAGTCGAGGGCGAAATCGCCGTCACTGCCCTGACCGGACCATGCCCAGCCGACGAAAACGAGTATAAGAACGGTGCAACGCCTGGGTCGCGTCTTGAATGAGCGCGGCATCGGGGCGGAGACGCAAACCGTGAGCGCAGCAGAGCCTGTTAAGGTCCACGGCTTTTGCGGCCTATGCATCGCCCGCTGCGGCAGCATCGCCACTGTCGAGGACGGCCGTTTCACGCGGCTGGATCCGGATCCGACCCATCCGACCGGCCAGGCGCTTTGCGCCAAGGGTCGGGCGGCGCCAGAGCTGGTCTATAGCAAGAAGCGGCTGACGACGCCTTTGCGCCGCGCCCGGCCGAAGGGCGAGTCCGATCCAGGCTGGGTGAAGATCTCCTGGGACGAGGCCCTGGATGCGATTGCGGCGTCAATGCGAAGTCTCGCTGCGACGCACGGGCCGCAAAGCGTCGCGTTCAGCCAGTCCTCCCCGTCGACCACGGCTATCGGCAATTCTGCGCCCTTTATGCGCCGGCTCATGAACGCTTTCGGCACGCCAAACCTGGTCTGGGCGCTGGACCTATGTGGCTGGGGACGCGGCTTCGCGACCCGCTATGCGTTCGGAGTGGGCAGCGTCGCCACCGGCAGCGGCGGTGGAGCGATGGCGGGCATCGAGAACAGCGGGTGCCTGATCCTGTGGGGTTACAACCCCTCCTACACGCGGCTCACCCATGCGACGGCCACGGCCGCGGCGCTCAAGCGCGGGATGAAGCTCATCGTCATTGATCCGCGCCATGTCGGGCTTGCGAGCAAGGCCGACCTTTGGCTCCGCGTTCGTCCTGGCGCCGACGGGGCGCTCGCGCTCGGCATCGCGCATCTCATGATAAGCCGAGGCTGGTACGACCACGAGTTCGTGCGGGCCTGGACAAACGCGCCGCATCTCGTCCGCTCCGATAACGGCCGGCTCCTGCGCGCCGCCGATCTCGCCGAAGGAGGGGACGCTGGTCATTTCGTCGCCTGGGACGGATCGGCGGGGCAGCCCGTCGCCTACGACCCCGCGACGGGCCGCTATGGCTCGCCCATCGAGCGTCTCGCCCTCGAAGGCGAGGTTCTCGTCGCAACGAACAACGGCCTGCTCGCCTGCCGCCCCGTGTTTGCACATTACGCCGAGCTTTGCGCCCGCTATACGCCCGAGCGCGTAGCGGACATCGCATGGATTGCGCCCGATGAGGTGGAAACTGCGGCCGAGCTCATTTGGCATTCGCGGCCAATCTCACTACGCCTGGAGCGGGCACGAGCATCACGCCAACACCACCGAGACAGCGCGGGCGATGGCGTTGCTCTACGCGCTCACCGGCTCATTCGATCAGCGTGGCGGCAACGTCTTGTTCCCCGCCGTTCCCAACCCGGCGATCACCGGCGACGACTTGCCGGCGGCGCGGCGGATGGCGCCGGCGGTTGGGGTGGAGACACGTCCGCTAGGGCCGGCAAAGTGGAACAATGTCTCCGCGCAGGATTTCTACCGCGCGGTACTGGAGAGCGAGCCCTACCCCATGCGCGGGCTGGTGGGGTTCGGCTCGAACCTGCTGCTCGCATTTTCCGATCCGCTGCGCGGGCGGCGCGCGCTCGCGGCGCTGGATTTCTACGTTCACGTCGACCTGTTCATGAACCCGACAGCCGAGCTCGCCGACATCGTGCTGCCCGTCGCCTCCTGCTTCGAGCGGGAGGCGCTGCGATTCGGCTTCGAGATCAGCGCCGAGGGCCAATCTCTGGTGCAGCTCCGCCAGCCGGTCGTTGCGCCGCCTGGCGCGGCGCGGTCCGACACCGACATCATCTTCGATCTCGCGGTCAGGCTTGGGCTGGGCGAGCATTTCTGGAACGGGGATGTTGGGGCAGCCTACCGTCACCAGTTGGCCCCCAGCGGGCTGAGACTCGAGGCCCTGCGGGCAGATCCGAGGGGCATCCGCGTGCCGCTCACCACCCGCTATGCCAAGCACGCCGAGCCGGACGCGGCGGTCAATGCGCGGGGCTTCGCCACACCCTCGCGCAAGGTGGAGTTCTGGTCCGAGACGCTGCAGTCGAAGGGCTATGCGCCGATGCCGGAATTTGTGCCGCCACCGGATCCGCAGGCGGATCGTTACCCGCTTGTGCTCACCTGCGCCAAGCCTACGCTGTTCTGCCAGACCCAGCATCGCGCGCTGCCCTCTCTGCGCCGGCGCGCGATGGATCCGGAGGTCATGCTCCATCCGGAGGCGGCGGCGCGACGCGGCATCGCGGCCGGAGACTGGGTAAGCGTCGAGACTCAAACGGGCGCGATGCGGGCGCGAGCGCTGCTCAACGCCAATATCGATCGGCGTGTTGTCGTGGGCGAGCATGGCTGGTGGCAAGCGGCCCCCGAGGCCAATGCGCCGGGCTATGATCCTTTCAGCCCACAGGGGTCAAACTACAATCTGACCGTCGACCCGTCGGCTCGAGATCCCATCAGCGGCACCACGGCGCATCGATCTGGTTGCTGCGAGGTCTCCCGAATCGCGTAAGCGAAACAGATCGGCGGCAAAGGAGCGTGGTCCATTCGGAACAGGTTCACCTCGTCGGACCCCTGATGACCGACGTGGAACGAGTTTGCGCGTTCGCAGCTGCTCCGGGGACGACCGAGCTTTGCACAGACCAGACGGCCGGGTCGGCGCAAAGCGGACGGCTGGTGTCGACGTATTTCGTTGAAAAACTCCGCTTGATCCGGGCGCCGGTGGCTGATTCTCTTCTTGGGAGCAATTCGGCCGATGATGGGCGAGCGGCGGGTGATGCAGGAGGCTAACCCCATTCGCTGCGCCATCGGTAAATGTCTCCTATTTGTGCGAACCAGACAACTCAAGTCGACGTAAAGCGGAGATTCCCGAACCCCGCACAATGACTCGCTGCGGCCCCTGCTATTCCACGCTGTGCTGATCGGCCTCGCCGACCCCCAGGCGCCTTATCTCCTTCACGAAGCGCCCGCGCTCAGGCACCAGCATTCGGCCAAGCGTGATGAACGTGTGCTTCTGGGTCTCATCGAGGCTTGCGTACAAGGGTTTGGCCGCCGCGACGATCGTCTCGAGATTGGCTGTGCCCTGCGTCAGGCGCTCCGCCTTCGCATTCAGGCGATCCATCGGCGACAAGGTGTTGCCTTGCTCCTTTTGCAGGGCGACCACGCGCGCCTTGGCGCTGTCCTTGACTGCGGATTCAAACGGCCCCCAATCCTTTTCCTGGTCAGCGGTCAGCCGAAGACTGGTCTTCATGCCCTTGAGTTGGGCGTCGAGAGCCGCCTCCGCCCAACGCTGCACCAGCTCGGCGTGCGTGGGCTGCTGATCGCTCTGTGCCGCGGCGGTAATGGTGAAACCGGAAGCGGAGAGGGCGGCTGCGGCGGTCGCGGCAGCAAGCATCCTAAGGAGAGTGCGTCCCATACAACGCCTCTAACTGTTGGCGACCCAGCCTAATCGGGTCGGCCCGAATAGACAATCAGCGTGGCTGCTTTCGAAGTAAAACGGCCGCTGCAGATCGCGAGCGTGGACGCCGTAGTTGCGAGCGCCAAGCGTCGGCCTATAGCATGTTAGCCCGACTGAGACCTTCATTCGGCGTCCTCGCCAGGAGTCACCCCGCGCACCATGCTTCGGATCGCCCCCGCCCTAGCGGGGCCCGTCAAACAGAACGGAGAATTGCGGCGAACCAGGCCCCATTTCGTTCATCAGGGCTTCACAAAGAACGGCCTATTGCGCGAACAGTCGCTACGGCCCTCGTCTGTGGAGGACAATCGAAGGAAACGTGGTGATGATGAAGACAATTGCTTCCGGTCTGTTGGTTCTTGGTTTACTCGAACTCCAGGTCTCCGAAGCCAGCGCCGCTGCGTGCGCGGCCGGTCCATATAGGGCGGGATGCGTCGGTCCGCGTGGCGCAGTCGGCGTTCATCGTGGATATGGCTACGGCTATCGTGGCGCAGCCGTCGTTCGCCCTGCCTATGGCGCACGCTGCTTCTGGCGGGCCGGCGTTCGAGTTTGCCGCTGACGGGTTTTAAACTACAGGCGTCGGCGAATGAGCTTCGCGTCTCGTTCGCCGACATCCTCATGCCGCTTTCCGAACGTCGCCGCAACGCCGCCGCTGTCGGCGATTCTTCGTGCCAGCCACCCTCCGCTGCGTCGGCTGATCGCGCGCAGCCACGTGTATGAGCCGAGATAGCCAGCCGCCTTCTGGCCAATCCGCATCGCGGGCGCGTCGTTCCAGTCCCGTTTGATCGGGCCGCAGGGCTGCGTCCTCCCGGTCGCCGGCACGCAGGGTTATCTGAACGTCAAAGCATACGGCGATTCAACTCCGTTACCGCCCCTCTGGCTGGAACGCATGGCTGACGTTGTCGATCTCGCCGGCAGCGCTGACAAACCCCAACTGACGCCGCTGCCAAATTCGGCTCCCATTATGGGCGGCTCCAGGCAGTGGCGAAATGACCGGTATGTGCGCACTCCGGACGGGCGGAGTCGACGGATGACTGAAGCGGGCATTGCAGTCGTGAGGGAGCAAGCCTGCCTCGGTTATGCGTCGCGGTACGAAAGGGCACCCTCCGCGCGAACGAGGAAGAATGATGGGGGAAAAGCAGAGAGTTGATCGATTCGGTTCTTGACAAATCACGCCTCTCCTGAGAGCGCAAGTATTGCGACGGACCCAGACGCGTCCTCCCCGCGTCGTGCGGCGGTCCCGGCCAGTCCTGGCTCGAATTTAACTGTCCTCGGGTCCGATCGCCCCAACCCTATTCACTCTTCGAACGACTCAGCCCCGAAGAGTCTAGGGTGTCCAGTTCGCTAGGCTAAGGTCTGCTTGCGTTGTGGAAAGACTGAGAGATAGCGGGCATCGGCGAGGGTCGAATCGGCCCGAATCATGCATGACTCTCCGTGGAGTCATCATGCCATTCGTCACCATCCGACATATCACGACTTACCGCTACCGGCGACCGGTCGCCTTTGGCGAACACAGGATGATGCTCCATCCACGCAACTCCCGCGATCAAAGAGTGATTCAAGCGGACCTAAAGATTAGCCCGGAGCCGAGGAGCCTGCGCTTCGTGCAGGATGCGTTCGGCAATCATGTGGGGATCGCGCGGTTTTCGGGTCGGTCAAAGGGGTTGAGTTTCGAGAGCGTCGTATGCGTTGAGCAGTCGCCGTGTGACAGCGTCGTTCCCGAAGACGGCGGACGGTCCTTCCCCGTCGACTACAGCGTTGATGAGTTGCGGGACCTCGCCCCTTACCTCGAACGCCAACTGCACGATCCGATCGACGGGTGGCGGTGGGCTCGGCAATTGCTCTTCCCAAGCGGGGCGACCGGAGCTTTCGAGCTTCTCACGCGGTTGTCACGAGGCATCCATAATGGCTTCCTTTACAAGCGGCGGGAAGCAAAGGGAGTCCAGCCGCCGGTAGAGACGCTTCGGCTCGGCCATGGGAGTTGCCGCGACTTCGCTATGCTGATGATCGACGCGACGCGCTCGATTGGTTTCGCCGCGCGATTTGCGTCGGGGTATCTCGCGGTCCCCTTGGACGATCCGCAGGAGCCGACGAACAGCTCAGGTCGCGGATCAACTCATGCCTGGGCGCAAGTTTATCTGCCGGGCGCCGGATGGATTGATTTCGACCCTACAAGCGGCGGCGTCGGCAACGTCGACCTTGTCACCGTTGCGGTTGTCCCCGATCCTCGCCACGCGATCCCGCTTCACGGCACCTATGTCGGATTTCCCTCGGACCATCTCGGCATGGAGGTGCAAGTGAGCGTCATGTTTGATTCTCCTAAGGGTGATCTGGACCGCTCCGCAGCCGACCGCATCTCGACGATTGGGCCGAGGCGCGCGCCGCGCCGAAATCACCAGTCGCCCGATAGTCTCCGCGGCTATCCGGAACTCGAAACCGGTGCGAAGCGTCCCCAACCGGCGCCGGCCGCGCTGCCTCAAGCCGACGGCGGCGCATAGTCGGGCGAGGAGCGGTTCCATGCTGATCGAAGCGGGTTTCGACGTAGCGTTTGAATGTCCGGCCGCGACGCCGATGATCCTCCAGCTAAGCATCCATCCTTCCCGGGACGCCGACCTGCTGACCCCGGATAGGATCGTCTCGGATCCCTCTCTGCCGATGCGTTCGTATCTCGATCTTTTCGGCAATCGGGTCACGCGCGTGGAAGTTCCGGCGGGGCTCGTCACGTTCTCCGACCGCTTCGTCATTCAGGACTCAGGCGAGCCGGACGAAACGCCGCCCGAAGCGAGGACGACGCCGATCGCCGACCTTCCCGACGAGACGCTGCTGTTCCTGCTCCCGAGCCGCTATTGCGATAGCGACAAGCTCGCCGATTTCGCCTGGTCGCGGTTCGGGAAACTGTCCGGCGCCGCGTGTGTGCAGGCGATCTGCGATTTCGTTCACGCGAAAATTCGGTTCAGTTATCCCGACGCGAGCCCAACTCGTTGCGCCGGCGACTCCATGCATGAAGGCATCGGCGTCTGCCGCGACTTTGCCCATCTCGCGATCGCGCTCTGCCGCTGCATGAACATCCCTGCCCGCTACTGCACCGGCTATCTCGGCGACATCGGCGTTCCCGTCGACATTAATCCAATGGATTTCAGCGCGTGGTTCGAGGTCTTTCTCGCTGGGCGCTGGTACACGATGGACGCGCGTCACAATCATCCGCGCATCGGCCGCATTGTCATGGGCCGCGGCCGTGACGCCGCGGACGTCGCGATGTCGACCGCGTTTGGCGTCGCCAACCTCGTGCGCTTTGAGGTGGTGACCCAAGAGCAGGTTCAGCATCGCAAAACGCTCTAAGCTCAGCCAAGAAGCGCTCGTTAACGCCGCATCGGTCAAGCCACGCGCGGCTTCTCAAACCGAGCGTCCCGGAAAATCCTCTGATAGTGTGGACTACGAGAAACGCAACATCGCACCCGCCGCGAGCGCGTGACCCCTCGTGAGGCCGCAATAATGTCGTGGGCTGAGATGAGTGAACCTCGGTTCGAGAGCAAGCGGTTGTGCGGCGCGGCTTGTAATCCGCGAACTACATTTCACGAAAAGGGAGTTCAGCTGCTTCGCGGGCGATTTGCGATCGAAAGTTCGATAGCGACACGCCGACGAGTTCGAACGCCTTTCGGCGGCGGGAACACGGACCGGATCAGGTCCAAGGCGACCTGATGCAGCTTCTCCCTCGTCTCGATCGTCATTTCCATCGACCGGCTGCGAGTGGATATCTGAAAGTCGGCCCATTTGATCTTCACCGTGAGCGTCCGGCCACGAGAGTTCGTTTTCTCGCACCAAGCCCAGACATCATTGGCCATCGCGATCACACCGGCCTCGATTTGAACGGGATCAGTCCGGTCCTCCGGGAAAGTCGTCTCCGAGCCCAATGACTTTCGTTCTCGGTCAGGCACGACCGGCCGTTCGTCCTGGCCTCGCGCAATGTGGTAGTACCAACTCCCTGCCTTGCCGAAGTGGTCCTGCAGGAAACCGACGGTTTGCCGTCGCAAGTCTGCGCCTGTCTCAATGCCGAGGGCGTGCATCTTAGACGTCGTCTTTGGACCCACCCCGTGGAACTTCGCCACCGGTAGTGCCGCGACAAGAGTTTCCGCTTGCTCGGGCATGATCGCGAACTGCCCGTTTGGTTTTCGATAGTCCGATGCGAGCTTGGCGAGGAACTTGTTGCAGGATATTCCGGCTGACGCCGTGAGCCTGGTTTCCTCGTAAATACGCGCCCTGATTTCCTTGGCGGTCTCCCACGCAGTCGGGATGCCTTTGAGATTGTCGGTTACGTCTAGATAGGCCTCATCGAGGGAGAGCGGTTCAACCAACGGAGTGTAGTTCTTGAAGATTGCATGAATTTGTTTGGAAACTTCGCGGTACACGTCGAACCTTGGCGGGACAAACACGAGTTCCGTGCACTTCCAAATCGCGACGGTTGATGGCATCGCCGAGCGAACTCCAAAACTTCGCGCCTCGTAGCTCGCCGCAGCAACGACGCCGCGTTTGGCCGGATAGCCGACCGCCACTGGCTTGCCCTTGAGAGTGGGCTCGTCGCGCTGTTCAACGGACGCATAAAACGCGTCCATGTCGATGTGGATGATCTTGCAAATCCGCCCTTCTTCCATCGGAGGATGTGGTACCTGACTACGACGCCGACAATCTCAGTCGAATCGGCTCAATACGGACTGCGGCGATACAATCACGATCCATCAGAAGGAGAAGTGGAAGCCATGCCGAAAAAGACAACTCCTGTCCGCAAACCGTGGACCAAAGAGGATCTGCGGCAACTCAAAGTCCATTCGAAAACGAGGACGCCTGTGGTCCATGTCGCGAAGGCGATGAAACGAACCGAGGCGGCGGTCCGGCAAAAGGCGAAGACGATCGGCGTCGGTCTTGGTCATCGCCGTTGAGACCTGTCTCGCGCGTCCGCCCCGGTCTGCGTCACTCGGTACCCGTTTTTTCCACTCGGCAGACGGTCCGATGTCGACGTAATGCGGTGGCCCAATGCGCGGCAAACACGTTGTCGACAAATTGTCGCCCAAACTCGCTGAGGCTGAAGGTAAGTGCACGGGCACGCGCAAGCTCTCTGGGAATTGAGAGAGCTGCGAGCGCAGCTCGACCGAGATTAGCATCGAGTACGCCAGCGCCGCTATCTCCAATCACGTCGAGTGGACCCACAACTGGATTTGCAGCCACCGGCAGACCCGACGCAAGCGCCTCAAGCAGCACGAGGCCAAAGGTGTCGGTCAAACTAGGGAACACGAATACGTCGGCGCTCGCGTAGGCGGCGGCAAGCCTCTCATCGCGCATTTCGCCGACGAAATGGGCTCTGGGAAAGCGCTTCTGAAGCTTCTTCCTCGCCGGTCCGTCTCCAACTACAACCTTTGAACCCGGCAGATCCAGTGACAGGAAAGCGTCGAGATTCTTTTCGACCGCTACACGCGCACATGTGAGGAAAATCGGTCTCGGGAATTCGAAGATGCTCGCGGCACGCGGTCGAAAGAGATTGCAGTCGACGCCACGCGACCACCGCATCAAACGGACAAACCCGTGCGTGTCGAGTTCACGCCCCAATGTCTCAGTCGACACCATCATGCCAGAGCCAGCGTTGTGGAACCGACGAAGCAGGGCATAGACAAATCCGCTCGGTGCTAGTCGTCGCGCAGCAAGATACTCGGGGAAGCGCGTGTGGTAGCAAGTCGTAAAGGGACGGTCGGCCCTGCGGCAAGCGAACCATCCGCATAGCCCAAGCGGCCCCTCGGTCGCGATATGGATGAAATCCGGGTTGAGTTCCTCGATGCGACGCCGCACGGCGCCAGGCCGCGTTAAAGCAACGCGCACTTGCGGGTAGGTCGGGAGGGGTATCGTGCGAAATTCGTTAGCGGCTAGGACCTTAATTTCGACGCCGAGAGCCGGCGCTTCTCTCACCAAGGCTTGTATCGAGCGCACCACGCCGTTGACCTGTGGCAGCCAAGCGTCGGTGATGATGAGGATGCGGGTCATCGGGAATGCTGGCACTTTCATGCTGCGACGAATATGGACTCCGCGAGATTGCCCGGGGTTTGGGGACCTGTCGCATGGTCACCGCCCACCCCGGCGAAGACGTTCAATTGTTCAGCGGCGGTCTCACCGCCACGGCGGGGGCATAAGTGAGCTTTCGCGAAGCGTCGATCTTAATTCTCGCGGCGCAGTAGTGCGCTGGCCGGGGAGCCGCAACTTCGCTGCCGTCATCTTGATCGGCCGCCCACCATTACGGCCGCGGGCAGGGTTTTCAGATATGCTATCCCCAATCCCCTGCGCTTGCGTCTTGCTCACGCTATCCGCCTCTACGATTTTCGCGACGAGTTCGTGATGGGATTTGGGCCCCCCCTTAACAGTTGCCTCGTCTGGCTCGCGGCGGAGACCTCTGCCTACGTTCACGGTCAATGTAGGCAGGGGAGAGGGCCGTCTTGCTGATGTGTTTGGTGTCGCTTCGGGCTTCCTCAAGAATGCCGTCGCCCCGCGGGTGCTAAGCTTCACTGGCCGCAGTTATTGACCAATGAAGGTTCCGTCCCATCCCCCACCTCCCAGTTTGATCTGGTTATTAGCAATTTTGGGCCGACTGAGTGGAAGGCAACGCCAGCCTTGCAAGCATCGGGACATTGCCCGTAGCTTTGGTGTTTTTTAAGGTAATCTCTGTAGCACCTCCGGACCGACAGACGGTTACATTTCCGAACAGCCAAAGCACACCGGCCTTTCTGGCCGAGTAAACAAGACCGTTGGTTCCGTCAGCGACGGCAATCGTCAATGGCTTTCCATCGTTTCCGCTCGTCTCTTGCCATCTTGCTTTCACATTATTAGCTTTTAACTCATCGACAGTTCTAAGACATTCGGCTTGAGCTAGCGTGGGTCCGCTGAGAATCAACACGCAAATAAGCAATTTGAAGTTCTTTAGAGCCATGTGCACCTCCAGCTGCTCTCTGAAAGAAGCAGCTCACGATTAGCCGGAGCTAGGAGCCTGTCTGGATAATAGCGGATTGTGGTGGCGGCGTTTGCTCGAATCGGATTCTGTTTGCTTATGAGCAAGACCTTCCGGCCCTGGACGATCGATCAGCCGCTGTTGTTGCCGCCGAGCGTTCAGGACTTTGTCGGCGAGGACCATCTGGCTCGCTTCATTTTGGCGCTTGTGCTCGAGCCTCTCGACCTTGGTGAGATCGAAGCCGCGTATGCGAGCGAGCGCGGGCAGCCGCCGTTTGACCCGGCGATGATGACGGCGCTGTTGCTGTACGGCTATTGCAACGGCGTCTACTCGTCGCGCCGGATCGCCAAGGCGGCGCGCGAACGGGTCGACTTCCTGAGCATTGTCGGGCTCGATCCGCCGGATTTTCGCACCGTCTCTGACTTCCGCAAGCGGCACTTGAAGGTGCTTGCGGGACTGTTCGGGCAAGTTCTCAAGCTGTGCGAACAGGCGGGACTTGTGAAGCTCGGCCATGTCGCGCTCGACGGGACGAAGATCAAGGCGAACGCCTCCAAGCACAAGGCGATGAGCTACGAGCGCATGGAGAAGCGTGCGGCGGAGCTCGAGGCCGAGGTCGAGCGGTGGCTGAGCGCAGCCGAGGCTGCGGACGCCGAGGAAGACAGAGCCTTCGGCCGCGACAAGAGCGGCGAGGAGCTGCCCAAATGGGTCGCCGACAAGAAGAAGCGCGTCGAGAAGATCCGGGCGGCGAAGGCCGAATTGGAGGCCGAGGCGAAAGCGGCCGCGGCGGCCAAGGCCAAAGCGCAGGCCGAGGAGCGGCGACAAGCCGAGGGCCGCAAGAAACCGGGCAAGCCCGCCGCCCCGCCATCCGAAGAGCCTGACCCCAAAGCGCAGAAGAACTTCACCGATCCCGAAAGCCGCATCATGAAAACCAAGGACGGCTTCATCCAGGGCTACAATGCGCAGGCGGCGGTCGACGCGACGGCGCAGGTGATCGTCGCCCACGGCCTCGACGCGAAGCAGAGCGATCAACATCAATTGGCGCCGATGGCCGACGCCATCGAAGCCAATCTGGGCAAGAAGCCGACGCAACTGTCGGCGGACGCGGGCTATTGCTCCGACGCCAACCTTGCGGCGATGGAGGAACGCGAGATCGACGCCTATATCGCGCCGGGGCGGGCCAAGCACGCCGGGGAAGGAGAAGGCGGCGGCGCCCGCGTCGCCGCCATGCGCGAAAGAATCAAGGCCGGCGGGCACTCCAGCCCCTACCGCTTAAGAAAGCAGCTGCCCGAGCCGGTGTTCGGACAGATCAAGCAGGCGCGCGGCTTCCGTCAGTTTCTCTTGCGCGGCGTCGAGAAGGTCGCCAACGAGTGGGGCCTCGTCTGCCTCGCCCACAATATCTTGAAGCTCGCCCAGGGGCGGACCCCGTCCCTGGCCGCACGCGCAACCGGCTGAGCTTCGCCACCTCGGAAACGGTGCAACGAACGATGGCCGCAAAGCTTCCACCCAACCTTACATCAAACCGGATGCGCGAATTTGCTGCATCCGGCTCTCCGACTGGCTTGAGCGGTTCAAATCCCATCTCGCCGAGGATTAAGCAGACAGGCTCCTAGCTGGGTCAACGACCGGTTGCGCGCTTTGTTCCTTCCTCAGAGGCCCGCGCGCCCGTGGTTCGGTTGGCCGCAACGACTCATCCCGGGACGGACGGCGCCGCATTCCCACGCCGAAAGCTGGTCAGCGGGTATGCCTGACAAGGTGCTCGCGGCCCTGCGATGGCGCTTGGAGTCCCTCGCGCGGAAGGATCCCCGTTGCGGTTGTCAGAAGCGCCGACCCCCGGAAGCACAGTCGCGGTCGGCATCGCTGCCGATGGGCCACCAGCCGCAGCCGATGTTCCGTCGGCCTTTGGCATGGGGCGCCGCCAGCGGGGTCGAAGGTTCTTCCCCCGCGTAGTCCTCTCCACCCTGCTCCTCGAGGCGCGCCTGACAGCTCCCCGTCGCCGCCTGTAGCCCGTGGACGTCGTGCGACTGCTCATAGTTCTGCAGGGCCCGACCGATGCAGTTTCGCCACGTCGCGACGATGGGCTCATCGGGGACTTCGGATCGGGGACCGGCGGGCGCGGCAGCCACGACTGGAGGAGCCACAGGAGCTTGGACCCTGGGTCCGCCCTTCTCCGGGTAGCACTGATGCTCGAAATCGCAGACAGTATTGGGCCGAGCGGAGTGCTGCGGCTGCGGCGTCACGGTCAGGGGCCTGATGGCCGTGGGGCCGTCATACACGTCTTCGTCTGCCGCGACTGGCGTGACGCACAGGGCGCACAACACCGACCCCAGACCGATGAGTCTAACCATCCTATTCTCCTATTCGTCGTTTGGTGCAGACGATGACTTGTCGCGGGCGTCTTGGGTCAATTCTTGTTGCGGGGCACCGCGGCGTTTGGATGGCGCGGGGCCGAACGCTGTCCGTCCCTGCTCCGCCATCCTTAAGACGACGTCGATCGACGCATGGCCGCCATTCGGTCGTCGATAGCCCTGGCGAGCCATCAGCAATAGTTGCCGAGGAACTGCGAATGTCGGTCCAGAGTTAAAGGACGAGCGGAGTGAACTGGACCCCATTCGTGGGACCACGAGGGGTTGAATTTAAGGTGTGATCTGGCCTGCCGTTGTCCTTCAAGAATCAAGCTGCTTCCTGCTACTTCTGTCTCTGCTGTGGGTATGTGGGCAACGCGTTTGCGTTGTCCAAGCGAAGCGGCATATCCACAGCCCTCGCCGCCGCCTCGATTTTGTCCATGCCGGCGCGCCACACCGCCATCGGCATTTGGTTGTTCATCGCCTGGTGAGGGCGCCGAAAATTGTAAAAGGTCATCCAGGAACTGATGCCGGACCGCGCCTCGCAGCCATCGGCGTAGGCTTTCAGATGCACTTCTTCGTACTTGATCGAGCGCCACAGTCGTTCGATGAAAATGTTGTCCATGAAGCGGCCGCGTCCGTCCATCGAAATCTCGACGCCGGCCGTCACAAGCTTGCTGTTGAAAGCCTCGGCGGTGAAAGTGGAGCCCTGATCGGTATTGAAAATCCGCGGCTTTCCGAACCGAAGCAGCGCCTCCTCCAGCGCCGCCGCGCAGAAACTCGCATCGTTGGTGTTCGACAGCCGCCATGCCAGAACCGCCCGGCTGGCCCAGTCGATGATCGCCACCAGATAGAGGAAGCCGCACGCCATCGGGATGTAGGGGTGAGTAGGCCGCCCACACGTGGTTCGGCTCGACAATCTTCAGGCCGCGCAGCAGGTAGGGGTATATCTTGTGCCCGGGCGCGGCTTTGCTCGTGCCGGGGCGCGGAACCAGCGCCTCGATCCCCATCACCCGCATCAGCCGCCGCACTCGCTTGCGGTTGACCCCACGACCTTCCTTGTTGAGTTCGAAGGTCATTCGCCGTGAGCCGTAGAACGGAAGTTCGAGATGCAGTTCGTCGATACGGCGCATCACGGCCAGATCGTCCGCCCCGGCGACAGGCTTGGAGCGGTAGACCCCCGAGCGCGTTAAGCTCAACAGCACGCATTGGCGGCGCACCGACAGGTCGTTGCCAGGCCGTTCGACCATCGCTCTTCGATCGGGCGCGCTCATCGCCCTGGCCTCCTGGCCAAGAAATCCCGTTCGACCGTCAGTTGGCCGATCTTGGCGTAAAGCTTGGCCGTCTCGCGCTCGCGCTCCTCCTCGCCATCCCCCGAACCGCTCGCCCCTCGGGCGAACAGGATCGCCGCATTGTCGAGAACCTGCTTCTTCCAGGCATAAATCAGGTTCGGATGCACCCCGTGCCGCTTCGCCAGTTCCGGAACCGTCGCATCCTCGCGCAGCGCCTCAAGCGCAATCTTCGCCTTGAACGCCGCATCAAACTTCTTGCGTGACTTCGTCATTCCTCGCTCCATCGGTTGCGACAGAGCAGGACATTTCACACCTTAGCCAATGGTCCTAAATCCGGGGTCCAGCTCAGAGGGCGGTTTTCACACAATTGGGTGAGCGGCTATGGGCCAGATGATCAGGAACGCGCACGTCCTGGGCGAGAGCACAACTTTTCGATGGGAGCGGGCCGCCCAGCAGGTCGGCCGTTGGTTGGTGGTGACCACGAGTTTCGAGGGCGAATGTCGGGAGCCATCTTGGGCTGAGAATTCGCTTTGAATAAAATCATGTAGCGCGACAATCTGGATGAGAAAGCAGCGACAATCAGGATGGCCATTTTGGCGGTCGCGGCGAGGTGATGATTGTCGCGGCGCGACGATAACGCAAGCGCTATTTTGTCGAGAGATGATTTGATTGTCGCGGAGCGACGATCAGGATGATCCCTTGATTGTCGCGCGCGTCGGCGGGCGTCCGGGTCCACGGGCGTTGTCGACGGCTTCCTTTCGCCGATAGCTGTCGACGTTCATTTCGAGGATCGTGGCGTGATGCACGATACGATCGATGGCCGCGAGCGTCATGGCTTGATCGGAGAAGATTTTTCCCCATTCGCCGAAGGGCTGGTTGGCGGTGATGAGCATGGATCGGCGCTCGTATCGCGCGCTGATCAGTTCGAACAGAACGCTCGTCTCCGCCTGGTCCTTGGTGACATAGGCGAGATCGTCGAGGACCAGCAGATGATATTTGTCGAGTTTGGCGATCGCGGCTTCGAGGGCAAGATCGCGGCGTGCGATCTGAAGCTTTTGCACAAGGTCGGTGGTCCGGGTGAACAGAACGCGCCAACCCTTTTCGATCAACGCCAAACCGAGCGCCGCCGCGAGATGGGATTTCCCGGCGCCGGGCGGCCCGAAGCACAAAAGATTGGCTCCCTTTTCGAGCCAGGCGTCGCCGGCGGCGAGCGCCTGCACCTGCGCCTTCGAGATCATAGGCACTGCGGTGAAGTCGAACGTGTCGAGGGTCTTTCCCGGCGGCAATCGCGCTTCCTCCAGATGCCGTTCGAAGCGACGGCGGCTCCGCTCCACCATCTCCTGTTCGGCGAGGGCCGCCAGGAAGCGGGCGGCGGGCCAGCCTTCCTTGTCAGCGGTCGCCGCCAGGGCGGCCCAGATCAGCTTGATGCCGGGCAGTCGCAACTCGCCAAGCACCAGGTCGATGCGGGCGGCGTCGATCTTGTCGGTCGTCTTCATGCCGCTTCTCCAACGCTTGTCGCGATCTGATCGTAGATGGCGAGGGATGGCAGCCTGACGACGACGACGGGCAATGCGGCGTCCTTTGGCCGGAAGCGTTCGATCAGCGCAGCGAGATCGGGAAGGACGCCGTCGTCGAGAGCCACTTGCAACGCGAGGGCGAGTTCGGCCTCGCAGGAGCGCTCGAACGCGAGCGCGAGAATCCCGACCATGGCGCGGCAAGCTGGTCTCTCACCGAGACCGGCGAGCAAGGCGTCGAACGCCAGGGCGAAGGCTCGGCGGGGGAAGAGTTGATCGCGATAGACCAGATTGAGCAGCGCCATGGGCTTGCGGCGCAGGGAATGGATGACGTGACGGTAGTCGACGACATGGCCATGTTTGCCGTTCGGCCGGGGCCGACCGCGTCGCAAGACGACGATGGGCGTCGAGCCCTGGAAACATTCGAGCCGATCGTCATAAAGGCGCACCCGCAGCCGATGGCCGATCAGTCGCGAGGGAACCGAGTAGAACACCTTGCGCAGCGTGAAGGCGCTGGAGCTGGTGACGTCGACGTTGACCTCCTCATAGTCGGCGGTCTTGCGGACCGGCAGCTTGTTCAACGCCATTCGCTCTTGATCGATGCGCTTGGCGTTGCGGAGGTTGCCGCGGCCAACGACGTCGTCGACAAAGCCCCGCCATGCGGTGAGGTCGTCAAAGTCTCGCGAGGCGCGCAGCAACAGAGCGTCGGCGAGCGCTCTCTTCAGATGGCCGTGGGCGCTCTCGATCGAGCCGTTCTCGTGGCTGACGCCTGGATTGTTGCGGGTCGGCGTCATGCCGTAATGGGCGCAGAACGCTTCGTAGCGCTTCGTCAAATCCTCCTTGGCGTCGGCGCCCAGATTACGGAAGGCCGCCGAGAGACTGTCGCTGCGATGTTGCTCGGGAACGCCGCCCAGCGCCCAGAGGGCGTTCTGTAGCCCTTCCGCCAGCGCGACGAAACTTTCACCGCCGAGCACGACATGGGCGTGCTCGAAGCCGGAAAAGGGCAAGCGGAAGTGATAAAGTCGGCAGTCGAGAAGCTCGCCGGCAATGGTGACGCCGAGATCGGCCACTTCCGTGAAGTCCGACAGTCCCATCCGGCCCGGCGGATGCTCCTGGCGAAAGATGACCTCCCGATCCGGACCGTTCACCGCCCGCCAAGCCCGGATGCGGCGCTCGAGGGTCCGCCGCGTTCCGTCGCCCAGGTCTGGGTGCCGACGGCAGAGTTCTCCGAAGACGGCAATCGGTCTCAGTCCGGGCGCGGCCTTCAACATCGGGACGACCTCATTGTCCCAGACATCGGCGAAGGGATCGGCTCGACGTCGTTCTCGACGCGCCTTCTTTTGGCTGGGAAGCCGAGGATCCTTTTCAATACGGTAGGCGGCGGCCGTGCTGAATCCGGCTTTCGCGCCGGCAATCGCCGGCGAATGGTTGCGACGCAAGTTCATGAATAGCCTCATCTGACGATCGGTGACGTGTCGGCCGGGCAAGAAGTCGGTCCCCTCGACAAGAGAAGGCCGATCCCTAACCCAGCCGCCGTGACCGCCAGACGAGGCCACTTGGGCGCTCGCCGCCGCCGCGGGGATATCTACGGTCGGGCTACGCCCTTCCTTCGATATCCCCGCGGCGCCGTATTCTCATCCTGATTGTCGGGCGATTCTCATCCTGATTGTCGCGCCGCAAAATCAATCATTTAATCGGAGCCGTGATGCGTGGGAATATCCATTTAATTTGACAATATGGCTTGCTGAAGCCATTTAATTTGAGAATTTGATGCTCCAACCTTTTCGTAGATTCGGCGGGCGACGATGGGCGGCGAAGATGACGTTGCCGAAGACGACGAGGCGCGTCGGCGCAGAGACGAGGGCTTCATCCATGGCGTGATGAACACCGACAACACTGCGCTTTCAGGGGAGACCATCGATTTTGGACCGTGCGCCTTTATGGATTCGTACGATCCTGCGACCACCTTCAGCGCGATCGATGAATTCGGTCGCTACGCCTACGCCAATCAACCGACCATTGCGCAATGGAATCTCGCCAGGTTCGCCGAGACCCTGCTTCCGCTCCTGGATCCGAACCCAGAGCGGGCGGTCGAACTTGCGAGCGAGGCGATCTCCGCGTTTACGTCGAGCTATCAGGACCATTGGCTTGCCGGCATGCGAGACAAGCTCGGAATCTCCGGCAATGAAGAGGGCGATCTCGATCTGGTCCGCGATTTGCTCCAGGCGATGCATGAGAACGTCGCGGATTTCACCCTGACCTTCCGTCGGCTATGCGCCGCCGCTGCGGTCGAGACCGCGGACGCCGAGGTGCGCGATTTGTTCGCGAACCCAGACGCCTACGATAGTTGGGCCGCCAGATGGCGATCGCGTCTGGCCGTTGACGAGCGAGAACCCAACGCGCGCGCCGAGGCGATGCGAGCCGTCAATCCAGCTTTCATCCCGCGCAATCATCTCGTGGAGAATGCGCTCGACGCAGCGATCGATAACGCAGACTTTTCGCCGTTCGTCGAGTTGCTGACGGTTCTCTCGCGACCTTATCAGGATCAATCGGCCTTCGCCGAATATGCCAACCCGCCTCAATCAAGTGAGCGTGTCTTCCGGACATTCTGCGGGACTTGATCGGGTTGTAGGCGCGTGGCCGCGCGTCGAGAGACGAATGCTCAGCTGACAACTGCTCGTTGGCTGAGGTTGGATTAACAGTCTCAGCCGGTTCCAGCCAGTACAGCCGGACTCAATGGCCTTGAAGCGCCGATCGTCCGCAAACCCACGTGGTGCACTGAGAACAACCAAAAGTTCGTCGCGGCTTGTCGCTACGCCGCCTTTGCTTGTGATGACCCGGCGCTCTCCATGGCTCTGAGATACAGGTCGAGCAGGGACTCTTGTTCGTCGCGCTCGTCCTTGTCCTGCTTGCGCAGGCGCAAGATCTCCTTGAGGACTTTCACATCGAAACCCTCTCCCTTGGCCTCGGTGAAGACCTCCTTCTTGCCCTCGTTCAACGCCTTGATCTCGTCGTCGATGTGAGCTGGACCCCGGATTTAGGACCATTGGCTAAGGTGTGAAATGTCCTGCTCTGTCGCAACCGATGGAGCGAGGAATGACGAAGTCACGCAAGAAGTTTGATGCGGCGTTCAAGGCGAAGATTGCGCTTGAGGCGCTGCGCGAGGATGCGACGGTTCCGGAACTGGCGAAGCGGCACGGGGTGCATCCGAACCTGATTTATGCCTGGAAGAAGCAGGTTCTCGACAATGCGGCGATCCTGTTCGCCCGAGGGGCGAGCGGTTCGGGGGATGGCGAGGAGGAGCGCGAGCGCGAGACGGCCAAGCTTTACGCCAAGATCGGCCAACTGACGGTCGAACGGGATTTCTTGGCCAGGAGGCCAGGGCGATGAGCGCGCCCGATCGAAGAGCGATGGTCGAACGGCCTGGCAACGACCTGTCGGTGCGCCGCCAATGCGTGCTGTTGAGCTTAACGCGCTCGGGGGTCTACCGCTCCAAGCCTGTCGCCGGGGCGGACGATCTGGCCGTGATCCCTACATCCCGATGGCGTGCGGCTTCCTCTATCTGGTGGCGATCATCGACTGGGCCAGCCGGGCGGTTCTGGCATGGCGGCTGTCGAACACCAACGATGCGAGTTTCTGCGCGGCGGCGCTGGAGGAGGCGCTGCTTCGGTTCGGAAAGCCGCGGATTTTCAATACCGATCAGGGCTCCACTTTCACCGCCGAGGCTTTCAACAGCAAGCTTGTGACGGCCGGCGTCGAGATTTCGATGGACGGACGCGGCCGCTTCATGGACAACATTTTCATCGAACGACTGTGGCGCTCGATCAAGTACGAAGAAGTGCATCTGAAAGCCTACGCCGATGGCTGCGAGGCGCGGTCCGGCATCAGTTCCTGGATGACCTTTTACAATTTTCGGCGCCCTCACCAGGCGATGAACAACCAAATGCCGATGGCGGTGTGGCGCGCCGGCATGGACAAAATCGAGGCGGCGGCGAGGGCTGTGGATATGCCGCTTCGCTTGGACAACGCAAACGCGTTGCCCACATACCCACAGCAGAGACAGAAGTAGCAGGAAGCAGCTTGATTCTTGAAGGACAACGGCAGGCCAGATCACACCTTAAATTCAACCCCTCGTGGTCCCACGAATGGGGTCCAGTTCAATGTGCTCAACGCGCTCGATGAACGAGCGAATGCGATCGCCCGGGATTCCTGCTGTGTCCGTCATGCCTGCTCCTCATTTCAAGAGGTCATACGGTAGGGCGACGAAAGTCACCGAGAAGTTAATGGAGCCGCCGGAATTCCCGCTGAGGCGAGCCCTCGTGTTGCCGCTGCCGCCGATGCCGATGCACAATCGCGTCGCAATCACGGGTATGTGAGTTCGAACTCGTGCCGACCGTGCAGATCGCGACAAACGCACTATCAGAGGGACCCGCTTTCGTTGAGATGGCATCGACGGCAAGGATTGGGCAGGATATCTGCCTTTCAGCATCGCCCGCGAACGGCGAAGGTCCGCCCGGAGGAGGAGTTCGTTGCGAGCGTTTCAACGGGCGGAGTCGACGTAAAGCACCCATTGCGGATCGCGGCCTTGGACGCCTCAATTGGGCGGGGACCGCGCCTACAGGGGCCGCCTCGGGAAGGATCAGAGTCCGCACCATAGCCGCCATTCCATTGCGAGTGCGAAATGGCTTCACCCGTAGCGGGACATAGCTGCGCCGGTTCCGCCTGATGCTCGGTTGTTCGTCATCGGGGAGGCGCTCCGAACGAGCTCAAAGCGTCACGCATTGAACGCCGACCTATGATATTCTTGATAACACTCGAATTCGAGGGTCGTTGGACATGGAGCTCGTTCCTCTGCACCGCGATTTTGGCGTCGAGATAGGCGGCGTCGGACTGCTTGATGTCGCCTCAAGTGATGCTTCCTACGGGGCCGTGCGCGCGGCGTTCGAAGAACACAGCCTTCTTCTCTTTCGGGATCAGGAGGTCGCCGATGACGTGCAGGCGGCATTTTCCCGAGCGTTCGGACCTTTGGAGCGGGTCAAGATCGGCTCCGAAGGAGCCAGCACCTTCTATAGCCGCCTGAACAATCTCTCATCGGACGGCAGCGTGGTGCCTGAGACCCATCGTCAGGCTTTGACGGCGCGCGCCAACCAGCTTTGGCATACGGATAGCTCCTTCAAGCAGACGCCGGCGCTGGCGTCCGTACTATCGGCTCGCGTTGTCCCTCAGCACGGCGGCGAGACCGAGTTCGCGTCCACAAGAGCGGCCTGGACGCGTCTGTCGCCGTCACTACAGTCGCGCTTGCGCGACGGTGTCGTCACCCACTCCTATGCCCATTCTCGCGATCAAATTGATCCAAGTTTGATGACGGAGCCGGAGCGCGCAGCTTTGCCGCCCGCAAGATGGCGCATGACGTGGCGCAATCCGGTAAACGGCCGCGTTTCCCTCTACATCGCCTCACACGCTTATGCCATCGACGGCTTAAGCGACGCGGAGGCGCGAACATTACTCGACGAATTGATCGCAGGCTCGACCCGACCTGATTTCACCTACCAGCACCATTGGCGACCGGGCGACGTGTTGATGTGGGACAATCGGGCGACGATGCACCGCGGTCGGCCTTGGCTGCGCAATGAGCCGCGCTCCATGGTTCGCACGACGATATCGGCTATCGGAGCCGACGGACTTGCCGAAGTTCGGCCCCCCTAAGCCTCGATCTGAGAGGAAGAGCGGACGATCCGGACTTCGCGATGTTCGTCCGGTTCGACTCGAGGGGGGCAGGCGCCGGAGCGGGGGCGATCTTCTCAGACAGGCGGATAGGGTGCGTACAGCGGCTTCCTCGGGAACGGCCGCACTCTGCGCCATCGGCGCCGTTCCTCTGCGATCGCGACTACGCTCCGCATCCATTTTGGGACTTGCCAATGTTGCCTGCGGCGGAAGAACGGCTGTAGCTTCCGGTACCCACTCGTTTTGAGCCAAATAGGCGGAGGAGAGTCCGATGCAGCGCCGCGACCTCAACGCCCTGGACGCGCCCCATCCTGTCGCCGCCTACACACAAGCGATCGAAGTCTCAGGCGCCTCCCGCACGCTCTATATCAGCGGGCAGATCGGCCAGAGGATCGACGGCACAATTCCCGACGATATTGTCGAGCAGAGCCGCCTTGCCTGGCAAAATCTCGCAGCGCAGATCAAGGCTGCCGGCATGACCCTGGACAATCTTGTTAAGGTCACCACCATCCTGCCGAACCAACAGGACGTCGCCACAGCCCGCGAGGCGCGCAGCAAGGTGCTTGGCGACCGGAAGCCGGCGAGCACGCTTATCGTCGCGCACCTCGCCAACCCCGCCTGGAAGATCGAGATCGAGGGCGTCGCCGTCGCTTGAAATGCTGGTGGGGGCCATGACGGAGCGACACTACGTTCATGTCGGCGGAGAAGAGGGCCGTGATCGGCTGCGCGTTCTGGCTCGCATCTTTGCGCCAGCGACGGCGGCGCTTCTCGATCGAATTGAAATCGTCGCCGGGATGCGGTGCCTCGACATCGGCTGCGGGGGCGGGGATGTCTCGGTAGAGCTTGCCCGCAGAGTTGGCCCGCGAGGGGCTGTCACTGGAATCGACTTCGATCGAGAGGCGCTTGAGATCGCGCGCCGCGAGGCGGTCCAGGCGGGGCTCGACAATTTGACCTACCAACATATCGATCTCTTCGCTCTCGTTCTCGATGAGCCGGTCGATGTGGTCTTCACGCGCTTCGTCTTGACCCATTGCGAGACTCGGCCACCGCACTCCGGAGGATGGTAGGACTGCTTCGCCCCGGCGGAAGGATCGTCGTCGAGGATGCAGATGCGTCGGCTGCTACCCACCCGAAACGGCGTTCGATCTCTATAGCCGGCTCTACCGCGAAACGATGTGGGGTCGGGGAACGGATCCGGATATCGGCCCAAAATTGCCGCAACTGCTGCGAAACGCTGGGTTTGGCGATATCGGTCTGAATGTTTACCAACCCGCGGAATTCGTGGACGGCGACATCAAGCTTCTTGTCGCCCTTACGCTGGACAGTGTCGCGCAACCCGCGTTGGAAACCGGCCTTACAAACACAGATGAGATAGACGCCGCGTCGAAACGACTTCACGAACTGGTCAAAGATGACAATACTGTGATGAGCATGCCACGCATCGTCCAAGCTTGGGGACGGTTGCTTTAGCCGATCGGACCCCTTGCGGCGTAGCCCACTCCTCCAGCCTATGCCCGCTTTTTCGCGCTTCGCGTCCGTTCGTAGGGCCGATCTTGAAGGCCCGCTCAGGGTCGATTTGACCAGTTCCCCGCATCGACTTGCCGATTCCGACGAAGCCGCCCGGGTGTAACGGGATAATGCCGCCCGGGATTCCTGAATGATGCCGCCCACCGTAACGGAATGATGCCGCCCGGGTCGCGCGCCTCGCTGGCCGATGGATTGTTGTCACCGGCTATGGTGTTGGGTCAAGCCTTCCTCGATTGCTTTGCTTGGGTCCGACGCAGGCTTTCGCCGGCGAGCTCGATGCGATGAGCGTTGTGGACGAGACGGTCCAGAATGGCGTCGGCGTAGGTTGGATCGCCGATGATTTCGTGCCAACGGTCGATCGGAAGCTGGGAGGTGATCACCGTGGAGCGGCGTCCGTAGCGCTCTTCGAAGATTTCCAGCAGATCATGGCGCGCGGCTGCGTCGAGCGGCTCAAGCCCCCAGTCATCGAGGATCAAAAGGTCGGCTCGGCCGAGGTTGCGTAAGATGCGGGGATGACGCCCGTCGCCGCGGGCCAGCGCGAGGTCCTCAAACAGACGGGGCGCCCGCTGGTAGAGGACCGACCGATTGTCGCGACAGGCTTTGTGGCCAAGCGCTGAGGCCAGCCAACTTTTGCCGACGCCTGTCGGCCCGACGAGAACCAAATTGTCATGGGCGTTGATCCACTCGCCCTCGACCAGTTTTGGAACCGCGCGCGGTCAAGGCCGCGGGGACTTCGATAATCGATATCTTCGACGCTGGCCTGTTGGCGCAGTTTGGCGACGCGCAGCCGCGCCGCGAAGCGCTTGTCCTGTCGCCAGGACGCCTCGCGATCGAGCAGAAGCCCGAGCCATTCGTGATGGCCGAGGCCTCCGGCTTCCCCGTTGGCGACGAGTTCGGCGAAGGCCTTGGCCATGCCATGCAGGCCAAGAGCGCTGAGTTGATCGAGGGTGGGATGCTTGAGCAAGTCGTTTCTCCTAATTGTAGTAGCGCGGCCCACGGATGTTGGCGTGCAGGATCGGCGTTCCGTCCGTGGAGCGCTGGCGCGCGGGACGCCGGTCGAGGTTGTTGTCGAGGATGGATTTGACCGAGCCGTAGGTCCGCGCGCCGATGTTGATGGCGCGTTCGGCGGCGGCTTCTAGGCGCTCGGCGCCATGGGGACCCGCGAGCCGGACGATGCCTAGGCAGGCGCGAAAGCCCTGCTCGGGATGCGGTCGCGCCTCAAGGATCAGTTCGCACAGGGCCGCCGTCGCCGCCCCGATCAGGCGCGCATCGGCGCGGATACGCTCGATCGTCCAGCCGGCGTAGCGCCGATGGCTGGACGGCATGTGCTCGGAGACGGTGGTGTGCTTATGGTTGCCGCTGGCGCGCACATGCGCGGCGATCCGCTCGCCCTTGAGGAAAATCTCGACGGTCCGCACCGTCAGCCGCGCGTCGACCTCGGCGCGGGCGAAGCGATGGGGCACACTGTAATAATGGGCGGCGACCTCGACGTGATAGTCGATGCCGACGCGGCATGTCCGCCATTCGGAGAACTCGTACGGCTCAGCTGGCAGCGACGTCAGCGCCGGGCGATCGACCTCCTCCAGCAATTGCCGGCGCGTTGCGCCGAGCCGGCGGATCGGGTGGTGTTCATTGAGGTGCGTCATGAGATCGGCGATCGCCGCGTTGACGTCCAGCAGGCTGTAAAAGGTTCGGTGACGCAGCCGCCCGAGCAGCCATCGCTCGACGATGAGCACGGCCTGCTCAACCTTGGCTTTGTCCCGGGGCCGCCGGGGCCGCGCCGGCAAAATGGCGGCTCCGTAATGCGCCGCCATTTCGGCATAGGTCCGATTGACCTGAGGATCGTAAAGGCAGGCCTTGATGACGGCGGTCTTCGTATTGTCCGGCACGAGCAATTGCGGGACGCCGCCGATCGCCTCGAGCGCGCGCACATGGGCGTCGATCCAGTCGGGGAGCGCCTGCGTCCAACTCGCGTGCGCGAAGGTGAAGCTCGAGGCGCCGAGCACGGCGACGAAGATCTGCGCCATGCGGATTTCCCCGGTGAGCCGGTCAACGACAACCGGGACCCCGTCGCCCGCGTAATCGACGAACAATCGTTCGCCCGCCGCGTGCGTCTGCCGCATCGTCGGCGACAGCTTCGCTTCAAAGCCGCGATAGAGTTCGCAAAACCGCGAATAGCTGTAGCCGCCGGGGTTGGCCGCGACATATTCGTCCCAGACGATCAGCAGAGTGACGTGCTTGCGCTTCAACTCTCGATGGACCGCGGGCCAATCCGGCTCGGCATGGCGGCGGTGTCCCCGTTTGCTTTTACGATTGGCGTAAAGCGCCGCCTCCAGTTCGGCGTCGCCGATCCCCTCCGGCAACGGCCAAGAAAGCCCAGCGCTGTCCAAACGACTCAACGTCTCTCGAACCGTCGAAGGCGCGAGGCCAAGACGCCGCGCGATCTCGCGCGTCGGCAGGCTGACTGAAAACTTCAGACGAATGATCTCGCGCGCCTGGCGCATCGAAACTCTTTCCGCTGGCATCGATCGCTCCCTTGGATTGCCAAAGGAGCGACCCTAAACAGGCCAGCGGAGGCGCTCGTCGCCGTCAAAAAACCCCGGGCGGCATTATTCCGTTCCGGTGGGCGGCATCATCTCGTTTTGGTGGGCGGCATCATTCCGTTACGGCGGGCGACATCATCTCGTTTTGGTGGGCGGCTTCGCCAGGAATCAGCACATCGTCCGCAAATGTCCGCTGATTGCGCATTTGAGACGTTTCAGACGACGTCCCGAATCGACGTCAAGCGGACATAGCCGATCGCGACTCGCAGATAGGTGGCCTTCTGCGCAGCCATCCCGTGACGCTGATCCGGATCGATCCTCTTCTCCGTCGTCGCGGGACCCTTCGCCTCATCCCCTGCGGATCCCCGAGCGCCCGTACCGTGCTGACGGTTTGGCTTCTGGCGAGCAGCCAGGCGCCATCGCGTTGTCGCGATCCTGCGCTGGCTGTAGGTCGCGCGGGTCGATTGTCACCACCTCGACCGAGGAGCTATCGGGGGATTGCCCCGGCGCGAAGATCAGCGTGGAAACGCGGCGATAGACCGGAAACGACAGTTCCTCGATCAACTGCTCGTCGGTCGCCACCCGATAACTCTCCTGCGGGCGACGTTCGATCGACGCCCCTCAGCTCGAATGGATGATGGAAGACAACGAGGTTGTTGCGAGTGCGTGTGTTCATTGGAACTAGGCCGCTCGCGGGAGCGAGGGAAAATGCGCGCTATCGTACAAACTGCGAATGTTCTCGCCGCAATATCTTTCACCGTCGACTTCAAGAACCGCGCCCGCGAGCAGTTCGGTCGGGAACTCTTCGATGGCGAACCGAACGGCGTCCACCGCCCGCGCGAAGCGTGTGTAACCAAATCGTCGATGCGGTGATTTGCGAAGTCGTGGCGGGAACAGCTCCGCCGCGGCGTTATAGTCGAATGTGGTCATGGTGCGCTCCGGTCCGGCCTATTCGCGTGATCGGCTAGGCAAGGATGCGGGCCTCGCCACGAGATCTGCGGTCAGATCTGACGGCCATTCATAAGGGCGTCGACGTCACGCTGCGCCACGGATTTCTCTAGGCCGTACTTCGCGGCGCGTTGGGTAACGAGATCATCCTTGTTCTTGAGCGAGGACAGATCATCCTCGGAGAATTTGCCCCATTTGCCGCGGATCTCTTTGATAATGATCTGCTTGGTCTCGGCCGACCGAGTGTGTCCAGTTGCGGCTTTCGTGTTCGAAGCGGGAGTGGAAGGTGAGGTTGTCATTCAGGTATCTCCAAAATATCGATTAAATATTCGCCGGAACGGCCATCGTTCAAACGACAAATGGTATATAAGATTAAATCGCGAGAATAGGAGAGCCACAAGCGCAATTCTATTTTTTAGGGTGGCTTCAGAAAACATGATGATCATCAATCAAATACCGTGATTGATCAATCCTGCTGCGCCTTGGTTATCGTCTCATTGCGATGCGCACTGCGGTTCTCATCAACCGGCTTTTCCACCATCGCGGCCTCAAACGCGACTGCCGCGATCTGAGCGAGGTTCTTCTCGCGCTTCCCAAGCTCGCCGGACGCGGAAAATACGGGTTGGATCCGAGCGATATGTCGAGTTCGGCGACGCGATCGCTGTGCGCGCGGAAAACGTGGATAGGATGCCGTTTCAAAGCAAAGTCGGAGTCACGTCCACCACGCCAAGCGCGTCGCACGACTAACGCGTTTCGTTTCGGTGACCGAGGAGGGTTTATGGCATTAGTATCTTCGCCGACCGAATGCCCGCAGCTGGCGCAACCCTACCGTACCGAGACCGAGCAGGAATGCGCGCTTACGGTCGAATTGGACGCGTCGCCTAGCCATCAGCGAACACGCGCTTCTTGCGCGGAGCAGCCGGCCGGAGTCGATGTATTGCAGACCTAGCGGACCACGCAACGCCTCGATTGGAAGCGGAAGCGGACCTCTGCCGGTCCGTCACCATCTGCTCAACCCGCCTCGGCCGGTCGCGCTCGAAGCCGACCGAGCCGACGGAGAGAACGACAGCAAACGCGAGATTGCTCAGGGCTCAATTTCGGCCCACAGCGTCAGCCGCCGCTTATCGCAGTCAAAATGAAAATGTCGGCGCCCGGTTTGAGCCGGGTGTCGAGATGCGCGCGTTTGCCTTCGACGAACACGTTGATGTGGCGTCGAATCGCCGGCGTCGTATCGCAAAGACGGTCCCGCATGCCCGGCCAGCGCGCCTCAAGTCCGTTCATCACATCCTCGACCGTCTCCGCCTCGATCTTCACGACGCGCTCGGCACCGGGAAAGAGCGCCTTCAGCAAGGCCGGCAGCCGGACGACAGCGGGCGCGCGCATCAGGCCGCCGTCATCGTCTTGACCGATGAAATCGCCGGCAGGTCGCGTGCGATGCACTCCCAGGTCTCGCCCTCGTCGCGGCTTGCATAGACGGAGCCGTTGCTCGTGCCAAAATAGACGCCGGCGGGATCGAGCGCATCGGTTGCCAGGGCCTGACGCATCACACCGAAATAGGCGCCGGACTGAGGCAGCCCCGCACGACCGTCAGCCCAACGCGCGCCGCCATCGTGCGAGCGCCAGACCGCGGCGCGTGCGTCTGGCGGATAGCGGCCCTTGGTGTCGCCGTTAAGCGGCACGAAGAACAGCATGTCTGCGTCGCGGGGATGGGCGGCGACAGGAAAGCCAAAGCTCGACGGGAGCCCGTTCTCGATGCTGCGCCAGGACGCGCCGCCGTCGTCGCTGCGGTACATGCCGCAATGGTTTTGCTGGTAGAGGCGGTCGGAACAGCCCGGCGCGAGCGTCAAGTTGTGCACGCACTGACCGAACTCCGGATAACGCTCTCCCTCGGGGAGATAGTCGCAACGCGTGCCCGAATTGCGCGGGCTCCAGGTTTCGCCGCCGTCTTCCGTGTAGAACACGCCGACCGAGGAGATGCCGACCCACAGCCGACGCGCGTCGGCGGGATCGGAGACGATGGAGTGCAGCACAAGGCCGATCCCGCCCGGCTGCCACTGCGGGCGCGAGGGGTGTCGGCGCAGGCCCTCCACCTCGCGAAAACTCTCGCCGCCATCGTCGCTGACAAAAAGCCCCGCCGGCTCGACTCCGACGTAGAGCCGGCGGTGCGCGGCATGAGCCACCCAGGCGCATTGCAGCGGCGTCTGGCCTTGCGGGTAAGCCAGCCCCTGGCTGGAATGGGTCCAGGTTGCGCCAACGTCATTCGACTTCCACACAGCCGGCCCGAACCACGCGTTGCCGCCGGTCGCGTAAATGGTCCCGTCTGCGGGGTCGGCGGCGACGTGGGTCAGCGGCCAGTGCTCGCAGAAAGGCCCACGGACGCGCCAATCGTGGCGCTCGCTGTCGCTTTCGAGAACGAACGCGCCCTTCTTGGACCCGATCAGCACCCGGACATTCATGGGCGGCCTCCCGCTACTGCGCCCCAGAAACGCCTCGGCAGCCGTGCCCGTCAAGATCGACCGGATCTGAGGAATACAGCGGGCGACAGCCCTTGGACTGACTCCTTGTCGTCCCGACCTCCTCTGCGGGAGGCGATGTTCGTCATCCTTCTGAGTCCCAACGCCGGCCGGTTCGTGAAAGAAGATGGCGAGGTGGTAGTGTCGCACCGGGACCGGACGACGGCAGTGAGACCGGTGTCGCCGCATAGCTCAGCATTCGTTGTTGGCGCAGCGCTTCCGTTCGGGACGGAGCGACAGTAGCAAAGGGTCGGACATGACCCCTTCGGCAAGCCGTCAGCGAACGGCTGCTTCGTGCGCTGATCTGCCCGGGGCTGACGTGAGCCGGATGATACTCGCCATTTTCGATCAATCCGGCTTAGCGACGGCAAAGTTACACCTCTGTTTGCTCCGCCAACTCCAAGGCGTCCTCCACCTCGACGCCAAGATATCGGACCGTGCTCCCGAGCTTGGTGTGACCCAATAGAAGCTGCACAGCGCGCAGGTTCTTCGTCCGCGGATAGATCAGAGGCTTGGTCCGGCGGATGGAATGGGTTCCGTAAGCGGGAGGATCAAGACCAATTTCCTCGACCCAGGAATCCACAATCCGCGCATATTGCCGGACGCTCAAATGGGGCGACGCACGAACACGGCTTGGGAAGAGAAAGTTTTCAGACGCGAGACCTGACAGCCTGATCCAGTCCGTTAAAGCGGTTCGCGTCGGCTCCGTGATCTCGAACTGCACCGGTCTTGAAGTCTTATGTTGCACGACGATCGCCCGGGCAGCGATCCGCTCGCCGTGACGGACATCTCGAACCTTCAACTTGAGCAGGTCGCAAGCCCGCAACTTGCTGTCGATGCCAAGATCGAACAGCGCCAGCTCGCGCGTTT
>CAVYDG010000010.1:0-436869 GCA_963767245.1 uncultured Alphaproteobacteria bacterium
TCTCGTGACGCGCTAGTGGCGGGAACTTGCGAAGGCAGAATATCCGGATCGTTGCGGGCGGCCGCGCACCACGCGACGCGCAATCGTTTGATTGCGGCACGCTCCGCCTCTTGTTTGGAAAAGTTCCGTTGAGAGATTGGCGCATACATTTCTACGACGTACTTTTGCGACCGCTTTCCGCCGGGCCTGCTACGGCCCGGCTTCACTGACCCGCCAACTTTGGTAAGTGCGTCGAGATTATTTGCCGCATCATTGACTCGAGCAGGGTCCATAATGATGTGTGTCGTGGGAAAGGATTTGCCGCGGCGCTTCGCTCGCTCCTTTAACAAATGAAGCGTTTCTGGTGATGTGTCATTGAGGGCCCGGATGATCGGTAGCGGCGCTCGAGTTTTCTCTTGGTCGTTGATCGGCCTAACGACCCGTCGAATCGCTTTAATATCCGCCCGAATTTTTGCGCTTGTGGCCCATGCCCGTTCTTCCAGATAAAATGCCGCAGCTACCCGTACGAATTGCCCGAAGAGCACAAGGTCGGCTTTTCGCGGAAGATTTCGAGTCCTTCGCAAGCTTTTCAATTTACGAGGTCGGAAAATTTTTCCTCATCAATGGTCATTTGATCAAGCACGGACGAGTGAGATGATGTTACCCTCCTACTTCGGCTCACGCCACTGCGCCCAGGCTTCCATCATCGCTCGGCGTTTTCCCGCGCATCTCTTGTGCCGGTAGGCGTTACCTCGCGAGCCTTACGACGTTCGATCCAGCATTTGGCTCACAGTACGCGGCCCATGCGTCCATCAGCTTTCGGCGCTGTTCCAGAACATCCGTGCGGCGATAGGCCCTCTCAACTTGTCCGCCAACCTGGTGGCCCATTGCCTGCTCGACAACAGCATGCGGGAAGGTCGCGACCTCTTCGGCCCAGGTTCTAAAGGTGGCGCGAAACCCATGCGCCGTGATCGGCCTGCCGCTCGACGAGTCGGTCCATACTTTCGAGTCGCCCGCGTTCATTCGCTTGAGTAGCGTCAGCAGCGCCATGTTGGAAAGCGGCTTGTTCCTGACATGACCGGGGAACACGAAGGACGAGACGCGCGCTTTCTCCACGTTCTTGGCGATCTCGACGGCCCGCGCCGATAGGGGGACGCGGAACGGCTCCCTGCGGTGCTTTCGGTCTTTCAGGCTCGCGAGCGGCACCGTCCAGACCGCGTCGTCGAGATCGAACTCCTTCCATTGGGCCTTGAGCACCGCGTCCGTCCGGGCGTTCGTGAGGATGAGAAATTCCAGAGCGCTCGACGCCACGGCGCTCCGGGCGCGCAGTGCTGCAATGAATTTCTGCATTTGAACGTGGGGCAACGAAGGATGCCGACCACGGCTCAACTGCGCCGGCGCTTCGAAGCCCATGGCTTTGAGATCGTCCCAGCGGGCGGGATTGTCAGGCATCGCGACGCCGTGCTCGTCCCGAAGAATGATGCGGGCCCGCTCAAAAACGCGGCGGATCGCGGGGTAGGTTTTGCGCGCGACCTCCGGCTTGGTCCGCCATATCGGGCGAAGGACATCGGCTACGTCGAGCGTTGTGATCTCGTGCACAGGGCGCGTCAACAGCGGGCCACAGTACGCTGGTCCGAGGTGGCGCTCCCACTGATAGCGGACCTTGGCGTTGACCGACCTTTTCTGAGCGTCCTCGATTACGAACTTGGCAACATCCTCAAAGGTCGGGATAGGCCGCGCAGCCTTCCTGGCTGCTCGCTCCGCCTCAATCGGGTCGAGGCCCTTGCCGATGAGCGCTCGGTGCCCGGCGGCCTTTGTGCGCGCATCCTTAAGGCCGACGTCCGGATAGGATCCGAGCCCCTTGTCCTTTCGGGCGCCCGACCTGATAGCGCATAACCCATTTTTTGCGGCCTGTTGCGCTTACGACAAGGTGCAGGCCATCGCCGTCCCCATGCCGGCCAGGCTTCGCGGTTTGGACGCCCCTTTCGGTCAGTTGCCCCATCGCCGGTCCCACACTTGGTCCCACACTTTAGACCGGATTGTCGCACACATCGGCGGACAGTGAAAGACACACTGCGGCGAAATGCACCGGATTTGCGGGCGACTCTGAGACAGCGGCGAACGGTCATGGATGGAGGTTTGGTGCCGGTTGAGGGACTCGAACCCCCGACCCACGGTTTACAAAACCGTTGCTCTACCAGCTGAGCTAAACCGGCGGTCCGCGCGGCGATGGGCTAGCAGCGAGAGAGCGTTCGCGCAAGGGCGCGCTTCAGGCGGAGCCGGGGGGGACCGTCGGCGTCCATGGGCCCGCGACGGTCAGAGCTTCGCCGACGCCGGGCCACGGGGGCATGGTGATCGCCACGAAGGAAAGCGGCGCGCCGGCTTCGGCGCGAAACTGAAACGCCGTTCCGAGCGGGATGGTGAGCGACGCGCCGGGGCCGAGCGCCTCGATCCGCTCGGAACCGTCCTGCCGACGCCAGATGCTGCCACGCCCGCCCACGATGAACCAAATTTCCTCGACCGTTCGATGGGTCACCGCGTGCGACACCGCGCCGGCAGGCAACTGGAAATGCGCCATGCTGCCGCCGTGAAGGCTCAACAGCAGGCGCACCGCGGTTCCGTCTGGCGCGGTCGCGTCGGGCTGAGTGGCCAGGGTCCTCGTTTCGAAGGGCGGAGCTACGGTTGCCGGCATCGGTCGGGGCCTCGCGGATCGGCGCTGCCTAAAGCCTGAGTCCGTCTTGGCGCGGCGGTCGGCGGCCTGCTAAGAGGCGACATGACGAACTCGACCCTAACCGCGAATCAGGCGCTTGACGAGTTTCGCGCCGAGGTTGCCTCGCTCGCAAGGCATTTCGTTCCACGGTCTACGCTGCGCCGGCCGACATTTCCGCAGAAGATGTGCGTGTGACAGTGCTGCGGCTCGGCGTCAACGTCGACCACGTCGCGACAGTCCGCAACGCCCGCGGCGGCGCCGTTCCCGATCCGGTCCGCGCGGCGCTGCTTGCGATCGAAGCCGGCGCCGACGGCATCACCGCCCATTTGCGCGAGGATCGCCGTCACATTCACGACGACGACATGCGGCGGCTCAAGGCGTCGATCGATAAGCCGCTCAATTTCGAAATGGCGGCGACCGAGGCGATGCTCGACATTGCGCTTAGCATCCGCCCGCACGCGTGCTGTCTTGTGCCGGAGAAGCGGACCGAGCGGACGACCGAGGGCGGCCTCGACGTTGTCGGCCAACACAATTCGCTCAAGCCCTTCGTGTCCGAACTCAAGCGCGCCGGCATTCGCGTTTCGATGTTCATCGAGCCCTCTAGCGAGGCCCTCAAAGTGAGCGCTCATCTGGGCGCGCCAGTCGTCGAGCTCCATACCGGGGCGTGGTGCGACGCATGGCTGCGGGGCGATGCGGCCAAGGCCGACCGCGAATTCGGCCGCCTCAGGGTCGCCGCCGCCGAGACCGCCGGGCTCGGGCTCGAATGCCATGCCGGTCATGGCCTCGACTACGAGACCGCGCGTCTCATCGCCACATTGCCGCAGATCGTCGAACTCAACATCGGCCATTTCCTGATCGGCGAAGCGATCTTTATCGGCCTCGCCGAAGCCGTGAAGACGATGCGGATGGCGATGGCCCAGGGACGGGCGGCGGCGGAGCGCTGGCGGTGATCGTAGGCATCGGCAGCGACCTCTGCGCCATCGATCGCGTCGAGACGACGCTGGCGCGCTTCGGCGAGCGCTTCATCGCCCGCTGCTTCACCGAGACGGAGCAGCGCCGCTCCGATCGGCGGGCTGGGCGGGCCGCCTCCTACGCCAAGCGATTCGCCGCCAAGGAGGCCTGCGCCAAGGCGCTCGGCACCGGCCTGAAGCGCGGGGTGTTCTGGCGCGACATGGGGGTGGTCAACCTGCCGTCGGGGCAGCCGACCATGCGGCTCACCGGCGGCGCCGCCATGCGGCTGAAGGCGATCCTGCCGCCGGGAACCGAACCGTTCATCCACCTCACCATTACCGACGAGCAGGGCTTCGCCCAGGCGTTCGTGGTCATCGAGGCGCGCGCCGCCGGGCGAAGCAGCGCGACCGGGTAGGAGCGCCGATGGCCTCGACGGGGCATGCCGTCAGGATGACGCGGGCGGCGCGCACAATTCGCGCTCGGTCAGCTTGGGTGGAAACAGGATGCGACGCTTCAGCGGGGCGCCGCAATCGTCAGTTGATCGAGCAGGGCTGCGATCGCCGTGCGGGTCATCGCTTCGATGGGCTGCGCGATCAAGGTCGGACGGATGCGCATGACGTCCGCCCAGTCGAGGTCGTCGACGCCGACCAGCGATACCTCCTCCGGGCAGCGGACGCCGAGGTCGATCAGCGCTCGCATGACACCGATCGTCATGAAGTTGCTGAGCGAGACGATCGCCGTGGGCCCCGGCGTTTCGCCAAGGACGATCCGCGTCTTTTCGTAGGCCGTCTCCACCCTGAAATCCGCGAGGCGGACCCAATCGTCGGAAAGCTCAGCCCCGCGCCTCCGAAACGCCTCGCGACAGCCTTTTAGTCTCAACTCGTGCGACGACACGCCCTGGCGTCCGCCGATGACGACGATGCGGCGATGGCCAAGGTCGAGCAGGCGGCTTGCGGCGAGAGCCCCGGCTTCGAAATCGTCGAGCGCGACGAAATCATATGGCGCGCCAGCGACGGCGCTGCCCATAAGCACGGTCGGAACATGGATCTCTTGCTGCAGGCGCCGGCCGTGCCGGGCGTCGGACCTTGTCGAGATGAGAATGAGCCCGGCGACGCGCTCCAACCTCATCATCTTGAGGATGCGGATCTCGTGGTTCGTGTCCTCGTCGGTATTATAGACGAAGGTCATATAGCCAGCCTGCAGACATTCCTTCTCGACGACCCTGGAGAGTGTCGAGAAATGCGGGTTGGTGATGTCGGGAACAATGACGCCGATCAGCTTTGACCGGCCGCTGCGGAGGGTCTGCGCTGCCCGCTGCGGCGTGTAGCCGATCTCGGCAATCGCCCGCTCCACGCGCGCCACAACGTCGGCGCTGGTCGGGGCGGACCGGTTGATCACCGCCGAGACGGTCGAGATCGCGACGCGGGCCCGTTGGGCGACGTCCCTTATCGTTGACACCCGCGGCTCCTTGACAGCATCCAGCAGCCAACATACCCTCGAAACGTTTCGACACCAAGTTCAAGCCGCACGAAACACGCAAGGCGCGGTCGATCCGGTCGGGCCCAACTCGGGCGCGTCTGGCGGCTCCGATGAAGCGGCAAGGGAGGAGGAATCATGAAAGCCTTTCTGACCGGACTTCTCGTTGCGTCGGGCTTGGCCCTTGCCGCCAGCGCAGCTTCGGCCGACGATACTTCCGCCAACTTGCGATTGATGGCCTTCGGCAGCGACGCGCAGCTGACTGCGGTGAAACACGCGGTCGAGCGCTTCAACCAGAAGTATCCAAACGTCAAAGTCGAGATCGCCATCGACCCCATCAGCAACGGCTGGGGCGACTACGTCACACACGTGTTGTCGCAGTTCAACGCCGGCAACGCCTACGACGTGTACGGCACGGCGATCGAGACCTTCCGCACCTTCGAGGAGCGCGGGATGTTCATCCCGCTCGACGACTATATCGCGAAGAATGCGAGCTATTCCGACTTCGATCCGTCGCTGTTCAAATACTCGTCCTATCAGGGCAAGACCTATTTCGTCCCGATCGGATGGAACAACATTATGATCAACTACAACCGGGCGTTGTTCAAGGAAGCCGGAGTCGAGTATCCAAAGAACTGGACATGGGACGAATTCCGCGAAGTCGCCAAGAAGCTGACCAAGCATGACGCTGCCGGGAACGTCACCCAATATGGCTACGAGGTGCCGAACCAGAATTTCTTTGTCCAGCCCTGGTTCCTAACCAATGGGACGTCGCCGCTCAACGCCGACTGGACCGCGTCGAACATGCTCGATCCCAAGGTCACGGAGACGCTTCAGTTCCTCCATGACCTTATCCATGTCGACAAGGTCTCGCCGATTCCGGGCAAGGACGCGATGGACAACCAGTTCGCGGCCGGACAGGTGGCGATGATCAATCGCGGGCACTGGATCATTGAAAACGCGAAGCGCGCGAAGCTCGACATGGACGTCGCCAATGTGCCCTCGAAGCTCACCGATGACACTGTTATCGGCTTCGGCGGATACGGCGTTTCGAAGACCTCGAAGAATCCGGACCTTGCCAAAGAGCTCGTCGGCGCGCTGACCAGCGAGCAGACGCAGAAAGAGGAGGGGGAGCTCGGCGGCGGCGTGCCGGGGCGCAAGTCCGCCGCGGATACGCCTGGATTCCTCGCCTATCCGCCGAGCGCCGCGCTCTACTATCAGACCCTACCGCACACCATTCCGGTGCCGTCGCCGGCAAATTTCCAGGAGGTCGAGAAGATCTTCATGCGGAACTATGTGGCGATGATGGCGGACGAAATTTCGATCCCCGAGGGCGTGAAGCGCACCGATCAGGAGCTCAACGCCTCCTTCAAGCGGCTCGCCGACCAGCAGAAAGCGGCGAAGTAGGGCGTGGGCCGGGGCTGCCGCCGATAGGCGGCTCCCGGCATCCCACGGACGCGGTTCAGCGGAGACTTGGCGATGCAGGCGGCCGTCATGCGCCAGGCGTCGGACTTGCAACGCCTTCAGGCGCGAACGGGCTATCTCTTCCTTTTTCCGTCGTTCGCCCTCTATTGCGTCTTCGTGCTCGCGCCGGTCATCGTAACCTGCATCCTCAGTTTCACCTATTTCGATCCGATGCAGGGCTCGCGCTGGGTCGGTTTCGACAATTACCTCCGCTTCTTCACCGATGATCGCTCGCAGCAGATTTTCTGGAACACCCTGCGTTTTACGTTGTTCGCGGTGACCGGCAACATTTGCGTCGGCATGCTTTTCGCGCTGGCGCTCGACCGCAAAATGCCGGGAATTCTGCTCTATCTGTTCCGGCTCGCTTTCTTCCTGCCGGTGATCATCGCCGCGGCTTTCGTCTCGATCGTCTGGGGCTATTTCTACGGCGACGATCTCGGCGTCATCAACTACTACCTCATCCGCCTCGGGTTCTCGCCGGTCCACTGGCTGACCTCCAGCCGCTACGCGATGATGTCGATCGTCATCATGGATGTGTGGAAGAACGCCGGCTTCTTCATGATCATCTTCATCGCTGCCCTGCAGGGCGTACCGCGGACACTGATCGAGGCCGCGGTCATGGACGGCGCCGGCTACTGGCGGCGGTTCTTTCGCGTCGTCCTGCCCTGGATTTCGCCGGTCGTCTTTTTCGCGATCGTTTACGCTTCGATCGGTGCGCTGCAGGTGTTCGAATCGATCGTCATCCTCACCAGAGGCGGCCCCGGCGATGCGACACGGTCGATGTCCATCTATATTGTCGAGGAGGCATTCGACAGTTTCGAGATCGGCTACGCCGCGTCGGTCGCGGTCGTCATGACGGTGGTGATCCTAGCGATCACCATCCTGCAGTTCCTGGCGTCGCGCGCCTGGGTGCGCCACTGACATGGAGACCAAGGCGTCGCAGCGCTGGCTCGACTGGGCGATCATCGCCGTGATGGCGGTAATCGGCTTCTTCATGCTGCTGCCGTTCGCATGGCTCTTCAGTATGTCGTTCCGCACCGTGCGGGACGCCTACCAGATGCCGCCCAGCTTCCTGCCGCCGCGGCTCGACTTCGACAACTATCGCGCGGTCCTGAGTTCGTCGGTGCCGTTCCTGCAAATCTACGCCAACAGCGTCGAGGTCGCGGTGCTCGTCACCATCGGCCAGCTCATCACCTGCACGCTGGCCGCGTTCGCCTTCGCACGGCTCAACTTTCCCGGGCGCGACACCCTCTTCTTCATCATGATCGCCGGGCTCCTGTTTCCGGCGCAGGTCACGATAATCCCGATCTATCTCGGCTTCGGCAAGGTCGGGCTCCTGAACCGGCCAGTCGGACTTGCGCTCATGTATCTCACCTCGAGCTTCGGGGTCTTTCTGGTCCGGCAGTTCATGCGCTCGCAACCGAAGGCGCTCGAAGAAGCCGCGCTGATGGATGGCGCCGGTTATCTGAAAATCTTCTTCCGCATCTCGCTGCCGCAGCTCCGCCCGGCGCTGGCGTCGCTTGGCATCATCACCTTCACCCAGACCTGGAACTATTATTTCCAGGCGCGCGTCCTGCTCGAGCCGCAGGACGCGATGACGTTGCCGATCGCGATGGACGTGTTGCGCGGCTATCTCGGATCGGGAAATCTCGCCCTAGTTATGGCGGCGATGAGCATGTCGGTTCTGCCTGTTATCCTGTTGTTCCTGCTGGCGCAGAAGATGGTGATCGAAGGCATCGCCATGAGCGGAATCAAAAACTGAGAGGCGAACATGGACGCTGTGGTCCCCAAGGAAGCCGAAGCCAGGATCGATCCCCGTTTTGTCTATCGGGGCGCCCGGCGCCACCACGTCGCCTTTCCGCTCGGCGGAATCGGCACCGGCAGCGTGTCGCTGACCGGCAGTGGGAGGCTCGTCGACTGGAGCATCCGGAACCGTCCCGCGATCCATCAGCACAACGGCTACAGCCATTTCGCGATCAAGGCCGAGCGCGACGGCAAGCTCGTCGACGCGAGGGTGCTAAATGGTCCGTATGAAGGCTTGCCGACAGGCTCGCCGAGCCGACGCAAGTTCGACGGCTTCGGCTTCGGCGCCAATCGCAACTCGATGGCAGGCGCGCCCCATTTCGACGACGCGACCTTTATCGGCAGGTTTCCGGTCGCCGAGATCGCGTTCCACCGCGACGCTTTTCCGGGACAAGTGCGCATGATGGCGTTTAGCCCGTTCATTCCCCACAATGAGCGCGATTCGTCAATGCCGGCGGCGCTGTTCGCGTTCGAGGTGGAGAACGACACGGATGCCGCGATCGACTATACGATTGCCTGTACGCTCGGAAACTATGGCTGCAACAGCGGGGTGCATGTCTTTTCTCGCTCTGGCGACTTGAACGTGCTGCACTTTACCTCCGCGGATGTCGACCGACCGCTCGCGCAGCGAGGCGATCTCGCGGTCACAACGCAAGGCGACGGCGTCGAGCATGTCGACTACCACGTGCGCGGCCAATGGTTCGACAGTCTGAGCCGCTACTGGCGCGAATTCGCCAAGGCCGGGCCGCTGACCGAGCGACGCTATGACCATCCGCGCGCGACGGCGCAAATGTGGCATCAGCCGGAGCACGGCACGCTCGCGCGGCGCATCCGGGTGAACCCGGGAGAGCGCGCCCGCGTGCGCTTCGCCATCACCTGGAACTATCCGCTTGGCGCAGTCTACTGGTTCAACCGCGCGCAGCCTGGCGACGCGGAATACGCCGGCGATCCGCCGACTTGGCGGAACTACTATGCGACGCAGTGGCCGGATTCCCGCGCCAGCGCCGCCGAAGCCTTCCGCCGATGGGGCGAGCTCGAAGCGGCGACCTGCACCTTTCGCGATTCCCTGTTCGGCTCGTCGCACCCGCCCGAGATCATCGACGCCGTATCGGGCACGCTTGGCGTGTTGCGCAGCGCGACCGTCATCCGCCTCGAAGGTGGCGAGCTTTGGGGCTGGGAAGGTCAGCACATCGGCGAGGGCTCCTGCGAGGGCAGCTGCACGCACGTCTGGAACTACCAGCAGGCGCTCGCCTGGCTCTTCCCGGCGCTCGAACGGACGCTGCGCGAGACCGAGTTTGCGTACAACCAGCTGCCGAATGGTGGATTGACCTTCCGCCAGCGCCTGCCGCTGGGCTCGGGTTTCGACGTGATCGGGCCCTGCGCCGACGGCCATTTCGGCGCAACGATCAAGGCCTATCGCGAGTGGCGCAATTCCGGCGACAACGCATGGCTCAGTCGGTTCTGGCCCAACATCAAAAGGTCGATCGAATACGCGTGGTCGGCGGACAATCCCAACCACTGGGATCCGGACCGAACTGGCGTGCTGTGGGGCAAGCAGCACCATACGCTCGACATGGAGTTATTCGGGCCAAATTCCTGGCTGACCAGCATGTACCTCGCCGCGCTCAAAGCCGCCGTCGAAATGGCGGAGGCGATGGGAGACAAGGATTTCGCGGGGGAATGCGGCGCGCTCGCGAAGAAGGGCGGGGCTTACGTGGACCGGGTCCTCTTCAACGGCGAATATTATACGCAGAAGCTGGACCTTGCCGATCGCTCGATCCTGGAACCGTTCGAGCGAGGCGGCAAGCCTGGCGTGCTCCGGGAATCGTTCATGCAGGCCTACTGGTCGGACGAATACTGCGAGATCAAGTACCAGATCGGCGGCGGCTGTCTCACCGACCAGATCCTTGGGCAATGGCACGCCGACCTCGCAGGCCTCGGCGACCTCTTGTCGCAGGAGCGCGTCGCTTCGGCCCTCGCCGCGATCTATCGCGCAAACTTCCGCCCGAACCTAAGCGATCACTTCAATCCCTGCCGGGTCTACGCCTACGAAGACGAGGCGGGCCTGCTCGTCTGCTCATGGCCCGAAGGGTCGAAGGAGCCGGCGACGCCCGTTCCCTATTCCGAGGAGGTCTGGACCGGTCTCGAATATATGTTCGCGTCGCACCTCATCGCTCGGGGCCTCGTCGATGAAGGGTTGACCGTCGTCCGCGCCGCTCGCGCCCGCCACGACGGATCGCGCCGCAATCCTTACAACGACTTCGAGTGCGGCAGCCACTATGCGCGCTCGCTATCGAGCTATGCGCTCTTGAATGCCTTCATCGGATTGACCTTTGACCAGCGGGTCGGCGAAATCGGCTTCGCCCCTGCCCGCCCTGGAGACGCGGTGTATTTCTGGTCGGCGGGCCGGGGCTGGGGGGAGATCGCGTTTTGCGGCGACGCGGCGACGCTCACTGTCAAGGGCGGCGAGCTTAGGGTTTCGCGCGTGCGCCTGCCGAGCTTTGCCGGGCGCGTAGCGGTGGATGGACGTCCCGCCGATTGCGACGGCGACGTTGTTCTGTTGGGGGCGGAACTCACGCTCCGACGAGGCGAGCGGATCATCGTTGGAGCGGAACGTGGCTCGGGTTGAGCTCAGAGGCGTACGCAAGAGCTTCCAGTCCGTCGAGGTCATTCATGGCGTCGATCTTATTGTGGATTCGGGAGTCTTCGCCGTCTTCGTGGGTCCGTCGGGTTGCGGGAAGTCGACGCTTCTGCGGATGATCGCGGGACTCGAGGACGTGACTGCTGGCGAGATCCGGCTCGACGGACAGCGCTGCGAGCACCTCCTGCCGTCGAGCCGCGGAATGGCGATGGTGTTCCAATCCTATGCGCTCTATCCGCACATGAGCGTGCGTGAGAACCTGCGCTTCGGCCTCGTCTGCCACAGAGTTCGAAAGACAGAGATCGCCGAGCGTATCGCTCGCGCTGCCGACATTCTTCAGATCGCGCATCTATTGGACCGCCAGCCGTCGCAATTGTCAGGCGGGCAGAGCCAACGGGTTGCGATCGGCCGCGCGATCGTCAAAGAGCCGAAGGCTTTCCTGTTCGACGAGCCGCTGTCCAATCTCGACGCGGAGCTACGGGTGAAGATGCGCAGCGAGATCGCGGCGCTCCATCGAAAACTCGGCGCGACGATGATCTACGTCACCCACGATCAGGTCGAGGCGATGACGATGGCTGACGTGATCGTCGTTTTGCGCGACGGTGTCGTCGAGCAGATCGGCTCGCCGATCGAGCTCTATGTGCGGCCGCGCAACCGCTTCGTCGCGTGCTTTCTCGGCGCTCCGCAAATGAATCTTCTCGCCGCTGACGTCGCCGCCGCCGGGGCGCACCGTCTCGAATTGGCCGTCGACCAGGGACGCGCGAGGATCGCCGCCGATGTCGCCGCAGCCGATTGGAGGTCCGGAACGGCGCTCACGGCCGGTCTGAGGCCCGAGCACTTGTCCCCAACGGATGCGGGCCCGCTTGCCGCCCGCGTCGAGACTAGCGAAATCCTAGGCGCCGAGACGATAATTCACGCCGTGTTGCAGTCGGGAGAGCGCCTGTCCATTTCGGTCCGGGGTCTCAGGCGCCTCAGCTCTGGCGAGCCAATTCGGCTAAGCGTCAATCCGGCCGACGTCCACCTGTTCAACCAGGGCGGCGAGGCGCTGCCCCGCGCCGCCGTTCCCGCCCCAGAGAACCAGGTCTTTGAGCGCGGCGGGTCCCAATAGCGGGGACAATTGCTGGACCGGACGCGCTGGTGGGACGCAGAAGACGCGGTCCCGACTTCTCGTGGATTCAGTATAAGACTAGGCCCACTTCGGGCGGTGAACGCAATTTCGCGCTCCCAATGGGATGACGGCTATAGCGCAGACTGCGGTCATTCCTGAGGCTATTCCTTTACGCCCGCCGAGGATTGCATTGAAGAACTCTGCCAGAAACCCCGCAGACCAACTCTTCAAAGCCACCGCATGTGTCGCTTCTATGACGCGGAAAGAATGGCCGTACGACGTTGTTACGGTGTGCGGTTCGCCGGCGCTTGAGCCTCGGCCTGAATCTCAACTCAGCGCCCTTTCGTCTTTCCGAAACTGCTGGCAGCCACCGCCGCGATGACGATCGAGCCGGTGAGGATGTCCCTGACATAGGAGTCGACGTTCATTTGTGTCAGCCCGTTGCCCAGCACGCCAAGGATCAAGACTCCAGCGAGAGTGGCCAGAACCTTCGGCTCGCCCTCCTCGGTCATCGTTTGCCCCAAGAAGACCGCTGCGATCGCGTCCAGCATCAAACCGGCGCCTTGGGTTGGATTGGCCGAGGCGACGCGACTCGCGTACATCAGGCCAGCGCCGGCGGCGCCAAGGCCCGCAATTCCGAACGCCGCGAGCCGCAGTGGACGCACGCGCACGCCGGCGAGCGCAGCGGCTACGGCGTTGTCGCCAATTGCGTAAATCCGGCGCCCGACGACGGTCTGCTCAAGCAAGACCCAAACGGATAGAATCGTCACCACCGCAACGAGCGTGAGGTTGGGCAGGACCATACCGGTCGAAGGCAGCGGAACCCCGCCACGGGCGAATTCCGAAAAGCCGCGCGGGATCGCGGCGCCGAACAGGGTCTCGCCTCCGGATAGCTTGAACGCCAATCCGCCATAGACCGTCATCGCTCCAAGAGTGGCGATGAACGGCAGGATGCCGACATATGAGACGAGGAATCCGTTGATGAGACCGCCTACTAGCCCACAAAACAGCGCTGCGGCGACAGCGGTGAGGGTCGATCCACCCGAGATGAAGACGAGCGCTGCGACAATCCCCGACAAGCTTGCCATGGAACCGACGCTGAGATCGAAGTCGCCCATCGCCATTACCACCGTCATCGTGCCGGCGACTACGGCGAGCATGCTCATTTGCTGGGAGATGTTGAGGAGATTGCGCCCGGTCAGGAAGGTGTTTGGCAGCTCGATCCAGAAATAGCCGATAACCAGCACAATGCCGAGCAGGGTTCCGTATCTTCGGACGAACACAGCCATATTCAAGTTCAAACTAGGGAGTGCTGAGCGCAAACAGGCAGCCATCAAATTCGGCTGAGCGCGGACGCCGGTTCGCACTTATGAACCTCGATGATCGAAATCGAACATCGCGGCTCGGGATCATTCAGTCCGCCCGCCGTAGCACAGTGCGAGCAGCTCGGCCGGCGTGAGCCCGCGGGCTGGAACGATCCGCGAAATCCGCCGATCTTTGAGGATCATGATCCTGCTGCAAAGCGCAAGAAGCTCCTCGTGATCGGACGAGGCGATGAGGATCGCCGCGCCGGCGTCGGCGATTTCGCGCAACAGAGCATGGATATCGAACTTGGCGGCGATGTCGACACCACGGGTGGGCTCGTCGAGCAGGAGCACGCGCGGCGCGCCGGCCACCGCGCGTCCGAACATGACCTTCTGCTGATTGCCGCCGCTAAGCCGCCAGACCCTCTGCCGCGGTCCAGTCGTCCGAAGTCGCACTCGCCGCGCAACCGCTGCGGTTTCAGCGAGCTCCGCCGGTCGATCGACCAACGAGCGAAGGCGCGCGAGCCGTCGGAGGTGAGGTAGGGTGACGTTGCGAACAATGTCTTGAGACAAAAAAAGGCCTTCAGACCGGCGCTCGCCTGGCGCATAGGCGAAGCCCTGCATCCATGCTCCCGCGGGACTGCGAACGCGGGTACGGCGTCCCGCGATCGAAATGTCACCGCATCGCGCCCCTCCCATTAGACATTTGAGCAGACGATCTCCGCCAGCTTCTCCGACGCCGGCGATTCCAAGGATTTCGCCCGCATGGGCCTCGAAGGATACGTCCGAGAGCCAATCGCCGGTGAGTCCCCTTACGGTCAATGCGACGAGTGGCCGCGACGGGATTCGCGCCGTCACGACCGCTCCGAGGCTCGCTCGGCCCGTCATTTGTTCGATCAGTAGCGCGCGGGTCGCCCTGCTTGTCGGTATCGCTGGCTGGCTGGCTCCGTCACGCAGCACGGTGATGCGGTCGCTGATCCTGAGGACCTCGTCGATTCGATGTGAGACGTAGACGATTGCGCCGCCAGCGCGTTTGAGTTCGCCCATGATGCGAAACAGCCGCTCGGCCTCCTTGCTCGAAAGGGCGGCAGTCGGCTCGTCCATGACGAAGATCCGGCCAGATCCCGATCCGTCCTCGAGGAACGTTGAAGCGATCTTGACGATCATTTGATCGCCGGTCGGCAACCGACCAAGGATGGTCTTCGGGGTGATATCGACGACTCCGAGCTTCCCCAGGGCGCCCCGAGCGCGTTCATGGAGTTTCGGCCAGTCGATCAATCCCGCAAACCGCGTCGGGTAGGAGTGGCCGAGAAACAGATTCTCGGCGACGCTCAGTCGCGGCAGGACATTCAATTCCTGATGCAGGAAACGCAAGCCTAAGCGGTGGGCGTCGCGAGTGCTTGAAATCGATACGGGCAGCCCGTTCACCGCGATCTCGCTCGCGTCTGCCTTAACGGCCCCAGCCAGGATCTTTATGAGGGTCGACTTACCCGCGCCATTCTCGCCTATGAGGGCATGCACTTCACCGGCGTTGACCTCGAGTGAGGCTTCTCGAAGAGCGGCGACGCCCCCATAAGCCTTCGAGAGGCGCATGATCGAGAGCAGGCTCACGACCGCGGCGTCCGAGACATGCCGCGAGCAGCCCCAAAATCGGTGGACCGAAGGGCGGCCTTCACTCCTTCACGTTTTCAGCCGTGATCAGTTTGGTCGGTACGTAGATCACGGCTTGCTTGCTCTTTTCACCCGCGAGATAGCGCTTGACGGCGTCGGCGGTCGTACGGCCGATGCCCTGGAAGTCCTGGGCCATCGAGGCCTCGAAGTTGCCTGCTTTGGCGATCGCTTCGCGCGCTTGCGGATTGGCATCGATACCGGTGATTACAATGCCTTCGCCGGCGCGGCCAGCTGCCTCGATCGCCTGCACGGCGCCGAGCGCCGGCTGGTCCCACGCTGCCCAAACTGCCGCGATGCTGCCCTTGGCTGGATTGGCCGCCAGAATCGCCTCCATCTTCGCGCGCGAATCCGCGATCCCGCCATCCTTTACGTCCGGGGTCACGCGAGCGAGCACCTTAATGTCGGGGTTGTTCTTGAAGATCGCGTCGGCGATCACGTCACGTGAGTGCACGGGCGGAAACGCGTCGTAGACGAACATGACGACGTTGCCCTTGCCGTTGATTCGGTTGGCGACGTAAGCGGCGGTGTCGGCGGCCATCGAATAGCCGTTGCTGGTCACGTTGGTCACCAGAAGCGGACTGGCGCCCGCGTCCATCCCGAACACCGGAATACCCGCGCTCTTCGCAGTCTCGAGACCCGCTGCAACTTGCCCGGGATCGACGTTGATGACGATTGCGTCCACCTTTTGATTGGACACGTCCTCGATCCTGCTGATTACCGCTGCGACGTCGCCCTTGGTGTCAATTACGTTGACGTCCCAGCCATTGGCCTTGGCCGCCTCCTGAAACGCCTCGACGTAAAACTGTGTGCCCGGCTGGGCGAGATACGGCGTGATCACCGCAATCTTTGCAGCGGCAATTGCCGCTCCCGCAGTGGCTGCGAGCGCGAACACCCCCGCAACAGCGACCCCCGCACGCCGAAGAATGGATTTGATTGCCAACTCATGCCCTCCCGCTCATTCGGTCCGGTTCTGCTGACGTGAGCCTAGCATTGCGTTTACAAACTGCAAACGGGGCTTCGGAGCTGGAAGGGAGAAGCATGGCCGGTCCGTTTCTCATCGGGGTGGACGTTGGGACCACATCAGTAAAAACGGCGTTGTTCGATGCCGGCGGAGCCCTTTATGCTCAGCACTCGAGCATGATCGAAACGGCGCGGCCTGCGCAGGCCTTCGTCGAGCAGGCCCCGGAAGATTGGATATCCGCTACGCTATCTGGCTTGGCGAAAGTCCTGCACGGCGTTTCGCCGGACGCCGTCGCGGGCATCGGGCTCTGCAGCCAGGTCAACACGCACGTGTTCGTCGACGCCAACGGCCAGGCGCTGGCGCCGGCAATTGTCTGGCAAGACGGTCGCTGCGCTCAAGAGGCCGCAAGGCTCGATCGCCAGGTCTCCGAAGAGGCGCGCCTGAAATGGTGGGGCGCGCCGTTGCCGATCGACGCGAGCCATGTGTTGAGCCACATCGGATGGATGACGCGGGCTAATTCCGATATTTGGCGTCGCACGCGCTGGGTCATGGCGCCCAAAGACTATTGCCTTCTCAAGCTGACCGGCGAGGCCTGCGCTGACCCGCTTTCTTCGTTCGGAGTGGTGGATTCCTCCCTTCGCTATATAGACGAACTCATCGCTCTCGTGCCGGGCGCGGCCGAGCGGCTGCCGCCTTTGCGCGACCCGACGGCAACGATTGGACGAGTTCGCGGAGGACTGCCGGGCGCCGGACTCCGAGTCGCTGCCGCGACCATGGACGCTTGGGCCGGCATGGTCGGCGTAGGCGCTGTCAGAGATGGCGACGTTGGCTACGTGAGCGGAACAAGCGAAGTCGTCGGAATTGTTTCGCAGCAAAGAGTACCCACGCCGGGCGTGATTGCGTTTCCCAATTGTGAAGGGATTATGCTGCACGCGGGCCCTACGCAGGCAGGCGGCGCCTCGGTTGCCTGGCTCGCAGAGCTTCTGGGCCGCGACGCAGAGGAGATCTCGGCGCTAGCGGCAAAGGGTATCCTCAAACGTCCCGCGCCGATCTTTCTCCCGCACCTGCAAGGCGAACGTGCGCCGCTTTGGGATATTGCGGCGCGCGCCTCGTTCGCCGGTCTCGACGCCTCGATGGGCGCGAGTGAGCTCGCGCGCTCCGTCCTCGAGGGTGTCGCCTACTCCGTCCGCCTGCTGGTCGGCGCGCTCGAAGCCTCGTCAGCGAGGGCGGCCACGCGCCTGCGTCATGCCGGCGGAGGCGCCCGCTCCGACGTGTGGTGTCAGATCCGGGCTGACGTCTTGGGCCGGTCGATTGATCGGACGGAGAACCTCGACTCCGGCGTTGTCGGCGCCGCCATGTTGGCCGGTGCTGCAGCGGGCGTCTTTGGGTCTCTCGAAGAGGCTGCCGATTGCATGGCGCAACTCGAGCGCACGTTCGAGCCGAACCTGGCGTCGCGGGCGTACTACGACGAAGGCTTTGGCCGGTACACCGAGCTCTACGCGCGACTCAAAGGCTTCGGCGGCCATAAAGGCGGAAGTCTCGATCGAGCCTGAGCCGTCCAACTGAAACGGAGCCGAGACGTTCGCAAGCGGCTCGAGGCCCGCTTGCTCTTCAAGCCGCTCGGAGATGCGGCGCCGCAGCGCTACCGCCCAATCCCATGCGACCATCCAATCAACCATTGTGGGTAGCAAACACCGGCCAAGAAGGCGGAGTACGCGCGCGCCGGTCGTAGGCGGCTCACGCTCGCCCCGCCCCTCGCCACGCATTGCGAAAGCGCCGACGGCAGTGATAGATTTGCGCGGGCGGCCGAATTCGCAAACCCAATTCGGATTGATCTCGCAGAAGAAGCAAGCGGGCGGAGGAAGCGTTTATGTCCATAGGCAGGAATTTGAGGTGCGTGACTTTTGCTTTTGGATTCGGCCTCTTGGCTTCAGCCGCCCGGGCCGAGGATAAGATCACCATCGGGTTCGTCACCCACTCCCAAGGCGATCCCTTCATCCAGCAGATCATCGATGGAGCGCAGGCTGCCGCTAGTGATCTTGGGGTCACGCTCAAAGTGGCGCAGCAACAAGGGGCCGCGCCTGACGGTCAGCTGAAGCTTGTGCAGAATATCGTCAATGCCGGCGCACAGGGAGTAGCAACCTCGGTTCCTGGCGATTCAATGGCGAACAGTCTCAACGACATCATTGCCGGGGGCGTTCCCATCGTTCAGTTCAATCTGCTGAGCGCCGCGGTCAAGGCGCCCTATGTGGGTGAGAAGTCTACCCAAAGCGGCCGCATACTGGGCAAAGCGGTTGTCGATAAACTTGTCGGCGCTGCGACCAAGGGGAAAGTCATCATCGGCAACTGTTTTCCCGGCCTGACCGTGCTCGAAAATCGCGCCAAAGGTGTGGAAGAGTCGCTGAAGACCGCGCCCGGCATCGCCATTCTCGGTCCGTTCGATGTGAAAGTCAGCGCTGTCGAGAATTATAATCATTGGGAGCAACTCTACGCGGCGAATCCGGACGCAACCGCCCTCGTCGGCCTATGCGCTCCAGACGTCGCGAGCCTGGGCAAGCTGAACGCCGCCAATGCCGACAAATTTGTCGCAGGCGGTTACGACCTGACGGCGCCAAACCTTCAGGCAGTGAAAGACGGTCATGCCTATGTGACGCTCGGCCAGAGCGCATTCGTTCAGGGATATCTTCCGGTCGCCCTGCTTGTCCGCGCAATCAAGAGCAAGAAGCCGCTTGAAGTCGGGTTCTATAACGCTGGCACTCAAGCTGTAACCGCCAGCAGCGTCGACATGGCGAACAATCTGCCGGCTATGACGTTTGCGGAGCTTCAAGCGATGTCCGCGGACCCGAAGGCCACTGCGGCCTTCTATAAGCCCTGGTCGCAATGCGTGAGCGGACCTGACGCCGGCAAGAGCTGCGCGACAATGGAGCCGATCGCCGCTGAAGGACAGTAGCAAGCATTCGGCCTAGCAACTCGCCCCGGCGCCCGCGTTTGGATCCGAGATGGTCGACACGCCACTCGTCGCCGTTCGCAGCTTGCGAAAGCGCTATGGCGGCGTTGTCGCTGTAGACGACATGAACCTCACCGTGCATCCCGGTGACGTTCACGCTGTTGTCGGGGAAAACGGCGCCGGCAAATCAACTCTGATGAAAGTGCTCGCGGGCGTCGTTCGTCCGGACGCCGGCGAGATCGAGTTTGACGGCGTCCCGGTCGTGATCAGTTCGCCGGCGGTCGCGCGCCTGCATGGCGTCGGCATAGTCTACCAGGAACTGAGTCTGTTCCCGCAACGCTCGGTTCTGGCGAATTTGTTTGTCAATCGGGAGCCGCTGTGGCGGGGGCTCGTCTCGATCCGCGCCATGGAGGAACGCAGCAGCGATTTGCTCAACCGCCTCGGGCTGCGGTTCGACGTGCATATGCCAGTGAGCCGGCTCAGCATCGGTGAGCAACAGCTTGTCGAACTCGCCCGCGTGCTCCTCGAAGAGCCGCGTCTGCTCATTCTTGACGAACCGAACTCGGCCCTCAACGAACGGGAGACCCAGCGGCTCTTTGATGTGCTGCGGCAGCTCAATCGTCGCGGCATCACAATGCTCTACGTCTCTCACCGCCTCGAGGAGGTCTTCGCGATCTGCAACCGAATCACCGTGACCCGCAATGGGCGCGATGTGTTGACGAAAGACCGGACGCATCTGACCATTCCGGAGGTAATCGAGGGGATGATCGGAGCACCCCAGACGGCCCTGTTCCCGCCGCCCCTGCCAAGGCCAAGCGGCCGCGAGCCGGCGGCCCTCATCGTCAGGGGACTGAGCGGCGGCGCGTTGACGAATGTCGCTTTCACCGCTCAGTCCGGTGAAGTGGTCGGTTTTGCCGGCCTTGAAGGCTCCGGCGTCGCGACATTGTTCGGCATATTGTTCGGAACACAAAAAGCGCGCAGCGGCGATGTGACCTTTCCGGACTCCGGGGGACTGCCGCGCGGCCCTACCGAAGCGGCGCGCCGCGGCATTGCGCTCGTTCCATCCGACCGACGTCGAAACGGCCTGATGCTTGAGAAAAGCGTGCTGTTCAATATGAGTCATGTTGCGATTGGCGCACTCAAGGACGGGCTGCCGTGGTTTGATCATGGGACGGCGCTGAAACGGGCTGTCCGGCAAATCGACCGCTTGCGCATCAAGACCAGTTCGCCTGGCGCCTTGGCCAGCGAGCTGTCAGGCGGCAACCAGCAGAAGACCGTGGTTGGCAAGTGGCTCGAAGTCGCGCCGACGGTGATTCTGCTGGACGATCCCACACGAGGAGTGGACGTCGGCGCAAAGCGTGAAATCTATGCGCTGATCCGCCGGGTCTCGGCCGACGGCCGTATCGTTCTGTTCAGTTCGACTGAACTACCGGAACTCATCGGCCTCTGCGATCGAATTATCGTGCTTTATCGCGGTCGGATCGCAGGCGAGATCAAGGGGGGCGAGGCTGACGGACCCGCTTTGCTGCACGCGGTCAACACCGGCGAAATCCCGCGGGCAGCGTAGGAATGCGCACCATCGCCCCCAACTCCATCGCACTTCGAACTGGGAAGGAACTCCTATGATACGTCGCGCTTTCACGATGCGCCTGCAGCCAGGTAAACTCGCCGAATACAAACGTTTTCACGACAACGTCTGGCCTGAGCTGGTCGCTGAGATCGAGAAGAGCGGCGTCGCCACGATGACCATATTCGAGAACGACCCGGTCCTCTTTCTGTATTCGGAAATCATGGATGAGAACGCGTGGGACAAACTCTGGCGGACCAAGATCCATGACAAATGGTCGGAAGAGGCGATGAACCCGCTGATGTTTTTTCGCGATGATGGGATCGTCAATTCCAGCACCCTTCGAGAGGTCTTCCATCTGGAAACCAAAGCCGGCGCGGCGCGATGATTGACCTTAGTGGAAAGGTCGCCCTGGTCACCGGCGCGAGCCGGGGTCTCGGTCAACGGGTCGCCGTTCGGCTCGCGGCAAATGGCGCCTCGCTGGTGCTTGTCGCTCGCAGCGAGACGGCTCTGGCGGCGACTGTAAGCAGCATCCTCGAAAAGGGCGGCCGCGCCGAGGCGGTGACGGCGAACTTGAGCGATCCGCGATCGCTCGACGTCGTCGTCGCTGCGGCCAACCATATCGGACGGCCGTCCATCCTGGTCAACGCGGCCGGGGTCTTCGGTCCGATCCAACTCATCAAGGACAGCGATCCTCGGGAATGGATCGAGACACTGATGATTAATATGGTCAGCCACTACCTGACCTCCCGGGCTTTCGTCGGCGGAATGATCGATCAAGGCTGGGGCCGTATCGTCAACGTGACCTCGGCCAATGCGCTACATCCCCCCGGACCGCTTCACAGCGCCTACGGCGCCAGCAAAGCCGCGCTCAATCACTTTACCCGCCATTTGGCCGCAGAGGTCGAGGGTACCGGCGTCACCGCCAATGTCATCCATCCCGGCGACGTCAAGACGGAGATGTGGGCCGACATCCGCGCTAAGGCCCAACGGGTTGGCTCACGCGGAGCTCCGTTCCTGCAATGGGCGGATTGGGTCGAAGAGACAGGCGGCGACGATCCGGAAAAGGCGGCGGATCTGATTGTCAATTTGATGGGCGATGAGGCCGCGTCGGTCAACGGCCAGTTCTTGTGGATCAAAGACGGATTGCAGGCGCCGATCCCAAGCTGGAGCGTCGCGTCCGGATCGGCGCCTTGGCAGAAGTAGCCTGATGGGCGATCCTTCGTCGCAAGACCCCGAAGCTTTTGAAGTCAAGCCGCCGCGCAGGCGCTCGTTTCGGCTACCCGAGGAAATCGGCGTCATCCTCGCTTTGCTCGTGATGATCGTCGTCATCGGCGTCGCGCGACCGCGCTTTCTCAATCCAATCAATCTGTTGACGATCCTCGGCAACACCACATTTGAGGGCATGCTGTCGCTGGGCATGGTCTTTCTGCTGGCGATCCGCGAAATCGATCTTTCGGTCGGTTGGATGTTCAATTTTTCTGCGGTCGTCGCTGCCCTGTTGATGGTGGCCGGTATCAATCCTTGGCTCGCCGCGCTTGGCGGCATTGGCTTCGGCGCTGTTCTGGGCCTCGTCAACGGCGTGCTCGCGATCGGCCTGGGCCTCCCGTCGATCATCGTAACGCTCGGTACGTATTCGATGTTCGAGGGACTATCGCTCGTTGCCAATCAGGGCCGCGCCGTGTTTCCGACCGACCAATCGAGCAGCTTCTTCGCCTTCGCCTCGATGAAGGTGTTTCGCGTCGTTCCGTTCGTTGGAATTCTTTTCGTCGGGTTGGCCATTGTCCTGCACATCGTGCTCCACCGCACGCGGTTCGGCTACCGAGTACAGGCAGTCGGGAGCAACCCCGAGGCCGCCCGCTTTGCCGGGATTCCGATCGGGCTTGTGCGCCTGCAAACGCTGGTCCTTATGGGCGCCATCTGCGGGCTTTCAGGCGCGACATATGTCGGTTTCCGTGGCGCGATCGATCCGCAAGAAGGGGCCGACTTCGCGCTCATTGTGATTGCAGCCGTCATCATCGGCGGAACCCCCCTCTCCGGAGGTTGGGGAACGGTCATCGGCGCGGTCGTCGGCATGCTGATCATTCAGGTGATCAGCAGCGGCATTATCTTCTTCGGCATCGACGCGACCTGGAGCACGTTCGTCACCGGCGCAGTCATCGTGCTCGCCGTCGCACTCGATCAGATCGTGAAGCGTCAGCGGGAGAGAGGCCTGCCGTCGTAGCCTGGCGTGATCCCAGGCGAGACATCGTCGATCTGGCGTTGACCGGGGAACGAGTTCAGGCGCTTCGAGTCGATGAAGCGCGCCGCCATTTCGCCGACGACAATGGCGGTGAGATTCGTGTTGTGCATGACGTTGTCGGGATAAATGCTGGTGTCGGCGACGCGCAGATTGTCGAAGCCATGAACCCGAAGGTCCGGCCCGACGACCGCAGTCCGATCGCCGGGCGGCCCCATCCTGACCGATCCGGCCTGATGGTGGGCCGGTCCCATCGCTTCCGTCAATGCCTCGGCGATCGGTTTATCAAGATCGTCGATCGGCGCCGCGCCGTGCGACTGGAAGGTCCGCGTCGCCAGCATGGCCTTGACGAATGAACGCGCGTCGGCGAACCGATCGCGATCCCGCTGGCTGGTATTGTAGCGGTGGTCGATGAGAGGCGGACGCGTCGGATCGGCGCCTTGGATACGGACTTCGCCGGTCGCCTCTTGCCGGGTCAGATAGGTCCAGAAGCCTGCCGTATGCTCTTCTTCGTCGACTGGAAACGGATGGGTCTGCCACTCTGGCTCGCCGGATGCATTGGCCGGACCGCGCACATTCGCGGCGAAGAAGCGCCCGGTGGTCACGCCGAGCCCCTCAGCCCTAAACAGCATCGGAAAGCCGGGGTGATCGGTCAGGTTGCGTCCAACCGGAAGGTCGGCGACGACGTCGATTCCGAGCGGGCGCAGCCATTCGGCGGGCCCGACACCGGAGCGATGGAGGATGGCTGGGCTATTGTAGACGCCCGCGCTGATGACGATCTCGTCTGCGACTGCGGTTCGGCGTTCCTTTCCGCCGTCGAGATACGCGACGCCCTTGGCGCGGCTGCCTTCCAGAATGATCCGATCAACATGGCACGCGGCGCGGATCGTCAGGTTGGGCCGCGCACGGGCGGCCCGAACATAGGTCACAAGCGTGCCGAGGCGCACTTCTTTGTAGCGGTTATGCGGCATCGGTCCCACCACGCCCGCCTGGCCATCGGGAGCGTTGAGGTCCGGCGCTTCTCGCACGCCAAGCTCGACGCAGGCGTCGTACATAGCGCGATTGACCGGCGCCCAGCTTTGCGGCTTATAGCGCTGAATGACAATCGGCCCATCGCGGCCGTGGATCGGATCGTCGCCAAAATTGACGTCGTTCTCGATCGCAATGAAGAGCGGCAGCACATCTGCCCACGACCAGCCCTTGTTTCCCATCGCGGCCCACCGATCGAAATCGAACGGCGCCCCTCGCGCGGCGATCGTCGCGTTGATCATCGATGTGCCGCCGACCAGCCGTCCGCGCGGCACTCGCAAGCTGCGTCCGCCCAATGTGCCGGCGCCGTCGCTATTGGTGAGATCCCAGTCAAACTCTGGAATCCCGGCCGCGCCACGCCAATGGTGCTCGCCACTGAAAGTGAAGAGCGGCGGCACTGTTTCCTCTTGTGGAAAATCGGGGCCGGCCTCGAGCAGCAGGACTTTGCGCGAGGAGTTTTCGGACAGGCGCGCCGCGACGACGCCACCGCTTGAGCCCGCGCCCACGACAATGATGTCATAGTGGTCCATCGGCTCTTCCAAAAGTTCTCTTTGCCGCGGCTTCAATCCGAGTGTTTCAGAGTGTCGCCGAAGTCGTCGCGCCCCACGTTGAGACGCGCGACGACTTGACGCTGATGTCAGGCGGGCGAGCTACCTACTTCGCGGCCGCCTCGACATTATCCTTGTTGTAGATCGTAAACGGTCCCATCAGGATACGCAGTCCCTTCGCACGGGTCGGATCCTTGGTGATTGTGTATTCGCCCATGCGGCCGGCTTTGAACTTCGCGCCTTCTTCGGCCTTGAGAGCGTCGGTGGTGAGCATATAGGAGGTGTAGTAGGTGAGGTATCCGAGATCGACGAAACTCCACAATGCGAATTCCGGGGCGCAGCCGTTCTTGGTGTAGGCCAGCATTTCGCTCGGTAGGCCGAGGCCGCTAATCTTCACTTTGTCGCACAGCTTCTCGTCCTGAAGCGCTTTGGCGGCGGCGACGATGCCGACCGAGGTCGGCGACATGATCACTTTCAGGTCGGGGTATTTGTCGAGGAGAGCCTGTGCCTGCGTATAGCTCTTTTCCAACTCGTCGTTGCCGTAAACGGTGTCGACCAGATTGAGCTTCGCGTATTTGGGGTCCTTCAGCGCCGTCTTCATTGCCGCGATCCATGCATTCTGATTGGCCGCGTCAGGCGAAGCCGACAGAATGGCAAATTTGCCGCCGCCCGGCCCGGTGAGATCGAGCGTCATGTCAGCCATGACCTTGCCGATGTCGGAAAAGTCGACCTGAGCGACGAACACGTCTTCGCCTTCAGACGATGGAATGGGCGAGTCCCAAGTTACGACCTTGATGCCCTTGGCCTGGGCCGCTTTCGCCGCCGGCACGATCTGGTCGCCGGAGTTGTTCGAAATCATGATCGCCTTCGCGCCCTGAGTGGTGGCGTTGGTGACGATCTCGATCTGTCCGGCGACGCTGTTTTGCGGGGTCGGACCGAGGAATTGCAGCGCGGTCGGGTTCTGCAGTTCCTTCGCCGCTTCCTCCGCCCCTTTGTGCGCTTGGTCGAATGGCAGAATTCCAAGGAATTTCGGCAGTAGAACCATGCTGACCGCCTTACCCGGCGTCGCCATAGCGTCCTGCGCCAGCGCGGATTGGGGCAGCGCGGCAAGCATCGCGAGCGCCGCGACGCCCATCAGAAGTTTCGTCATGTTTCTCTCCCTCTCCATCTGTTGGTTAACTCTTGCCACATATTCGGGATCAAGACCGAGAGAATGAGAAGCCCCCCGATCACGTAGTTCTGGGTGTTGCCGGTGATGTCGGCAAGACCCATTCCGTTGCGAAGGTTCAAGATCACGAGAAGAGCAAGGCCGACCCCAACCAGATTGCCCTTGCCGCCGAAGATGCTGACCCCTCCCAAGAGGACAGCGGTGATGACGTCGAGTTCGAAGCCCTCCGCCATGTCCCCTCTTACCGACCCCAGGCGCGCAGCATACAGAATTCCGGCAAGCGCCGCCACAAAGGCCGAGCCAACGAACAAGGCCGCCTTGACCAACCCGACTCGAACGCCGGAATAGCGGGCGGCCTGAGCGTTGCTTCCGACGACATAGACCAGGCGGCCGAAAGCGGAGCCGTGGAGCACAATCGCGAAGAAGATGAAGAGTACAAAAAAGATCGAAATCGCGGCCGTGAGGGGACCGATCAATGCCTGTTGGCCGATCGTGTTGAACCAATCGGGAAAGCCACCGATCGCGCGATCTTCCAACAAGATACGCGCGACGCCCCGATAGCCGATAAGGCCCGCCAGAGTGACAGCAAGCGATGGCAGGCCGACCCTTGCGATCCAGAAGGCGTTGTTGAGACCCGCGAGAAGTCCTGCGGCGAGGGCGGCAAGGATGGCGGTCGGCATCGGCATGCCCGCGTGGAACGTCCAAGCCATGACGCAAGCTGCGAGCCCCATTACGGAGGCGACCGAAAGATCGATCTCACCGCCAATGATAACCAGCGCCATTGTCAGCGCGACGATGCTTTTCTCGATCGACAGCTGAAACAGATTGACGAAATTTCCGACGCTCAAGAAGTAAGGCGAACCGACGCTGTTGAACGCGATGATCGCGACCAGCAGCGCGAGCATCATCGCTTCCCAACTTTTGAGCGTCCCAATTGCATTCATGGTCGCGATGCGCCCTGTTCGCTGGAAACAGGGCGGGTTTCCTTCGCCACCAACTTCAACTCGGCGCCGCCCCAAAGGCGACGCAGACGCTGCAAGATCACCGCGTCGCTCGCCACTGCCAGCAAGATAAGGAGGCCAAGAACCGCGTCGAGCCAGAACTCACTAATGCCCAGGCGGAAGAGGCTCTGTTCAAGCGTTCCGATCATCACGGCGCCGAGCATCGCGCCCGTTACCGTTCCAGAACCGCCAAAGACATTCACGCCGCCGACCACGACCGCGGCGACCACACTGAGCTCCAGACCGCGTCCCGCCTCGACCGTGATGTTGCCGAAGCGCGCCAGAAGCATGAAGCCGGCGAGGCCGGACAGAGCGCCGCAAATGACGAAGGCGAGGAAGACAACACCCTTGATCGGGAGCCCGATGAGTTGCGCTGCCTCTGGATTTGACCCGATCGCATAGAAGCGTCGGGCAAAACTCAAATAGGTCGTGCCTGCCTGGAATGCGACGACGATGACGAGCGCAAGCATGAATAGGGCCCGAATGTCGAGACTGCCGATCGGCGCGACGTTGACCAACGGAAGATCAATGAGCCACTGCGGCAAGCTATCGGTCGTCACCGTCTTGGCCCCGGAGAGGTCGACGAGCACCCCACGGTAGATCGCCAGCGTTCCGAGTGTCACGACGACAGCGGGCACCTTGCCCCAAGCCACGATCACACCGTTGACGACACCCAGCGCCGCGCCCAGCGCGATCGCGATCACAACCGCCAGGATAGGGTTTATGCCATTGTGGTTGGCGATCAGCGTCCCGACAAAATACGCGGTGAAGCCGACGATCGAGCCTACGGAGAGGTCAATATTGCGCGTCAGCACGACGAGAGTCTGGCCGACGGCGACGACCGTAATGATTGCGACGCTCGACGCAATGCGATTGAACGTGCGGAAGCTATAGTAGTTGTCGATGAACGAGCCGAAGAATACAATGGCCGCCAGGATGAGGACCAGCAGGCTCAGTTCGCGAATCTGCTCCGGGCGAACCCGGCGCTTGAGCCAGTTCATGCCGGTCTTCCATCGACCGAGTTCGTCGATCTCTGGCCCATGGCCGCCGTCATGACAGTTTCTTCATTGGCTTCGGCGCGATCAAGTATCGCCATCTGCCGACCTTCTCGCATGACGAGAACACGGTCGCTAAGGACCAGCACTTCGGGGAGGTCCGACGAGATTACGATGACGCCAATGCCCTCCGCCGCGAGCTGACCGATGATCGCGTGCACTTCGGCTTTGGAACCGACATCAACTCCGCGCGTCGGCTCGTCGAGAATCAAGACCGAGGGGTTAGTGTTGAGCCACTTGCTCAACATGACCTTCTGCTGATTGCCGCCCGAGAGCTTGGCGACCTCGAGATCGACCGACGGCGTACGAATCGCGAGCCGGTCGCGAAAGGTGTCGGCGGTCCGGCGTTCCAAACCCGTGCGGACGAGGCCGAAGCGACTGAGGTACCGTCGCAGAACCGGCAACGTGATGTTGGCGAAGATGGACATCGGAAGAACGAGCCCAAGCTGGCGACGATCCTCTGAAACGTAGGCTATCCCCAGATCCATGCCGTCTCGCGCCGTGCGGACAATCGCCGGATTTCCTTCAAGCAGGATCGTTCCGGAGGTGGCGGGTTCGATGCCGAACAGGGCGAGGCCCACATCGGTCCGTCCCGCGCCGATCAGGCCCGCGAAGCCAAGCACCTCGCCGCGGTGGAGATCGAAGTTAATGCCTTCGAATACGCCTTGGCGACCCAGATCCGCGACTGAAAGAACGATATCCTTTCGGGCGCAGGTCGTTCGCGCCTTGGTCAAATCAATCTCCCGCCCGACCATGTCGGCGATTGCGCGCTGCGGCGTCGCTGCGACCCGAGTGCGAGTCGATATCAACCTCCCATCGCGGAAGACCGTGATCTTGTCGGCAATCTCGAACACCTCCTCCATTCGATGGCTGACAAACAGGATTGCGACGCCCTGCCTCTTCAGATCGCGGACCAGCTTGAAAAGCTCCTGAACCTCATGTGCGGACAGAGACGCGGTTGGCTCGTCCATGATGAGGACGCGAACGTTCAGGGAAATCGCCTTGGCGATTTCGACGGACTGTTGGGCGGCCAGGGTCAGGCCGCGGGCGGGCTTTCGCACGTCAAGCATCATGCCCAAGCTCGCCGAGGATCTTGTCCGCCTCGCGAAACATGTCTCGCCAGCCGACCACGACGCCGCGGTCCTGGTGGCTGATGAAGATATTCTCGGCGACATTGAGATCAGGAAACAACAGCGGTTCTTGATAGATGGCGGCGACGCCCAGCCGTTGCGCCTCGGCAGCGCTACGTATCGTGACTGCCTGACCGCTCAGAAGGATCTGGCCGCGATCGGGCTGATGCACGCCGGTTATGATTTTGATGAGGGTGGATTTACCCGCGCCGTTTTCGCCAAGCAGGGCGTGAATCTCGCCGGCATGCAGCGCAAGCGAGACGTCCTCGAGCGCTTGTGTGGCGTCGAAACGCTTGGCTACTCCACGAATCTCCAGGATCGGCGTGACGACCGCCGCTCCGTCGCCAAACCCCAGGCTCTCGTTCATCCTGTCAACGCCCGCCGGTCACGTCGATTATTGCGCCGGTGACATAGGAGGAAGCGTCGCTCAAGAGCCAGACGATCGCCTCGGCGATTTCGTTCGCCGTTCCTGGGCGGCCGAGTGGAGTTGATGCGCCAATCTTATATGGCCGCTCAGGCTCGCCATAAGTAGCGTGAATCTCGGTTTCGATGACGCCAGGACGGATCGCATTGACGCGCACGCCTTCACGGCCCAATTCCTTTGACAAGCCGAGCGCCAATGCATCAACCGCCGCTTTTGAGCCGGCGTAGTCGACGTAAGTGTCCGGCGCGCCGATCCGCGCGGCCACCGAAGAGATCAGGACGATCGAGCCGCCATTACCGCCTCGGCTCTTGTTCATCCGTCGGGCGGCTTCGCGCGCGACCAGATATGCGCCCAGTACGTTCACGTCGAAAACCAGCCGCATCCGCTCGACGCTCATGTCGACGAGGCGCGACGACGTCGCCGCGACGCCGGCATTGACGACAACGCCATCGAGAGGCCCGAGCGCCTTTGTCGTCGCCTCGAACATGGCGATGACATCGCTCTCGCGCGACACGTCTCCGGCCACCGCGACGGCCTTGCCTCCTGAACGTTCCACCTCAGCAACAGCGGATTGCGCGGCCGCTTTGTCTTTCAGGTAGTTGACGCCGACCGACCAGCCGCGCTGCGCGGCGAGCACGCAAGTCGCGCGTCCGATGCCGCGCGACCCGCCGGTAACGAGAATAGTCTTGGACATGGCGCTCGACTCTCTACCCGGAGCGATTGAAGCCGCATCGAGCTCCATCTGGCAAGATTGGCGCAGTCGCAAAGCTTTTGCAACGGCGATGCCGGCCGTGAGAAGCGCTTCGCTCGTCAGCGACCTTGACCGGGCTTCTGTCGGCAGGCGAAGCTTCGCCGCAAATTTGCCGGGGAGGATTATCACCGATGAAGATCGCAGTTCTTGGTGGCGGCGGCGCCATGGGCGGCCTTTTCGGGGGCTATCTGGCGCGCTCCGGAGAAGACGTCGTTCTCCTCGATGTGTCGCAGGCGTCGGTCGACGCCATCAATCGCGACGGCCTTAGCGATCGAAGAGAAGGACGGGTCGACTGCGACGCTCCGCGTCAAGGCTTCATCGGAGCCAAGCGATATCGGCCCAGTCGATCTCATCGTCAATTTCGTCAAATGCTACAACACGGAGGCGGCGATCACGGCGGCGGCGCCGATGCTGGGAGTCAGCACGGCGATCCTGACGCTCCAGAACGGCTGGGGCAACGCGGACCGGATCGCGGCGGTGGCAGGCAGATCGCGCGGTGATGGTCGGACTCACTTATCATTCGGGCACGCTTCTTGGCCCAGGCCGCGTCAAACATTCCGGAAATGGTATGACTTACGTGGGCGAGCTCGACGGCTCTCAGTCGCAGCGGCTGGAGGCCGCAGTCGCCGCCTTTCGCAAGGCCGGCATCGAGACGACGGCCTCATCGCGCATCATCGACGAGATATGGAAGAAACTGGCTCTGAACGTCTGCACTCTGCCGACATCGGCGCTCCTCCATTTTCCGGCGCATGAACTTATCCAGCACGAAGGGACGATCGCGCTGATGGAAGGGCTGCTTCGCCGAGGTCGTAGCGGTCGCGAAGGCGCAGGGGATCAATCTGGATCAGGCGGAGCGCTGGCAGGCAATCACGGGCCTGCTCAAGCAGGCGATCGGCGCCCGCGCCTCCATGCTGCAGGATGTAGAAGCGAGCCGGCAGACCGAAATTGATGTCGTCAATGGCGCGATCGTTGAGGCCGGCAAGCGGAACTCGGTGCCAACGCCGTTCAATGACGCAATGGTCTGGATGGTGAAGAGCCTGCAAGCCAAGTATCTTGCGGCGGCCACGCCGCGATAACGATAACGTTTGATGGGGCGTCGCGTAGCGGTTCATTCCGCGGGAGGACTCTGCAACCACTCTGGAGCGTGCGGAATGCCCTGGACGGTCCACCCGCCGTCGGCAATGATCGTCTGCCCGGTCACGTAGGAGGCTTCGTCGCCGGCGAGATAGCGCACGGCATTGGCGATTTCTTGCGTGGCGGCGAGGCGTTTCATCGGCACACGCGCCACCATCCAATCCTCCTGCAACGATCCGTCCGCGAGTCCCTGATCGATCAGTTTGGTCCGGGTGAAGCCCGGCGCGACCGCATTGACTCGAATGCCGACCGAGGCGACTTCAAGCGCCAACGCTCGAGTGAGGCCGAGAATCCCAGCCTTTGCCGCGCAATAGGCGCCGCGTCCCGGCAGCCCGACAAACGCCGCGGTCGATGCGATGCTGACGATCGCGCCGCCCTTGCCGCGCGCCGCCATTCGCGGGACCGCTTCGGATGCGCACAGGAAGAATCCGTTGAGATGGGTCGACACGACCGCGGAGAAGTCAGCGAACGAAATCTTGCCCACAAGACCGACTCGCTGGATGCCGGCGTTGTTGACGAGAATGTCGATCTGGCCCGCCTGTGCATCAATCGCCTTGAAGGCTTGAGCGACGCTGGCCTGGTCGGTCACGTCGGCTTCGAGATAGGCGACGTCTTTGCGCGGCTCCTCGGCGGCGATCTTGTCGAGGGAGAAAACGCGCGCGCCGTCGGCAAGTAACCTCTCAGCAATCGCGTCGCCGATGCCGCGCGCGGCGCCGCGTCACGACAGCTACGCGGCCTGCAAGCGAATGGGCCATTGGCCTTACCTTTCCGCCGATCGCGTAGGCTCAATACATCAACCAGCCGCCGCTGACGTTGATGGTCGCGCCGGTGACGTATCCGGCATGGTCGGAAGCGAGAAACAGCACTGCGCCGGCCAGTTCCGACGGCGCCGCCATTCGTCCGAGCGGGATTGCCGCGACGGTCGCCGCCAACGCTTCGTCGGTCATTCCGCTGCGCATCATCGCCGTGTCGGCGGCGCCGGGGGAAACCGCATTGACCGTTATTTTATCCTTCGCGAGCGAACGGGCGAGACCGCGGGTCATTGAGACGATGCCGCCCTTTGTAGCGGCGTAAGCCACTGAGCCGCCGAAGCCGCCGCTCCAAAACCCTTGCGAAGTGAAGTTGATGATCCGCCCGCCGCGTCCCTGTCGCCGGATAGCCTGAGACGCGGCCTGATTGAGGAAGAATGTCGATTTGAGGTTGATGTCGTGCTGAAAGTCCCAGTCGGCCTCGGAGACTTCGTCCACGCTCGCACGGCGTACGAGGACCGCCGCCGCGCAGACAAGGACATCGAGGCCGCCCAGCGCGCCGACGACGGTTTCGACCAGGTTCGGGTGACCGGAAACTGGGCGGAGATCGGCGGCCAGCGGTAGATGAGGCCCGCCCTCCATCTCGGCGACCACCGCTCTCACTTTGTCTTCGGACAGATCGACCACCGCGACCCGGGAGCCCGCCGCGCCGAAGGCCAGCGCCACTTCCCGCCCGATGCCGCCGGCGCCGCCGGTAACGAGGACGCGCTTGCCGTCGAGCCCCGACGCCAGATTCCAGGTCATCGCTGACTCACTTCGTCGGGCAGGTAGGCCCACGGTTCTTCGATGTAGCAGGAATGAGCATCGCCGATGAACTTCGCGCGATCCTCGATAAGCATCTCGCGGAATGGATCAGTGGCGAAGGCTTTGTCGGCGTCGGCGATGCTATCGAACCACGTTTCGCCGACGCCGTCCCACTGGGCTTCCGACGGAATGCAGCGATCGACGCGGCTGAAACGCAATCCGCGCAATCCGGGAAGCTGGCGAACGATCTCCGCGTGACGTCCGGTCCAATGCGAGAAGAACTCGTGCGGGGTAAGTTCCGGCCTGCGGCGGATGAAGCTGACACGCCTGATCATGATCAGTCATTTCCTTGCGCGCGCGAAGGCGGTTGGAAAAGTTCGAGGGTGATTCCATCATGGATCCGCAGATAGGCGACGCGCGCGCCGGTATTGGGGCCGCCGTCGACCTCGACCGGGCCTTCGCGGCTCACGGGTTTTGCGCCGCAATCGACAGCATGCTTCCACGCAGAGTGGGCATCTTCGACAGCCAGGCAAAGATGGATATTGCCCGGGTTTGCCGTCGCCTCCGGGTTGCCGCGCTTTTCCGGAGTTTCGTAGTCCAGCAGTTCAAGGATCACCCCACCTGGCAGCTCTACGAATGCCCCCTTGATCGAAACGCCAGGGCTGCCGATGATCCTCGCCAGATACGGCCGATTGAGGAGTTCCCGCCAAAGTGCGGGCGCCGTCAGGAAACGCTCCCAGAACGCCAACGCATCGTCAATGCTTGCGACGCTCATGCCGACATGGTGAACCGCGGTGGCGGTCGCGATCGTTCCGGGTTTGGATGTTGCTTCGGCCAAGGCCGTCTCCCGGTTCAAATTCTGAAAAGCTTTTCGGCGTTGTGCGAGAACATCGCCAGCTGCTCATCCCTCGTGAAGCCGGAGATGATCTTCGCGTAAGCGTTAACCAGATCGGGATAGGAACTGAACATCCGGTCGACCGGCCAGTTGGTGCCGAAGACGACGCGGTCCACACCAAAAGCCTCGATGCTGCCAAGAACCCAGGGACGCAGCGAATTCGATGGTCCACAGGCGATCCATCATGCCAAGGCCCGATATTTTCATGACGACGTTGTCCGCCCTCGCCAAAGCGCGCATCGCTACTGACCAGCGCTTGAAATAGTCGTCGTCACGCGCCTCGGGGATTGCGCAGTGATCGACGCAAATCATCGTGTCGGGAAAAGCAGCGGCGAGGTCGATGAGATCGTCGAAATGCTGGATACGCGTGTCGATGCACGAGACCAGATTGTGTCGTCTCAGATGTTTGAAACCGGCGCGCCACGATCCGTCCACAAGGTAGCGTCCGTTGCCAAAATCTCGGACACCACGAACGTTGGCGTAGTGCATGTGACGCTCAAGCACCTGTGCAGCGTCGGGATCGGCGAGATGACATTCGGCGACGATGCCGTGCGGGTAACCGGTCTTGTCGGCGAAAGCCTGAATCCACTTCGTCTCGTTAGCGGGGTCTGGAATGCCCAGCGCCGCCTGGACGTGGATCGCCTTCGGCACGTTCGCGAAGCGGATTTCGGCGATATAGTCTTCGATCCAATAATGCTGCGCTTTGATTGCGTCTATGTTGCCCAGGAAGCCATGGATAGAATACGGCTCTAGCCATGAATAGCGCAGTTCCGGACGCTTCATGTCATGCAGATGGAAGTGGGTGTCAACGAGGGGTATTTCGGCCAAACTGCGTGCCCTCCCAGCACGGGCTGTCACCGATGCAGCCCCGTCGATTCGCTTCCTGGAAGCGAAAGGCTTGTTGGCGCGATCAATAACGGAGCGGGCTCGCCTACGCAACACGCGAAGCCGCCGAGAATGTGCTTGCGCGTTTCGACGATGTCTCAATATAGTTCGGCCTGCGAAGAGCGAAGCTTGCAGTCGGCAGGCGATAGGGGGAGCGGCGCTTTCAAGGCGGCCTAGCTGGCAAGACCGCGGAAACGCGCGCGTGCCGGGGTCCTCGAAACGCCGAGTAACCAAGGGGGCGTTTCGCGGATGAATCCGCCATCGCAACGGCGTCGTGGTGTGGTAACCGGGGCAGGCAGCGGCATCGGCAAGGCCGTTGTCTCCAGAATGCGGCGCGAGGGCGTCGAGGTCCTGGCGGTCGACATCAATCGCGATAGCCTTAGCCATTTCGAGAAGGACGGTTGCGAGACGCTCGTTGCCGACATCACTGATCCCGCAGCTCGCGACACACTGGCGGATTGGGCAGAGGGCGCAAGGTACCTCGTCAATTCCGCCGGCGTGATCCTGATCAAGCCAATCTTCGAGCTGACCGTCGAGGATTGGCGCCGGATGCAGAGCGTCAACGCCGAGGCGACGTTCTTTCTCTGCCAAAAGATCGGTCCGAGGCTCACCCCCGGCGGCGCGATCGTCAATCTGTCGTCGAGTTCGGCCAAGCTCGCGACGACTGTCGAAGTTGCCGCCTATGCCGCGTCCAAGACTACGATCCTTTCCATCACTCGCTCCTTCGCCTACGCGCTCGCCCCGCGCTCGGTCAGGGTCAACGCTATCCTGCCCGGGATTGTCGACACGCCGATGCAGGGTGAAGTGCTGGAGCGAGTGGCGCCATGCGCGGCCTCACGGCGGAGGAACTGAGCGACGCGCGGACCAGGCTTGTGCCGCTCGGACGCGGGTCGTCGCCCGAGGAATGCGCCGGCCTGATCTGGTTCCTGCTCTCGGATGAATCCGCCTACATGACAGGACAGGCGATCAATTTCACCGGCGGCCTTGTGACCTGGTGAGCGAAAGGGAAGAGACCATGAAAAAACCGATCACCGTTTGCGCCGGCGGCCTCGGGCACCCCGAGGGCCCCTATGAGCTCGATGACGGCCGGGTGATCTACGCCAATACCTATGCGAGCGCGATCGGGGTGTGGGACCCGAAGACCGGGAGGGCGGGCGTCTATGCCGACGTCGGCGGTGGCCCAAACGCATGCATGCTCGGAAGTGACGGCTGCGTCTACTCGACCCAGACGCCCAATGTTGGAGCCTGGGCGGCGCCCGTCCACCGCCCGCCGTCGATCCAGAAGACCGGTCCCAACGGCAAAGTCGAGATTCTGGTCACCGAGGCCGACGGCGTGAAGTTCGACGGACCCAATGATCTGGCGTTCGGGCCTGACGGGCGCCTTTATTTCACCAATTCCGGCGATTGGGCGCCCGACAGCAAGCCGCATCCCGGACGCATCGTCGTCATTGCAAAAAGCGGCAAAGCAAGCGTGCTCGAGGAGCTTGACCACGTCTATCCGAACGGGATCGTCGTCGAGCCCGATGGTTCGGTCGTCTGGGTCAAGTCCTATACGTTGAAGGTCGTGCGGCGCAGGCCCGACGGCGCGAAACAGGTGATCCATACGATGCCGGAAGGGCACATTCCCGACGGTCTCAAAATCGATTCGCGAGGTAATTTTTGGATCACGGCGGTTGCAGCCGGCGGCGTCGATGTCATCGACAAGACCGGCAAGCCATTGCATTTCCTCGATACCGGCGGCACGATACTCAACTGCGTGTTCGGCAAAGGGGGTGCGCTCTTTTGTTGCGACATGGGGCCATTTGACCTCACCGGCGCAGCGATGAACGGCAGGCTAATCAAAGTTGATGTCGGCGTCGAAGGGATGCCGCTGTTTCGCGGCGCGATTGGGTAGGGACGTCGATATGAAAATCGCCAAGGTTGAGGCCATCCCGGTCAGCTATCCCGAGCCGAACGATTTCAACGCCCTTCGCCATCTCTGCCTCGCCAAGGTCACGGCGGACGACGGACAAGTGGGTTGGGGGGAGTCGATCACGCAATTTCCTGAGGCCAATTTCGCCGCCAAGGCGATCATCGAGGGTATGGCCCTAAACTTGATCGGCAAAGATCCGGTGCATACCGAGACGCTCTGGCGGCAGAACAAACAGCAGGCCTGGTGGTACGGCTATCACGGCGGCATCGCCTCGTACGCGGTCGCCGCCATCGACATCGCTCTCTGGGACCTCAAGGGCAAGGCGTTGGGCAGAAGCGTCCTTGACCTGCTCGGCGGCCCTGTACATGACCGCTTGCCGGGCATCGCGTCGTGCCACGCCCACTACGAGTCGATCCCCGAGATGGCCGAGGAGACGGCCCAATGGGTTTCCACAGGGCTGCAGGGACTAAAAACCGGTTTCGGCAAGCGCGGCAATGCGAATCTCGGTTATCATCACGACCGCGATGTCGCCTATGTCAAGGCCATGCGCGAAGTGCTCGGCGACAAGATGCTGATGATCGACAACGGCATCGCGATCAAGTGGGACGTCACCGACGCTGTGCGGCGCGCCAAGGCGATGGAGGAGTACAATCTTTCGTGGATCGAGGAGCCGCTCGGCGCATGGGACCCCGAGGGCTATGCAAACCTGCGCGCCAAGACGACGACCCGCATCGCCTATGGCGAGCGTGAATGGACGTTGGACCAATTCGAGCGCGTGCTGGCGACCGGTACGGTTGACGTTGTCGGTGTTGATCCCGGTCGCGCCGAGGGTATCACTGGGTTCAAGAAAATCGCCGAGCGATGCGAATTCTACCGCCGGCAGGCCAACGCGCATGCCTGGTCGTCGGCGATCGTCACGGCGGCGAGCCTGGCGATTTCGTTCAATTCTCCCGCTTGCAAGCTGTTCGAGTTCAAACCGCTGCGCAATCCGATGCAGCATGACCTCGTTACAAGGCCTTTTGAGCATGTCGAGGGTTGGGTCTATCCGCCGACTGGCCCTGGTCTCGGCATTGAAGTCATCCAGGAAGTGGTTGATAGCTTCAGGAGCGAGAAGATCTTGTCGTCGTTGAACTGATCGGGCGATAGGATATCGGCACGCGCCGAACCCAGGGAGGAATCAAGAATGAAATCGAAACTGAAACTTCACGTCGCGACCATTGTTTTTGTAGGCGCCCTCGGCGGAGGTACGGTCCTCGCGGCGGACAGCCAGTCGCAGATCCCGACTAGCGGCGAGAAGGTCGCCGGCGCGCCGTTCGAGGTCAAGCGCGACTGGGGTACGTTCAAGCTCGCCGACCGCATCGCTGCTAAGGTCAAGGCCGGTGACAAGATCAACTACGTTTTCTCCTACCAGGCCTCTGGGATTCCGTTGTTCTCGCCGCAATTCGCCGCTGGTTTCGAAACCGGTTGCAAACTCGGCAACGCCATCTATCCGCTTGATTGCGCGTCGATTGCGCCGGTGCAGACCGACGCCAACCAACAGCTTTCGCAGATCGAGGCCAAGCTGGCGGCGGGCGAGATAGATTGCATTTCGATCGAGCCGGTGACTTCCGATTCGACGACCGCGATCGTGAATAAGCTGATGGATCAGGGCATCCCGGTCTTCACCAACGGCGTCACTTCGCGGGGCCACGAGTTCACCAATTTCACGCAAATACCGCAGCTCGAAGGGGAAACCGCGGGCAAGATCGTGCTCGACTGGATGAAGGCCAACAATAAGGACCTCAAAGTGTTCGCGGTGTCGGGCGGCGATCCGACTCAATTCTGGGCGCAAGGCCGGATGAAGGGATTCCACGAGGCGATCGCCAAGGCGATTCCCGACGCAAAGTTCATCACCACGGAGGCGAACGGACTCAACGTCAGTTATGATCCGGGTCAGACCTACGACACCTACCGGACGTTCCTCTCCGCTAATCCGGACGTACAGTTCATCGAGAATGTCGATATCGGCGCCGAGCATGCCGACCGCGCGATCACGAGCCTGAACAAGGCTGGCCAAGTGTACACCATCGGCTGGAATGTCTCGAAGGGTCAGCTCGATGGAATCGACAAGGGCATTCAGGTAGCGGCGCTTGATCAGCGATGGTCGGATCAGGCGGCCTTCGGCGGCCCGGCCTGCGCCCAATTCCTGAAGAATGGCGTCATCCTGCCGAACACTCAGACGCTGTTGCCGGTGATGAAGGATCAGGTCGCCGCTGCGCGAGCCGAACTCGACCGCATCCTCGGTCAGAAATAAATTCCGGCGTTTGGGGCCAGGCATATCCTGGCCCCTCCCCCTCGATAGCATGGCCGCCGCACCTTATGACCAGCGCTGATTCCCGCGACCCTGCGCCTGCCGGAACCTCCCGCCCAAGCTTGTCCTCTACCGGTCAGGCTACCTTCGACCTTGGGTTGCGCATGGGAGGATTGGTCCTCGCAATCGTACTCGTCGCGCTGTTGATGTTCGTTCTCAAGCCGAAGTCGTTCAACATCGATGTCGGCATTTCCGTCCTCCGCGCCATGAGTTCGGTCGCGATGATGGCGCTCGGACTGACCCTGGTTATCGTCGTCGGCGAGATCGATCTATCGTTCGGCGCCATGTACGGCCTTGGCGCGAATTCGCTCGCCGTCATGTGGATATTGCTGGGGATCCCGATTTATGCCGCGCTGCCTCTGGCGGTCGGCATCGGAGCGTTGGTCGGCCTGTTCAACGGCGCGCTTGTCACGTGGCTGCGCATACCCTCCTTCATCGTCACGCTTGGCACTTACAACTTGCTCTATGGCGTTTCGCTATGGATCACCAAAACGTCGACCTTCAACCCGGTGTATCCGCCGCCCGGATCCGAAATTCCGCCCACGCAGCTTGATTTCTTCACCGGCCTTACAGCGAGTTTCGGCAGCCATCCGATATCGCTCGAAGTCGTGTGGATGGTCGGGCTCGCTTTGGTCATCGGGTTCCTATTGCACCGCACGTTGTTCGGTTTTCGCCTGATGGCGATTGGCGGCAACCCAGTCGCCGCGCAACTCGCTCGCCTGCCGGTCACGCGCTATAAGATTCTCGCCTTCGTGATCTGCAGCATGTTGGCGGCGGTCGCCGGAATCCTCGACTTCTCCTTTATCCAGACGACCCAGCCGAACATCGGCTTGTCGTTCACTTTCCCGGTTTTTGCGGCGGTGATCATCGGCGGCGCCAGTCTTTCAGGCGGCAAGGGGACAGTGATTGGGGCGATGAGCGGCGCATTGCTCCTCGCCGAATTGCAGCAGGGCCTCGCCCTGCTTTCCCCGGGGCCGCATGTGCAGCAACTCTTCCTTGGTTTCGTGACGATCGGCGCGGTCGCGCTTGACCTTGCTCTCACCAACATTCGCAAGCGCAGGGCGGCATGAACGGCGCCGTCGGCAATATCCGCCTCCGCGGCTTGCATAAGCGGTACGGCGCAACCGTTGCGCTTGCCGGTCTTGACCTTGATATCCGGCCGAGCGAGGTTCTGGGCATCGCCGGACCAAACGGCTCCGGAAAGAGCACCCTCGTCCGCATCCTCGCGGGAGAGGAACGTCCTGACGACGGCGAGCTGATGTTCGACGGTCATCCGTGGACGCCCTCCGACGACTGGCGCAGGGTCGCTGTCGTTCACCAGGAGCCGCAACTCTTCCCCAATCTGACCGTCGCCGAGAATGTGCTGGTCGGACGCGAAGGAACCGGCAATCGTTGGCCGGAGCTAGGCTCCGGCGATGCGAAGGTCATGAAGGCGTTCGGCATCGACCGATTCGCCGACACGCCGCTCGCCGACTGCACTCTGGCGACCCAGCAACGGGCCGAAATCGCACGCGCGGTCGCCCGCGATGCCCAGGTCTTTCTCTTCGACGAACCGAATTCGGCACTGACGGATGAGGAATCCGACGAGCTATTCCGAGAAATGCATGAGCTGGCGGCTGGGGGCCGGATCGTGCTTCTCGTCACCCATCGCCTCGGCGACCTGTGTGAGCATGCGGATCGCGTCGCCGTGGTCCGGGACGGAAGCGTCCGCGCGATCCTCGAAGCCGATGCGCTGACCGAGGACCGGATTGCCCAGCAGCTGGTTGTCGGCCGCGCCATTGAGACGCGCGCGAAGACGGGGGGCGCAATCGATCGCGGCGAAACGTCTCTCGTCTGCGTCAATGACTGGTCCCACTCCGCCGTCTTTCACAATATCTCGCTCGACGCCAAGCCGGGCGAGATCGTTGCTCTCGTCGGGGTGGAGGGCTCCGGCGCGCGGGAGCTGCTGCGTTCCTTTGCCGGGCTTGAGTTGTGTTCGGGAGTGATCGAGATCGCCGGCGAAAAGGGGGGTAGCGCGCAGCGCCTCAGCGCTTATGTTCCTGCCACCCGTACGCTCAGTCTCTATAGCAACTTCACCGTCGCCGAGAACCTGCTCGTCCGCCTGGGCAGCCCGGAAATTGCTGGGTTTGGCATGGCGCTGAAAAAGAAGCGGATGCGCCAGCTCGCCAGTGAAGCGACCAGGCGCTTCTTGATCCGAGCTCACTCCGTCTCACAAGGAATACGCTCTCTTTCCGGCGGCAATCAACAGAAAGTGGCGATCGCCCAGGCGCTCAATTGCGCCCCGCGCCTGCTACTGCTCGAGGAGCCGACCCGCGGCGTGGATATTCACAGTAAGCGCGAAATTTATCGACTGCTGCGCGACTACGCGGGCGCCGACAATACGGTCATCATGTACTGCACCGAAGTGCTCGAGGTCTATGAAGCAGCCGACCGCGCGCATGTCGTCGTCGATGGCGGTTTGTCACGCGCGATCGTGGTCGGCGATTACCCCCACGTTGAGGCGCTCGCCACTGACATCGCGCGAATGGAGCGTCATGTTCGGGATGACGGCGGAGCGAGGCCGCAACGGTAGATTCCGTCAGCTGGGCGACCCGGCTCCACGCTCGATCCGCTCGGCCAATGCGTCCATGAATTGGGCGCCGAGAAGTCCGTCGATCAGGCGATGATCGAGCGAGAGGGTGAGGTTGATGCCTCTCGCGACGGCGATCCCGCCGGCCCGAGCTATAACCCGCTCGTGCTCACGGCCCACAGCCAGGATGCCCGACTGGCCGGGGTAGATGATCGCTTCGAAGCGGTCGGCGCCGCTCCTGCCAAGGTTCGAAACCGAAAAAGAGACTGGCGCAAGATCGGCCTGCAACAGACGGCCCGAACGAGCACGCTGAACAGCGTCGTGCCGCGCCTGGGCGATTTCGTGGATCGATTTGCCGGCAAGGTCACGCAGCACGGGAAGCATGACGCCATCGGCGACAGCGACGACGAGGCCAACATCGACGCTCGAGACCCGCATCCTTCCGGCATGGCCATTCTCCTCATCCCAGCGGTCGAGAATGCGAGGATGTAGGGCGAAAGATTCACCCAGGGCCCGCAACAGAAAATCGGTGAGAGTTGGCTTTGCGCCAATTGATCGTTCGACCCTGGGGCTAAGGGCGACGCGCGCTTGCCCAATAGCCGAGGTTTCGACCCACCGGTCGATAACGAAGGACGGAATGGTCCTTCGGCTGAAGGTGACCGACTCTGCAATTTGACGTCGCGCGGAGGAGAGTGGCTCGAAGCCCGCGGACGCTGGCATTGTGAGTTTCGCCTTCGCGTCCCGGGTCTCGAGCGCGGCGATAACGTCGCGCCCGCGGATTCGCCTCAGCGGGTTTCTCGCGGCGAGAGCCGACAAATCAGTCCCATTCATTTTTGCGAGACGTTTGGCGAAAGGGGAAGCGAGGACCCGCGAACCGGTGGTCTCGGGCGATGATCGAGACGCCGCAGCGGCAAGGTCCACCTTGGGCGAAGAAGGCGATCCCACCGCCGCCGTCGCCGATGTCGTCTTGCTTGGGGACGCGGAGTCGCCGGCGGTTCTAAGCCGGGCAAGGATAGCGCCGACGGAGAGTTCCTCGCCCTCGGCGCCCAGGATCTCTTCGAGCTTTCCTTCGGCTGGGAACTCGACCTCCATCGTGGCCTTGTCGGTCTCCAACTCGACGAGCGGCTCGCCCATCGCGACCTTGTCGCCGATCTCCTTGAGCCAGCGCAAAACCTTGACGGTCTCCATGGTGGCGCTGAGCTTCGGCACGAGAAAGTCCATGAGACGCCAGTCAAAGCAGGGATTTGACCGTCGCCGCGATTCTCTCGGGCGATGGGATGAGCGCGTCCTCGAGATGAGGGCTGTACGGAAGCGGGTGATCCGGCAATGTGATCCGCGCCGGGGGAGCGTCGAGATAGTCGAAGGCCTGGCTCACTACATCCGCCACCACATCCGAGCTCCATCCGCCCGTCGGCGCCTGCTCCTCGACAGTGACAAGGATGTTCGTGCGCCGCACGCTCTCGCTGATTGGCGCGACGTTCAGCGGCCGCAGCACCTGGATGTCGATCACTTCCGCCTCGATCTCGTCCGCCTCCAGGCGGTCGGCGGCGGCAAGAGCCTTCCCGACCATCGCGAGGCTGGCCACAATCGTCGCGTGACGGCCGGGCCGCAACACCCGTGGGCCGGTCGGCATCGTGACATCATCGACGCCGATCTCCACAGGCCCCTTCATCGAGAGGAGCGCCTTGTGCTCGAGCACGAGGACTGGATTGTCATCCCGGATCGCAGCCTTCAGCACGAGATAGGCCTGCTCGGGATTGGAGGGACAGACGATCTTGAGCCCCGGCACCGACAGGAGCCAGGACTCCGCCGTCTGCGAATGCTGGGCGCCAAAACGCAAGCCGGCTCCGCCAAGGGCCCGGATGACGATTGGCGTCTTTACTCGCCCCCCCGACATGAAGCGGTGTTTGGCTATGCTGTTGGCGATCTGATCGAAGCAGACGCCGAGGAAATCGGCGAACATGATCTCGACGATGGGCCGATAGCCGGTCAGCGCGAGCCCCAGCGCTGCGCCGACAAATCCGGTCTCCGCGATCGGTGTATCGCGGACCCTCGCCGCGCCGAACTCCTCGTAGAGACCCTGGCACGTCTTGAACGGGCCGCCGGACTCGCCAATGTCCTCGCCCATGATCAGGGTCTTCGGATCGCGGCGCATCTCCTCGCGCAACGCCGCGACAATCGCCTCGCGGTAGGTGATCTCCTGTCGGGCTTGTTCAACCGGCTCGGCCCCGCTCGACGTGATTTTCTCATTGGCGGTCATTGGACGAACGTCCTCGCCGCGAAGTCCTGCGTCGGCGACGGCCACGGAGCGGCAGCGGCGCGGTCCGCCGCCGCCTTGACCAGGGATCGAGCCTCGGCGGCAATGCTCTCCGCGTCGGCGTCCGACAGGACGCCCGCGTCGGAGAGCTCCGTGCGGTAGAGCGAGATCGGATCTCGTTTCACCCACGCCTCCACCTCGGCCTGATGGCGATACTTGGCCGGATCGGTGCGCGAATGGCCGCGATGGCGATAGGTCTTGCACTCGACGAACGTAGGTCCCTCGCCGTCGCGGGCGCGGGCCGCCGCCAAGGCGGCGGCGTTGTAAACGGCCAGAACGTCGTTGCCATCGACCAATTCGGTTTGCATGGAATAGCCGGCCGCGCGGATGACGAGGTTCTCGTATGGCGTCGTATGGAGGATGTGACTGAACTCGCCGTAAAGATTGTTCTCGCACACGAAGATCACCGGCAATTTCCAGACCTGGGCCATGTTCATGGCCTCGTGAAAGGCGCCGATGTTGGTCGCCCCGTCGCCGAAAAAAGAGACCGAAACCTGCTTGCGGCCGGCAAGTTGAGCCGAGAGTCCGGCCCCCACAGCAACCGGCAAGCCGGCGCCTACGATTCCAAAGGCGCCGATCAGGCCAAGATCGATGTCGGTGAGATGCATTGAGCCGCCCAGTCCGCGGCAAACGCCGGTATCGCGCCCGAACAGCTCAGCGAACGCGGCTTCGACGTCCATGCCCCGCGCCAGGCACTGGCCGTGTCCGCGATAGGTATAGCTGACATAGTCGTCCTCCCGGAGCGTCTTGGCGACTCCGGCGCAGACGGCCTCCTGTCCATTGCACAAGTGAGTAGTGCCGTGAACGAGACCCTCGAGGTAGGAGCGGTGGACCTGCTCTTCGAACTCCCGGATCAGCGTCATTGTCCGGTAAAGACCAATCCGATCCTCGACGCTCAGAGCTGCTGCTGCCCGGTTGTGCGCGCTTCCGTTTTCTGGCGGCGGGTCGGCCATCTCGTTTCTCTCCCTCGCGCTTGTCGCGTCCAGGCGACGGTTATACGCGATAGTTGCGGATCGCGTCCTTATCGAGCTCGAGCCCGAAGCCCGGACCCGACGGCACGGCGTAGTATCCGTCCTTCAGCGCCGATCGATTGGCGACAAGCCGATAGAACATCGGATCGCGATCCGGGTGAAAGGATTCGAGATAGGTCCCGTTCGGAATCGCAGCCAGGAGGTGGGCAGCAATCTGCGGCTCCTCGTGATGTCCCATCTCGACGGCGAAGGCGGACGCAAGGGCGGCGACGCGCCGCCACTCGGTCGGACCTCCGCCCCAGCTGGCGTCGAAATTGCAAACGTCGATCGCGCCCGACATCATGAGATCGCGACAGCCGGCGCGGGAGATTTCGCTCTGGCCGGCGCAGATGGGAATCCCGGTCTGGCTGCGCGCCGCCGCCATGTCCAGGCGATCGTTCTCCCAACGCACCGGTTCTTCGAACCAGCGAACATTGAGATCGGCGGCAAGACGGGAAAACTCGACTGCCTGCCGCAGCGTCCAGTTCTGATTGGCGTCGACAACGAGGATGAAATCCTCGCCCACCGCTTGGCGCGCAACGCGCACACGCTCTGCGTCTTCGGCCGGGCTCCGCCCTCCGACCTTGAATTTGCAACCCGCATGGCCCTGAAGCTTGATCTGCTCCATCTCGCGGCCGAAGTCGGCGAGCGTCTTGCCTTCCTCGTAGTAGCCGGCGATGCAGATGGACGGGAGCCGATCGGCGTAGCCGCCCCAAAGCTTGTAGAGCGGCGCGCCTAGCGCTTTGCCGACCGCGTCCCAAAGCGCGCTGTCAACACACGCCTGCGCGCACATCGCGAGTTTCCGGTCGCGCAAGATGTTGGTGCTCGGCTTGCGCATGAGCTCCCAACAGCCCTCAATATTAAACGCGTCCTTGCCGATCAACAGAGGTTGGATCTCGCCGAGGATGATCTTGACCACCTCGCCCTGAGTTTCGAATTCGTCGCCATTGTAAACCTCGCCGACGATCCCGGCCGAAGTGTACACCCTCGTAATGATCGTGCAGCGATGCGTCATGAAGTAGTTGCTGCCGCGAAAGGTGCGCGGAAGCGGCATGCTGAGCGGCACGCATTCGATCCGTTCGATCTTCAATTGCGGCGCCATCGCGAGCCCAACTCTCAGATTTGCGAGAACGCTAGTGTGGCGCGCCCGACAGCGTCAAGCTTGCGGCAGGTTGTTCAACGGACACAGCATGCCGTAGCATGGAATCAGACATCGACGATCAAGCTGGGGTGGGGACGAGATGACTCGGAAGGCGCGCATTGGAGTGATCGGCGCCGGCTGGTGGGCGGCGGTCAACCACTTGCCGCTATTGAAAGCGAACGAGGCCTGCGAGATCGTCGCGGTCAATCGCATCGGCGCTCCGGAACTCGCCGAGCTGCAGCGCAAATTCGAGATTCCCGCCGGATTCGAGGACTATCGCGCCATGCTGGACGAGGTCCCGATGGACGGCGTGGTGATCTCTTCGCCTCACGTGCTGCACCATAAGCACGCGGTGGCTGCGCTGGCCAAGGGCTGCCATCTGCTGGTGGAAAAGCCGTTGACCACGACAACAGCCGACGCCCGTGATCTGGTGGCCAAAGCCGGCGCGGCGGGCAAGCAGGTGATCGTTCCCTATGGCTGGAACTTCAAGGACTGGACTGACAAGGCCCGGGCGCTGGTCGCGGACGGACGGATAGGCCGCGTCGAACATGTCGTGCTGCAAATGGCCTCTGCGCTCGAGGACCTGTTCGCCGGTCAGCCGATGAAGGAAACCGAAGGACAGATGTTCCGTCCGCCGCCTTCGACCTGGGCTGATCCCAGGCGGGCTGGAGGCTATGGCTGGGGTCAGCTCGTGCATGCGCTGGGGTTGTTGTTCCGCATCGCCGATCTCGAGCCGACGCGGGTGTTCGCCCTCACCGGCAAGTCGCCGACCGGCGTCGACTACTATGACGCCGCGGTCGTGCAGTTCGCCAATGGCGCGACGGCTTCGGTCTCGGGTTCCGCGACAACGCCCAAGCATCGCGGCAACCAGATCGAACTGCGGATGTTTGGCTCGGAAGGCGTGCTTGTGCTCGACATCGAACGCGAGCGCCTGGAGGTGTGGCGGCGCGACGGGCAGGATAGCGTCGTGGAAATGGCGAAGGGCGCGGGCGCCTATGCCTGCGAAAAGCCGCTGGACGTCCTCGTCGATATTTGTCTTGGCCGGCCGGTCGAGAACCAGTCGCCGGGCATAGTCGGCATGCGTGCGGTCGAGGTTCTCGACGCGCTCTATCGTTCGGCGCATTCGGGCCGGCTGGAAGAGGTGTGACAAGCCCATGAGCGGAAAGGACCTGCGTCGTGGCGGCCTCGACCGCCTCACCGTGGACGACATTCTGGCGCCCGGATTTTCCACGCCCTGGGACGCCCCGACGATCCCGCCCTTCCCGTTCACCTTCCGCAATGTCGAGGTGCTGACGCTCGCATGGCGGACCAGCGAGGCGGCGGTCGCGCGAGTGCTGCCGCCGCCGCTAGAGCCGACCTCTGACGTCGTGCTCGCCCACGTATATCGCATGAACGATGTCGATTGGCTCGGCGTCTATGGCGAGAGCAACGTCTCGGTCGGCTGCAGGTTGCTCGGCGCGGACATAGCAGGCTCCTATTCGCCGTATCTCTTTCTGTCCTCGGATGTGGGCGTTGCGCATGGCCGGGAGGTTCACGGCCAGCCAAAAAAACTCGGCGAGCCCCGACTCGAAATCCGCGGTGACCTGACGGTCGGTACTGTGAGCCGCAACGGGATCGACGTGCTGACCGGAACGATGCCGACAAGGCAACGGCCTGACAGCCTCGACAGCCTGACGCGGCACTTCGATTTCGCTCTCAACATCAATTTGAAGGCGGTCGACCACATCGATGGCCGTCCCGCGATCCGGCAATTGACCGCGCGCCAACTCGCGGACGTCAGTGTGCACGAATGCTGGGGTGGACCTTGCACCGTCGAACTGCGCCCCAACGCTCAGGCGCCAATTCACCGCCTGCCGGTCGTCGACATGCTCGACGGCCTTTACTGGCGCGCCGACTTCACTCTTGTCCCGGGACGCGTCATTCACGACTATCTCGCGGCGAAGACATAAGGGTTTTCCGCCAATCGATCGACGGAGGAATGGACCGCTGGCAGATCCGCAGTGCCCGTAAAAAAGAAAACCTGACATTCTCTTTACGATATTCCGAAGGGCGTGCTATTCTCCGGCGGGCGCAGAGCCGAGGTTGAGGTTGGCGTCCGCGCTGTTTGACACCGGCAGTTCGTTTAACTGTGAGTGAGGGACCGCGAGGACCGCGAGATCCAGGATTCGTCGCCTAAGCCGTTGAAAAGTCTAAATTCAGGACCGGAAAAGGCTTTTGAATTTGTTTCCCCAGATTTTGATTTCGTTTCCGCGGTTTGGACTTTTCTTCCCCAAGGATTTGGGTTTCGTTGCATGAGTTTGGAACCGACCGCGCCGTCCCGGTCGGTCCGCGGAAAGTCAACTCGACGGCGCGCCGTATTGGGCGGCCTCATGACGTTGGCGAAGAGCCGTGACTGGGAGGTTGGGCTCTTATGAATCCGTTCGAAACGAGAGAGCTCGGGAAGACCGGGGTAAAACTCACCCAACTCGGCTTCGGCAGCGCGCCGCTCGGCGAGCTCTTCGTCCGGGTGGACGAACCGACAGCGGCTGCGACGCTGAAGGCGGCCTGGGACGCCGGTATTCGTTACTATGATACAGCGCCGTATTATGGTCGGGGCCTGGCGGAGATTCGCTGCGGCCGTTTTCTTGACCCGAAGCCGCGATCCGAATTCGTTCTCTCGACCAAAGTCGGACGCTGGTTCTATCCGCCGGCTAAGCTGGATCAGTTCCAATCTGAGCCGTGGGCAGGCGGCCTGCGTTTCGATCACGTGCATGACTACAGCTACGACGGCGTCATGCGGTCCTACGAGCAGTCGCAGATGCGGCTTGGCATGAACCGGATCGACCTCCTGCTCATTCACGACCTCGACTTCATGTTCCACCTGACCGAAGCGAAGGTCTCGGCTCATCTCAACCAGCTCTTTACCTCCGGCTGGCGGGCGCTCGATCAGTTGCGCTCGCAAGGTCTGGTTCGGGGAGTTGGAGCCGGGATCAACGAACTGGGGATGATGCCCCGGTTTCTCGATATGATCCCCCTTGATTTTTTTCTGGTGGCGCTCCGGTACACGCTGATGGAACAGGATGTGCTGAAGGAGGAGTTTCCCCACTGTCAGCGCGCCGGCGTCGGCGTCGTGATTGGCGGCGTCTTCAACTCCGGCATCACGGCGACAGGTCCGACGCCGGGCGCCAAGTACAACTACCGGGACGCCACGCCGGAAGAGATGGATCGGGTGGCCCGGATTCAGGCCGTCTGCAAGGCCCACGGCACGCCGCTCGCAGCGGCAGCTCTCCAATTCCCGCTCGCCCATCCAATTGTCGCGTCGGTTATCCCAGGCGCGTTCAGCCCTGATCAGGTCCGACAGAACGTCGACCACTGCCGGCATCCGATCCCCGCGTCGCTCTGGTCGGAACTCAAAAGCCAACGGCTCATAGCACACGACGCGCCCACGCCGTAAAGGCGGCGCCGGCTATTTTCGATCGATCAGATATGGGAAGCGCCGTTTTGTACTTCACGTGTTTCAAAGCGAAACTGGAGCGGATATTGGCCACCTCGCGCGCTGGGTTTGAGAGCGCCGGCGCGTTCCTAAGTCACAGCTCTCGCGCTGTCTTGAACGAGAGCTCAGGCGCGGTCGTGGTCGCTTTTTGCGCGCGTACCCGTAGCGAACGCGCTTACCGAAATCAGCCATCGCGGGAAACGGAAATTTGCCGCCAGAGACTTTCGGCCGAATGGGTCTCGGTCCTGGTCTATGGCGGTGGCTCCAAGCTTGCAAATACCAAGCTCAGATAGCAAAAGCTCGGGCCGCATTCTCGTCGTCAACCACCTGCGACTTCTCCGCCGTCTCGCAAATCTGTTCGACGATGATCGAATCGAGATTGGGGAGAAGCGTTTCGGCTCTTTTGCGCACGGCCGGGTCCACCACACCCTCGAGCAGGATCGAGTTGGCGCCAAGACCTTCTGCATCTGCGGTGCTTAGGCTCCGAGCGGACCTATGCGGCTCCCCAGCCTCCGTCGGGCGAGGCCGCGTCTCTCCGACCTCATCTGCCCTGTCCGCCTGATCGCGCAATCCGCGACTGGCGAGCAGCATTTCGATCAGGAAGGCGACGAGGGCGCCCATTGTGAAAAGCAGCGCCAAACCAAAGGCCACGAATAAGGCCACCCCAGGCCGATCTCGAAGGGTGCCGACGAACAAAAGCAACCCTGCACAAGACGTTGCGACTCCACCGAGCGTTCCCATCATCACGGCGGCGTCCAGCACATGCGACCTTCGCCGGAGGTATGCCAGCCTCAACCGCAATCGACGGCCATCGACCGGTCCACCCGCTTCCAGCTGCTCAGCGAGCGCATCGACACGATCAGCCACACGGGCGAGGCGTGTTGAAAGGACTCCGAGCAGAGACGCGATTCCGGAAAGCAGGAAGACGGGCGTGAGCGCGACCTGGATAACGTGCGCAACGCTGTCGACGCTATCCAGGCCGAGCATCTGTCATCATCCTGCGGTTATCGTGGCGGGTTTGAGCAAACCCACGCTGTTGGGTCAATTTGCTGCCATCCCGCGCCGTCTTTTCAAGACTCCACTAAGCGCGAGTTCCTTTGCAGTGCCGCAAGGCGCCTATCTAGGGCCGGACGAAGATGTTCGTCTCGCTATTCCAGATAGTGCGCGAGCACATCTTCGATCCATTTCATGAATGCGCGGACTCGGCGCGACAGATTGCTCCGATGGGCTACGACGAGGGAGACGGCGAGCGCCCGGCGACGAAAATCGGGTATGATCTCCACAAGCGCTCCACTCTCTAAGTATCGGCCAATCCCCAAGAGTGGCACGCTGAATCAGGCCAAGGCCGGCGAGGGCGGCGGCTTCGTAGGTCTGCGCGCTGTTGACGTGTAGCGCACCTGGCAACTGAAGCGTCGTGTAGATGTCGCCGTCCGGATATTCCCATCCCCAGGGTCTTGCGCCGAGTATCGTCGAAAAATGAATTGTCCGATGGTCCTGACGGCGGAGATCTTCCAGCGATCGAGGGACGCCATAGCGCGCCAGATAGGCGGGACTGGCGGCGTTGACCATGCGCAACAGGCCCAGCGGGCGGGCGATCAGCGTCTCGTCCCTTATGGGTCCAAGCCGCAAGACACAGTCGAAGCCCTCTTGAACCAGATCGACTTGCCGATCCGTGCTCGACACTTCCAGCTCCAGCTCGGGGTGAGCCGCCATGAAATCCGGCAAGGCCGGCACGATCGTTGTGCGCGCCACCTCGGTCGGCAGATCGACCCGTAAGCGCCCGCGAAGCGCCACGTGATCGCCTGCGAACATCGAGTGTAGGTCATCGACGTCAGCAAGCAGATCGCGGGCACGTGCATGAAATACCCGCCCGTCTTCCGTCAACTGTACGCTACGCGTCGTCCGGTGCAGAAGCCTGACACCGACATCTTCCTCCAGCTTCCGGACCGCCATTGAAGCCCTCCCTTTTTGAATGCCCAGGCTATCGGCTGCGCGGGTGAAGCTCCCCATTTCCGCTACCGTTATGAAAATGAGGATGGGTTCGAGATTCTGCATTTTCGTGCCCGGTATTGTTCCCCGGAGAGAGAACAGTGAGTTCATTTCCTCGCTATTTATCATGCCTGATAGACACAGTAAGCTCCGATTATGGGAATCAACGATCCAAGAATGACAATGTCCGCAGCGATGAACCTGCATCAGGCGCCTGAAACTATGACCTTGCATCGCGCCCTATGGGCCGGCCGCATAATCAGCGCGTTTGTCGTAGTCGCTCTCGTGGCAGACGGCGCTATTCAGCTTTTCGCGCCGGCACAGATCGCGAGCATGTTGCAGGAAACCGGGTTCGCGATCGACCTCACCCGCGTCGTGGGTCCGATCATACTCGCTTGCGCCATCCTTTACGCCATCCCGGCCACCGCCGTTCTCGGCGCGATCCTGGTGACGGGCTTTCTGGGAGGCGCCATCTGCGCCCATGTCCGCATCGGTGAGTTGGGATCGCAGCCGGAACTTATTTCCCTGCTTCTGGGCGCGATGACATGGGGCGGCCTCTATCTGCGCGATCCCCGTATCCGCGCCATCTTGCCGCTCATCCGTTGAACCAACAGGGGCAGTGCTCTGTCCCTCACGATCAGGAGAAAACGCATGTTTTTAGTCATGGGAATCACGGGAAAAGTGGGAGGCGCAACGGCAGAACATCTGTTGGCGCACGGCACGAAAGTACGCGCGCTCGTCCGCAATCGCGAGAAGGCGTCAAGCTGGGCCAACCAGGGGGTGGAACTGGTTGACGGTGATTGGAATGATTCGGCAGCCATCGAGCGGGCGCTCAAAGGCGTCGAAGGCGCGTTTGTCATGTTGCCGGCTGTCTGGGCGCCCTCGCCCGATTACAAAGAAGCCAAGGGCGTGATTGCGAACTATGTCGAGGCGCTCACCAAGGCAGCGCCGCCGCGGGTGGTAGCGCTTTCGTCGATGGGCGCCAACAGGACCAGCGGGCTGGGGATGATCACGGCCTTGTCGCTTCTGGAGCAAGGTTTTCGCGACCTGATATCGCCAATCGCATTTGTGCGCGCAGGTGGATTCTTCGAAAACTTCCTCTACGGCTTGCGGGTCGCGCAGGGCGGAACCCTACCGGTCTACTACAATCCGACTAACCGGAAATCGACTATGGTCGCGACGAACGACATCGGCGCGGAGGTCGCAACCCTTTTGACCGGGCCAGCGTGGTCAGGGCAGCGCGTCGTCGAGCTTGGTTCGATGGTCACCGCGGATGAAGTCGCGGAGCAATTGGGTGAAGTCCTGAATCTCGAGGTGAAAGCCTTTGCAGTCCCGCGTACGGGGTGGGCGGAAGCGTTCGAGCAATTCGGCATCCCGAAGGGCCACACCGGACCTGCCGAAGAAATGTTTGAGGCCGTGAACGCGGGATGGATGGACCTCGGAGCCAAGGGTACGGAGCACGTAGCGGGTACGACGTCCGCACGCGTTGTATTCGAGGCTGCACAGAACGCCGACAAGGCGTAAGTCCGGGACGTCTCAGGCATGAGACGTCGGACGCGTCGCGGGAAGCGCTCAACCGTTCAAAGCAACGCGAAGCGCCTCCACTCCTGCCTGACCTGATGCATGCATCCGGTGGTGCGAAATTCCCGGTGCAAAAGTGCCCCCGCCATCCCGGCAACCCCGACGCCACTGCCGCAATCCGAAATGTCCGCTCACGTCGACACCGGGCGGCATCTGACATGATAGTGTCAGGCTGAGGCTCCTCCAATCTTCAGGAGCCTGCCATGGATGAACTCAGAATTCGGGTAGTTCCAACGCCTTGGAACAAAGGCAAACTTGTTGGTCAGAAAGCACCGCTCAAACTCAAAGAAATTTGGGCGATCCGCGTCCGGCTTCAAGTCTATCACCGAACCCGCGAATTGGCGCTGTTCGACCTTGGTATCGACAGCAAGTTGCGGGCCTGCGACCTGCTCAAGTTGAAGGTTCGAGACGTCTGTCACGGCGAGCGGATCGCTGTCCGGGCAATCGTCGTGCAACAAAAGACTTCCAGACCCGTGCAGTTCGAGATCACGGAGTCGACGCGAACCGCTTTGACGGACTGGATTAGGCTGTCAGGTCTGGCGTCTGAAAACTTTCTCTTCCCAAGCCGTGTTCGCGCGTCGCCCCATCTGAGCGTCCGGCAATATGCTCGGATTGTGGATTCCTGGGTCGAGGAAATTGGTCTTGATCCTGCCGCTTACGGAACCCATTCCATCCGCCGGACCAAGCCGTCCCTGATCTATCGGCGGACCAAGAACCTGCGCGCTGTGCAGCTTCTATTGGGCCATAGCAAACTCGAGAGCACCGTCCGATATCTTGGCATCGAGGTGGAGGACGCTTTGGAGTTGGCGGAGCAGACGGAGGTGTAATCTGCCCCCGCTGAGCCGGATTGAGCTAGCCTCATCCGGCTCACGTCAGCCCCGGGGCGGCAGGTCAGCGCAAATACCGGTCATTGCCCGATGGCAGGGGGCGACCGGATCGAGAACGCCAGATTTTCCACTATGGTAAAAATAGGGGGAGATTCGTCGGCCGGGAAAGCGCTTGGACCGCGCGCAAATGTTGAACAACAATTCGCCCTCGCCAACATTTACGGCTCACCACGACATCGGGATACTTTGACAGCGAACATGACGAGAATTCGGCATAGCCAATGAGCGGTGCAGCGCGTGTTGTTTGCGTCTGGGACGCCTCCATTCGCCTCTTCCACTGGCTAGTGGTGGCGCTTGTCGCCGCAGCCTATGCGACGTGGCGGCTAAACTGGATGGTTTGGCACGGGTGGATTGGCGATCTGTTGCTCGCCTTGTTGCTGTTTCGGTTGCTCTGGGGTTTCTTTGGCAGCGAAACCGCGAAATTTTCCCACTTTCTGACCTCCCCGCAAATCGCCTTTCAGCACCTGAAATACGCGCTTCTGCGAGAACCCGACCGCCAGGTGGGTCATAATCCGGCGGGCGGCTGGATGGTGGTGTTCCTGCTCGCGCTCCTTCTCGCCGAGACGCTGACCGGAATCTACGTCGCCAATGATATTGCCGACGTTGGGCCGTTGACCGGGATTGTGCCCGCCGCGGTCGCGAACGCGATCGACGCCTCCCACGCGATCCTCTGGAATGTGCTGGTGGCGGCGATCGTGCTGCATGTGCTGGCGATCTTCGGCTACGCGGCAGTCAAGGGTCAAAACCTCCTGCTGCCGATCATTACCGGGACAAAGGTCCTGCCGGAACCCGTGGTCGCGCCGCGCATGGGGAGCCCGGCGCGGGCATCAGTCCTGTTTGCCGCCAGCGCCGCGGCTGCGGCCATCATCGCCAGGCTCATGTAGTTGCGGTCAGTTCTTGGGAGGGATCACCTGACCGCAAATCTCCCCCGCGGGATGGGACTGGGTGTGCAAGTTGATATACCACTCGCCGGCGGAGAACTGCTGCGCCTGCTCAGGAGTAAGCGTGGCGCTCCCTGTCATGGGGTTCGCGGGCGGACTGCCCTGCGTACTGAGCCAGATTACGGGCGGCGCATTCTGGCCCGCTTTGGCCGGGCCGTGAAAATGGGCCATCGTAGACGGACTCGATAGCCCACTGTAGGTGATATTCCAGGTCACCACCCGCGTCGCTGGGTCGTATGTCAGGTCAGCTGCTCCCGAGCCGCTTGTGTCTACCGCCGGCACGCATTGCGCTCCGGTCAGCGGAACCTTGAATGATGTAGAGTCCGCCCGCGCGACCCCTGCGCCGGCAAGGCTCAGCACGATTGCGAGAGGAACCAGGGCTCGTTGAAATTTCGTGGCGTTCATCTTTTCCTCCACCGGGCGCCGATCAGAGCGGATCGCTTTGAGCAATCTCAGGCTGTCCCGCGCAATGACGGCACGATTTGCGCAGCGGCGGACAATCTTTTACCGGCCGTCCTAGTATGTGATGATGTGGGCGGGGCGCACAAGAGGATGAGCGCATTTCGACGTCGCTTGGCCCAGCGTTTGCCGGGTTTGCTCGTTTGGCAGGTTTCTTCGGCTGGCCGTGAGACAGCCCGTCGTCAAGTCGGAATGGGCGAGAGACGGGCGGACTCACGCTGATGCCCAATCTGTCAATTCGCGCGCGGCTGATCTTCCTTTCGGTGCTGTTGCTCGCGATCCTCGTCCTCTCCTCCGCTCTGCTGATCCGGGAGCTTGCCCGCGACTCTCGGAGCCTTACCGAAGAGGCGACGTTTGTCTCAGTTGTCAAAAACGCCAATTCGGTGAGCAAGCACTTCGGCGATTTAAAGTATTGGGTGATCGATGCGGCGGTCACGCAGCTCGCTCGCTCTAAGCAAGCGGCGGAAGCCGCCAAAGCGGGCCTCGACTCGGATCTGAAGACGATTTCCGCAGTCGATCCTGCGTTTGTCGCCGCTATCGAACGCGAGGTCGACGCCATGACCAGCCTGGCGCGGCAGGCCGGCGTCGCTTATTCAAGCGACGACAGCGCCGCCGGCAACGCCCTGTTGGAGCAGGCCAAGAGCCACGTTCCTGACATCGATAGCGAGATCGACAAGATCGTGGACCGGGTCGAGTGGCAGGCCGTCGCCCGGCGTGATGCATCGACGCGGCAGGCGGAACTCGCCGTCAAGCTCGCGATCGTCGGCGGAATCGGCGCACTGGTGCTCGCGCTGGGCTTTACTGCGCTGACCGTGCGCTCGATTACCATCCCCCTCAAGGCGCTGGAACGGAGCATCGCTTCGATTACCCAGGGCGAACTCGACGTCGCGATGACGCCCACAGGCGTCCCTGAGATCGGGGCGATGACGAGAACGCTCGGCATGTTGCGCGACAGCCTGATCGAACGGGTCCAGCTGGAGCGCGAACGACAGCAAGCCGAGGCGGAGATGCGCGTCGCCCGCGATGCCGCGGAGGCCGCGTTGCACGACCTGAAGGCGGCCCAAGCCAATCTGATTCAAGCCGAAAAGATGGCGTCGCTCGGCCAGCTGACCGCCGGCATCGCGCACGAGATCAAGAACCCGCTCAATTTCGTCAACAATTTTGCCAGCCTTTCGATTGGGCTGGTTGACGAATTGAAGGCGGCGGCCGCGTCCGCCTTCGGATCTCTCGACGCGAGTCAACGCGGCCAGGTTGACGAGGTCTCCGAGTTGCTGACCGGCAATCTCGAGCGGATCGTCGAACACGGCAAGCGCGCCGACAATATTGTCAAGAGTATGCTGGCGCATTCGCGCGCCGGCGGCGGCGACCGGCAAATCGTCGACCTCAACGCGCTGGTCGAGGAGTCGCTCAGTCTCTCCTATCACGGCGCCCGCGCCCAGGATCCGAACTTCAACATCACTCTGGATCGGCAATATGGCGCCGACATCGCGCCGGTCGAACTCGTGCCGCAGGACATGACGAGGGTATTTCTCAACCTGTTTGGCAACGGATTCTACGCCGCGAACGAGCGCCGGCGTGCGGTAGCCAACGGGACATTCAGACCTGCGCTCTCGGTGACCACGCGCGATCTCGGTAAGGCCGTCGAGGTGCGGGTGCGCGACAACGGCGTCGGCATCCCCGACGACATCAAGGACAAGCTGTTCCAGCCGTTCTTCACAACGAAGCCGACCGGCGAAGGCACCGGGCTCGGGCTGTCGATCAGCTACGAGATCGTCACCAAGCAGCACGGCGGGAGAATTGAGGTCGCCAGCGAGTGTGAATAGGGCAGGAAGCGAGCCGATAAAATAACGGTCAAGAAAGATGGGCGTCGAGACCAAAGACTCAATCAGGGCTAGCGCGACGGGTGCGACTGCCCAGAACAGCAGCACGACCGAAGCGCTGAAATTGGAACGAAGGGCGACACCCGCACCGATCAATAGAGCTACGGCCCCTAAGCGGCCGCCAAGCAAAGAGTAAAGCTCCCAGTAAATGACATCGGGAGACGGATAAGGCACCCAGAAATGTCCCCCGACCTCCACGGCTCGCTGTAATAATATGAGCGCCCATGGCAAAAAACCGACCGCTATCGCGGCGTTCGCAATCACCCATGGGACGAGCGCGCGACGCCGAAGATCCGAAGCCAACAGGATATTCGCGGTGACCCCAATGGCGATGGCGATCCAGTTCAGCGTTCCGAAGGGGTGCGAATAAACGAGCGCCAGGCCGCAGACTCCAAACTATGCTCGCGCCGGATTACTCGTAGGTTTCACAAAGAAGAACGCCGCGGCTGCGTAGAGCGTGGCGGCAAGCGCGAGCAGCGCATACATGCGAGCTTCTTGCGAGTAATCAATGTGAAAGGCGGAGGTCGCCAAGATTGCTGCCGCCAAGACGCCAGCGATCCGGCCGCCAATAAGGGCCCCAAGCCAGTAAATTGCGACAATGTTTGCGACACCAAGCAGTGCGGACCGCGCACGCAGCACCCATTCGGTGTCAGTTCCGCTCACCTTTATAAACGCGAAGAGAAGCAGGTTGTGAAGTGGCGGGTAGTTATCCTCGGCCGTCGCCGAGATCAGATCTGCAAGACTCCCCTTGGACTGCCGCCAAGACTCCGCCTCGTCCAGCCAGATGCTGTCGGCGCTTAGGTTTCGAAATCGCAGCCAGGTTCCAATCACCAGGATACCGAGCAGAGCGATATTGCTCCACCCGGGCTCGCTAATTCTTCTCACGAGTGCGCGCGAGTTCATAAGGCTATTTATCGCACAAGAACCGGGTCCCCAACGCTGGGTCTGGAGGCGGCGCGATTCAGCCAAAGGAAGGGGGCGGAAACTGTGTTGGCGGGAGGTCCGCTTCGGGTCGATATGGCGTGTTCCCCGAGGCCTGCGCGCTCAAGCCTAAGTGCTGCCCGAACGCGCCCGCACGAAAGATCGCGCGCTCCGTTCATGAAGCGGCTCGCGACAAGGCGCGCGCAATCGCCAAGACCGAGGCCTACGCCGTCTCACGTCGGGATCGAAAGAAGGTTGAGATGCTTTTCGCTCATCTGAAGCGCATCCTCAGGCTCGGTCGATTGCGCCTCCGCGGTCCCAACGGGGCCAAAGACGAGTTCCTATTGGCCGCCACCGCCCAAAATCTGCGGAAACTGGCGAAGCTCATCCCTCATCCGACGCCGATATTCGCCACATGAGGCCCAGAGGCAGCAATTCGCCTCGCTGAGAGCGCCCCAAAATTCCAAGTGCCGACGCGACAACAGGGGGTTCTTCAACAAAATCGACGTAGACCGGACATTCGTTAATGCCCTGTCCGTCGGCTCAATCCGAGCGCGCGCTCGACCGCTTCACGCCCGTCGCTTGCTCCGCGAAGCGAATCGGGGCTCACGACAAATCACCACATCCAGGACCGCATCGTAGAGATCTGCCAGGCGTCAGCCGCCAAGGCCGGCGTCACCACTGAGCGGCGTTCCTCGCCGATACGGCTTGAAGGACGGCGGCGGTTGAGCAGGAATCAGGGCGCGCACCGACCCCGCCACTATTCCTGCGACTGTCCGCTGGCGAAGCGTGCGACCATCAGCGAGCCGAGGATGATCGCGCCGTAGATCGCCTGAATCCAGAACGACGGCACCTGGGCGAGAGTCAGCAGATTGCCCACCACGCCAAGCAACAAGACGCCGGTCAGCGCGCCGAACATGGTGCCCTTGCCGCCGTCGAGCGAGATGCCGCCGATCACCGAAGCGGCGAAGACGGTAAAGATGAGGCCGTTGCCCTGGTTGGCGCTGATCGCGCCGACGTAGCCGGTGATCGCGAGGCCACCGAGCGCCGCCAGCATGCCGGCCAGCACGTAGACGCCCCAGGTGATGCGCTCGACGCGGATGCCGGCGGCGCGGGCTGCCTCTGGGTTGCCGCCGATGGCGTAAAGCGCACGGCCCAGGCGATGATAGCGGAGCACCAGGCCGGCGATCACGAAGGCGAAAGCGGCCAGCCAAACCGCGAGCGGCAGGCCGAGAAAGGTGATCACCATCAGGCCGTAGAAAGCGTCAGGAAGATCGAACAGCGTCCGCCCGCTTGTCGCCCCGACCAGCATACCGCGAAGGATGATCAGCATGGCCAGCGTAACGATAAAGGCGCTCAGGCGCAGTCGCACCACCATAAAGCCGTTAATGAAGCCGATCAGGCCGCCGACAAGGAGCACCACAAGGATGCCGACGCTGCTGGGCAGTTCGAAGCCGAAGCCGAATTTGGCGGCAGGCACGACCGTCATCGCCCCGATCGCGGGCGCGAACCCGTAGATCAACTCAAGCGACAGGTCGAACTTGCCCGTGATGATGATCAGCAACTCGGCGAGCACGACTAGGGCGAGCGCCGCGGAGGAGGTGAGGATGGTGTTGATGTTGCCGGCGGTCAGGAAGACCGGACTCACGATCGCGCCGATAACGATGAGCAGCGCCAGCGCAGGCAAGAGCGCAAGATCCCGGAGCCGGGCGATGACGATCTTGCCTGCGCCAGGGACTCCGCGGGGTTCAGCGATCGAGATCGGGCTCGTGCTGTTCGTCACGCCTAAATCCCTTCAATCGAAGCAACGAGCGCGTTGTCGCTCCATCCCGCCTTGTGTTCCGCGACGATCCCGCCATGGCGCATGATCAGCACGCGGTCGCATGTCCGCAAATCTTCCAGTTCGCCGCTGACCACCAGAATCGCCTTGCCGTCCTGCCGCATTTTTTCGACGGCGCCGAGCAGAGCTTCCTTCGACTTCACGTCGATCCCAGCGGTCGGGTCCATCAGAACCAGAACCGAGGGGGTGTTGGCGAGGGCGCGCCCCATGACGACCTTTTGCTGGTTGCCGCCGGACAGGCTGGAGACCAACTGCTCGGGCCCTTCGGTGACGATCCCGAGCGCCCGGATCGCGGCGTCGGTCGCCGAAGCGCGGCGATGCGGGGCGATGAAGCCGAGCGGCCCGAGCCGGCGCGCAATGGTCATGGTCGTATTGTCGGCGACCGAGAGGGTGAGGACCAGGCCCTGCCTGTGCCGGCTCTTGGGGACGCAGCCGACCCCGAGCGCGAGCGCCGCCGAAACGTCGCCTGCGCGCAGGGTCTTTTCATTGATCCTGATCGAACCCCGGTCGTAAGGCGCCAGCCCGGCCACCGCCTCCGCGACGCCGATGCGGCCGCTACTGCCGGCTCCGGAGATGCCGAGGACTTCGCCGCGGCGAACCGTAAAGCTGACGTCGTTGAAGTCCTCGCCGCCGAGATTGCGCACGTCGAGCGCAACCGGCGCGTCCTTCGCCGGAGTCCTGCCGGCGGCGTCGACGGCGCCAAAATGCACGTTCTCCCCAGTCATCGCTTCGATCAGCCGATCCTTCGGCAGATCTGCGACCGCCGCAGAGACGATATGCTTCGCGTCGCGCAGCACCGTCGCCGCCTGGCAGATTTCGTAGACCTCCTGCAGGTGATGCGAGATGAACAGAAACGTGACCCCCTGCGCCTGCAATTCGCGCATGCGGACGAAGAGCCGCTTGATCTCGTCGCCGTCGAGCTGTGCGGTCGGCTCATCGAGGATGATGAAGCGGGCACCGTACGAGAGCGCGCGGGCGATCTCCACGAGCTGGCGCGCTTCGACCTTGAGGTCTCCGGCGCGCATGTCCTCCGATACCTGCACGCTCCACTGGTCGAGAATGTCGCGCGCCTGGCGACGCAACGCGCTCCAGCTGATGAAGCCGCGGCGTGTCGGTTGGCGATTGACCAGGAGGTTCTCGGCGACGGTCAGGTCGGGAATGATGGTCGAATGCTGATAGACGCACGCGACCCTCCGTCGCCAGCCCTCCCGGTCCGAGATCGGCGGGGCCGGCTCGCCGGAAAAGCGCACCTCCCCGACGTCAGGCTCGCGTAAGCCCGTCAGAATCCCGACCAGCGTCGACTTGCCGGCTCCGTTGCGGCCGACCAGCGCGTGCGACTCCCCCGGCATGACGCGGATGTGCGCATCGCTCAGTGCGACGGTCGCGCCATAGCGCTTCGATATGCCGATCGCCTCGACGATCGGAAAACCGCCGGGCGGACCGGGATCGCCGCGCCCGCCTGGCATCGAAAGTTCGGACATGGGTCGCCTAGCTTCGGCGCCTTAAAGGTTATTACCCCAGAACGACTTGTCGTTGACATTCTCTTTGGTGACCAGCGGGGCGCCGAGCTGATCCTCGAGAACGCCAGGCGCGACTTCGACGATCGTGCTGTCGTGGTCGGTCGGGCCGGCCTTGAATGTCTGGCCTGCGATCGCCTCCTTCAGGTACATGATGCCGTATTTGGCGTAGAGGTCCGCCGGCTGGGACACGGTCGCATCGGCCTCGCCCCTGCGGATGGCGTCGAATTCCTGCGGGATACCGTCGTTGCTGACGATGACAACGTGGCCGGCTTCGCCAGCCGGATGCAGGAGCCCGCGCCGCTTGAGCGTCTGCAAAGTCGGCGCAAGGAAGACGCCTCCCGCGTGCATGTAGATCGCTTTCAGATCGGGCGTCGAGTTGAGAACGGTGTCGAGGCCGGCGGCCGCGTCTTCGCCCGACCAGGCCTTTGTTGGGATTTCGAGCAGCTTCAGCTTCGGATAGTTCTTCTTGATGCAATCGCGGAAACCCGTGCCGCGGTCGCGTCCATTGATCGAAGCCTGGTCGCCCATGATCTGCACCACCGGGCCTTCCGCCACATGATCGCCGATATAGTGACAGGCCTTCTCGCCGTAGGCGATGTTGTTGGCGCGCACCACGATCGCCACGGGACCGGTGTCGGGCGCCACGTCGACGGCGACGACTGGAACCTTGGCCGCGGCCGCAGTCTTAAGCACCGTGCCCGCGGCCGACGTGTCGAACGGCGAGAAGATGATGCCGTTGGCGCCGAGCGAGATCGAGTTCTTGACGCCGGTGATCTGCTTGGCGGTGTCGAACTCGGAGTTGAACGGCTGCAAGAGGTCGACGCCCTGGGCCTTGGCCTCCGCGACGATGTACTTGTTGTATGAAGTCCAGAAGGGCGAAGTGAGCGTCGTCAGATCGACGGCGACCTTCGGCGCGTCGGCCGCGCCGGCGGCGCTGGCGATCGAGACGGCGGACGCGACCAGCGCGCCCTTGATGGCGGTGTGCAAGTTCAGCATTTTTGACTTCCTCCCTGTTTGTTTCTTGTCGCCTGCATCGGGTCAGCGACCTTCTTCAAGGCGATGGCGATGGAGCTCATGAAGGCGCCGGCAAATCCTCCGGGCGCCGCGAAAAGCTAGCAGTCGTCGGATGACGCCGCAACTTGTATAGAGCGATCGCTCTGTACCGGGACAAACAGTTCCGTGTTAGAAACTTCGGAAGAATGACCGCGACCCCGCCGGGGGAGTGATGGAGGGAAGCGCTTCGAATGAGCGGGGAAACGGACCGGCGTCTTCTGCTTCTCGATGAGTCCGACAACGTCGTTGTCTCCGTCGCGCGGTTGCGCCTGGGCGAGACCATCCTGGTCGAGGGCGACGGTGTCGTCATGGTCGCCGATCTCCCGATCGGCCACAAGCTGGCTCGGCGCGCGATTACAGCGGGCGAAAAGATCGTCAAATACGGGGCGCCGATCGGTTCGGCGACCGTGAGCATCAAAGCCGGCGCGCACGTCCACGTTCATAACGTCAGGAGCGACTATACGCCGACCTATCATCTGGAAGAGACGGCAAACGGGAACGGGAGCGCGACCTGATGCGGGGATATTTGCGTGCTGACGGGCGAAAGGGCATCCGAAACACGGTCGTCGTCGCCTATCTCGTCGAGTGCGCTCATCATGTCGCCCGCGAGATCGCGGCTCCCTTTCGCGACCATGACGTGCATGTCATCGGCTTCGCCGGCTGCTATCCGAACGCCTATGCCGAAACGATGATGCGCCGGCTCTGCACCCATCCAAATGTCGGCGCTGCGCTGCTGGTCTCGCTGGGCTGCGAGAGCTTCAACAGGAACAGGCTGGCGCAGGCCATCCGCGAAAGCGCCCGCCCGGTGCAAACCATCGTCATCCAGGCGAGCGGCGGCACGCGCAAATCCATCGCCGAGGGTTGCGCCTTCGTCGCAGAACAGCGCAGTCGCCTCGATGCGATGGAGGCGGTCCCCATGCTGGCGAGCGAACTCGTCGTCGGCACCGTCTGCGGCGGCTCCGATGGGACATCCGGCATCACCGGCAATCCCGCCGCCGGCCGCGCGTTCGACCTGTTGGTCGAGGAAGGCGCCGCCTGCATCTTCGAGGAGACGGGCGAATTGATCGGCTGCGAGCACATCATGGCCGACCGCGCCATTACGGCAGACCTCGGGGCCGAGCTCGAGGCCAGCGTCGCTAAGGCGGCGCGCTACTACGCCACGCTCGGCTTTGGCTCGTTCGCCGCCGGCAACGCCGAGGGCGGTCTGACCACTATTGAAGAAAAGTCGATGGGCGCCTACGCCAAGTCCGGCGCCGCACCAATCTCGGGTCTGATCAAGCCTGGCGACATTCCACCGCGCGGAGGCCTCTATCTGCTCGATGTCGTCCCGGACGGCGAAGTCCGCTTCGGCTTCCCCAACATCAACGACAACGCCGAAATCGCCGAGCTGATCGCCTGCGGTAGCCATGCTGTCCTCTTCGTTACAGGGCGCGGATCGGTGGTCGGCTCGGCTATTTCTCCGGTCCTCAAGATCTGCGCCAATCCAGAGACCTATCGGCGCATGGCCGACGACATGGACGTGGACGCCGGACGGATTATGGAGGGCGCGGCCACGCTCGACGAGGTTGGCCGCGAGATCCGCGACGCGGTGGTGGGTCTCGGCGAGGGACAGCGCACGAAGTCCGAGGAACTGGGACACCAAGAGTTTATCCTGACCTACAAGAGCTTCGAGCCGATCGGGCCGGCTTGCCTGCCGGCCGGCTAAGGGACGACCATGCCGATGCTCTCCGACCGCCTTGCTGGCTGCTATACCGGGGTCGTGCATGACGTTATGCGCGCCATGGGACTGTACGAATTTACCCTGCCGCCCGAACTGCGGCCGATCCTTCCCGAGCTCCCTCTTGCCGGACCTGCCTTCACGATCGAAGGGAATGTGGTCTCAGGCGCTGACGCGCACGAGACGTTGCTCGCCTGGACGGGGTTATTGTCACAGGCGCCGTCGGGTTCGGTCTGGGTGTGCCAGCCGAACGACAGGCTCGTCGCCCACATGGGCGAACTGTCCGCCGAGACCCTGAAGAACAGGGGCGTGCGCGGCTGCATCGCCGATGGCTTCATTCGGGACGTCAACTTTCTCATGGCGATCGGCTTCCAGGCCTGGTGCCGCGGCTTCACCCCGCGCGACATTGTCGGGCACTGGCTACCGACCGCGACCAACGCGCCCATCGTCATCGGCGACGTGGCCATTGCGCCGGGCGACTTCATGCTCGGCGACCGCGACGGACTGATCCGTGTGCCCAAAGCGCTGGCGGAGAGGGTTGTGGATAAGGCCGAGGCGGCGACGATAGCAGAGAACCTCGTACGCAAGGCGATCCTCGCCGGCGCTGATCCGCAACAGGCCTATCTCAAATACGGCAAATTCTGAGAGACGATGGACATCCACGTTCGCGCGGAAACGGCGCGAGAGCATTCGCGCCCTATTTACAGCCGGCGTTTGGCGCGCACCGCGATCCAGCGGACCCGCTTTGGGCGGAAAGCTGACGAGACCCAAAACAGGTCACAACGTCCGCTCTCGGACGTTAAGCAGACGCTCCAGATCGTAACAGGGGGTGTCGCAAACTTGGGGAAGCCTGTCAGTCGCCGGAAGTAGGTTTCCAGCGGCGAGTCGTTCAGCTCCAGTCATCTGAAACGAAGATTGTTTTTCGACAGATCCGCAACAGACCTGCAACCCATCAGTCGCATATCGCGCTCGATCTCCGCGCGCATCAGAGCGAGGGCTCGTTCGACGCCGGCCTGACCTGCGACCGCAAGCGGGAAGAGATAGTACCGACCTAAGCCGACCGCCTTGGCCCCTTGAGACAAAGCTTTCAGCACGTGGGTGCCGCGCTGGACGCCTCCATCGATCATCACGTCGATCGTGTCGCCGACCGCGTCCATGATTTCGGCCAATTGGTCAAAAGGGCTACGGGATCCGTCCAATTGCCGCCCGCCATGATTGGAAAGGACAATGCCGTTGCAGCCTATGTCAGCGGCCTTCTTCGCGTCGGCCGCGCTCATAATCCCCTTCAGGCAGAACGCACCATTCCAGATACGGACCATGTCCTCGACATCAGTCCAATTTAAAGAAGGATCCAGCATCTCAGTGAAATAACGGCTAATGGAGAAAGCTCCGCCGCTCAGATCGATGTGACCGTCGAGTTGAGGCAAGTTGAATTTTTCGTGTCGAACATAATCGATGCCCCATCGTGGCTTGATCGCAAATTGAAGCATAGCCGCGAGCGTGAGCCGAAACGGAATGACGAACCCGGTGCGAAGGTCACGTTCGCGATTTCCACCCGTGATGCTATCGACTGTCAGCATCATGACATCGACGCCCGCGGTCTTTGCGCGTTCCATCATCGCGCGGTTCAAGCCGCGATCCCTGTGAAAAAAGAATTGGTAGACCTGCGGACCCTTGTGCTTGCGGAGCTCCTCCAAACTCACGGTGCCGAGCGTCGAGACGCCGAACATCGTGCCAAATTTTTCGGCCGCCGCCGCGACGGCGCGCTCTCCCTCATGATGGTAGAGCCGTTGAAGAGCCGTGGGCGAGCAATAGACCGGCATCGCCAGCTTTTGGCCCATGACGGTGACGGACATGTCGATCTGTTCGACGCCAGCGAGGACATTGGGAACCAGATCGCAGGCCTCGAACGCAGTCGTATTTCGACGGAAAGTAGTCTCGTCGTCCGCCGCCCCTTCAATGTAGTCGAAGATCGGGCCCGGAAGGTGCGCTCTGGCAAGCCTGTGGAAATCGTGAAAGTTATGGCAACGCCCAAGATTCATGGATCAATTCGGCCCATGCATGCTCGCAAGTCTCGAGCGCTAATCTTTTCGGTCTCCGCCGGGCTTCGTGACGCCAGACGCACTGTTCGCGATCGGCCGTGGTCCGTCCCAACGAATGGAAACGCGCGACCGAATATTAACGATCGACGACCGGATAGCCAGCGGCAAGGAGAAGGTCCACTTTGAGTCGAGCAGACCCGGTTGCCAAGCCCTACGGCCGCTATTTGCGCGAAGCAGACGGCTCAAGTCGACGTTAAGCAGACGTTGCGGATCGCGACGGTGAACGTCGCGGTTGGGCGGAAGGTGCGCCTCGGCCCCGCGGCGGGAACAGGTGGGATAGCGGACGATCAAAGCTGGGGGCCGTAGGCGTAGTGACCGCCCCGAGCGGGAGCTCCCTATCTCGAGCCGCTGCGCCGACCCGGCTGGGGCCGATTTTTTACTGCGAGAGCGATTTTTCGCTTGCAATCGGCTCCAGTCGAAGTAAAACGATTTTCAGAAAATCGTTTTACGGGAGCGAGAGCGCTACGGCAATGATCGAAAAAGCGCATTCGATCAATGATGTGGCGAGGATGGCGGGGGTGTCCACGGCCACTGTCTCCAACGCCCTGACCGGGCGAAAGCCGGTCAGCGCAAAACTCGTCAAGAAGGTCAAAGCCGCGGTCCAAGCGCTCGACTATCGCGCCGATCCGCGAGCCTCCACGTTGCGGTCGGGGGAGGCTAAGATTATTGCTGTCGTCGTCCCCGACCTCGACAATCCCTTCTTCACCTCCGTCGTCTCGGCAGTCGAGCAATGCCTCGGCCCGGAAGCCTACGAGGTCATCGTCGCCAGCTCTCACGGTGAAGAGGAGGACGAGAAGTCCAGGCTGAAGGCAATTCTGGCATGGCGTCCGGCGGGAGTGGTCGTCATTCCGTGCTCGGACAACTTTCCGGGGCGGCAGCTCATTGAGTTCTTCCAATACCCCCTACGTGATCGCCGATCGGGTGAGCCAAAATCTGAGCTCCGACACGGTGTCAGTCGACAACGAAGGCGCGGGCGCCATTGGCGCGCGCCATTTGATCGGCCTGGGGCACAAGGAAATCCTCGTCGTCGCGTCATCACTCAGCCTGGCCAACATTCGGCAGCGCTGCAGTGGCGCCGCCGAGGCCATGCGGTCGCATGGTCTCCCGGCGCCCGCAATCGTCGAACTCGGCTTCTCGATCGACGAGGCCTCGACGAAGCTCTCGAAATGGTTCGATGAAAATCCGCGGCCGACCGGGATTCAGGCGCTGACAAATTTCACGACCCTGGGTGTGCTGACAACGCTCGCCGAGCGCAGCCTTCGAATGCCACACGATATCTCGCTGATCGGCTTCGACGACTACACGTGGATGCGAGCCCGAGCCACGCCTTTGACGGCGATTTCCCAGCCGGTGCGGGAGATGGGCCGGGCTCTTTGGGACACGCTGAGCGCGAGGATCAAAGGCGACCTCTCGCCGGCGAAACATGTCGTGTTGCCGTGCGAAATCAGGGTTCGCGCGTCGACCGGCGCTGTCCCCAAAGTGAATCCCGCAACACGTCCCGCACAGGAAGCGGTCCCGCGGCCTGCGGGAATGGCGGTCCGCTGACGACGAACCATACAGAATTCTGGATCACCGTCTGATCCAGAGCAGTCGGATCTATCGATCCGCAATTTGCCCGCGCGGCAAATAATGGGAGGTAGGTAAGGTCATGATGAAACTCTCTGCAACCAGACGTGCCCTGCTTGCGGGCGTCGCTTTGTCCATTGTGTTCGCCACTGGCGCCTTCGCAGCCGACAAGCCCACAATGGGCGTCGTCGTGAAGATCGGCGGGATTCCGTGGTTCAACGCCATGGAGACCGGCATCAAAGAAGAGGGCGCCAAAGACGGCGTCGATGCCATGATGATAGGACCGACCAGCGCCGATCCGGCGTTGCAAGTGCGCGCGATCGAAGATTTGATCGCCAAGAAAGTGACCGTCATCGGGGTCGTCCCGAACGACGAAAAGGCTCTCGAGCCCGTGCTCGAAAAGGCGCGCCAGGCCGGCATCAAGGTGGTCGCGCACGAAGGCCCGGGGATCCAGAACAAGGACTGGGACTTCGAGCTCGTCTCGACCAAAGGTTTCGGTGAGGGCCACGCGGAGCTGCTGGCGAAGACGATGGGCGGTAAGGGGGAATATGCGGTCTATGTCGGCTCGCTTACGGTTCCTCTCCACAACGCTTGGGCGGACGCCGCGATCGCTTACCTAAAGGCCAAATATCCGGACATGAAGCTCATCGGCGACCGCTACGGCGTCGCTGAAAACGTCGACGACAGCCGCAAGACCGCGCTCGACCTGATCGCCGCGCATCCCGATCTCAAGGGCTTCCTCGCCTTCGGCAGCCAGGGCCCGATCGGCGCCGCCCGGGCGGTCGAAGAGAAGGGTCTCGTGGGCAAGGTGTTCGTGGTCGGATCGTTCTCGCCGGGGCAGGGACGCAAGCTCCTCAAGGAGGGCGCGATCACGGGCGGGTACATGTGGAATCCGGCCGAGGCTGGCCGCATCTTCGTCCGCGTCGGCAAGATGTTGGCGAGCGGACAGGAGATCAAGGATGGAACGACGATCGAGGGCCTCGGCGTCGTCCATCCCGATCCGAAAACACATAATATCATTACGGACAATATGACGCCGATCACCAAGGAGACGGTCGACAAGCTCGCCGATCTCGGGCTCTGACCGACCGCGCCTCTCCCGCAAAAGCGGGAGAGGCCCACACCGGGCGGGCCCGAGGCGTTTAGCGGCAATCCCAAACGCGTGTTCACCTCCATGACGGCACCATCGCCAAAGCGCTCCATCCCCGCCTCCGACGCGATCCGGTTCGAGCACGTGTCGGTCCGCTTCGGCGGCGTGCGCGCGCTCGACGACGTATCGTTCTCGGTCGGGCGCGGGGAGGTGCATTGCCTCGCCGGCGAGAACGGAAGCGGCAAGAGCACGCTGATCAAGGTCATTGCTGGCGTCTATCAGGCTGCTACAGGCGCGCGGACCGACTATTTCGGTGAGAGCGTCGCGGCGCCCACTCCGCAGCTGGCGCGAGCCAAGGGCGTGGCGGTGATTTGGCAGGACCTGGCGCTTTTCCCAGAAATGACGGTCGCGGAGAACATCGCGTTCGATGGCCTCGTGGGCGCGCCGCGACTCGTGAACTACCGCGCCATGCGCCAGACGGCGCGCGCCGCGCTCGCCAAGCTGGGCGTAGAACTCAATCTTAGCGTCCGCCTGAAAAGTTGCCCATTTCCGGCAGACAATTGGTGGCGATTGCACGCGCGCTCGCGATCGACGCGAAGCTCATCTTCATGGACGAGCCCACCGCCTCGCTCACGCAGGCCGAGACGGACCACCTGCTCGCGGTCGTGCGTACGCTCTCCGCGTCCGGCGTCGCCGTGGTCTTCGTGAGCCATCGGCTGGCAGAAGTGCTCGACGTATCGAGCCGCGTCACCGTCTTGCGCGACGGGCGGCTGGTCGGCGTATTCGACGCCGCGGGCATGACACAGTCGCGGTTGACGGAATTGATGACGGGTAAGCGGTTCGACCAGGCCGTCACCGCCCGCGACGTCGGCCCCGCGCCGGTCGTCATTCGAAACCTCCGGCCTGACGCGCCAAGGCGAATATTCGGACGTGAATCTGACCGTGACGCGCCGGCGAGGTCGTCGGTCTGATCGGCTTGATCGGCGCAGGCCGCACTGAACTCGCCCATACGCTTTTCGGCATGACGCGCGCAAACTCGGGCGCGATCCGCTTGGGCGGCTCAGCCGTCGCCTTCACGAGCAACCGCGAAGCGATCTCCGCGGGCATCGCCTATGTCTCGGAAGATCGTCTCTCCCTCGGCCTCGTGCAGCCGCAATCGATCGCCGACAACATCGTGATCACGACCCTGAAGGCGATCTCGGGCGTCGCCGGTTTGATCTCCGACGCGAAGAAATCCGCGGCCGTAGCCAGGCGCGTGGGCGAGTTCACCATCAAGATCGGTCGACCGGAAGACGCCGTTTCGACGCTGTCGGGCGGCAATCAGCAGCGCGTCGTGCTTTCGAAGTGGCTCGCCACGTCTCCGAAGGTCCTGATCCTCGACTGCCCCACGGTCGGCGTCGACGTCGGCGCGCGCGACGGGATCTACAAAATCGTTCGTGGGCTCGCCGAACGCGGCATCGCCATTCTCATGATTTCGGACGAGGTCACCGAGGTCTATTTCAATTCCGACCGCATCCTGCACATGGCGGGCGGACGCATCGTCGAGGAATATGACCCCCGCCGCGTCTCTATCGCCGAGTTGGAGCGCGCCGTCTATGCGTGACTATTTGCGAACCCACGAGGGTGAGGCGCGCCTGTTCGTTGTCCTCGTTGCCTTGACGCTGTTTCTGGGCTTCGCCTCGCCGGCCTTCTTCAGCGCCGGAAATTTCGCGTCGTTGATGAACAACAACGCGGTCAACGTTATTTGGGCCGTCGGACTGCTGGTTGTCCTGATCGCTGGCGGCATCGACATCTCCTTCGCCGTCGCAGCCTCGGTCGCGCAATACCTCACAGCGCTCGCCTTGCACGCGGTCGGCGGAGGCAATTGGATCCTCGGCTTGCTGTTCGCGGGAGCTTTCGGCATAGCCATCGGCTGCGTCAACGCCGCCCTGATCGCCGGTTTCCGGATAATCTCGATCGTCGCCACCATCGCCACTTTCAACGCGCTGTTTGGCCTCTTGATGTTCACGACATCAGGCAAATCGATCTACGATTTGCCTGACTGGTGGACCGATCGCGTCGCAGTCGTGCCGCTCGGCGCGGGTGGAGCGCTCACCTTGCCGGTGGCCGCCATGGTCGCGGCGATGGCGGCGACTTGGTTTCTGATCTCGCGCACGACGACGGGTCGCCAACTCTATGCCTTCGGAGACAATGCGGAAGGCGCGCGGCGCGCGGGCGTCCCGACGGTGAAGATGCAATTCATCGCCTACGGCTGGATGGGGTTGATGGCGGGCGTCGGCGGCCTAATGCAGGTCAATCTTGCGCAAGAGGTCGTTCCGAACGCTCTCATCGGTCGCGAACTCGATGTGCTTGCCGCCGTCGTGCTCGGCGGCGCGAGGCTCGGGGGCGGTCGTGGCTCGGTGTTCGGCTGCTTTCTCGGCGTGCTGCTGGTGGCGGTCGTGCAAAACGGGCTCAATCTCCTGGGCGTCTCGCCTTACGCCTTCAAGATGGTCATCGGGCTGACGATCCTCGCCGCCATCTCGCTCTCGAACGTTGATCTGGTCGCGCTTTTGACCGGCGGGTCGAGGAGGCGTGGTCATGTCGGTTCTCACTGATCGTCTGAGCCGCGTGTTTGGGCGAGAGGTTCCGGGGCTGCTGGGGCTGCTGGTTCTCACCATGGCGGCGTTCGCCCTGACGTCGCCGCAGTTTCTGACCGACGCGAACTTCGAATCGATCGCGTTTCAGTTGCCGGATCTTGGTCTGCTCACTCTGGCGATGCTCGCGCCGATCATGTCGGGCGGAATCAACCTGGCAATCATTGCTACTGCGAACCTCAGCGGCCTTACTCTGGCGTGGATCCTCAACATGAATGGGGGACCGCAAGCGGGGGTCTTCTCATTCGTGGTCGGCGTCGGCGCGGCGCTGGCGGTCGGCGGCGCGTCGGGCGCGGCCATGGGGGCGACGATTGCGTATTTCGGCGCACATCCGATCCTCGCTTCGCTCGCGATGATGATCTTCCTGCGAGGCTTGGGCGAATTTCTCACGCATGGCGGGGATATTTCCGGCTTTCCGGCTTTCCTGGGCGAACTCGGCCACGGCGTGATCTTCGGTGTTCCTGTGCCGATGCTCGTTTTCATTGCGGCGGCGATCCTCTGGCACGTGCTGCTCGCGCGCACGCGTCACGGCTTCTCGGTGGCGATGATCGGCTCCAATCCGAAGGCGAGCGAGTATTCGGGAATTCCCGTGAGGCGCTCCCTGACTCTGGTCTATGCTCTCTCCGGCGTCATGTGCGCGCTCGCGGGCATTGTGATGCTGACGCGCTTTAATTCGGTGCGCATGGGGCACGGCGAAGCGCTGTTGCTGGTGACTGTGCTCGCGTGTTTCCTCGGCGGCGTCGATCCATTCGGCGGATTCGGTCGCGTTGCGCCGGTGTTCGTTTCGCTGCTCATCCTGCAAACGCTGTCGTCAGGCCTCAATTTGCTTGGCGCCAATCAGCATCTCGCCACTGCCGTCTGGGGCCTGTTCCTGATCGCGGTGATGGTTTTGCGGTCGGTTTGGGACAGGCGTTTCCTGCCGGCTTTGTTCGCCGGACGCAGTGAACAACGCGAGACGAACACGGTGAGGACGAGGAAAAAAGAGGCCACAAGCCTTCAATTGGAGGATAGACATGAATAAGCTCGGCGTACATGCCTTCGTCTGGGCGAAGGGCTGGACCAACGAGGAATGCGCCCGTGCGATCGACAATTCGGCCGCGGTAGGATTTGATCTGATCGAAATCGGGGCTCTACCGAAATCGGTCGACGTCGATTTCACCCGCCGCCAGCTCGAAAAGGCCCGGATCGGTTGCACAGCGTCGCTGGGGCTTGAGGCCAACGAGGATATCTCGAGCAACGATCGCGACAACGAGAAGCGCGGGCAGGCGAAGCTCGAGCGGGCGATCGCCATCGCGCGCGACGTCGGCGCGACGCACGTCTGCGGCATTCTCGAATCTGCATTCCAGAAGTACGACAAGCCGACAACGCCCGAGGGCGTGAAGCGCTCGGTCGAGGTGTTGCAGCGCGTCGCTGAAGGAGCGGCGAGAAGCAACATCGTCCTCGGACTCGAAGTGGTGAACCGATACGAGTCCAACGTGCTCAATACCGCTTCGCAGGCCGTCGAAATGTGCAAGCGGATCGGCGCCCCCAATGTCAAGGCGCACCTCGACGTCTATCACATGAACATCGAGGAATCCGACATCCGGCAGGCGATCGTCGAGACAGGCGACTATCTCGGCTATTTTCACACCGGCGATTCCCATCGCGGCTACATGGGCTCAGGGTCGATCGATCTTGCCGGCGTGTTCCGGGCGCTGGTGACATCTGGCTATCAGGGACCGATTACCTTCAAATCGTTCTCGTCGCGCGTCGTCGGTCAACCGCTTGAGGGGATTCTGGGCATCTGGCGGAACCTGTGGGAGGACGGTCGCGATCTTGCCGAGCATGCGCTGATGTATACGCGTGCCCAGCTCAAGGCGGCGCGCGAGGCGCACAAACAGGCGGAACGCAGCCGGCTACCCTGGCCTGGCGATGCGCCGAAACCCGAACGCGCAGGGAACCGGACCGCAGCGAAAACGGCGTGATGAGGTTAATCGGGTGAAGCTGTTCGACGTTGGCTTCGGCGGCGGAACTCGACGCCATGACTTAGCCAGCCGCGCGCTCGCTGGCGACGAGGGCTAGTCCAGAGCGCGTTGCAATTGGGTGGTGCGCGCCTGGCTCCCGTCGACCTCGTCCTCAAGCCGGCGGCGCTAGCCGCCCGTGTCGAAGGGCGATCCAGCGAGCGCCCGCGAGCAATGCCTCCGGGAGCGTCCTTCGAGACGCGCCTTGCGGCGCTCCTCAAGACGAGGGGCGGCGCGACTCCACCAGACGGCGACACGCACTGGCGCTTCGAACGCGTTTGCGTAGTCATGCCGGGAAACGGCGTCGCGCCTTTTAGCGCGGGCGTCAGGCGGCGGCTTCCCGCAAGGAAAGCGCGCGGCGGCATTCATTTGAACGCATTCCTGTCTAGTCCCCTGAAATATTCCATGAGCGCCGCCTGATCCTCGCCACCAAGCCCCGCGGCTGTCAGCATCCGATGCACTTCAGCGCAGGTCGCCGTCAGCGGCATGGCTGTGTGGGTGCGCCGGGCGAGATCCTGCGCCCCGTTCAGGTCCTTGACCATGTTGTCGATGCGGCCTGTGCGCCGATAATCCTTGGCCACGAAGCGCGGCATATATTCCTGCAGGATCGCGCTGTCGGCGCGGCCGCCTTTCAGGGCCTGCGGAATCTTCGCCGCGTCGACGCCGGCGTCGAGCGCCAGTTGCGTCGCTTCCGCCACGGCCAGAAAGTTGAGCCCGCACAGGACCTGGTTGATGAGCTTGGTCGTCTGGCCGGCGCCGGGGGGGCCCATGTGGGTGTAGTTCAAGGCGACGTGCCGAAGCACCTGATAGGCGTCCGCCACATCGGCGTCCTTGCCGCCCGCCATGAGCGTCAGTTGCCCGATCAGGGCTTTGGAGGCGCCGCCCGAGAGAGGGCTATCGACCCACCGCAAGCCTATTTGCTCCGCGTCCGAGGCCAGCGCCTTGGTGGATTCGGGATCGATCGAGGACATGTCGATGATCAAGGTCCCGGCCTTGGCGCCCGCGGCGACGCCGTCCTCGCCGAACACGGCTCGCCGCACGATCGCCGCCGAATTGAGGCTGAGGATCACAGTGTCGGCGCAGGACGCGGCATGCGCCCCGCTGGTCGACGGTTTGGCGCCCTTGTCCACGAGATCCTGCATCTTCTTTTTGTCGAGGTCGAAGACCGCGACCTGATGGCCGGTTTCAACCAGCCGCGCACCGATGGCGCCGCCCATGGCTCCCGCGCCGATCAGCGCGACGGTGTTGGTCATTTTGGCAGGCTCCGCATCTGAGCGACGATAGCGTCGACCCGTTAGTCGAGGGGGATGGCGCTTGCATTTTCATCCGGGCTGGGTGGACTGCAAATGGCCCTTTGCGGGCCGTCATCCCGGCCTCCCTGGGCAGTCACAAGGAGGCGGTGATTCCGCCGTCGACATAGAGCACGTGTCCGTTCACAAAAGTGGAGGCGTCGGAGGCGAGAAAGATACAGGCGCCGACGAGTTCCTCCACCTTGCCCCATCGGCCGGCCGGCGTCCGTTTTTCAAGCCACTCGGAGAAGGCGGGGTCGGCGACGAGGGCGGCGTTCAGAGGCGTGTCGAAGTAACCGGGCGCGATGGCGTTGCACTGCAGCCCGTAGCGCGCCCAATCGGTCGCCATGCCCTTGGTCAGGTTGCCGACCGCGCCCTTGGTGGCGGTGTAGGGGGCGATGCCGGGACGCGCCAGGGCCGTTTGCACGCTGGCTATGTTGATGATCTTGCCGGCCCCGCGCGGGATCATATGTCGCGCGACCGCCTGGCCGACGTTAAAGACGCTCGAAATGTTGGCGCGCAACAGCCGCTCGAACGCGTCGGCGGGAAAGTCCTCGAGCGGCCCCCGACGCTGCATGCCGGCGTTGTTGACGAGGATGTCGATGGCGCCGATCTCCGTCTCGAAGGCGTCGACCGCCGCGCGGGCCGCCGCATGGCTGGTGGCGTCGAAGGGAAGCTGATGCGCGCCCGCGATCGAGGAGGCCGCGTGGGCGAGGTTCGTCGCATCGCGGCCGTTCAGGATGACCTCGGCTCCCGCGTCTGCGAGGCCCTGAGCGAGCGCGAAGCCGATGCCCTGAGAGGAGCCAGTCACCAGCGCGCGGCGCCCTTTGAGATCGAAGAGATCGTTTCTCACGGCTTCCTCGCAATTTCGTCTCGACAGCGCTCGTTTTCCGTATATGTTATCGATAACAAATCGAAGTCAAGGAGGCGGTCGTCGCGGACAGGCGAGCCGCGGATCGACCCTATGTTCCTGGTCTTGGACAATGTGCGGCTGCAGCCCCATCACGTCTCCGGGACCGTGGAGAACTCGCATGGCCATGGGTCAACTTCTGCGCGACAATCTGACAGCCCATTTCGCTGGTCAGCCGCTCCTGACTGCCGTACTGTGAAGAGGAAACCTCGATGAAAGCCATTGTCGTCCACGCGGCCAGGGACGTGCGCATCGAAGAGGTCGCCGAGGGCGAGCCGGGGCCGGGTCAGGTCAGGCTGAGGCTGGCGACCGGGGGCGTCTGCGGCACCGATCTCCATTACTACAACCACGGCGGGTTCGGAACGGTTCGCTTGAAAGAGCCGATGATCCTCGGGCATGAGGTTTCCGCCTATGTCCAGCGGCTGGGCGAAGGGGTCGTCGGCCTTTCGGTCGGCCAGCTCGTCGCAGTTTCGCCGTCACGCCCCTGCCTGAGCTGCCGCTTCTGCCAGCAGGGACTGCACAACCAGTGCCTCAACATGAGGTTCTATGGGAGCGCCATGCCGTTCCCCCACATTCAAGGCGCGTTCCGCGAAGAACTGGTAGCGGAAGCAATTCAATGCGTGCCGGCTGACGGCCTGACCGCGGGCGAAGCGGCGATGTCGGAGCCGCTGGCTGTCGCCCTCCACGCGACGCGCCGGGCCGGCGAGCTGATGGGCAAGCGGGTTCTGGTCGCCGGCTGCGGGCCGATTGGCCTGCTCGCGATCATCGCCGCCCGGCGGGCAGGCGCCGCCGAAATCGTGGCGATCGATCTCTCCGATTTCACGCTGTCGCTGGCGGCCAGGGTCGGCGCCGACCGGGTCATCAATACGGCCAAGCAGCCGGAGGCGCTCTCCGACTACGGCGTCGACAAGGGTACGTTCGACATCCTCTACGAATGTTCCGGCGCGGTCGCGGCGCTTGTCGCCGGCATCGCGGCGCTTCGGCCGCGCGGGATCATCATCCAGCTCGGTCTGGGCGGCGACATGAGCCTGCCGATGATTGCGATCACGGCCAAGGAGCTTGAGCTTCGGGGATCATTCCGCTTTCACGAGGAATTCGCCACCGGGATCGCCCTGATGCGCAAGGGGCTGATCGATGTGAAGCCGCTTATCACCCACACTGTGCCGTTCGATCATGCGATTTCGGCTTTCGAAATCGCCTCCGACCGCGGCAAGGCGATGAAGGCGCAGATTGCGTTCAGCGAGGCGGTCTGAGGGTTCCGAGGCTCGGGGCCACGGTGAAAATTCCAGGCCTCGGCGATCAGGACAGGCTTGACTGCGGCACAATTGTTATCGATAACAAACTCCCAACTCGACGCGAAATGAGGCCGAGCGGGCCCGCAAGGAGGGAGGCGCACGCCATGACGGTGGAGGGATCCCTCCGTTTTGAGAACGTCGTCAAAACGTTCGGCGGCACGCGGGCGCTCAAGGGCGTCAGCCTCGATGTTCGCCGCGGCGAAATCGTTGCCCTGCTCGGCGAAAACGGCGCCGGCAAATCCACTCTCATCAAGATTCTGGGCGGCATCTTCAAGGCCGACAGCGGCCAGATCACGATCGGCGGCGAGCCCTATCGCCACCGGGCTCAGGCGCGTGGCGTGCGGCAGAGCGTCGCTTTCATCCATCAGGATCTCGGCCTCGTCGAATGGATGACGGTCGCGGAGAACATGAGCCTGCCGCAGGGCTTCGCGGGGCGAAGCTGGTCTGGCGCGCTCGGCCTGATCGATTGGCGCAAGGCGGAGCAGCAAGCCCAGGCGGCGTTGAAGCTCGTCGGCTGCGACATCGACCCGACGATCCGGGTCCACAGTCTGACCCGCACTGAAAAATCGTTGGTGGCGATCGCCCGCGCGCTGGTGGTGGACTGTGACTTTCTGGTGCTCGACGAGCCGACGGCCAGCCTGCCGGCCGACGAGGTGGAGCGGCTTTTCGAGGCGGTGCGCCGCCTGCGCGCGCGCGGCGTCGGCATGATCTATGTCTCTCATCGCCTCGACGAGATTTTCCGCGTCGCCGACCGCGTGGTGGTGGTGCGCGACGGCCTCAAGGTCGGTGAGAAGCCCGTGGCCGAGACGACGGCGGACGAACTGGTCGGCCTTATCGTCGGCCGCGCGACGCTCGACGTTTTTCGCAAGGCCGAATATCGGCCCGGTCCGGCGCGCCTCGCGCTGCGCGATGTGGTGACGCCGTCGGCCGGCCCGGTCAGTTTCGATGTCCGCCAGGGCGAGCTGCTCGGCCTCGTCGGCCTTCGCGGCGCGGGCCAGGAGGAGATCGGTCGCGCTCTGTTCGGCACGGTTCCACATCGCGGCGCAATCACGCTCGACGATCAGACCCCGGATCTCTCCTCGCCGCGCGCCGCGCTGCTGGCCGGCATTGGCCTCGTCGCCCGCGACCGCATGGACGAATCGCTCGCGCCTTCGCTCAGCATCCGCGAGAACGCCTTCCTCAATCCGGGCGCGGCGGGGCGCACTCTGTTTTCTTCGCTCTCGCCGTCGGCCGAGGGGCGCCTCGCCATGAAACTGGGCGAATCCGTCGGCTTGCGGCCGAACGATCCCGATATGCCGATCGAAGGCCTGTCGGGCGGCAACCAGCAAAAAGTGGTGGTCGGCCGCTGGCTCGTCACCCGGCGTCGCCTGCTCGTGGCCGAAGATCCGACTGCCGGCGTCGACGTCGGCGCCAAGGCGGAGATCTACCGGTTGATCGCCCGCGCGCTCGAGGAAGGGCTCGCGGTCATCGTGGTCTCCACCGACTTCGAGGAGATCGCCAACGTTTGTCACCGGGCGCTGGTGTTCAACCGGGGCAAGATCATCGCGGAGCTTGCCGGTGCCGCGCTCACAACGGAATCGGTGATCACCATGGCCTCCGCTTCAGAAGCGGCCTGAGCGAAAGGAGGGTTCGTCATGTCGACCAACTCGATCAAATCCGACGCGCTCGAACCCACGCGGGCGGAATTGGAAAACGCTTCCGTCGGCGAAAGGCTGCTCAAGCGCCTGCCGGTCTATGGCCTGCCGATCCTGGCGGTCTTTCTGATCGTGATGTTCTCGCTGATCCTGCCCGAGACATTTCCGACCCTGCTGAACGTCCGCTCGATCGTCTCCGACAAGGCGATCATCGCGATGCTTTCGCTGGCGGCGATGGTCCCGATGGCGGCCGGCAAGATCGATCTTACGGTCGGCTACGGTATCGTGCTCTGGCACATCCTGGCCATCAGCCTGCAGACGATGCTCGGCGTGCCCTGGCCAGTCGCGGTGCTGGTGGTGGTGCTGCTGGGCGCCGTGGTCGGCCTGCTCAACGGCGTCCTGGTGGAAGTCGCCCGCATCGATAGTTTCATAGCCACGCTCGGCACTGGCACGGTTCTCTACGCCATCGCGCTCTGGCACTCGGGCGGGCGCCAGGTGGTGGGAGTGCTGCCTCAAGGGTTCCTGGCGCTCAACGGCACGATGATCTTCGGCCTGCCGATCACCGGCTTTTACGTCCTCGCATTGGCAGTGGTGATGTGGCTGGTTCTCGAGCATCTGCCCATCGGCCGCTACCTCTATGCGATCGGCGCCAATCCCAAGGCGGCGGCGCTCAACGGCATCCCTGTGCAGCGCTTCACCATGGCGGCCTTTTTGGTCTCGGGGACCCTCACGGCCTTCGCGGGAGTGGCGCTCGCCTCCAAACTGCGCATCGGACAGGCCAGCGTCGGGCTTGAATATCTGCTGCCCGCGCTGGTCGGGGCCTTTCTGGGCTCGACGACCATCAAGCCAGGCCGCGTCAATGTCTGGGGCACGCTGGTCGGTGTCGCCATCCTCGCGGTCGGCATCGCCGGCATTCAGCAATTCGGCGGCTCTTTCTGGGTCGAGCCGATGTTCAACGGCGTCACTCTGCTCATCGCCATCGGTATCGCCGGTTATGCCCAGCGCCGCCGCAGTCTTGGCAAGGCGACGTTCAAAACGACGGGCGCTTGAGCGACCCGCTACCAAGGAAGGACTAGGTCATGAACAGACGGGATTTGATTTTGAAGGCGGCCGCGTTGGGTCTATCGCTGCCGGCGGTCATCAAGATTGCGCTCGCGGACACGATGGAGGACGCGAAAGCCTATCTGGCGAAGTACGCCTCCAGGCAGGACACTTGGGACGGTCCGACCACCGGCCCAAAAGCCGCCAAGGGTAAGACCATCGTCATCGTCGCCAACGATCTCAAGAACAGCGGCGTGCGCGCGACGGTAGACGCAGCCGCCGAGGCCGCCAAGATCATCGGCTGGACGTCGCGGGTGATCGACGGCGCGGGCTCCGTATCGGGCCGCACTGCCGCGCTCGACCAGGCCATCACGCTGAAGCCCGCCGGCATCGTGATTGTCGGCCTCGACCCCACCGAGCAGAAGGCCGGTCTGGAAGAAGCCGGAAAGGCCGGCATCGCCATGGTCGCGTGGCATTCGGTGCCGAAGCTCGGGCCGATTGAGGGAACGACGATCCCGGTCAATATCACGAGCGAGCCGCTTGGCGTGCCGACCGCCGCCGCGACATGGGCGTACCTGGACGCCGGAGGCAAGCCGGGCGTCGTCATCTTCACCGACAGCAACTACAGCTTCGCCGTAGCCAAATCGAAGAAGATGCAGGCGCTGATCGAACAGATGGGAGGCACGGTGCTCTCCTACGAGGACATGCCGATCGCCGACGTGTCGAACCGCATGGGGCAGCTTACGGTCTCGCTGCTGCAGCGCTTCGGAGCCAAATGGACTCATTCGCTGGCGATCAACGACATCTATTATGACTTCATGGCTCCGGCGCTGGCGGCGGCCGGCCTGCCAGGCGACGGCGCGCCGAAGGCTGTCGCGGCGGGCGACGGTTCGGAGGCCGCTTACCAGCGCATTCGCGCCAGTCAGTATCAGGCCGTCACGGTGGCCGAACCGCTGACCCTGCAGGGCTGGCAACTGATCGACGAACTGAATCGCGCGTTCGCCGGTGAGAAGCCGTCCGGCTACGTCACGCCGTTCCATGTCGTGACCAAGGCAAACATCGACTTCGACGGCGGCAAGGACAACGTGTTCGATCCGCAGAACAACTATCGCGACGCCTACAAGAAAATCTGGGGCGTCTAAGCCCGCCGGATCGGGTCTCGCGCCATGCACGACAACCAGGAGGTCGCCGTCCCCGGCGGCCTCTCGCTATTTCCTTCTCTGCAAGAGCCGATCGTTATGAGCGACTACGAAATCCTCGATCCGCGATTCCAGAAGCTCATAATCTGGCACGCCAAGCTCGAACGCCTGTGGACCGGCTGCCGCTGGGCGGAGGGTCCCGTCTATGTGCCGGCGGCCAAACACCTCCTGTGGTCCGACATTCCCAACGACCGCGTGATGCGCTTCGACGAAGGCGATGGATCGGTCAGCGTGTTCGAGACCGGCCGCGGCAATCAAAACGGCCATACGCTGGACGCCATGGGCCGCGTCGTCGCCTGCGAGCAGGGCGGCCGCAAGATTTCCCGCCTGGAACACGACGGAAGCTGGAAGGTCCTCGCCGACCGCTACGGCGGAAAGCGGCTCAATTCACCCAACGACGTCGTGGTGCGGCGCGACGGCTCGATCTGGTTCACCGATCCGAGCTACGGCATCGAGGGGCATTACGAAGGCTCCATTGCCCCCGCCGAGATCGGCGCTTCCAACGTCTATCGCCTGGACGAAGGATCGGACCCCGTCGCCATCGTCACCGACATGGTCCAGCCGAACGGGCTGGCGTTCTCACCTGACGAAAAGACGCTCTACGTCACCGATTCCGGCGAGAGCCATGTGCCCGATCTGCCTAGGGCGATTCGGGCCTATGACGTCGCGCCCGACGGCCGGTCGGCGACGTTCAAATCTGTCTTTGCGGTCTGCCCGTCGGGAATCTTCGACGGCTTCCGGGTCGATCAGCACGGCAACCTCTGGGCCTCGAGCGCCGATGCGGTGCGCGTCTACGCGCCCGACGGAACCCTGATCGGTCGCATCCTGGTTCCCGAATTCGTCTCAAACATGTGCTTTGGCGGCCCGCGCGGAAACCGCCTCTACATCACCGCTCAGACCTCCCTCTATTCGATCTATCTGAACGCCCACCCGCCGGCGCGGTGACCGGGTCCGCGCCAAAAGACGCTCCGGAACTTTCTCCAGTCGAAGGCAATCCGCCGATGTACATCCGTTGCGCTTTCTTCCGCGGTCATGTGAGGCCTGGCTTCGAGAAGGTTTTTACCTCGTTCGTGCGCGACAAACTGGCGCCCTTATGGACGCAATTTCCCGGCGCGGAGGAAGTCCGAGTGATGCGCCAGGAGGAGGCCGACGTCGCCGAGCCGCATTTCGAAATGGTGCTGGCGATCCGATATCCCTCGAAGCAGGCCGTCGAGCTGGCGCTCGCCTCGGACGTTAGGGCCGAGAGCAGCGTCGTGACGGCCGATCTGATGAAAATGTTCGAGGGCGACATCTTCCACTCGGTGTTTCGCGCCGACCAGCTTCCCCTCGCCATCGTCTGAGAGGCCGAACCGGCCGCAGTGGACATTCTGATGCCCAGCGAAACGGACGCACTGTTCAAAAGCCAGCCGACGATGGCCGATGTCGCGGAACTCGCCGGCGTTTCCACCATGACGGTGTCGCGGGCGCTCAGGAAGGGCAGCTCGATTTCGGAGAAGACCCGCCGCAAGATCATGAAGGCGGTCGATGAACTCGGTTACGTTCTCGATCAGACGGCCGGGACGCTCTCTTCGAAGCGCTCGGGCTTCATCGCCGCTTTGGTGCCCTCGATCAACAATTCGAACTTCGCCGATACAGCGCGCGGCCTCACCGAGGCAATCGAAAACACCGACCTCCAGCTGCTGCTCGGCTATACCGACTATCTGATCGAAAAGGAGGAATGGCTGGTCGAGTCGATGCTGATGCGTCGACCCGAGGGGGTCATCGTCACCGGCGGGGCCCACGCCCACCGGACACGCCGATTGCTCGAATCTGCCGGCGTGCCGGTGGTAGAGACCTGGGATATTCCCGCCAAGCCGATCGAGCATGTCGTCGGCTTCTCGAACGCCGCTGCCACCAACGCACTGGTTCATCATCTTCATGCGCTTGGCTACCGGCGCATCGGCTTCGTGGGCGGCACCAGCAACCGCGACACGCGCGGCGCCGACAGGCGCCTGGGTTACGTAGAGGCGATCGAGCAGCTCGGTCTGCCGCGCGGACGGGTGATCTCCTTCGGCAAGCCGCCGATCTCGATGGAGCAGGGCGGCGAGGCGATCGTGCATCTCATGTCGCAGTGGCCTGACGTCGACGCCGCCATCTGCGTCTCGGATCTCTCAGCCTTTGGCGCCTTGATGGAATGTCATCGGCGCGGTTGGCCCGTTCCCGGCCGCATCGCCATCGCGGGCTTCGGCGATTTCGAGGTCGCCCGCTGTTCCTTTCCCAGGATCACCACCGTTTGGGTTGACGCGTTCGCAATCGGCCGCGCCGCCGGCGACCTTCTGCTTCGCGCAATCGAGGCGAACCGCGAAGGCCGGCGGATTCCTCCCGAACTGATGCTGATGCCGTTCAAGGTGATCCAGCGCGAAAGCACCTGACCACTTGCGCCCGACGACATCCGGCTTGATCGAGCGCCAGCCAAGGAAGTTACAGGAGCGCGCTGACTTGAACCGGAGAACCGGCCCCAACACACCCCTGCAACGGAACGCTTGCGCCAATGGCGAGAACGGCGTTCAGATTCGATGTGGATAGGTCCGCGATGACAAGGTAGGCGGAGCTGGAAGCAGCAATCAGGCGACGAGCAGCAAATCAAGGCAGTTGCGCGCCCGCGATTTGAACCCGTGCTGGAGGTCTACCTGCCAATTCGCTGCCGGCAACCTCGTCAAAGGCTGGTCTGGGCGGACCTTCCCGGTCCGAGGCGATTCTAAAAGGCAGGTTCCTGGCCCTATCCTGCGAACCATCCGATCTCGCCGTGTCACGTTGAGATCGGGTGTCCTCGCCGCGAAAGGCTCTGATAGTGTGGACTACGACAAATCACCTATCAGGTCTGGCGCATTTTCAGCCCCTGCCCTAAGAATAATTCCTGATCGACCCGGATCAGCGCTGAAAGCCGCCAAGAGCATTTCTGCGCCTTCCGTGAGAGCCGGCACGCTAGTCAAAACAAACACGGTGTGAACTGCAAAATCTGGGTCTCCGTAGCGGCACGTGCGCGGTTTGTCGTTGTGCGGTGAGACGCCGAGGGAGTGAGGCAATTCGCGCGGCAAATTGAATAATGACCAGACCGTTCCCGCGTCCAGGCCAACGTCTCAAGGCTTAATATAAGTCGGCTTAGTGGTGGCATTTCGGCGCTGAGCGGCTCGGATCGGTCAGGCGCGCTCCAATCGCCCTCCTAAGCCACGCAACCTAAAGACGACAGGAACGGCAGACATTTCATCGCGTTGGGTTCAATTCGATTTCGCGTCGCCCTCGCGCGGCGCAGCCTTGCGTAGGCCTTCCATGACACGACCCAGCTCGGCCCTAAAGTTTGGATTGTCGTTAGCGTCCCAAACGGACTGATACGCACCCATGTAGTTGGCGTCGAGCTTGCTCAGTTTGGCTAACAAGTCTTTGGCCTCCCTTTCACGGCCGGCCCACGCATAGGCGGCGGTCAGGTTGCCGAGGACATACTTGTGGTCGATCCAGTCCTCCGGGATCACCGCAACCGCTTTCTCGCACTGTTTGACCCCCTGCTCCCATTGGGCGGAATTTGTCAGGCCATAGCAAAGGTAGGCCTGCCAGCCGCGCGCATTGTTATCGTCCACAAGGTCACGGAAATCTCGGACTATTTTCGACCCGGGGAAATCCCGTCTGTTTACGCCGACTTCCTGGTGGAGCTGAGGGGATTCGAACCCCTGACCTCTGCAGTGCGATTGCAGCGCTCTCCCATCTGAGCTACAGCCCCGTCGCGCGGGTGTTTACGTGCGCCTCCAAGCCGTGTCAACGGCGTGGAACGAGGAGGGTCGAGGCTTCTCCGCCGCAGCGGCACAGGCCTCAAAGGTTTGGAGAATTCATGCGCGCGATCCTCGATATCGTGATGGTCGTCCTCAATCTCTACACCTGGGTGATCATCGCAGGCGCCATCCTCTCCTGGCTGATCGCTTTCGGGGTCGTGAACATCCGCAACGACTTCGTTCGCTCGATCTGGAACTTTTTTCTCGCCCTCACCGAGCCCTTCCTGCGCCCGATCCGCAATTTTCTGCCCAGCACCGGGGGCATCGACATTTCGCCAATCATCCTTTTGCTCGCGGTCATGCTGATCGAGAGGATCATCGTCTATTACATCTACCCGTACGTCTTCTGACCACCCTCGGATGTCCGCTCCTTCGTCGCCCAAGACCGCCGCGGGGCGCTACTTCGAGGACTTTCGCCTGGGCGAGACGATCCGTCACTCGACCCCCCGCACGCTGACCTGCGGCGACGCTTCGCTCTATTCGGCCCTCTACGGCGCCCGCTTCGCGCCCCAAAGCGCGGAGACGTTCGCGCGCGCGATCGGCTATCCGGCAAGCCCGATCGACGATCTGCTCGCCTTCCACGTCGTGTTCGGCAAGACCGTACCCGACGTTTCGCTCAACGCGGTCGCCAATCTCGGCTACGCCGATTGCCGGTTCTCGAAGCCGGTATTCGCCGGCGACACGCTGTCGGCGGCCTCGCAGGTGATCGGTCTCAAGGAAAATTCTAACAGCCAGAGCGGCGTCGTCCATGTCCGCTCGAAGGGGTTCAACCAGCGCGGCGAGACGGTGGTCGAATACGTCCGCTGGGTGATGGTGCGAAAGCGCGATTCCGCCGCGGCCGCGCCTGAGACCCACGTTCCCAGGCTCCCGGAGGCGGTGGGCTTCGCCGAGCTCGGCGCGGCCTGTCCTCGAATCGACCGCGCCGCGTTCGACGACGTGCTCAGCGGTTCGCTCTATCGGTTCGAGGACTATTCTCCCGGCGAACGCATCGATCATGGCGACGGCGTCACGGTCGAGGAGGCCGAGCATCAGACGGCGACCCGGCTCTATCAGAACACCGCCAAGGTGCATTTCAACCAGTTCAGCGAGGGGCAGGGGCGCTTCGGACGGCGGCTCGTCTATGGCGGCCACGTCATTTCGCTCGCTCGCGCGTTGAGTTTCAACGGCCTCGCCAACGCCTTCCACATCGCCGCGATCAACGGCGGCCGACATGTCGCGCCCCTCTTCGCCGGCGACACTGTGTTCGCCTGGAGCGAGATCGTCGCGACCGCCGCGCTGCCTGGCCGTGACGACGTCGGGGGCTTGAGACTGCGCACTGTCGCGACCAAGAACCGCCCTTGCGCCGACTTCCCCTTTCGCGAGGGCGAGGGCTATGAGCCCCACGTCGTGCTCGAGCTCGACTATTGGGCGCTTGCGCCGCGGCGGTTTTGAAGCCCCATGCGCTTGCCGGCGGATGCGGTTCTCGTGGTCATCGACATGCAGCAGGCGATCGATGACCCGCGCTTCGGCGCGCGCAACAATCTCGACGGCGAGGCGAACATCGCCGCGTTGATCGCCGCCTGGCGGGCGGAGGGGTTGCCGCTCATTCATATCCGCCACGATTCGCTCGAACCTCGTTCCCTTTACGCGCCCGATGGGCCCGGCCATGCTTTCAAATCTTGCGCCGCGCCGCTCGACGGCGAAACGGTGGTCGGCAAGAATACGACGAGCGCCTTTGTCGGCACGGGCCTCGAAGGCCGGCTCGACGACATCGGCGCGACGACGCTGGTCATCTGCGGCGTGCTGACACCGAACTCGGTCGAGGCGACGGCCCGTCACGCCGGCAACCTCGGCTATCAGGTCTTTGTCGTCGGCGATGCCTGCTGGGCGGTGGACAAGACCGATCTTCGCGGCCGGCGTTGGCCCGCCGACGACGTCCATGCGCTGTCGCTTGCGCATCTGCATGGCGAATACGCGACGGTGGTCGACGCTACCACGACGCTCCGCGCCGCCGCGCTCGCCAAAGCCCGTCAGAGGCGCGCGACCAGCAAGGCCTAACCAACCCTAACAATTCCAAATCCGGCCAAGACCGGCCGGGCCAGAGCAAAATCTATCCAAGGAAAAAGCTTGGATTTCCTTCGCCGAATCGAGCCTTTTCAGAGGGTTGCGGCGATATCGGGCAAAAAAAACTGTCTCGCTCCTTTCGCGCTCGGCCGAGATGTCGCTTCGCTCGGCTCGATGGTTCTTGAAAATTAGAACACAGCAGCATCTATGTCAATGTTTTTCCGTTTTTTCTCAAGCGAGCCTTCCTACTGCTGCGAACAGACGGTCGGCGGTTTCGTGACTGAAACCGCGCCGCCGTCGCCCGCCGCTTCGTCATTCCCATGGTCCAAACGAATAATAACCGACCCCCGCCGCGTCGATCACAAGCTTGTCATCCGCCTGGACGGATAAATGTGCGGTCGTCACGAATAAATCCGCCTGCCTCGTGTTCTGGTCGCTTCGAACAGGGCGGACTGCAACTTCAGCGCTGCTGATGCAACGGCGGACGGTCTCGGCATGACCGGACGGGCGGGCGCCCTTTTGCGCAAATCTTTACGGAAGGAGCGCTCGTGATGCCGAGATCATCGCCTTTCAAATCCGCCATAGCCGGCGCGGCCGCTTTCGCGGCGCTATGCGCCGGCGCCGGGCTCGCCCAGGCTCAATTCAAGCAGACCGATCTCGTTTCGGACATCCCGGGACTTGCGAAATTAACCGATTCAAATTTGGTTAACACATGGGGCATCGTAGCCATCCCGGGAGGGTCGCCGTTTTGGATTGATAACCAGGGCACGGGCACATCAAGCCTCTTCGCCGTGACTGGCGCGACCGGCGTCACGGCCGTAGACCCGCCCGGCTCCAGTATCAATTTCGCAGCCGTCCCGCCAGGGTCTGGACTCGGCCTAGGACCCACCGGCATCGTCGCAAATACCACGGGGTCCTTCGGAATAGCCGGCGGGCCCGCAATCTTCATGTTCGCCAATCTGAACGGGACAATTTCCGCGTGGAACCTATCCAACGTAAATAGCGCGACGCAAAACGCCGCGACCGTGGCGGCGACCACGTCGGGCGCATCATTCACCGGATTGGGCATCGACACCGCTGACGGCCTGCTCTTCGCCGCCAATGGCAATGGCGGCGGTTCGATCCAAGTCTTCAACAGCTCCTTCGCAAATGTGACTACGGCTGGCGAGTTCGTAGACCCCAGCCTTCCCAGCGGCCTCGTCCCCTTCAACGTCGAGGACATAGGCGGCACGGTTTATGTGGCGTACGCACCGTCAGGACACGCAAACCAGGTCGACGCGCCCGCGGGCAGCGGAGTGATAGCCACTTTCACTCAAACTGGCGCGTTCATAAAAACGCTTGTGTCGGGTGGCGCGCTCGCCTCGCCGTGGGGCATGGCCATCGCGCCGGACGGTTTTGGCGCGCTCGGCGGCGACTTGCTCGTCGGCAACTTCAGCGGCGCGGACGGCGACGTAATCAACGTGTTCAATGCGAGTACAGGGGTGTTCGTGACCTCTATCGACGTCGACCCCGGCGCCGGCAACACGCCGGGCGGACTTTGGGGTTTGATGTTCTGCGGCGGGGGTCCCAGCGGCGACCCGCTCCTCACACTTTACTTTGCCGACGGCATCAATGGCGAGAAGGATGGCTTGTTCGGCGCACTCTCGGCTCCGGAGCCGTCGACCTGGGCGATGTTGCTGGTCGGCTTTGGCGGCCTTGCCCTTCTGACTGCGCGGCGACGGCGCTTATCGCCGGCGATGAGCTGACCAAGCAGAGGAGCCGCGCCCCAAGTCGGCGGTTCTTCGCTCGCGGCCCCACGGAATAGGGATTATTCCATTGGCGCATGAATAAATCCGCTTGCCGCGGCGTTAATTGAGAATTGATGAGAGCCGCCCGAAGATAGGGCGGTTCTTTTCTTGTGACCGGCGTTCCCGCGAAACTTTCGCCGGGGCTGCGGCGTATCATCAAGGCCGGGCGTGGCGATCCTGCGCGCCGGGCGGGGCAATATTGGAGATTGCATAATGTCTGGCCATTCGATGACGCGGCGCGCCGTGATCGCAGCCTGCGCCGGCGGGGCGCTCGCGGCGCATCACGCGCTCGCCCAGTCGGGCCAGGCGGTGCGCAACATCCGGGTCGACGTGGCGCCCCTGCGCGCCAACGCCGGCGACCCCACGGCGACCTGGGTTGAGCAGGAGCTTCCCCGCCGGCTCGCCCAGGCCCTGGCCGGCCGCCTGACGCCGAAGGGCGGCACGCTGACGGTCAGGATCGACTATCTGACGCTCGGGCCGAACACTGGCGCCACCATCCACGGCGGCTCGTCGCCGGACAATATCCAGGGCGTGGCGATGATCGGAAATACGCAATGGCCGGTCCGGGCGACGTCGACCTACTCGTCATCCCCCATCGATCAGACTATGATCGAGCAGTCCAATCATTATCGCGTCTCCGCGCTCACCCAAGCCCTGGCGTTCTGGATCGCGAGGGATCTCGGGGCCTGAGGTCGCCCAACGCTCCTTGCGGCTCGCAGTCGAAGCGATCATCGTGCAATTCCAAATAGGGAGGAGCGAATGTCCATCCTTGCGGTCTCTTCGTCCGCCACGAAGGAGATTCCGGCCAAAATCGCTTCAGGCGAGGCAAAAATAGCCGTCGTCACGCTGCTCAGCGCGGGCGACTACTGGGAGCAGTGGATCGGGGGCGTGCAAAGCGAAGCCAGGCGCTTGCGCATCAAGCTCGATATCTCCAACGCGGACGGCGACCACACTCGCCAAGCGCGTTATCTCCAGGAGCCGTGGCGTCGAAGCCCGATGCGATCATAGTGGGCTTGGGCCACGGCGACACGCTGAGGCCCGGCTTCGAAGCGGCCCGGAGCGCGGGCATTCCGATTGTCGCCTACTACGTTCAGGCGCCGCCCTCAAAGGATGTCGCAGCTATCGGTCAGGATGATCGCCAGATGATGGCGGGTCTATTGCAGCAGCTGACAACCGATCTCGGCGGCGGCAAGCTCACTGGAGATGTGATCTATGTCTATGTGACCGGCTACCAATCGCTCGATATCCGAGACACGATCTGGAAGAGCTTCGTCAAGGACAATCCGGGCGTCAAGACGGTCGCGACGATCGGCGTGGTGAGCCCCAATACCGCCGCGCAGGTGGCGGAGCAGACGAAGGCCGCCCTCGCCGCCAACCCCGGCGTGAAAGCGATCATTGCTCCTTGGGACGGGTTTGCGAAGGGCGCGAGCCGTGGGGTCGAGGAGCTCGGTCTGCAGAAGAAAATCAAGGTCTACGGCATCGACATCTCAGACGCCGATATCTCGGTTATGTCCAAGCCCGACAGCCCGTGGGTTATCACCGCGACCGCCGACGCCGCGAACGTCGGCGCGGTCGTGATGCGGGCGGCGGCGCTCAAAGCCGTGGGGCAGCTCGACGGCGAGGTCCTAAGCGCCCCCGCGGTCGTCGTCACAGGGGAGGCGCTGCGCGCGGCCAAGATTCAGAATATGGATCAACTCAGGCGCCATTTTCCCGATCTGAGGACGCCCAAGCTGCTCGAGGCCCCTTGGATGGACACCATGAAGTGATTGGAGGCCGCCCCTCGCTGAGGCGGCGGCGTGGGTTTCCGAAGCGAGGGCGCCGAAGTTGCGCCCGGCGCCGGTCACGGCGCGACCATTTCGGTCCGGTATTTGGGCAGAAGCGCCGCCATGAGCTTGCGCTTCTCGGCAATCTCATCGTCGCTGACTTTCGGCGGCGGGGACGTGCGGCTGGCGACGGGGAAGCCGACGGACAGAAAAAACTCGTCCTGTCCCGCCGGCGCGCACAGGCACAGCATGCGCGCCATCTTTCCTGACTTGTTCTTGAACATGTGGGGCGCGTTGGCCGGAATATTGACCGTCGAACCGGCGCGGACGGTTTGCGTTCCGCCGCGGAAGGTGAATTCGAGCTCGCCTTCGAGGAGAGTGAACATCTCCTCGAAATCGTGACGATGGGCGGGCGGGCCGCCGCCGTCGGGCACGAGCATTTCAATGAGGCAGTAGCGCCCGGCAGTCTCTGCGCCCGACACCAGGATCGTATACGTGCCGCCGGCAACCGAGACATGCCGCTGTCCAGCGCCGTCGGGATCCGCGACGGTCAAACGGCGGTTCGGGTCGTCGGGCGGGATCGGTGAGCTTGTGCGCGCGGCGTCGGTCATGCGGTGCCTCCTTGACGGATTGAAGTCCCCGCGGGACATCGACGGCGGAGGCGACCCTCGCGTTGCGCCCCGTCTTCGGTTACTCCGCCGCCCGTGCCTTCTCCGGCGCCCATGCCGGCTCGGGCGTCGCTTCCGGCGCGGCCGGCTTGACCTTCGCCTTGCCGCCGCTCAGCCAGCGCGAGAGACGGTCGAGGTAGAGATAGATCACCGGGGTCGTGAACAGGGTGAGCGCCTGGCTGACGATGAGACCGCCGACCATCGTGTAGCCGAGCGGCTGGCGCAGCTCCGACCCGGTGCCATGACTCAGCATCAAGGGCACGCCGCCGAGCAGCGCCGCCATCGTCGTCATCATGATCGGACGGAACCGCAAAAGCGCCGCTTTCCGGATCGCTTCGGTTGGGCTGAGGCCCTCGTCGCGCTCGGCGCTGATGGCGAAATCAACCATCATGATGCCGTTCTTCTTGACGATGCCGATCAAAAGAATGGTGCCGATCAAGGCGACGAGGCTGAATTCGTAGCCGAACAGCATCAGCGTCGCCAGCGCCCCCAAGCCAGCCGAGGGCAGCGTCGACAGGATTGTCAGCGGGTGAATGAAGCTCTCATAGAGCACGCCGAGGATCAGATAGACGCAGACAAGCGCCGCGAGAATCAGGAGCGGCACGCTGGTCAGCGAATCCTGGAACGCCTGCGCGTTACCCTGGAAGGTCGTCGTCAGGCCCGTCGGCAACTGCAAGGCCTGCATCGCGCGCTGGATTGCATCCGTCGCCTGTCCGAGCGCAACGCCCTGGGCGAGGTTGAAGCTGATGGTGATTGCCGGGAACTGTCCCTGGTGGCTGATCGAGAGCGGCGCGACGGGAGCGGTCGTCCATTTGGCGAAGGCGCTGACCGGCACCATCTGACTGGTGGTCGGCGAACGGACGTAAATCTTGTCGAGCGTGGCGGGATCGCCGAGAAGCGAGGGCAACACCTCCTCGATCACGTAATAGGTGTTCACCTGGGTGAAGTACTGGGTCACCTGACGCTGGCCGAAAGCGTCATAGAGCGTATCGTCGATGAGCTGCGGCTGGATTCCGTAGCGCGAGGCCATGTCGCGATCGATCTTCAGCGTCAGCGTCGTGCCGGAATTCTGCTGGTCGGTCGCGACGTCGCGCAATTCGGGCAGCGATTGCAGCTTATCCTGGATCTTGACCGACCAGGCGTTGAGCTCGTCGAAATTGGCGTCCTGCAATGTGTACTGAAATTGAGTCTTGGCCGCCCGCGCGCCGACGGTGACGTCCTGCGCCGCCTGCAGGTAGACGCGCATGCCCGGAATCTTGGAGAGTTTCGGACGCAGTCGTGCGATCACCCGAAACGCATCGATGTCCCGATCCTCGCGCGGCTTGAGGGTGATGAACATGCGCCCATTGTTCTGCGCCGCATTGCCGACGCCCACGCCGAGTCCCATCGCCATGGTGTCGACGGCGGGATCGGCCATGATGATCTTCCCGACCTCCTGCTGCAGCCGGTACATGTCGTGGAACGAGACGTCCTGTCCGGCCTCGGTCGTTCCGAAGAGAATGCCGGTGTCTTGCTGCGGAAAGAACCCTTTGGGGATCATGACGAACAGATAGCCGGTCGCGACCACCGTGGCGATGAAAGTCAGGAGTGTCGCGAAGCGATAACGGAGCACGAAATCGATGCCCCGCCGGTAGCCGTTGGCAAGCGCGTCAAAGCCTTTCTCGCTGAGATTATAAAGGCGCCCGTGATGCTCCTCGTCGTGGCTCTTGAGAAAACGCGAGGCCATCATTGGGGTCAGCGTCAGCGAAACGACCGCCGAGACAAAGATCGTCATCGCGATCGTGACCGCGAATTCGCGGAACAGGCGGCCGATGATGCCGCTCATCATAAGGAGCGGGATTAGGACCGCGACCAGCGACACGGAGATCGAGATGATGGTGAAGCCAATCTCGGCCGAGCCCTTGAGCGCGGCCTGGAAGGGTTTCTCACCCTCCTCGATATGGCGCGTGATGTTCTCGAGCATGACGATCGCATCGTCGACGACGAAGCCGACCGAGATGGTGAAGGCCATGAGCGAAAGGTTGTCGAGGCTGTAGCCCGCCGCCCACATGAGCGCGCAGGCGCCGAGCAAGGCGAGCGGAACCGTGATGCTCGGAATGATGGTGGCCCAAAGGTTGCGCAGGAATATGAAGATCACCATCACCACGAGGGCGACGGTGAGCGCGAGCGTGAACTCGACGTCGCGCACCGAGGCGCGGATCGTGGTGGTGCGATCGGAGAGAATGCTGATCTTGATGGTCGGGGGGATCGACGCCTGAAGGGTTGCAAGCGTGTTCTTGATCGCCTCCACAGTCGTGATGACGTTCGCGCCGGGGACTTTGAAGACGACAAGAAAGACGCTGCGCTTCCCGTTGCTCCAGGCGGCCTGGGTCGTGTCCTGCGGTCCAGCGATCGCCTGGCCAATGTCGCGCACGCGCACCGGCGCCCCGTTGCGATAGGCGACAATGACGTCGTTCCAGGCCTTCGGATCGGTCAGCTGGTCGTTGTCCTGGATCGTGAACGTCTGCTTCGGCCCAATGAGCGCGCCTTTCGGGCTGTCCTCCGTCGCGATGCCGATCTGCGCCCGCACGTCCTCGAGCTGCATTCCTTTTTCGACCAGCTTCGCCGGATCGACCTGGATGCGTATGGCCGGCGTCTGTTGGCCGCCGATGCGCACAAGCGAGACGCCAGAGATCTGGCTGAGGTGCTGGGCAAGAACGTTCTCGGCCGCATCGTCGACGTCGATGATAGGCGCAACGTCAGAGGCGACGGACAGGATGAGAATTGGGGTGTCGGAAGGGTTGACCTTGCGATATGTCGGCGGACTCGGCAGATCCTTGGGCAGTTGTCCCGCGGCGGCGTTGATCGCGGCCTGGATGTCGTTGGCGGCGGCGTCGATGTTTCGGTTGAGATCGAACTGTACGGTGATCGCGGTCGCGCCGAGTGCGCTCGTCGACGTCATCTGCGAGACGCCGGGTATCTGCGCGATCTGCCGCTCGAGCGGCTGGGCGACCGAGGTCGCCATCGTTTCGGGCGAAGCGCCGGGCAGGGACGCCGAGACGGCGATGGTCGGGAAGTCGACCTGGGGCAGGGGCGCGACCGGCAGCGACGGGAAAGCGACGATGCCGACAAGAAACACCGCGACCATGAGGAGGGTGGTCGCGATCGGTCGATGGATGAAGGGAGCGGAGATCCCTTTGTACATCGGCTAGCTTCCGCTTCCGGTGTCGATCGAAACGATCGATCCGGGCTGGAGCAGGAATTGTCCGGACGTCACCACACGGTCGCCCTCCTTAAGGCCGTCCGAGATGACCGCAGTCGTCGTGTCCTCATGCGCGATCTTTACCTGACGCACCTGAGCGCGGTTCTGGTCGTCGACTATGAAGACGTAGAGCCCGTTCTGCCCATGTTGCACCACTTCAGTAGGGACAATCAAGACGTTCTTCTCCACTCCGAGCCGCAAACCCGTCGTCACCGCGAGGCCCGGCCACAGCACATTGTCCTTGTTCTCGAACTCGGCCTTGAGCCGGATCGTCCCGGTCGCCAGTTCGACCTGATTGTCGCTGATCGACAGCTTCCCGACTGCAAGCGGATGGCCGTCAGCATCCGAGACGGTCACCTCGGGCGAACCGGCGGCGAGCTCCTCGTTGATGCGGGTCACATGTTGCTGCGGTTCAGCGAAGATGACGGAGATCGGCTGCAATTGCGCGATCGACACGATGCCGGTCTGCTGTCCGGCATTAACCAGATTGCCTTCGTCGATGAGACGGAACCCGGCGCGCCCCGAGATCGGCGCGCGGATGGTCGTATAGTCGAGCTGAGTTCTCGCCGCGTCGATCGCCGCGGCGTCGGCGGCGATCGAAGCGGTGAGCTGCAGGACCATGGCGTTCTGGGTGTCGAGCTGCTGCTTGGTGGCGAAGTCCTGCTTGGCGAGAGTCGAATAGCGGGCGAGATCGAGCTTGGCGTTGGCGAGAGTGGCCTCGTCTTGCGCTTTCTTGGCGACCGCCTGATCGAGCGCGGCCTGAAACGGCCTGGGGTCGATTTGGGCCAGAAGGTCGCCCTGTTTGACCATCTGGCCTTCATTGAAGGCGATCTTCATGATCTGGCCGTCAACTCGCGCCCGGACCAGGACGGTGTTGTAGGCTTGGACCTGTCCGATGCTCTGGAGCACGACCGGAAAGTCGGCGCGCTTGACCGGCGTCGTCGTCACCGCGATCGGCGCCGGGCCGTTCGGTTGCGCCTGTTGCCCCGGCGCCGACGCGGTCTGGCTGGGCGCCGTCCAGATCCGGTCGTGCAACTGGTGAGCGAGCGCGCCGGCGCTGGGAACCCACCGGTCCGCCACCTCGGGCGCATAGACGCCGTAGGCGGCCGCCGCGCCGCACGCCAGTACCGCCATCCACGCGAACCGGGCGAACCCCATGACCGAAACCCTTCTCCGACCCAGCCAGGCGCGTGGCCGCACAAGTCTGCTTGGAACGCGCGCTTGAGCCGGGCGCGGCGGCGCGGGCTGCGCCGAACCCCCAGCAGGCAGGCGCTTCCGGTGCGCCGGTTCTCGCGGGGAACGCTTCGCCAATACCACCATTTTGGCGCCCGCGGGCCGCCATCAACCAAATTTGACCGGCGCCCATGCGGCGACCGCCGTCCCCCGCTGCCCCGAGTCTCCGCCGGTCCCGGCGCGGCCCAGGCTAAAATGTGACGCCGGGCGGAATGAAAGCTTTGATGACGGGCGCGGGAACGAAATACTTGGCGATGTCTCTTGTCGCCGTGACCGGCACGCCAAACCTTGCGGATGGCCGGCCGACGGAGATCTTCCGGCTGATGATCCCGAGCAGGCAAAGGTTGGCGGCGTCAAACACCCCGGAGCCGGAGTTTCCGGTGGTGGCGACGTCGGCGATCGCAGTGCCGAAACGGTCACGGAGCTCGGCCGGAATCGCCTGGGGAGGCAGAACCCTCGATCGCGCCGTTCCTTCGGGAATGGCGACGACGACCGCTTCGCCGGCATAGGGCGCGCGCTCGCAAAGCGGCATGCGGCGCATCCGCAGCCGGACCGGAAGGCCGGTCGGGTCGACAGACAACAGGGTCAGATCCACGCCCTCGAGGTTACCTTCTCTGACCAACCCGGCAGGGAGATCCTGTCCGGCGATGACGACATGGGGCTTGAAGGCGGCGAAGGGTCCGGGCACGTGCGAAGCGGTGAGGATGAGCCCGTTGCCGAGATAAATTCCGTACCCCGGCCAGGACTGCTGCGGCGTGCGGTTGACGTGGACGGCAAACGACTTGAGGTCGGCCTCGACGGATTGCGCCCGCGCCCCGGTCGGGCTGAGCGCAGCCGCCAGCGCGGCGCAACCAAATCTCATGACCTTCACCGCGACATTCATGACGTCCCCCGCTCGGCGACCGCCGAGTGAAGACATAGAGCGCGAGCTCAACGCCGGTTCTCGAGCAGGCGCTTAGAGCCTGTCCGGGAAAATAACGAATTGTTGAGAATCGCTTGTGATTCAAGCAAGGCGGCCTGATTTACTTGGGGGTTCGCCTGTGTGGACGAATGAAAATCGGGGTCGCTATGACCGCAGCAAGTTGCGCTATCCGAGCGACCTGACCGACGAGGAATGGGCGCTGTCGGAGCCGCTCATCCGGCCGGGGAAGCGCGGCGGCAACCTCATGAATCCCCTCATTTTTGTGGGACTGGAAAAAGCCTGAGTTTGGGAGTCCTCGCGTGCCCGAATGGAGAATCAGTGGGCCGGGGATCGATGCGAGCGCCTAAGGAGCGATTTGATTTCGTTCATCAATTCTTGAAACGGGTGTTCATCGACGACTTGCACGCCAAGCGCGTGCTGTCTTTGGCCAACGGAGCGCTCGGGGTGATGACCGGGGCGGCGCTCGCGGTGTCCTTGATCGGGCAGGCGCTCGCGCAGGCACGCGGATTGTTCGCCAAGTCCGCGATCAAACAGGTCGACCGCTTGCTGAGCAACGCGGGCGTGGTCCCCTGGGACTTGTTCGCCTCGTGGGTTCGCGAGTTGGTGGGCGAGCGGCGCGAGATCGTCGTGGCGATGGATTGGACCGACTTCGACGCCGACAACCAGTCCACGCTCGCGCTGCACCTCGTCACCCGCCACGGAAGGGCCATGCCCCTCCTCTGGCTCACCGTCGACAAGGACGAACTGAAAAACCAGCGCAACGATTTCGAGGACCTGTGCCTGTCCCGGCTGAAGGCGCTCCTGCCTGATGGCGTCGCAGTGACGATCCTAGCCGACCGCGGCTTCGGCGACGTCAAGCTGTTCGAATTCCTGGAGAGCCTGAGATTCCGATACGTCATCCGGTGTTTCGCGGCGACATCCATGTCAGCGCCGCCGACGGCGAAACGCGGTTGGCCGCCGACTGGGTCGGCAAAGGCGGGCGGGCGCGCATGGTTGCGCGACGCCGAAGTCACCGCCACTCGCCAGAAGGTCGGCGCGGTCGTTTGCGTGAAGGCTGTGGGCATGAAGGAGGCTTGGCATCTGGCCGCCAGCGACGGCGCGCTTTCCGCGCCCCAGATCATCACGCTCTATTCCAAAAGGTGGACCGTCGAGCCCAGCTTCCGCGACAGCAAGGATCTGCGCTTCGGGATGGGCATGAGCGTGCTGAGGATCGACAATCCGCAACGCCGCGACCGCCTCCTGCTCCTCAACGCCTTCGCCGTCCTGCTGCTGACCATCTTGGGCCCGCCGGCGAAAGCCTCGGCATGGATCGCCAACTGCGGACCAGCACCGCCAAACGCCGCGTCCATTCCCTGTTCCGGCAAGGATGCCTGCTCTACGACCTCATCCCCAACATGCCAGACCAACGCCTGCGACCGCTCATCGAACGCTATCAGGAATTTCTAAGTCAAAATCGAACCTTCTCTGCGGCCTTCGGCATCGCCTGAAAATGAGGGGATACATGAGGGCGGCAACAGGCGGACGGTGAACGTACGTGAAGTCGTCAACGGCTTGATGTATGTCTTGAGCACCGGCTGCCAGTGGCGGGCGATCCCCAAGGACTTGCCGCCGCGCTCGACGGTCTACGATTATTTCGATCTGTGGAGCTGGGACGGCACGCTCGACCGCATCCATGAGGCGCTTTACACGCGCTGTCGCGAGCAGGCCTCCCGCGAAGCGAACCCGACCGCCGCCATCATCGACAGCCAGAGCGTCAAAAGCGCGGAAAAGGGGGGGCCTGCATCGATCCGCCCGGTTACGATGCAGGCAAGAAGATCAAGGGCAAGAAGCGGCACGTTCTTGTCGACACGCAAGGCCTCCTGATGCACGCGATCGTGCATTCCGCCGACATTCAGGACCGCGACGGCGGCGCGCTGCTGATGGCGAGCCTGTTCGGAGCCTTCCCGTTTCTGGTCAAGCTCTACGCCGACGGAGGTTACCAGGGGCCGGAATTCCAGGGCGCGATGAAACGCATTCTGGTGCGCCTCGACCTCGAGATCGTCAAGCGATTGGGTCACGCCAAAGGCTTCGTCGTCCTGCCCAAGCGCTGGATCGTCGAACGCACCCTCGCCTGGCTTGGCCGCTGCCGCAGACTGGCCAAGGACTGGGAATGCCTCAACCGCAAGGCGCTCGCCTTCCTGCGCCTCGCCTCCATCCGCCTCATGCTGCGAAAGCTATGCAATCCGACATGATGTTTCCGGACAGACTCTTAGAAATTGGCGGAATGGAGGAGCGTGCGGATCGGCTCCGATAGGATATCCCAGCCGCGATTCAGGAGCGAAGAAAAGAGGCGATAAAGGCAAAGGATTTCAATCAACGCCGCAAAAAGAACATTCAGAAATGTGTATCCTCCGGGCGTGCGCAGACCGACCTCGTCGTGCATGACGTGGTCGTAAGGTATTCTCTGAACATAGGACGAAGTCCTGCCAAAAAATGAAAATATCGTTAGTCCAAAATACTGTAGTCTTCGCGAGATTACAAATATAAATGAATAAAGCAGGCCAATCGTGGCAACTATGATTTCTGTGTTTCGGTCGTTAATATTATCGAAGACGAACCACGTTCCAGCCAACAAGCCCGACAATTATCCGGAACAAAAACACCAGCGCGCCAATCATGGGGGCCCCAGTCTGTGTTGATATTGTCTTTGATCATTTCCGCCGGCTGTGATTGGACGGTCTATAGCCCGGTAAAATTTGAATGTCCAGACGCCGTAGCCCTAACAAACAGATTCTTATGGTCATTTCGCCTGGGTGCGGCGCCGTTCGATCGAGGCGAAGTCGCGGCTTGTCGCGGCAACCGGCGCCGGCGCGACGGGAGCGCGCGACCTAAGTGTTTACCATCGCGCGACAATTGAGGGCGCGACGTCGAGCGGCGCAACGATCGATCGCCGGACGTGCGCCGCGTCAATCGCCGCGCGGCCGAAGGCCGGGGCACGGCCTGCGGCGCTGCGCTCGGTCCGAGGACCATGAGCCGCGGCTGACGCGCAATTTACTGTGGTTACCGAATTCTTCAATTTGAGGACTTGGGACGTGCGAAGACTGACGCGCCATCGGATGTCGTTCCCCGATGAATTGTGAGCGCCGCGGATGACGACCGAGACTCAAATCGCCCCGGAATCGGCGACCGGGCTCGCACGCAACCGAGCGCTCCTCGCCCGCGGAAGCCGTTGGCGCTTGCCGATCGCCTATCGGGCGATCGCGTCGACTGCGCTCGGCGTCGACCTCGCGTTGATTCTCGCCAGCGCGACTTGCGCCCAGGCTATCTACCATCCGGTGCCTGACGAACTTGGCGGCGAATTCTTCCACACAATCGCGGCGGCGATCTTCGTCGCCGTTCTTTTCGTGGCCACGATGCGGGTGCAAAAACTTTATAGTCCGAATCGGCTGATGGTCTGGGACGATCAGGCGCGCAGCGTGCTCGGCGCATGGTGCGGGGCTTTTCTGATCCTGGCTTCGGGCGTTTTCAGCTGGGGGGTGAGCCGCGATCTCTCACGCGGCGACATCATTTTGTTCGGGGCGATCGGCATCGTCGCCCTTCTCGCGCACCGGGCGGCGTGGTGGATCGCATTGCCGCGGGCGCTGGAAAGCGGCGCCTTGCGCGGCCGCACCATCGTCAGCCTGACTTGCGAAGACGCGGTGCCGTCCCAATTCACCGACAATCTGACCCGTCACGGTTATCACGTGGTGGCTCACATTCACGTGCCTGCCGACGAATCGTCCGCTGACGAGGCGATCGACAGCGTCATTTCGGTCTGCCGCACCTCCGACATCGAAGAGGTCGTGCTGTTCGTCGATCCCGAACGCATGTCCAACGTCCGGTGGCTGGCGCGGCGGCTGCGGGTCCTTCCGTTGCCGGTGACGATGGTGCCGTTCGGGACGCTCGCACAACTGTTTCAGCGCTCGCGCGCCGACATCGGCGATACCGTGGGGATCGAACTTCAGCGCGCGGCGCTGTCGCCGAGCGAGCAGGCGGTCAAGCGCGCGGTCGACATCGCGTTGGCATTTGCCGCGCTGATCGGCCTATCGCCGGTCCTGCTTGCCGCCGCCGTTGCGATCCGGCTGGATTCGCCCGGACCGGCGCTTTTCCGCCAGACGCGGCACGGCTTCAATGGACGGCCGTTCAGGATCTACAAGTTCCGGACCATGATCGTAATGGAAAACGGCGAAGTTGTTCCGCAGGCTACAAAAAGCGACAAGCGGGTGACGAGGGTCGGCCGGTGGCTGCGCCGTTTCAGCATCGACGAGTTGCCGCAATTGGTCAACGTGTTGATCGGCGACATGTCGATGGTCGGCCCGCGCCCGCACGCTTCGGCGCACGACCGTTATTTCACTTCCACGATCGAGAAATATGCTTTCCGCCACCACGTCAAGTCCGGAATAACAGGCTGGGCGCAGGTTTCCGGCGCGCGAGGCGAAACGGACACGCTCGACAAGATGCGGCGGCGGGTCGAACTTGACCTTTGGTACATCAACAACTGGAGCGTTTGGCTCGACTTCTCCATCATGATGAGGACTATATTTGTCGTTTTCTCGGGCAAAGACGCCCATTGACAATGCTGGCGCCGCGAGGCGGATGGAACCTCCAAACGCGCTTCGCTTGCGAGCGGCGAAGAAGCGTCGCGGCGGGGAAAACAAGGTGCGGGTATGTCGATCGAGTCGCTAAAAACTGAACCCGTTCAGCGTTCCGCGCTGTCGGCGGGCGCCGAAAGTCGCGGCGTCAATATGACGTTTCTCGCTGCGCTCGCGGCGTCGTTCGTCGTCGCCTACTTGCCTACTTACCTGAGGCTTGCCGGGGGCGCGTGGGCCAGCGAGCAAGAGGGACATGGTCCTATCATCATGGCGATGGCGGCCTGGACGGCCTGGCAGCAGCGCGACCGCCTGCGGTCCATCGAATTGCGGCCCGCGCCGGTCGCAGGCTGGAGCATTTTGCTCCTTTCCCTCCTGTTGATGGCGGTCACTCGGTCCCAAGACCTGCTGATGGTCGAAGTTGCAACCCAAATCCCGGTGCTTCTGGGATGCCTGTTGCTTATCGGCGGTTGGAAGATGGCGCGGGTTTTCGCTTTCCCTCTGGCCTTCCTGGTATTTTCAGTGCCTCCGCCTGGTTGGCTGCTTGACGCGTTCACTGTGCCGCTGAAGGCATGGGTTTCCGATGTTGTGTCGAATTTTCTGTACGATATTGGCTATCCGGTGGCGCAGAACGGCGTCATGATCATGATCGGGTCCTACGAACTGATGGTCAAGGATGCCTGTTCCGGGATGAATTCGATATTTGTCCTGCCTGCAATCGGTGTTTGTTACATTCACGAGTTCGTGCCGAATGATCCGGTGCGGAAGATAATCTTGGTGCTGTCAACGATTCCGATCGCCATTCTCGCCAACTGCTTTCGGGTCCTGGCGCTCGTTCTGGGGGCGTATTATTTTGGCGTCGACAGGATCGAGGGCCTGTTCCATGACGCGACCGGGTTGGCGCTATGGGTGTTAGCGCTGATCCTGTTCTTCATTCTCGATCGTATCCTCGTCATCGCTGGCCTCTTGATTCAAAACGCGCTTGGCCGCGGCCGGGCCCGAGGCGCCGCCTGAGGGGGCGGCGCAAAGATGCGCCACCAGAACTCCGCAGGCGAGGCAAAGCGCCTCGAAGTCTTCTAATTAGCTTGCCGCAACCTGGCCCGGCCGGGTCCTTGTCGAACCGAAGGGAAGCGGACAGGCGAACTTTTCGCCGTTCGATTTCCGCGGTGAGGCTTTGCTTAGAGTTTGTCCCGGAAACATCATGTCTGGATTCATAGCTTTCGAAGCATGAGGCGGATAGGCGAGGCGCAGGAAGGCGAGCGCCTTGCGGTTGAGGCATTCCAGTCCTTGCAGTCTGCGGGCGGAAGGTAGGCGAGTCGACGATAGCCTTGGGCAGGACGAGAATTGGCGTGACCCAATCTTGACGTTGGTCGGCGCACAGAATGCGTTTGATCGCGCCCTGGAATTCGGCCCCGGTAACTCCGTCGCTCGACTTGACCATAAACGGGAAGGTTAGGCTTGGTCAGCCGATGCTCGCCGCCGTCTCGCGGCGAATCTGGTCGAAGCGGTGCACCGATAGCGTGCGTCCAGCCGTCGCGGTTGCGAGGCAAAACTGCGAATTGGATCCCGTTGTCGGTGCGAATCGATGCAAGCGCTATGGCGTCGCGGCGATCAGCGCTTCGAGGAAAGCGACAGCCGTGCGGCGGTCGGCCTGCTCGATAGCGCAACTGCGCGCAAAGCGACCATTTTGATTCGTCCACGCAGGCGAACAGATCGAGTCTGGCCCCTTGCTTGAACTCACAAGCGATTTACGAACGATTTCGTTATTTTCCCGGACAGGCTCTTAAGGATTTTCGGTTTACAATCGAGCGTTGGACATCGGCTGATGTGACGATCACGGTCGGCCGAGAGAGTTGGACGCCAAAATGAATACCGTATACGATTTCGTCACCGTCATTTGCTTCGTACTCGCGGTTCTTACTTATTTCATGTTCACCGAGGGCGGGATGAGGATCCTGGCCCATTTCATGCTGCCTGCGGCGGCGTTCGCAATCGCCAACCAAGTCGGCAACCACGCCGGATGCAGCGTGCCAATGAACGTTTTGGCCGTAGTCCTGATCGCCGCCGGCATTGGCTACATCTACATCATCGTCAGACATTGACCGGCCCTCTACCCCTTGCCGCCGGGAAATAAGCGGCGGCGAATTGAAGTTCAACGATCGAATTCAACTGCCGACAACGGAGCGCGTCTATTGATGCGCTGCGGGTTTTCCCGCGCCCGGACCGAGGGACAATGGCATGATCACGAGCGCCGAGATTCAAACGATCCGCAACGCAGACCCAGGCGCGATATTGCCGGGGATCGATACAGAAACCGGCGACCCGCTCCCGGCGTCGTCACTGATCAATTACACCACGATCACGCAAACCTCCAAGGGTGCGCCGTATTTCTACGAACCCGCCTCGAACACGGTCGTCGTCACGCAGAACGGGGCGGTCCTGAGCGGTATCAACTTCGGCTCGGCGATGGTGCTTATCCAAGCCAACAACGTCACCATTAAAGATTCCACGTTCACCGCGACGTCCGGTTGGACTGCCGTCGACCAAGCTGCTGGCTATAGCGGAGCGACCATCGAAAATTCGACGTTCACGGGTTCCCAGGCGCCGACCGAGACGAATACGTGGATTTCCGCCCGCCAAAGCATAACCGTCGAAGACAACACCTTTCTCTACTCGCCAACCGATGCGGTCGTCGTTGGCGCGGGCGTCGTCACCGGCAATTACTTCAGTGGCGCTGGATTTGCCGAGGGAGCGCATGCGGATGCAATATATGTGAGCAATTCCACCGGGCCGACCACCATCACCGACAATTTCATCGATGGGACCTATACCGCAGGCGCCGCCGCCAACGCGAATAACGATATTCGGTTAACCAGCGAATTGGGCAGTCTCAGCAATGTGACCGTGTCGGGGAATTATCTGCTCGGGGGAGAATACACCGTCACAGTCGGCCCCGGGGCCGTCAGCAGCTACACGATCAGCAATGTTGCGGTCACCAACAATTACATCGGCTTTTATGAGTATGGCGAATATTATCCCAACACTCAGAACTACGCCGCTGTTCAAGGAAACACGCTTGTCACCCTCTCCAACCCGACAGCATCGGCCAAGGCGCTCGCCGCCTACGAGAAAACCGCCATCCTTCCGGCCCATGTAATCACCGCGACCACCGCCGGCCAAACCCTCACCGGCGCCGCATCCGCCCCGACCACGCTGATCGGGAATAGCCTCGCGACCACCCTTGTCGGGTCGACCAACGAGACCAATTTCGTCAGCGGCTATGGCGCCCACCGTATGCTCGGGGGGGAGGGCGCGAATATTTTCACCTTCCTTTCCATCTCGGATTCGACCCCCAGCGCGCATGACACGATCACGAATTTCGACGCGGCCAAGGACGTCATCGACCTCAGCCGCGTAGACGCCAACCTCACGACTGCCGGCCTTCAGCATTTTACTTTCATCGGCACGGCGGCGTTCAGCGGCGCCGGCGCCCAGGTGCGCTATCAGCTGAACCCTGCGACGAATTAGACTTTTGTCGAGGCCGATCTGGCCAGCGATGCCGGGACTCTGACGCCCGATTTCGAAGTCGTCATCCAGGGGCTCGTGCCTCTCACCGCCGCCAACTTCGCCCAGACGGCGGCCCGGTTGGCGCCGGACCTCGCAAATGGGGCCGCGCTGACCGAAACCAAGGTTCAAACCCCAGCCGGAGCGCCGACGGAATGGGCCTACTCGAACGTCCAGGGCAAGAGCTATACGTCCTATGAAGCCTTCGACGTCGTAACAGGCGGTTTTGTCCTGCTCGGGGCCGAAGACCTGAATCTCAGTTCGACCAAAGACCAACTCCAACTGTACGATCCAGGCATGACGGTCACCAGGGGCGGCGGCGCCGAAACTCTTGGGGTGGGGACGGGCGTTGCGGATTTGCTCGCCTATGACGCCACCCAGATCCTTGACGCCACGAGCAGCGGCTCTGAGAATTTCGTCTTCACGACCGGCTTCGGCAGCGAGACGATCCGGGGATTTACGGCGTCGGGAACGACGCCGGACACGATCACGCTGTCGGCGTCGTCGTTCTCCTACCTCAAGCCCGGCATGACGCAAGCTCAGGACCTCGCGGCGGTCCTCGCCAAGTCGACTGAAAACGCGACCGGCCTGAGGATCGCCGACTTGCATGGCGACGCCCTCACCTTCGCGGGGCTGACCGCGCCGACGATCGCCGCCAATCCGAGCGTGATCAAGTTCGTCTGAGCCCGGGACGGCGAGCCAGGCAATTCAAGGGCTCAGCGCGGGCTGGGCGCGCCCGATTGCGCCCGCGATCCGCGAAGCCGGGAACGGCGGCGGAACGGCCAGACGATGAGATGCGTCGCCGCCCAGCCCCAGAAGGCGGCGAGGCCGGCGGCGGCGAGCGCGCCGAGCGTGAGCGGCGCGGCAGGCTGGTAATTGTCGAGCGTGCTCTGGGCGATCTTCGGATCGAAGTCCCTGGCGGCGACATAGAGGCGGGTCAGGGGAGCGCCGGAGGTCAGGGCCTCAAGCTGCTTGCTGAGCCGGTTGGCGCGGTCGATCGCCTCCGCCATATCCTCGCCGCGCTCGCGCGCCAGCGGGTCGGCGTTGTCTTCGAGCCGGGCGAGCCCCTCGGCCGGCGTCAGGTTCTGCTTCTGGGCCTCGGCGTCGAACTCGGCGATGATCCGGTTGAGCTCCTCGAGCGCGCCGCCCAGCCGCTGGCGGTACTGCTGCGCGAATTCCGGCCCTTGCGAACCGATCAGTCCGGCGAGCACAGCGACCGCCAAGGCAAACCTGCGCGCAAACATTGGCTGTCCCGTTCGCTTGCCGGAGAGGGATAGCCCCTCTCGGGCGTGGCCGTCGAGCGCTTCGAGTTCGAGGACGGATTTTGCCCCCGGCCGAAGAACGTTATGGTGAAGAGCCGGTTCCCGCTTCGAGAGGACGTTCATTGACCGATATTCCGATCGGGGTGGTCACCATATCTGATCGCGCCGCGCGAGGCGTCTATGAGGACAAGGGCGGGCCGGGCATCGAGGCCGCGCTCGCCGAACTGCTCATCACCCCGTGGCGGCCGGAGCGGAGACTTGTGCCGGACGAACGGGCGGCGATCGAGACGGCGCTGATCGCGCTTGCGGACGACGCGCGCTGCCCGCTGATTCTGACCACCGGCGGCACCGGCCCCGCGCCGCGCGACGTGACGCCCGAAGCCACCGAGGAGGTCTGCGACCGGCTGCTGCCCGGGTTCGGCGAACTGATGCGCCTGAAGAGCCTGGCCGACGTGCCGACCGCGATCCTGTCGCGCCAGCTCGCCGGGACGCGCGGCTCGAGCCTCATCATCAACCTGCCGGGCAAGCCGGCCGCGATCCGCACCTGCCTCGACGCGGTGTTCGCCGCCGTGCCCTATTGCATCGATCTCATCGGCGGCGCCCGGCTGGAAACGAACCCGCGCTTCTGCAAGGCGTTCCGGCCGAAGGCGTGAGCGAGCCTGAAAGTCGTGGCGAATTCGGGCCTTTTCCGCTAAGCTCAGCGTCGAAAGGCCAGTTCCGCCGTCATGTCCGCCGCCGCTGAGATCAAGGAGCCCGAAGCCGACGTTCGCGCGGCGATGCGCGAAATCGGACGGCGGGCGCGCGCCGCGGCGCGCGAGCTCGCCAACGCGCCGGCGGAGACGAAGAACCGCGCGCTTGACGCCGCGGCGCGGCTCTTGCGCGAGCGCGGCGGCGGGATTCTGGCCGCCAACGCCCTCGATCTCGCTGAGGCGCGCGCCAAGGGCCTGGGCCCGGCCTTGATCGACCGGCTCGCGCTCGATTCCGGCCGCATCGAGGCGATCGCGCGCGGTCTCGCGGAGGTCGCGGACTTGCCCGATCCAGTCGGCCGGATCATGGCGACCTTCACCCGCCCGAACGGCCTCGTCATCGAACGGGTGGCGACGCCGCTCGGCGTCGTCGGCGTCATCTACGAGAGCCGGCCGAACGTCACCGCCGACGCCGGCGCGCTCTGCCTCAAGAGCGGCAACGCGGTGGTGTTGCGCGGCGGCTCGGACAGTTTCCATTCGTCGGCCGCCATCCATGCCTGCCTCGTCGACGGGCTCGCCGAAGCGGGGCTGCCCGAGGCGGCGATTTCGCGCGCGCCCTCCGCCTCGCGCGAGGCGGTCGGCGAGATGCTCAAGGGCCTCGACGGCGCGCTCGACGTCATCGTGCCGCGCGGGGGAAAGAGCCTGGTCGACCGGGTGCAGCGCGAGGCGCGGGTGCCGGTGTTCGCACATCTCGAAGGCGTCGTGCACGTCTATATCGACAAGGCGGCGGATCTCGACAAGGCGCTCAAGATCGCCGTCAACGCCAAGATGCGGCGCACCGGCGTCTGCGGCGCCGCCGAGACTCTGCTCGTGCATCGTGCGGCCGCTCCGCGCATGCTCGCTTCCCTGATCGGGGCGTTGATCCAGGCAGGCTGCGCGGTGCGCGGCGACAAGGCGGCGCAAGCGGCCGACGCTCGCGTGACGCGAGCGAGCGAAGAGGACTGGCGGACCGAATATCTCGACGCCATCATTGCCGTACGCGTCGTCGACGGCCTCGAGGCGGCGATCGACCACGTCGAGACCTACGGCTCGCATCACACCGATTGCATCGTCACCGAGGACAAGGCCGCCGCTGAGCGGTTCTTGAGCCAAGTCGACTCGGCGATCGTGATCCACAACGCCTCGACCCAGTTCGCCGACGGCGGCGAGTTCGGTTTCGGAGCCGAGATCGGCATCGCGACCGGGCGCATGCACGCGCGTGGGCCCGTCGGCGTCGAGCAGCTGTGCAGCTTCAAGTACCGGGTGCGCGGCGACGGGCAGGTCAGGGCGTAAGGCGCGCGGGCGCGGCTTCGGTGTTGCGCCAAAGCCGAAGCGGCTCCGAAGCCCGATCTGGCGACAGCGAATAATTTTTCCCTCCCCCTTGCGCTCCTCGTCAAAAGATATATCTTGTTGTGCGACATATCGTGATATGTCTTAGGAACAGAAAGGAGTACAACAATGTTCCATCGTCATTTCGGCGATCATATTCGACACGGCCATGGCGGCTTCGGGCGCGGGCCGTTTGGCGGCTGGCGCGGCCGGCACGGCGGCGGATTTCGAGCGCCGCGAGGGCCGGATGTTCGACGGCGGCGAGCTCAGGCTGGTGATCCTGAGGCTGGTGGCCGAGAAGCCCCGCTATGGCTACGAGATCATCAAGGACCTCGGCGAGCGGGTCGGGGGCGAATATTCGCCGAGCCCGGGCGTCGTCTATCCGACCCTGACCATGCTCGAGGAGATGGGCTACGCCAGCGCGAGCCAGGACCCGCAGGGGCGCAAGCTCTATACGCTGACGGCGGAGGGCGAGAAGGTTCTCGCCGACAACAAGGCTGACATCGACGCCATTTTCGCCCGGTTCGGCGACAGCGACGAGGGCCGGTTCGCGGGCTTCGTCTCGGTCAAGCGGGCGATGCTGAACCTCCGCGCCACGCTCCGCCTGCGCCTGCGCGGCCGCTCCACGACGCCTGAGCAGATCCAGGCGATCGTCGACGCCCTCGACGCCGCGGCGAAGGCGATCGAGCGGGTTTGAAGCTGCGCCGGGCTGTAGGGCCGGGTCGCCGACCCGGCTAGGCGGGGTCAACGACCCGGCCCTACAAACGGCGGCGCTCGAGCGAGCGCGGCTTTAACGCCATCCGCGTTTGACGCAACGTCCGGTAAGTTGACACATCGGTTGCGTTAGGTAAAACTACCTACTGCTTCGGTCGCGCGGCGTTCGACAGCAGGGCGCGCTGCCGCATCGGGAGCAGGCTGGTTTTCGGGGTCGGTCAATCGTCACACCGCGCCAGCAAATGGCCGGCGGGCATATCCAATTTCACGCGTGAGTGCTGCTGAACATCGTTGAGTTCGAGCAAGACCCGCTGGGGGTGTTGCCATGGTCGACGCGGAGCAACTCATCAAGCTGATCTACGACGGCGTCGGCGACGAAGCCGCGTGGAGCGACGCGCTGGCGAAAGTCGCCGAGCTGGTGCGCGCCGCCGGCGTCGGGCTCGGCATCCAGGACATGAAGACCCATGAGTTCCGCAGCCTCGGCTATTTCGGGATCGACGGAAGCCTGAACCCGACCTATCGGCGTCTCGCGCCCAGCAACCGGATCTGGCAGGAAATCGCCGCCCGGAAGCAGGCGCTGAGCGATCAGATGGTGGTTCGGAAAACCGAGTTCATCCGGACCGAACTCTACGCCGACTGGTTCGCGCCGCAGCGCTTTCATAGCGTCATGGCGGCGCCGACTTTGTTCGAGAACGACGCCACGGCGGTCCTCGTCGCCTTTCGTGATCAGGCTCGCGGCGATTTCGACGCGGCCGATTTGGATCAGGCCAAGCGTTTCGCCGGCCACTTCGGCTCCGCGCTCCGGTTTCGATTCGCCCAGGAGCGGGCCGCCGCCGAGCTCGCCGCGGCCAACTTCGTGTTGGACGAGTTGCCGGACGCCATTTTTCTGGTGAGCCGCGCGGGTCTTCTCCGTCACGCCAACGCCGCCGGACGGACGATGCTCGAGGCGGGGACGCCGGTGCGATTGCAGCAAGGCCGCCTCGAGCTTCACCCATCGACGTTCGCCGAGCGGCTGGAGCGCCTGCTGCTGGCCGCTCGCGGCGAGCTTCGGGCCCCGAAACCGGGTCACGGATCGTGGATCATTCAGCTGCACGCGAGCACGCGGCGGTTCGACCCGGTCGAGGGCGATTTCATGGTTGTCCGGGTGATCGACCCCGACCGGCGCGGACAGCCGCTCGACGCGGCGAAGCTCAGCCGCCGCCTGGGCCTCACCGCCCGCCAGGCGGAGGCCATCGCCGTGCTGGTGAACAGCGGCTCGGAGGAGCGCGCCGCCGCCGCGCTCCACGTCAGCAAGGCGACCCTGCACACCCATCTGAGCCGCGTCTAAAACCACCTCGGCGTCCACAATCGGGCCGCGCTTGGCCCTGCTGGCCCGACATGGGTTCGATGTGGCGCCGGGGGAGGGCGGGTGAAAAAATTTGAGCTTTGTCATCTCCGGAGATGACGCGCGGGATCGCGGGTTTGTGTCATGGTCGGCGCGCCGTCAAGCATTCGACGTTATCGCCGCGTTGATCCAATTGCGCTCCTCGGCATTGCGGGAAAGAAGGGGATGACGTGATCATGAAGCCGATGGTGGTCATGTCGGGCGCGATCCTCTTCCAGATTGCGCAGGCAGCCTGTGCGCCAGTGAGCGCAACAACTTACAACATAACCAATCTTGACGATGTGACAGGAACCATCACGACCGACAGCACCTTGGGAGTTCTGGCGGCATACGATATTATTGACTGGAATGTCCTTTTTCCTGGCTCCAATTTATTGGGTCCCCTACAACCTGGTTATAATTCCGACACATACGCCTACGTCGTCGGGTCGCGCCTTTCGGCAACCGCCTCTGGCCTATACTTCGACTTCTCACCAGCGATCTATCAAATATTCTATATCCAGAATAACGCTAACGGCGATAACATACAGATTTTCGCTGAATCATCGGGCGGTCTGTATCTAGAGTCCAACGGATTCTTTTCTTATCAACCCTTCTCAGGTTCCGTGTTGATCGGAACGGCAGCCCCCGAACCCTCGACCTGGGCGCTGATGCTCGTCGGTTTCGGCGGGCTCGGACTGTCGGCGCTCACCAGGGCTGGGAGGGGGCGGCGCGCGATTGGGGCCGGGTAGAGCCGCCTGTCTCCCATCGCGCGCATCCTTCAAGGCCGCCCTCGGGCGGTCTTTTTTTGCCCGACGCAGCCGCCAAGGCGATCGAGCGGGTTTAAAGCGTGGCTCGACTAGACGGCAACGCAGCCGTCATTGCGAGCGCAGCGAAGCAATCCAGAGCCGCCGCCGCTGCCCCAATCGCTGGATTGCTTCGTCGCTTCGCTCCTCGCAATTGTCTCTTGGAGTTTGGGTAGAGAGGGTTGTCCCTGAAGATGGGATGCGCCGATTCGGGCGGCCGCCCGAATCGGCGCGCGGGGAGATTGGCCGTCTCGCAATGGGGCGCGAAGCCCGCCGTCATCTGGGCCGTCTTCCCGCTTCCCTTGAACGCTTGATGAGTTGAATGGGCCGCCATCGCCCGATGCACGCCCGCAGACAATCCCAAGCTCACGGAGGATAGCCGCAAATGTCTCACCCCGCCGCGCCCTCGCGCTTCATCGGATGCGATGTGGGCAAGAGCGCAATCGTCGCCTTCGACACCGCCAGCGGCCGTACCTGCACGATCGCCAACGAGCCGCAGGCCCTGTCCGACTTCGCCGCCTCGCTCGACCCGACCTGCTTCGTCATCTGCGAGGCCACGGGCGGCTATGAACGCGATCTGCTGGCGGCCCTGCTCGCGGCCGGCGTTCCGGCCCACCGGGCCGACGCCCGCAAGGTCAAGGCCTTCATCCGCTCGTTTGGGACGCTCGGCAAATCCGACGCCATCGACGCAAGCGCGCTCAGCCGATACGGCAGGGACCAATTCGCCGAACTCCCGCTTTGGAGCGCCCGCGAACCCGAGCGGCTGCGCTTGCAGGCGCTCGTCCTGGCCAGACGCGACCTCGTCAAGGACCGCCTCGCCTACGCCAATCGTCGCGCCGCCCCCGCCGCCCAGCCTGTCCATGCTTATCTCGAGGCGCTCGTCGAAAGTTTCGACGCGCAAATCAAGGCGATCGAAGCCGATATCGACGCGCTGTGCGCCGGGTGCGAGCCGATCGCCAAGGCCGTCAAAACCCTGGTCGCGATACAAGGCGTCGGTCAAAAAACCGCGGCAGCCCTCATCGCCCTCATGCCCGAGCTCGGCTCGCTCCCCCGACGCCAGGCTGCCGCCCTCGCCGGCCTTGCGCCCCATCCCAACCAAAGCGGCCAGACCGACGCCTATCGCCGAACCCGCGGCGGAAGACCCGAAGTCAAACAAGTCCTCTTCATGGCCGCAATCTCCGCCGCAAGACATAACCCCACCCTCAGCGCCTTCTACAAACGTCTCCTCAGCGCAGGCAAAAAGCCCCTCGTCGCCATCACCGCAATCATGCGAAAACTCGTCGTCATCGCAAACGCCAAACTCAAAACAACAAACGCCCTTCAACTGAGTTGATGACGTTTCGGCTTGAAAGACAGGGGGCGGGCGGGCGATTGAGCGCGCCGTCCTCAGCCGGCCGACCGCCAGTGATCGAGCTTCGTCTTGTTGTTCTCGTGCCGGACGCGGGCGACGAGGGGATGGTGGCCCTCCTTCTTCGCCCAATCGATGGCTTCCTTCTGGGTCTTGAAGGTCTTGAGAACGTGATCCTTGTGATCCTCGACCACGTAATCCTCGATCGGCTCGCCCTCTTTGCGCCCCTTGGGACGCGGCTCGATATAGACGTTAGGCATGCTGTTCCCTCCTTGGCGGCCGTGAGAATTGCACAAAGCCACGCCGTGCGCCAGACGATCCATGCCGGCCTGGCTCAGCTGTAGCGGATGGTGGTGAACATGCCGGCGTCGAGGTGATAGAGCAGGTGGCAGTGCAGCGCCCACCAGCCCGGATTGTTGGCGTCGAAGGCGACCACGACCTTGCCGCCGGGCAGGACCAGCACGGTGTCGCGCACCGCGCCGGAGAAGCGGGCGCCGTCGATCTCGACCACCTGGAACTCGTGTCCGTGCAAATGCATTGGGTGGGGCATCGGCGTCTGGTTGACGAACACGAGCTCGACCCGCTCTCCCTTGGCCACCTGCAGCGGCGGCACACTCGGGTTCCAGACGACGTTGTTGATCGACCAGACGTATCCGGCCATCTCGCCGGTCAGGTTCAGGGTGAGGACGCGGTCCGCCTTGCGAACACTGAGCGGCCGCAATGCGCGCAGGCGGCTCTCGAGATCGAGGGTCAGCGCCGGCGAGGCCGTCTCCGCCTTGACAGGCGCGCGGGCCACTGGCGCGTTCCCAGCGCGTAGCACGATTCCGGTCTGGTCGCGCTCGCCTTCCAATAGCGCCATGACCGGATAGGCGCCCGGACCCGGCGGGAGGGTGATGCGGATGTCCAGCCGCTGCGCTACCGCGACCGGGAAGCGGCGGTCGCGGATCGGCGCGACCTCGAAGCCGTCGACCGCGATCAAATCGCCTTCGAGCCGGCCGAGATCGATATGGAAGTTGCTCATCGACGCGCTGTTGATGATGCGCAGCAGCACCCGCCCGCCCGGAGCGACCTTGGCGACCTCCGGGTCGGCGAGAGTGCGAAAATTGGCGAGGAAGGCGTCATATTTGACGTCGTTGAGATCGGGCGCCGCGGCGGCCCCTCCCTTCGACATCGTCATGCCCGCCATCGCGCCAGCCTTCGGCATCGGGGCCGGCGCCGCGCCCGACGCCCCCATGCCGGCCATCGGCCCGGCCTTTTTGAGGCCGGCGAATATCTGTTCGGGCGGGGTGAAACTGAAATCGGCCAGCATCACGACAACCTCCTGCTGGTCGGCGCGGTCGCGCTGATCGCGGATGATGAGCGGCGCGGTCATCAGGACCTGCTCCTGCAGGCCCTGGTGCGAATGCATCCAGAATGTGCCGCCGAAGCGCAGCGGGAAGTCGTAATCGGCGCTGCCGCCCGGCGGAATCGGCGGCCCCGAGATTCCCGGCACGCCGTCCTGCCGCCACGGCGGCGTCAGTCCATGCCAGTGGATCAGGCTAGGCTCGTCGATGCCGTTCTCGACCCGGACGCGAAAGGGTTTGCCGACTTCCGTGGTGAGGCCGAACGTTCCGTCGGGCTGGCGGATGGCGTAGACCGACGCGCTCCTGCCGTTCACCTCGATGTCGCGCCGCTGCAATCTCAGGATCGTCGGGGGCGAGGTCTGCGCCCAGGCGGCGAGCGGAGACGCCAGGGCCGCGGCGCCGCCGGCGAGGATTGCGCGTCTGGACAACATGGGAAGCCTCCGCGATGTCTCGCAATCGCTGTCGCCAGCGACGATACGCGTTGCGCCTCGTCGCGCAAGGCGTCTATCATCGGCTTTGAGCCATGGCCCCTCCCGACAATGTCGACCATGTCGAACATGAGCGGCGGCTTGGGCGGCTGATCCGCCGGCTGCCGGGCAAGATGCAGGCGATCACCCGCTGGCTGCGCCGGCCCGCCTCGCGCTGGGCGCGCATTCCCGCCGGCGTGCTTCTCATCATCGGCGGCTGCCTCAGCATCCTGCCGGTTTTCGGCCTGTGGATGCTGCCGCTCGGCCTCATCCTGTTGGCCGACGACATCCCGCCGCTGCGCCGCGGGCGCGGGCGGGCGCTCGACTGGGTCGCGCGGCGGCGGCCGCACTGGTTCGCCCCCGCCCGAACGCCGCCGCCGGACAGCGCGGGGGACGAAAAAGCAGGCGATCCGCCGCTCCCGCCAACCGCCCGCGGCGATTGACTTCATGCCCTTTCTGACCCATCTCTAGGGCTCCGCAGGGCCTGTGGCTCTGAACGGGGGGTTTGCGTACGTCTTGCTACGGCGGCGCGGATTTGAAACGCCAACAATAGGAGAGTGGCCATTCGTCGACCTATGAAAGCAACCGCGCAGCCCGAGAAGGAAGGGCCGCGCACCAATCGCGATATTCGCGCCATCCAGGTTCAACTTATTGACGCTGACGGGCACAATCGCGGCGTCGTCAATCTCTCGGACGCCCAGCAGCTCGCTGACGATGCGGCGCTCGATCTGGTCGAAATCGTCCCCAACGCGACCCCGCCGGTGTGCAAGATCCTCGACTTCGGCAAATACCGCTTTCTCGAGCAGAAGAAATCCGCCGAGGCGCGCAAGCGTCAGAAAGTCGTCGAGGTCAAGGAGATCAAGCTCAGGCCCGGTATCGATGACCACGACTACGAAGTGAAGATGCGGTCGGTGCGCCGGTTCTTCGACGAAGGCGATAAGGTCAAAGTCACGCTGCGCTTTCGTGGCCGCGAGATGGCCCACCAGGAAATCGGTTTCAGTCTCCTCCAGCGGGTGAGGACCGAGACCGCGCCGATCGCCAAGGTCGAGGCCGAGCCGTTGATGGAAGGGCGCCAGATGACCATGGTGCTGGCGCCGAGGTGAAAGGCGTAACGGCCTTTTGATCGTTCCGACCCCGCGAAATTGCCTGCATCGAATTGACAATGCGGGGTCGAAGCGCAGATAAGGCCGTACACCTGACATGAGGCCGCTGTGGCGGCCTGATTTTTTGGGCCGATGCGCCAATTGAAGGCGCGCCGCCCGGGGACAAGGCCGTGACGACTGCGCAGACATATGCTGATTCCTCCGCGACAAGCCGTCGCGAAGTGGGGACGGCGACGCTTGGCGTGCTCATCGCGCTCAGCGCCTCCCATATGCTCAACGACGTGATGCAGTCGCTGGCGCCGGCGCTTTATCCGGTGTTTCGCGAGCAATTCGCGCTGAGCTTTTTCCAGATCGGGCTCATCACCTTCGTCTTCCAGCTCACCGCCTCTTTCCTTCAGCCGCTGATCGGGATGGGCCTGGACAGGCGGCCGCTGAACTTCATCCTGCCGGCCGGCATGGGCTTCACTGTGATCGGCCTCGTACTGCTGGCATTTGCCAGTTCCTATACGCTGACGCTGCTCTCGGTGGCGGTGGTTGGGATTGGCAGCGCCGTCTTCCACCCGGAGGCGTCCCGGGTCGCCCGCGCGGCGTCGGGCGGCCGGCACGGGTTCGCGCAAAGCTTGTTTCAGGTCGGCGGGAATTTCGGGCAATCCCTGGGCCCGCTGCTCGCGGCCTTCATCGTGGTGCCGTTCGGGCAGCACTCGGTGCTGATCTTTACCTTGCTCGCCTTCGCCGCGGTGGTCATCCTGACCGGCGTCAGCCGGTGGTACGTCGCGATTCGGGCGGGGCTCCGCAAGGCGGCGATTGCGACGACGCCGGCCCATCCGCGCCCGGTCGTGCTGCGCACCCTCTTTGTTCTGATCGTGATGCTGTTCTCGAAGGTTCTCTACCTCTCGAGCCTCAACAGCTATTACACCTTCTATCTGATCCAGACTTTCGGCGTTTCAATTCAAAGCGCGCAGGTGCTGTTGTTCGTGTTCCTTGCCGCCGTCGCTGCGGGCACGTTCCTCGGCGGGCCGCTGGTCGATCGGTTCGGGGCGAAGTTTGTGATCTGGGGTTCGATCCTCGGCGTTCTGCCCTTCACCCTGCTGCTTCCCCATCTCGGGCTCGTCGGCACGGTGATCAATTCAATTGCCATCGGCCTGATCATCTCGTCGGCCTTCTCGGCGATGGTCGTCTATGCGCAGGAGCTGACGCCCGGCAATGTCGGGGCGGTGGCCGGATTGTTCTTCGGCCTGAGCTTCGGTCTTGGCGGCGTCGGCGCGGCGCTGCTCGGCATGCTGGCCGACAAGACGAGCCTCACCTTTGTCTATCATGTCTGCGCCTTCCTGCCGGCGGTCGGCCTCCTTGGCGGCTTCCTGCCGTCCGCGCCGGGCAAAGCGGTGGTGGTGAAGAGCGCCTAGAGGGTTGCGGGGTTGTAGCCGCGCCCGTTGAGCGCCGCTGACGCGGTCAGCGACCGCGTTCACAGGCCGTCGCCACCGTGTCGCCACAATCCCGGCGCTTCGTGAGAATGAACATTCATTCTCACGAGTTCCGGCATGTCGGTGACTTCGATCTCCTCTGGACGCCGGCAGGCCGACGACGAGCGGCGGGAGCGCATCCTAGAGGGCGCCGAGCACGCCTTTGTCCGCCACGGCTTCCACGCCGCGACGATGCAGCACGTCGCCGACGAACTCGGCATGAGCCCCGGCAATCTCTACCGCTATTTCCCCTCCAAAGAGGCGATCGTCGAGGGCCTGTGCGCCGTCGACCAGGCCGGACGCGCCCGGGCCTTCGCCGAACTGATGGCCGACAACCGCAATATTTTCGAGGCCATGAGCAGCGGGTTGCGCCGCCATGTCCTCGCCAAACCGCCTGAGAAGGCGCGGCTGATCGTCGAGATCTGGGCCGAGGCCGGCCGCAATCCGCGGGTGGCCGAGATCTCGCGCTCAATCGACGCCGACGTGCTGGCGGGAATCGAGAAACTCATGGACGCGGCGAAGGCGGCCGGCGTGGCGTCGCCGCGACTCGATTCGCGGTTCGGCGCGCGGTTTTTCTTCACCTTCGTCGCCGGTCTGTTCAAGCGGATGGCGATCGAAGCCGATTTCGATCCCGAAGCGGAGACGCCGGTGGCGATCGGCGTCCTCAAGGCGCTGTTCGCCGGCAAGCTGTCGCCCGACCCGGCGACGCCGGGCGAAGAGGCCCGCCGATGAGACGCGCCCTGGTCGTCTCGGTCGTGGTCGCCGCCGCCGCGCTTGGCGCCGTCTGGGCGGCGAGCGCCGTCGCCCCCTGCGCCATGCCGCCGGCGCTGATGGCGAAAATCGCTCCAGGCAAGGTCGGCTCCTGCCCGGCGCCTGCGGCGGCCGATCAGCCGCGCGCGGTCGAACCGCCCGCGGTCACCGTCGTCCCGGCGGTCAGGCGCGAATTCGTCGATCGGCTGTTCGTCTCCGGCACCCTGGTCGCGCGCGAAGAGGCGCAGGTGGCGGCCCGCATCGACGGGCTCACCATCGTCGAGGTCGACGCCGAGGACGGCGATAGCGTCAGCCAGGGGCAGGTGCTCGCCCGGCTGGATCGCACCCAGCTCGACGCGATGCTGGCTGAAAACGACGCGTCGACCAAGCGCGCTGACGCGGCGATCGACCAGGCGCAGAGCATGATCGCGCAGTCGCAGGCGCAATTGCAGTTCGCCAGCGACGATTTCGACCGGGCGCGGAAGCTGACCGGCGGGGTGATGTCGGTCTCGACCATCGAGCAGCGCGAAACGGCGATGAAGACGGCGCAGGCCCAATTGGCCGCGGCCAACCACGCGCTCAGCGTCGCCGGGGCCGACCGCAAGAGCCGCGACGCCGAGCGGCAGGAGCTCCTGGTGCGCATCGACCGGACGGAGGTCAAGGCGCCCGTGGCCGGGATTGTCAGCCGGCGGTCGGCAAAAGTCGGCGCCGACGCGTCGATCACCGGCGAGCCGCTGTTCCGCATCATCCAGGACGGCGCGATCGATCTCGAGGCCGACGTGCCCCAGCAGTCGCTGGCGGGACTGCTCGTAGGCATCCCGGCGGAACTGAAGCTGCCGGGCGTCGAGGGCGCGGTCGCCGGCCGGGTCCGCCTGGTCGACCAGGAGGTCGACAAGGCAAGCCGCACCGGCAAGGTCAGGATCGCAGTCGAGGACGTCAGCCACGCCCATATCGGCGCTTTCGCCTCGGGCCAGATCGAGCTCACCCGCCGCGACGGTGTCGGTGCGCCGGCAACCGCGTTCGAGCGCGAGGGCGATTCGGCGCGCGTCTACATTATCCGCGACGGCAAGGTCGAAGAACGGCAGGTGAAGCCAGGCATCGTCGACGGCGATCTGGTCGAGGTCAGGAGCGGCGTGCAGGCCGGCGAGAGCGTCGTGGCGCGCGCCGCCTCGTTCCTGCGGCCCGGCGACCGCGTGCGGCCGGTTCCCGACGCTGGCGCGTCGGCGGGCGGCTAGGAGGCTCTTCCCGATGCGGCTCAACGTCTCGGCCTGGTCGATCCGCCGGCCCATACCGGCGGCGGTGGCGTTTTCAGTCTTGCTGATTCTCGGCCTCGTCAGTTTCCGGACGATGTCGGTCACCCGCTTTCCGAACATCGACATCCCGATCGTTCAGGTGCTGATCACGCAGTCGGGCGCCGCGCCGTCGGAACTCGAATCGCAGGTGACGAAAAAAGTCGAGGACGCCGTCTCCAGCATCAACGGCGTCTGGCACATCATTTCGACCGCCACCGACGGATCGTCCTCGACCGTGATCCAGTTCACCGTCGGCTCGGTCGACATCGACCGCGCGCTCAACGACGTGAAGGACCAGATCGCCAAGATCCGAAGCGATCTGCCGCGCACCATCGACGAGCCGATCATCAGCCGCATCGACATCGAGGGCCTGCCGATCGTCACCTACGCCGCTTCGGCGCCCGGACTTTCGGTCGAGCAATTGTCCTGGTTCATCGACGATTCGGTCGCCCGCGACTTGCAGAGCATCCACGGCGTCGGCGAGGTCAAGCGGTTCGGCGGCGTCGACCGCGAGATCCGGGTTTCGCTCGATCCCGAAAAGCTGCTCGCGCTCGGCGTCACCGCGGCGACCGTGAACGAGCAGGTGCGCGCCGACAATGTCGATCTCGGCGGCGGGCGGGGCGAAGTCGCCGGCCAGGAACAGGCGATCCGCACCCTTGCCGGAGCTCGGAGCGTCGCCGATCTCGCGGCGCTGCCGATCGCGCTGCCGGGCGGGCGCAAGGTCAGGCTCGACGAGCTCGCGACCGTGACCGACGGCGCGGCCGAGCCGCGCACCTTCACCCGCCTGTTCGATCAGCCGATCGTCGCCTTCGGCGTCACCCGCGCCAAGGGCGCAAGCGACGTGACCGTCGATCAATTGATCGCCAAGCGCCTGGCGGCGATCGAGGCCGCGCATCCGGAAGTGAAGTTCACCAAGGTCGACACCCAGGTCGACAGCGAACTCGGCAATTACCATTCGACGATGGAGACGCTGATCGAGGGCGCGGCTCTGGCCGTCGTCGTCGTGTTCATCTTCCTGCGCGACCTTCGCGCCACGCTCGTCACCGCGGTCGCGCTGCCGCTGTCGGTCATCCCGACCTTCTGGGCGATGGATGCGATCGGCTTCTCGCTCAACCTCGTGAGCCTGCTCGCGATCACGCTGGTGACCGGCATTCTGGTCGACGATGCGATCGTCGAGATCGAGAACATCGTGCGCCATATGCGGATGGGGAAGTCCGCTTATCGCGCCTCGCTCGAGGCGGCCGACGAGATCGGGCTTGCGGTGATCGCGATCTCGCTGTCGATCGCAGCGATCTTCTCGCCGGTGAGCTTCATGGGCGGCATCGCCGGCCAGTATTTCCGCCAGTTCGGCCTGACGGTGGCGATCGCCGTCATGTTCTCGCTGATGGTCGCCCGCTTCGTCACGCCGGTGATCGCCGCCTATTTCCTGCGCGCGCCGCACGACCCACACTCAACGCGACGGCGCGGTGATGCGTTTCTATACCCGGCTTGTGCGCGGCTCGCTGCGCCACCGGTGGCTAACGCTGTTCGCGGGCGCGGTGATCTTCGCCGCGTCGCTGTGGTCGACGCAGCTCCTGCCGTCCGGCTTTATTCCCGCCGACGACTACGGGCGGGCGCTGCTGGCGATCGAACTGCCGCCGGGCTCGCGACTCGAGGACACCGATCGCGTTACACGCGCGATCTCCGACAAGCTGCGCGTCATGCCCGAGGTGCGCTCGGCGTTGATTTTCGGCGGCAAGATCCTCGGCGGCGCCGACGATGAGCCGCGCAAGGCGACGCTGGTCATCAACTTCGTCCACAAGTCGAAGCGCGAGGCGACGCAGAAGGACCTGCAGCTCAGGATCGGCGCGATCCTCGCCGATCAGCCGGATATCCGCTTCTGGTTCCTCAAGGACAATGGCCAGCGCGACATCCAGCTCATCATCGCCGGCCCCGACATCAAGGTCATCAACGATACCGCCAACCAGATCGCCAGCGAGATGCGGTCGATCCCGACGATCGAGAATCCGATCTCGACGGCGGAGCTCGACCGGCCGGAGTTGCGCATCACGCCGAAGCCTCAGGTCGCCGCCGATCTCGGGGTCTCGACCGAGGCGTTGTCCGACACCATCCGCGTCGCCACCCTCGGCGACATCGACGCCAATCTCGCCAAGTTCAACGCCGGCGACCGGCTGGTCCCGATCCGGGTCGAACTCGACGAGGCGGCGCGGTCGCGGGTCGGGCTCCTGGAGGACTTGCGGGTGGCGACGGGCGGCGGCGCGACGACGCCGCTCTCGGTCGTGGCGGATTTTTCGGTCAGCCATGGGCCGACGGCCATCAACCGCTACGACCGCACGCGGCGGGTGACGATCGAGGGCGATCTTCGCGGCGATTCCGCGCTCGGCGCAGCGGTCGCGGCGATCAAGGCGCTGCCGACCGCGAGCAACCTGCCGCCGCGAGTCGAGATCCGCGAGACCGGCGACGTCGAGATCATGAGCGAGGTCTTCGCCTCGTTCGCCGCGGCGATGGGCGCAGGGCTGATGATGGTCTACGGACTGCTGGTGCTGCTGTTCGGTAGTTTCCTGCAGCCGATCACCATTCTCATCTCGCTGCCGCTCTCGATCGGCGGCGCGATCATCGCCCTCCTCATCACCCACAAGGCGATGTCGATGCCGGTGGTGATCGGCATTCTCATGCTGATGGGAATCGTCACAAAGAATGCGATCATGCTGGTCGATTTCGCGGTCGAGGAGATCGGCCGCGGCTCGTCGCGCCTCGAGGCGCTGGTCGAGGCCGGCCGCAAGCGCGCGCGGCCGATCGTAATGACGACGATCGCGATGGCCGCGGGCATGTTCCCCTCGGCGCTGGGCTTGGGCGATGGCGGCGGCTTCCGCTCGCCGATGGCGATCGCCGTGATCGGCGGCCTCATCATGTCGACAATGCTGTCGCTGGTGTTCGTGCCGGCGGTGTTCACGGTGATGGATGACATCGGCCGGCTCGCGTGGCGGCTCTTCAGCCGCTTCGTCGGCGAGCAGGACGAGCCGCACGCGCCCGCACATGCCGGACCCCCGCCGGCGATCCGGCCGCGCCCGGCGCATGACGTCCAGGTGGCGGCGGAATGAGAGCACACAACCGGCACAACCTGCTGGATGTGTGACGGGGATCACTGCGGGCGCGATTGCCTCGGTCGAAAAACCACCATTCTCGAAAACGAATTTGGCAGCGAGGCCGCAAAAGCCAAGCTGCAGTCAGGGCTTAAGAATCGGCGGCGGGCAAGGGTGCGCGGCCCACCGAAGGGGGTTCGGAGCCCGCCGCCGATTGCTCGAAAACGCCTGAAGGCAGCAGCGCCCACGCCGCATTCACCACCGGGTCGACCACCAGCCCCATCACGCCATGCGGATCATGCGCGTGGCCTGCTACGCCAAACTTGAGGGCGGGCGGTTCGGTCGAAGGCATCCGTAGGCTGCCCATAAGCGAGTCCCAGATCGCGAGGCTCGCGCCCATGTTGCAGTTGAAATGCGCCGGATCGGCGGAGTGGTGAAGCTGATGGTGGGCGGGGCTCATGAACAGGCGCCCCATAACCCGGTGAACGGGATCCAGATCTCGCTGTGCTGAAGCTGGGCGGTCAGATAGATGTAGGCGAGCATAAGGACGTTCTGGTCGAACAGGGTGAACGAGACGGCATGCCGGCCGAGCGCATATTGCGCCACGCCGCCGATCACGCCGATGAAAAGCGCGAGATTGTTGGCGAGGATCAGCGAATCGAACGGGTGAACCCGGAAGTTGACGAGCGGGGTCAGCACTTCGGCTGAATGGTGGGCCTTGTGCAATTCCCATAGCGCCGGAATGCGGTGCTTGAGCGAATGGTCGACGAAGAAGCCGAGATCGTAGGCGAGGAAAAGCGCGAGGGTGCGCGCCGCGTTGAGGACGAAGTCGGGCGCGCGCGGTTCGGGGCCCGGGCCAAGCCAGCGGGTGAGGAAGCCGGCGACGCCGTCGCTGATCCATGACGTCGAGACGACCGCCCAGCCGATGATCGCGCCAAGGGTCGCGAGGCCGATGACGCAATAGGCGAGGTCGGCGAAGGTCGAGCGGTGGAAGAGGACGCGGCGCGAGAAGATCGCCCGCACAAGCGCCTTTGGGACGACCCGCCGGTTGCGGCGTCTGCGCCGCAAGGTAAGCCAGGCGAAGGCGATCATCGCCGCCGCGGCGAGCGAATAGATCGAGCAGATCGAGGCAGGTGCGAGCAGGGTCGCGGCCGCCGGCCTCAACGGGGAGACGAGGGTTTCGATGACGGTCAAGCGGGCGACGCCTTGCCCCACGGTCAAATGGCGAAACGCCACCAAAACGCTATGCGCCCGCGCTAAGGTTTGGTGTGTTCGACCGGGCGAATGCCGATCGCGCGCGGACCGCTTCCGGCTGGGGCCGCGAACGCCTCGTTTATGATCCGCGGCTGGGCCGGATCGATTGCGAGCTTGGCCGAGAAGCCGTCGCGGCGGGCGGCGAGCGCTTCCGAGCGCAGGCCTTCCGCGTCGGCGACGGCAGCGAACGCCGCGTCGATCGGCGCCACTCCGGCGGCCGCGGCAGCCAGCAGCGTGAGGTCCCGCGCCAGCCGAAAGGCGCCGGCATAGGCGCCGGATGGATCGCGGTCAGTCTCGGCGCCGATGTCGGTGCGTAAGGGCGCGGCGCTCCAGGCGAGGCCCGTGAGCCGCCGGCTCGAGCCGCGGTAGCTCGCCATATTCAACAGGCCCTGCGCCGTGTCGGCGACGGCGATGATCCGCGTCGCGCCGTCGGGAAGAGCGAAATCCGCCTCTCGCACCGCAATCTTGGCGGAGAGCTGCTGGACGCTCGCCGCCCCGAGGCTGCCGGGCAGCAGCATAGCGTTGGGCGCGTGACACATGACCGCGTCGAGATCGGCGTCGGTATCGCCCGAATCGAGCCGGTTGACGCTGACGACGAGCGCCGGGCCGCCGCATCTGGCGCGCGCCTGCTTGAGAAACCGGGCTGCCACGGCCCGCGCCGCCGCCCTTTTTTCTGGCGGAGCCAGCGCGAGATCGACGATGACCGCGTCGGCGCCGCTCTTGAGCGCCTCGGCGAGCCGCTTCTCGTCCGCAGGCGCAATGATGAGCGAGCGCATGGGCAAGCTCAGGCGGAGAGGATCTCGGGTCCGCGGCGGCGCATGAAGGCGGTGCGGCGGCACTCGGCGACCAGCGTGTCGTCCTGCTTGAACGCCCGGTGGCGGAACTCGACCAGGCCAGCATCGGGGCGTGATTTCGACGCCCGCACGGACGTGACTTCAGTCTCGGCGCGAACGGTGTCGCCTTCAAACAACGGCGCTGGAAAGGCGACATCGGTCATGCCGAGATTGGCGATGGTCGTGCCGACCGTGGTGTCGTTGACGGAAATGCCGATCATGAGCCCGAGCGTGAACAGCGAATTCATCAGCGGACGGCCCCATTCGGTTTCGGTGGCGCAAAAATGGGCGTCGATATGCAAGGGCTGCGGGTTCAGCGTCATGTTCGAGAACAGCATGTTGTCCATTTGAGTGACGGTGCGGGTCAGGCCGTGGCGGAAGAACTGGCCGACCGAGAAGTCCTCAAAATAGAGGCCGCCGCGCGGATGGCGAAGGGTTCCGGTTTCCATGAGCGCCTCCGTGTCACAACTTTAAGTTGTCGTTAACCATAGTCATGCAATCTGAGCGATCGTAGTCCGCCGCCATGACCGGCGAGGGAGGGCGACGTGTACGCCAACCGACCGACCGTCTTGCTTCTGCCGGCCCCGTCATTCGCCAAGCCCGATATTGTGCGCCGATTTCTCGCGTTCGTGCAATGCGCAGGGCCGGAGAAGCGCGCGGAAGCGGCGAGCGCGCTCGTCCGCGCCTATCTCCATTCCGATCTCGGAGCGCCCATGCGGGCCGAAGCCGAGCTCGCGATGACGTCGCTCATCGACGATCCCTCGCCCATGGTGCGTCGGGCGCTCGCCAACGCCTTGGGCGGCGCGCAGGACGCGCCCCGTCCCCTGATCCTTGCGCCGGCCGCCGACCAGTCGGACGTCGCGGTCGCGGTGCTGAGCCGCTCGCCGGCGCTGACCGACGCCGACCTTGTCGACTGCGTCGCGACGGGAGACGTCTTCGCCCAGTCGGCGCTGGCGCGAAGGCCGGATCTTAAGCCAGGCGCGATCGCGGCGCTGGCCGAGATCGGCGAGCGCGATGCGCTTCTGGCGCTGATCGGCAATCGCGAAGTCGCTCTTGGCGCGGGCGCGCTCAGCCGCATCTTCGCCCGTTTCGGCGCCGACGCCGAGGTGCGCGAGGCGCTCACCGACCACCCATCGCTGTCGGCGTCTTTGCGGGCGCGGGTCGTCGTCGAGACGGCGAAGGACATGAGCGTCGCGGCGGCGCAATGGCTGCCGCGCGAACGGGCCGAGCGCGTCGCCCGCGAGGCGCGCGATCAGGCCATCGCATCGATCGCCTCGGCATGCGCGGCCGATGAGCGTCCGGAGCTCGTGCGCTCGCTGCGCGCTTGTGGGGCGCTGACGCCGGCTTTGCTCCTGCGCTCGCTGCTCGGCGGCGAGCGGAGCCTGTGCGAAATGGCGCTGGCGGAATTGTCTGGCCTGCCCCTGTCGCGCGTCGCCGCCTTCGCCCTCGCGCCGCGCGGGGAAGGTTTCGCCGCGCTTGCTCACAAGGCGGGCCTGAAGAGCCACATGCTGCCGGCCTTCGCCGCGGCGCTTGCCTCGATCAAGACTTACGCCGGCGAGGCCTATGATGGGCTCAAGTTGCCGCTGGTGCAGACGGTGATCGACGAATGCGAACGGCGCGACGATCCGGCGCTGGCGAAGATTCTGGCGCTCCTGTGGCGCTTCGCCGCCGAGGCGGCGAGGGCGGAAGCCGCCGGCTTCGCCCGCGACGCGATCACCTCGGCTGCCCCCAGACGGCTGCCGCGCAAGCTCGACTTCTCTCCCGCCAACGACGACGCCGGCGCCCGACCAGCGCCGAGCGCGCATTTTGACCGGCCACGCCTGGGCCCGGCGCAACTCGAACTCAGCGTCACGCCCGCCGAGCCGAACGACAACCCCGCGCCGCGTATCGAACTGCCGCTCGCGCTCATCGCCGCGCTCGACGACGCGGCTTAGAGGGCGCTCGGGGCTCACCCCTCCACCACGCCTGACGGCGTGGTTCCCCTCCCCCGCTTCGCAGGGGAGGAAAGGGGGGCCGCATATCCTCCCCCATGAAATGGGAGTGAAGACGCATCGCCACAAGCGGAGCCTCAAGGACAAGGAATCCGTGCGCTGGGTCGATGCGGCGCAGAGCGCGGCTCAACGGCTCGCCGACGCCGCCAGCATCGTTGTTGTCGGCGACCGCGAGAATGACATCTACCAGGCCTTCATCCGAAAGCCGGGCGACGTCGATCTCATCACGCGGGCGCGCGGCGACCGCAAGTTGGCCGGAGGCGGCCTCCTGTTTGCCACAGCCGACGGTTTTCCGACGGCGCTCGAGATCGATGTGGCGGCCGCCCCACGCCAGCCGCGCGCGCCGGATGCGCGCGTTCGAACGGCCCGCGTGGCCGTTTCGTTCGGCAAGGCGACAATCGCCAGACCCAAGACCGGACAGGCCGCCGGCGATCCCGAAGCCTGCGAGATCAACGTCGTTGTGGCGCGCGAAAGGGACGTTCCTTTGGGGACCACGCCGCTGATGTGGCGGCTTTTGACGACCTTGCCGGTTGAGACCGCCGAGGACGCTCGGGAAATCATTCGCCTCTATCGTCTGCGCTGGCGCATCGAAGAGGTCTTCCGCGTGCTTAAACGCGACGGCTTGGCTCTGGAAGAGACGCAGGTCGAGAGCGCGCGGCGCCTGTTCAACCTCGCTGCCCTCGCCGTGGTCGCAGCGGCGCGAATCCTTCAACTCACCGACGCCCGGGACGCGGGCTCCCGCCCCGCAACCGACGTGATCGACGAAAGCGCGGTCGAAGCCGCCGCCGCCATCGGCGGCGCCTTGGAAGGAAAAACAATGCGGCAGAAGAACCCACACCCGCGCGGCTCCCTCTCTTGGCTCGCATGGATCACCGCCCGCCTCGGCGGCTGGAACGCCTATTACAAGCCGCCCGGACCCAAAACCATGGCCGATGGTTGGCGTCGCCTCGCCGCCATGCTCGACGGTTATGCAATCGCCCACGGCAAATCGCTTGTGTGAATCCGTAGATGAAATGGGGGAGGATACCACGCGAAGCGTGGTGGAAGGGGCGCGCGGCGGGCCGCTACCCGACCGGCGCTTCGCTGGCCGGCTCGCTCACCGCCTGGCGCGCCTGGGCCATTGCCCGCACCAGCACGGAGGGCTCCTGCGCTCCGGGAACGCCGAGGCGGCCGGCGAAAATGAAAAACGGCACGCCGCTGACCCCGAGCGCCTGCGCCTGGGCGATCTCCTCCCGCACCAGGTCGGCGTCGGCGCCGTCCGCGAGGAGCTTTTCGACCAGCGTCGCATCGAGACCGCATTCCTGTGCGATTTCGATCAGGACGGGGCGGTCGCCGATGTCGCGGCCCTCGACGAAATAGGCCTTGAACAGGCGGTCGACGACTTGTCCCTGGACGCCCGCCGCGTTGGCCCAGCGGATGAGCCGATGAGCGTCGAGCGTATTGGGAGCGCACTTGATCTTGTCGAAGGCGAACGGAAGGCCGACTTCCGCGCCGGGAGGGACGAGATTGTCGTGCACCGTCTGAAGCCTGCCGCTCTTGCCGAATTTCTTCTCCATGTACTCGGCGCGGTCGAGACCGCCCGCCGGGATCGTCGGGTCGAGCTGGTAGGGACGCCAGCGGAGGGCGACCGGTTGCGGCGCTTCCTTGAGCGCCGTCTCGAGGCGCTTCTCGCCGAGATAGCACCAGGGACATACGACATCGCTCACGACGTCGATGGTCAGGACTTCATCCGTTTCGCTCATGCCGCTCTACCGCCTCCGTCGCCGTTCGCCGTGAGCCGGTCCATCAGCGGCGCGCCATCGAAGGGAACAGGCTTGTCGATGACCTTGGTTTCAATCCCGGTGAAGTAGCGGTCAAGCACGGTGGCGCGTTCATGCCGGAGCGGCGTTGGGCAATAGCAGGTCTCCGTCCAGCTCACCACGCCGTCGGGCGCGACGCGCGCACGCTGCATGGCGGCGACGATCTCGGCGCCATCGGGGCGTTGCGCGGCGATACTGCCGTCGCTGAGGCGCGTATGGAATTCGAGCGCGCGATCGGGGATCAACTTGGCTGACACGGCGTAAAGCATCGCATACGTCCACTCGTCATGCCTGTGCCGGGGCTTGATCCGGGGATCCCGGCGGGCATCCAATCGCTCGCGATAGATGGCGTCGCGATAACGCAAAGGCAAGCCTCACCATAGGAGCCCGCGAACGCCGGACGCCCCTCAGTTCTCGCGCCGCCACCAGGTCGAAAGCTCGACGCCGAACAGGGGCGTTTGTTCCGGCCGGCCGAGCTTGGCCGAATAGGCGATCCATTGCTCCGGCGCGTAATAGAGCGGCGCGATATAGAAGCCGGAGATGAGCAGCCGATCGAGCGCGCGCACCGCCGCGACGAAGTCCTCGTTGCTCTCGGCGGCGAGGATCGCCGCGATCATCGCGTCGATCGCCGGCGAGGCGACGCCGGAGATATTATAGGCGCCGGGGGCGTTGGCGGCGGCCGAGCTCCAGCGCCCGCGCTGCTCGTTGCCCGGCGACGGCGAGGCGACCCACGTCCCGATCATCACGTCGAAGTCGAAGTTGGTGCGCCGGCGCTGGAATTGCACCTCGTCGACCAGCCGCACGTTGGCGGCGACGCCGATCCGCGCGAGATTGCGCGAATAGGCAAGCGCGAGACGCTCCTCGTCGCGGTTCTTGACCATGATCTCGAAGGCGAGCGGCGCGCCTTGCGCGTCGACCAGACGGCCGTCGCGGAGCGCGTAACCGGCGCGCTCGAGTTCGTCGATGGCGCGGCGCGCGATCGAGCGGTCGCTCCCGCTGCCGTCGGAAACCGGGGCGCGCCAGCCGCCCCCCATCACGTCGTCGCGCACTGCGCCCGGAAAGCGCGCGAGCAGCTCGCGCTCGCGCGCGGAAGCCGCGCGGCCGATCGACGACAGCTCGCTGTCGTCGAAGAACCCTTCGGAACGCTTGTACGCGCCGCCGAACAGATTGGCGTTGATCCACTCGAAGTCGAACATCGACGCCAGCGCCTCGCGCACGCGGACATCGGCGAACGGCGCCCGGCGCAGGTTGAAGGCGAAGCCGGAGACGCCCTTCGGCAGCCCGCTCGGAATCGCGACCGTGACGATCCGCCCGTCCCTGGCGGCGGGAAAGTCATAACCAGTCCGCCAGCGGTTGGTGTCGTCCTCGACCCGATAGTCGATCAGCCCGGCCTTGAACGCCTCGAACATCGCAGTCGCGTCGCGGTAATAGTCGATCCGGATGACATCGAAATTGTACAAGCCACGCGAGATCGGCAGGTCCTTCGCCCAATAGTTGGGGTCGCGCTCGAGCACCAGGCGCTCACCTGGCTTGACCTCCGCCACACGATAGGGGCCTGAGCCGACTGGAATTTGCAGCGTCTGGTCCTCGAAATGCTCCGCGTCGGTATGGGCGCGCGACAGCACCGGCATGATTGCGAGGGTCAGCGGCAGCTCGCGGTCGTTGGCGCCTGACAAATCGAAGCGCACCGTCCATGGGTCGTGCGCCTCGGCGGCTTTGACCAGTCCGAACGCGGCGCGCTGCTGCGGCCGCCCTTTGGCCTTGAGCAGATTGAAGGTGAAGAGGACGTCGTCCGAGGTGATCGGCGTTCCATCCGAGAATTGGGCGGCCGTGTCGAGGTGAAAGATCACCTGGCTCCGCGCCTCGTCGGTTTCGATGCTTTTCGCGATCAGGCCGTAGAGGGTGAACGGCTCGTCGGCCGAACGCACCATGAGCGATTGATATACGTTGCCGATGAGGCCCTGCGCGGTAGATAAGGCCTTGACATTATAGGGATTAAGGCTGTCGAAGGCGCCAAGATAAGCGAGGTCGAGCCGGCCTCCCTTGGGCGCCTCCGGATTGACGTAAGGCAGGTGATCGAAGCCGGGCTTGAGCGCCGGCTCGCCGTGCATCGCGATCGCGCCCATCGGCGGGCCGGCGACGGCCGCGGGCGCCGGCGCCGCGCCCAAGGCGACACCGAGCGCGGCACAAAGGGCGGAGCGAATCGTGCGGGCGATCATGGCCGCAATTCTATCATCGGCGGGCAGCTTGATCGCAACTCGGGCGTCTTTTGTCCGAGCGCCCGGCCGCGGCGACGAAATTGTTATTGGAATGTCGCGTCGAATATGGAAAGAGGGCGCGCCGAACAAAGCGGCGCGTCCCAGGCGCCTCGCGTCACAATGTCGCCCGATGAGTTGCGGATGTCGATCCCAGGCGGAAGTTGACGCTGATCGGGCGCAAGTCGAAGCGCCGCAAGATTCCGGTTACGGTTCGAAAGGACGATGGATGAGATTTCAAGTTATGCGCTCGGGCGCCGCGGCGCTCGCATTGAGCCTCGCGCTCGGAGCCGGCGCGGCGGTTGCGCAAACGCAGCCGGCGAAGCCTCCGGCTCCGGGCGTGCAGGCGGCGCCTGGCCAGCCGCAGCAACCTCCCCCGCCCTCAAAGGTCGACCTTGTGTCGCCCGAGCCGCAATGGGCCAAATTTTGCGCCAAGGAGCCGAACTCCGGCAAGGACGCCTGCGCCACCATGCGCGACTTCTCGACCTCGGCCGATCAGCCGCCGATGATCAGCGTCAATGTCTTCGAACTGGTCGGGGACGAGAAACGCAAGCTTAGGCTTCTGATGCTGCCGATCGGCATGATGCTGAAGCCGGGCTTCCGGGTCGTCATCGACAAGGGGGAGCCGATCGAGGGCAGGTACGACATGTGCTTCCAGAACGCCTGCTCAGCGGAAATCGAGATCAGCCCCAAGACGCTCGAAGCCCTGAAGAAGGGGACGACGATGAGCGTCGTCATGCGCGTTCCCGGCGGCGACGTTTCAGGGCATGAATTGACGTTCAACCTGCCGCTGAAAGACCTGGGTACGGCGTTCGACGGCAAGCCGACCGATCCGAAAGTTTTGGAACAGCAGCGCCAGGAGTTGCAGCAGCAGCTGCAGAAGAAGGCGGAAGAGCAGCGCAAGACGTTGGAGCAACAGCAGGGCGCGGCCGCCCCGGCGGCGAATGCGGCTCCGCCCCCTGCCGCGCCCGCGGCGACGGCCCCCGCCGCGCCAGCGAAGTAGACCGCCCGTCGCGACGCTCCTGCGACCGAGCGGGGAGGCGTCGCGACGAGGTTTCAGCTCAGGCGCGATCGCTCGCGGACGCAGTAACGTCCGTCCTCGGTCCGTTCGAACGCCTCTTTGACCTGCGGGTGGCGGACCGGCTCTCCCGACTCGTCCGACATCAGGTTCTGCTCGGAGACGTAGGCGACATACTGGCTGTCCGCGTTTTCGGCATAGAGGTGATAGAACGGCTGCTCCTTGGCCGGGCGAACGTCGGCAGGGATTGAACTCCACCATTCCTCGGTATTGGAGAAAATCGGGTCGACGTCGAAGATCACACCACGGAACGGGTAGAACCGGTGCTTGACGACCTGTCCGATCCCAAATTTCGCGTTGCGACTTTCCATAGCCTCAAGGCTCCTTTGCCGTCATCCGCCCGTTATAACGCATCGCGTCGAAACAGGAACCGGGACGCCGCTCAAATTGCGCGATTCTGCGGGGATCTTGCGACCCCAAACCGCGGCACTTCCAAAAGCAAGAAGTGGGCCGAAAGCGGAGGCGCGACCCGCAGCGAGTCGGTTCAAAACCGATAGAGCGCCGCGTAGTCGTCGTCCTTCGCCGCCACCTGGCGGGCGAGATCGACGATCACGCGCGCCTGCTTCCAGGTCGCGTCGTCCTGCATCTTGCCGTCGATCATCACCGCGCCCGACCCGTCCGGCATGGCCGCCAGAATCTTGCGCGCGAAGGCGACTTCCTCCGGATCCGGCGAGAATACCTTCTTTGCGATCACGATCTGGCTCGGGTGCAGGGTCCAGGCGCCGGCGCAGCCGAGCAGGAAAGCGTTGCGGAACTGGGCTTCGCAAGCGGCGGGGTCGGAGAAATCGCCAAACGGGCCATAGAACGGCTTGATGCCGTTGGCCGCGCAGGCGTCGACCATGCGCGCGATGGTGTAATGCCACGGATCTTGCTGGAAGCTCATCCGTTCAGCACCGGGTTCGACCGCGTCGGCAAGCACCCGATAGCCGGGATGGCCGCCGCCGACGCGGGTCGTCTTCATCGCCCTTGAGGCGGCGAGGTCGGCCGGGCCGAGGCTCATCCCATGCATGCGGGGCGAAGCGGCGGCGATCGCCTCAACGTTGTTGACGCCCTGCGCGGTTTCGAGAATTGCGTGGACAAGAATGGGCCGCTTGACGCCGTAGCGCGCCTCGAGCAGGGCCAGATATTGGTCGATGAAATGAATGTCCCAGTCGCCCTCGATCTTCGGCGCCATCACGACGTCGAGCCGGTCGCCGATCTCGCCCACGAGCCGGGTCATATCGTCGATGAACCACGGCGAATTGAGCGCGTTGACGCGCGCCCATAGAGCTGTCGAACCGAAATCGGTCGCTTTCGCCATCGCGATCAGGCCTTCCCGCGCGGCCTCTTTCGATTCGACCGGAATCGCGTCCTCGAGGTTGCCGAGAACCACGTCGACCTGGCCGACCAGCTCAGGCGTCTTCGCCCGCACCTTCTCGTTGTGCGGCGGCACGAAATGGATCATGCGCTCGAGCTTCGACGGCAATTCGAGCAGCGGGCGCGGCGCCCCGATCGCGAGCGGATCGAAATATCTGCGCGGGGCTTTCATCGCAGCGCGGCCTTCATGCTGACGGCGTAATCTGGCAGGGCTTAGGGCGATTTCGTCCCTGCCGCAATTCGACGGTCGAATGAGGGCCGGCCAGTTCAATCATCGCCAGATCGGTCCAAGAGCGAATGGACGAAACGCGCAAGATCGCCTCCGTCACGGACATGCGCGGCAAGTTCGGCGCCGCGCGCGGCTTCGACGTCGCCGGCGATCGCTCCGACGAGAAAGGATCGTTCACGGACGATTGGCCACTCGTTCATGACCTCTTCCAGCAGGCTTGCCAGCGGCTTTCGATCTTTGGCGCAGAACCGATCGACATGCGCCCCCTCGAGCGCCAGGCTTTCCTGGATTTTCGCGTTCAACCGGCGCCCGTTGTCGACAGCTCCCGGCGTCTCCACGCGCCCGGATGGATCGCCGACGACGAAGACGTAGTGGCCGCGATCGTTCAGGGCCCGCACGGCTTCCACGGCCCCAACCCTCCATCGAAATCCGTCCGACCCCGAAGGATCGTGGGCGACGATATCGATAAGCGCGCCCCGGTCGATGAAAGCCGCGGGACGCACCCGCACGCGAGGGAGCTCCAGATGTCCCTGCTCGAGAGTCTCGGGCAGTCCGATATCGAGGAAATAGCCGTCGAACTCGCGGCCGGCAATATCGCCCCGCTCGACCAGCGCCGGAAAGACGTGCTGTTCAAGCGAACAGGGCAAGTCGCGAACGAGGTCCAGGATCTCGCGCTTGAGCACATAGATCCCGCCGTTGATGACGCCCGGCCCCGGCCGGGTCAAATCCTTCTCCAGGAACGCCTTGACCTTGCCGTCCTCTTCGATCACCCGCCCGTAGCGCGCGGCGTCGGCGACCGTCCTGAGCGCCAGCGTCGCCGTGGCGCCGGATCGTCGCGAGACCTGCTCCAGCGCGCGCAAATTAATGTCGAAGAAGGCATCTCCGTTCATGAGCAGAAAGCGCGGGTCGAGAGCTTCGCGCGCCGCCGTCAACGCGCCGGCGGTGCCGAGGGGGACCGGCTCGCGGATGACCCGCATTGTCGCCTTGCCGATGCGGCGGCGGTCGTAGGCGGCCGCGAGCGCCTCTCCGAGGTGGCCGGCAAGCAGGATGATGTCCCGGTAGCCATGGCGTTCGATCGTCTCCAGCAGATAGTCGACGAACGGCCGGTCTCCGGCGATCGGCAGCATCGGCTTCGGCACGGCGCGGGTGATTGCGCCAAGCCTCGTCCCCTTGCCGCCGACCAGAATCACCGCCTGCCGGATCGCCTCGCCGCTCATCTCCCGTCGGCTTTCGGCCTTTCGCCCCTCGCTTGCCGGCCCCAGACGCGGTCGGCCTCCGCCGCGGCGAGAAAGACATGATAGAGCGTGCTCGCCGGCATGAAATCGACCATCGGCGCGCCGTTCGCGTCGACATGATCGATCCATCCGCCTGCGACAGGACGGCCGAGGAAGACCGCCATCAGCCGCTCGATCGTTCGCGCGGCGCGCAGCGACGCCTCGCCGTCTCCGGTTTCGGCGGCGGCGGCCTCGGCCTTGACCGCTTCGGTATGCGGCCAGCAGCGGCGGGAGGCTTTGTGGACGCGCCCGTCGTCGAGCAATTCGTCAACGACGAATCCGTCCGAGTCGAAGCCGTGCCGGTCGCCGAACGCTTTAAGCGCCCTGGCGATCGGCGGGTCGCTTCGTCCCGCGAGCCCGGCATAGCGGCGAAGCAGCCATGACCATTCGAAATGATGTCCCGGCTCGCATATGCGCCCGCGCAGGCCGGCGCGCGGGTTCCAGGAGCCGTCGAAATATTCGGCGAGGATGCCGGACTGCGGCTGGAAGAACCGTCCCGTCAGCATGGCATAGAGTTCGCCGGCCCGGGCAAGAAACACTGCGCTGCCGGTGGCTTCGAACCACGCGAGCATGGCCTCGAAGAGATGCATGTGCGGGTTTTGCTCGCGCCTGCCCGCGTCGGCCGGCAAAACACTGTGGTAGCCGCCGGAAGGCGAGGCGAAGTGCTCATCGAGAACCCGCAACGTCGCGAGCGCGGTCGAGAGAAAGCGCGGCTCCGGTTCGAGCTTGTAAGCCCACGCGAGCCCGAACAGCGCGAAGGCATGGGCGTAGAAATCGCGCTTCGCGTCGTGGACGGCGCCGTCGGGGTGGACGGCGAACACCCACCCCGGCGCGCCGTCGGCCCCATGATAGCGGTCGATGAGCCTGTGCGCCGCCTCGAGCGCGATGGTCTTGCCCTCCGGTGACCAGCCGAGCAACGCCGCATGCGAAAAGACGTAGATCTGTCGCGCTTGCACCATGGCCCGCCTCGGGGCCGCGAGATGAGGCGCGCCCTCGAAGGTCAGCCGCTCGACGAAGGCGCCGCGCGATGCATCGAACCCGGTCGCGCCCCAGAGCGGCAACGCCTGATCGACCACCCAGCGCCTCAGGCGCGCGACGGAATCCTGAGCGTCGACAGCGGCGATGAGCGCTTCTTTCGACGGCATGTCAGTTATACTGCGCACAATACCAGTTCCAGGTCTCCTCCAGTCCGGCGCGCAGCGAGTAAGCCGGGTTGAAGCCGAGACGCTTGATCTTAGAAAGATCATAGGCCCGGTAGGCCTCCCCATTGGGCTTTGATGGGCCCCACTCGATTCGCCCGCCCATTCCGGTCAGTTCACTGAGCGTGTCGACCACGTCGCGGATGCTGTCGACCCGGCCGCTCCCCATGTTGACCGCCCCGTCGATGTCGCTCATCACTGCAACAGCGACCCGCGCCGCGTCTTCGACATAGATGAAGTCGCGCTGCGCGGAGCCGTCGCCCCAGACCTGGACTGTCCCGCCGCTTTTCTTTGCGTCGTAGAATTTCTTGATGAGAGATGGGACGACGTTGCCAAACTCGACATCGAACCCGTCGCGCGGGCCGAAAAGATTGCCGGAGACGATATACGCCCATTTCAGGCCGTAACTCTCTTCATATGCTTCAAGCATGGAGAGCATTGCGCGCTTGGCGTTTGCATAGCCGGCGTGGGCCGGATGCGGGCGGCCGAGGAAGATCATGTCCTCTTTCAGCGGCAGGCCGGGCGAGGGGAACGGATAGACCGCCCCAGTGCCCATGACTGTGATCTTCCGTGCGTGGGCGCGCCGCGAAGCTTCGACGACATTGGTGTTGATCATCACGTTTTCGTAGAACGAGGAGCCCTGATGCTTGATGCTTCCCCCGAGGCCGTAGACCCTCGCGGCGGCATGGAAGACATGGTCTGGCCGGCGCCGCTCGAACTGCGCAAAGGTCGCAGGCGTATCGAGGAGGTCGCAGTCCGCCCGCTGCAGGGGGATGACATTCCCGTAGCCTTCGGCGCGCAAATGATCGACCAGGGCGGATCCCACCAAACCGGCGGCGCCGGTCACGATTATTTTGTCGGACTTGTTCAAGTTTTCTGCTCTCGCTGGCGTTCGGCTGTCGGCCGCTAACGGCGCGCGTGTGATGGGTCAGGTCAGCGCGACAGAAAGCTCTCGTTGCGGCGGACGCGCTCGCGCCAATATTCAAGCAAATCGCGCATCGTGGTTTCAAACGGTATCTCGGGGACCCAGCCGGTGTGGGTGTGAAACTTGGTCGTATCCGGCACCTGCAGGTCGGCGTCGATCGGCCGCAGGCGCTCCCGATCGACCTCGACTTGGATGTCTGGGGAGGTCGATTGCCCGATCAGCGTATCGAGCATGGCGCGCACCGTACAGGTATATTGTCCGCCGATATTGTAATAGGCGCCCGGCGTGGGGTTGATGGTCACAAGCATATGATAGGCGCGCACGGCGTCCCTGACGTCGGCCCAGGTGCGCAGCGAATCGAGATTGCCGACCTTCACCACCGGCGGCAATTTGTTGCCTTCGATCATCGCGATTTGCTTGGCGAAAGTGGATTCGGCGAAGACGTCGCCGCGGCGTGGCCCAGTATGAGTGAACATGCGCGTCGTCATAACGCACATCTTGTAAGCTTCGGCGTAATAACGGCCGATAAGATCGGTGCCCACCTTCGAGATCGCGTAGGGCGAGGCGGGGTGAAAGGTGCATTCCTCGTTGATCGGCAGTTTCTCGCGTGGAACCCGGCCGAACACCTCGGACGAAGCGCAGACGTGGATGATCGCCCCCGGCGAGAAGCGCCTCAGGGCGCCGAGCAACCGCTCGGTGCCCTGGATGTTGGTGTCCAGGGTGTCCAGCGGCGCGGTGAAAGAGGTTTGAGGGTAGCTCTGCGCCGCCAGGTGAAACACATAGTCGGGACGGGCGGCCTGCACGCAGTTCTGGATCGCCATCGTGTCCCGTAGGTCGGCATAGTGAAGCTTAATTCTGCCGCCAGCGTTGATATCGTCAAGATGGCCGGAAATATTACCCAGAGTCAGGCCGTGGCTTATCCCGCTGTCCCAGGTGGCCCTAGATGTGGTATATGCAGGCGTTGTTGAGTTGCCGTTCGAGGCGGCCGCGACGGGGCGCGCAATGGCCAAAGGCCGATCGCTTTCGCAGTTTCAAGAGACGTTTCCCGACGAGGGGAGTTGCGCCGCCTTTTTGTCGGATCGGCGTTGGCCGGAGGGTTTTGTTTGTCCCGGCTGTGGCGAGCAACGCGCGGCGGCGCTGAAGAGCCGGGCGTACACGTACGAATGCCTTGATTGTGGCCGACAGACTTCGGCCACGGCGGGAACGGTGATGCATCGGTCCAAGCTGCCGCTGACGACGTGGTTCTGGGCGGCGCATCTCATGGCGACACATTCCAACGGCATGTCGGCGCGGCAATTGGAGGATCAACTCGGCGTCACTTACAAGGCCGCGTGGCTGCTGACGCAGAAACTGCGCCGGTCGATGGTCGACCCGGATCGCGATCCCTTGGAGGGTGTCGTCGAAGTCGATCAGGCGGAAATTCCCTTTCGCGAAGGCGACGCCTTCTTCGAGCCCGGCAATGCCGGCAAAATCCTCGTCGTCGGGGCCGTCGAGGTGATCGATCGCGACACCAATCAGCCCAAGCCGCGACGCAAGCACGCCCAATACCTCGATACGCGCTCCGGCCGAATACACCTCGCGATGATCGCCGACAATTCCGCGGCGTCGATCGAGGCCTTCGTGAGAGCCAACGTGAAGCGTGGAGCCACGCTCCTCACCGACGGCCACGCGTCCTATCCTGGATTGACCGACTACCGGCACGATCCGCGCACCGTCGGAAAAATGGCGGGACATGTTGCCCTGCCCTGGATCCACCGGGCCTTCTCATTGATGAAGCGATGGGGCCTGGGCACGTATCATGGCCTGCGGCGCACGCACGTCGACACCTATCTCAATGAATTCGTCTTTCGCTACAATCGCCGCTTCCACCGGGACGTTTCGTTCGAAGCCTTGCTCGGGCTGGCCGCACATCATGCGCCTGCCAGCTACTGGGACATCGTCAAACGAGACAACCCTCGGAAGGGCGTCCAAACGCTCAGGCGGGCGCCGCGCCGCCGAAAGACTGCCACTGGAATGCGACCGGATGGGCCGCGGCAAGCGCTTGGCGCCAGCCGAGATCAGCTCACCCCAACCGACCCATCCACTACATATAGACCAGCCTGGGACAACGGGATAAGCCACGTCAGGCCCGTGATCAAGGCGCGCTTCGTCATTTCTCTCTCATTTCATGAAGGCGATCGTGGGCAAGCTGCGAAAAGAATTTGCCAATATTATCTGCTGATCACTCCCGCCCCGTGATCCTCCAAGGAGATCTTGACAAAGCTCTTCTGGCCGAACGTCTCGATCATTTTTGCCTGAACGTGGTCAGGCGCCATGAACAGCAGGAAACCGCCGCCGCCCGCGCCGCAGAGCTTGCCGCCGTAAGCCCCGAGTCGCATCGCTTCATCATAAGTTGCGTCGATCTGCGGCAGCGTGACCGCGGACGAGAGCCGCCGTTTTGTCTCCCAACCTTCGCTGACAAGCTTTCCGAGGTCGCGAAGCATGGAGTTCGGGGTCCCTTCCTTGCAGGAGGGCAAGCCCCTCGCGACAAAGCTCGACCAGATGGAAAAGGTCCTTGTCGTTTTTCTTTTCCTCGGTGTTTTTCAATTGTTCCTGAACGGCGGTCGATGCATGCCGCTGAATGCCGGTGTAGATGAGGCACAGGGATCGATCGAGCGCGTTGCGACACTCCGTCGCCATCTGCGCCGGACGGATCGTTAAATCACCCTTATGGAATTCGTAGAGGTTGAGCCCGCCGAAAGCCGCGTGGATCTGGTCTTGGATGCCCACGTTTTCCCTCAGGAGATCTCTTTCCGTATGGAGCGCGCGCTTGAAGAGATCGAATTTCGTGATTGAACGGCCGCTGAGATATTCCATCAGGGCTATGAAGCCGACAGTGAAAGATGACGAACTTCCCAATCCCGAATTTCCGGGCAAATCGGAGATGATGGCGACGTTCAGAGGCTTGTCATAGCCCATTTCCAATAGCGTCGCGCGTATCACATTATGCTTTATATCTTCGACGCGATCGACGCCCTCGACGATGCGATAGGTTATACGATAGCGGTTTTCGGCAAAATCAGCCATCGGCAGCGCGATGGTGTAGATATACTTGTCTATCGAGGCGCCGAGCACCGCTCCGGGATACGAATTGAAATAGGTCGGGTAGTCGGTTCCGCCGCCAAAAAAGCTGATCCGGAGCGGGGACCGGGAAATATTGATCACTGAAGCCGCTCCCCGACTGAAGCCAAACACCAGACTCCGAAGCGCGTTTGCCATCCCTCCCGCAGTTTCGGCTGTGTCGACGGCGGCGCCAGCTGACGCGTGACGAAACCGTCCGATCCCGCCGGCTGCAAACAGCAACCCGAAATCGCAACCGTCCTTTTCACAACGTCACTACGATTATTGTCCGATGGTCATAACATGGCGCAACCGAAGGGTCCAGCCTGCACAATTGCGGGACCGCGAGCAGTCGCCTGAAGGTCAACCCGAAGCGCGATCGGCGAGCATGAGCGTCCCATTCCGCAAAATGCAACTCAACGTCATGATGGGCCGCGCATGCGCTGAGGGGCGTTCGGAGCAGCCAAATCGCTCGGTGGTCCTCAGCTCCTTCGGCAAATCTTGCGGCGGGGCGACGCGGCTGACAAGCCGGCCGAGCCGAGGTTCATTCTGCATCGAGCGAATGTCGATTGCGGCGCCGTTGGCGAGATGATTGAAAACCTGCTCCCCCCGCCGTCGCCAGGAATGATGTTCGCGCACGAACTCGCCGGCGGCGTCCACCGCGCGCTGATTGTTCGGGTTGCTTCGGTCCTCATCAAGCCGTTCGGCCAAGTCTGAACCGTCCGGCGACACCTGACAGAATGCGTCGGTCGGCAGGATCGACTCATATTCGCCGCTCCGAGGCAAGACGCCGAGCAGACGCGTCCCTGCGGCGAGCCCCTCGAAATATCGCATCACCAGCGGACTGAATCCACCGGTCCGCCGGGCGTTGTCGAGATCGGGCGGCGTGGCGACGAAATACTGCGCGCTCGACGTCAGCCGGCCGAGCTCCTCGGTGGTAAATCGGCCGTCGTTCGAAAAGACGTAGCGCAGCCCGCGCGCTTCGCAATACGCCAAGAGCGCGCGATGAAGGGGCTCGTGGCGGCGGCCCATCCAGAAGGCGAAGACCGACTTCTCCTCCTTGCGAGGGTAGAAAGTGTCGGTGTGGGCGCCAAACGGCAGCCAGACGAATTTTGTCAGCCGAAATCGGCGCTCGAGCTCCTCCTTGGCTTCGCGATAGGCGACGAAACACGGATCGAGACGCTCGAGCGTCGCGACGAGGCCGATCTTATTCAACGACGGCTTCCACGCGTCGAGGACGTAATTGGAACGGCGGGCCCGCAAGTTAAGATACGACGCCAGGTGAATCGCGCCGGTCGGGCGCGCGCCGAGCTGGGCCCAAAAGAGCGTGTCGAACGCCTTGAGCTCCGAGCGAATGTTTCGCCATTCGCCGCGCCGCTCCCACGCGACAGGAGGAGGAGAGACCGTCCGAACACCGGGCTGCCGGGCTAGCCCGGAAAACAGCGCGGCAGCAACGTGGTCCAATAGACACTTGGATTGGTCGACGAATTGGAAAGCAAGCCGAGTTCCATAACTCCCCCGGGGAGCGACCGCCCGTCAACGTTACCGCCCGATTAGCACAGGATGGAACATTGCGCTGCCGCACACCTTCCGAGTTTGCCTCAGTTCGGCAACTTTGGCAAACCCGCGTCGAAGACGCGGCGCTCTCGCTCTATTTTTCGCATTGCGGGAAAGCCATGAAATCTTTGGGCTTTGCGAACATGCCTTCGGCGCCGAGTGCGTGGATCGCCGACGAAAGTTCGCGGACATTCGCGATCCGACGACCCCAACCCGGAGGCAGCGGGAGGCAATAAGGCGGACCTCGGCCAACAAAATCGTCAGCATTCGGTCAAATTCTAGCAAATCCATTAGAAGGCCGTAAATACGGCCGTTGTTTGATGACGGAAGTTTTCACCCGGGGCGCGCGCGGTCTCATCAAGAGGAGCGAGCCTCGACAACTGTGGACCTTCCCGGTGTCGACATTCGATCTCAGACGCCTGTTGCGCAGTCGCGACGGCAATGTTTCGATGATATATGCGCTGGTCGCTCCGGTGCTGGTGTTTGGCGCCGGAGCGGCGATCGACTACGGTCGGGCGGCGCAAATTCACACAAAATTGAACGCCGCGGCCGACGCCGCCGCGCTCGCCGCGCTGACGCCCGCGATGCTGCAGCAGACCGCGACAGTGGCCCAGGCCGCCGCGGTGTCGATGTTCAACGGCCTGACCGACGGCATACCGGGCCTCACTCCCGGCGCGACCCAGGTCACGGTCACGATCACCGCCGGCTCGACCGCGCTCGTGCGCAATGTCGAAGTCGACTACTCGAGCTCGGTCAATACGATCTTCGCCCAGGTGTTGGGGGTGAGCGCCTTGCCTATTCAGGGCGTTTCGGAGGCGAGCGCGCAGGTCCCGCCCAACATCGACTTTTACGTCCTGCTCGACAACTCGCCCTCGATGTCGCTGCCGGCGACCCTGGCCGGCATCACCCAGATGCAGACCCTGACCGGCAATGAAGCGACCGGCGGCTGCGCCTTCGCCTGCCACCAGGCCAGCACCAACAACGCCGACACCGCCGGCAACCCTTGCGCCGACGGCACGGCGCCGACCCTCAATTCGAGCATGAACACGGCCTCGCCGGCGAGCAGCGGGATCTACTGCAAAACGTCCACGCACGGCGCCCAGATCGACAATTACGCCCTGGCGCGCAAGAACAGCATCACCCTTCGGCTCGATGAACTGAACAGCGGCATTTCAACCCTGCTTCAGACCGCGTCGACGACCGCGCAGTCGACTGTGTTTGCGACCCCGCCGAACTATCGGTTCTCGATCTACTCGATGGATTCGCTGTGGTCGATCGGCCTCACCCAGCTCATGCCGCTGACCGCCAACTACATCAGCAGCTGGACCACCGCTTCGGCCAATTTCGGCGTCATGGAGATGTATTCGAACAACAACGATTGCGCCAACTCCGCTTGCTCTTCGAGCACCACTTCTCCGGGTGGCGACGTCGCCACCAACTTCGACAATTCGCTCGGCGATCTCAGCCAGGCGAGCTACATCCCCAATCCAGGCAACGGCAGCAACCTGAGCGGCGACAAGCCACAGGAAGTGCTGTTCATCGTCACTGACGGCGTCGAGGACGAGGAGAGCGGCGGCAGCCGCCTGCAGCAGACGATCAACGACCTCGGCAATGCGCCCGGCGGCAATTCGAGCAGCACCAACTGGTGCACCACGATCAAGAACCGCGGCATCCAGATCGCGGTCCTCTATACCGACTATCTCCCCGTCCCAGCCAACAGCTGGTACGAGAGCTGGATCGCCCCGGTCCAGACGGACATCGCCCCGGCGATGCAAGCCTGCGCCTCGCCGGGCCTCTTCTATGACGCGGCGATCGGCTCGGACCTCGGGCAGGCCTTGGCGGCCCTGTTCGCCGCGGTGACAAAATCGGGCCACCTGACCCAGTAACGGGCGACGCGGCGAATTGACCAAAGCGCGGCCAAGTTGCAATGCGGCCGTCGACAATGTGACGTCCGAATGCCAAATGACGAGGATGGCCGTGAGATCGCAGGGCCACCGCGGGTCAATCCCGTTCTGTTTTCGGGCGAGGCGCCGGTGCCGACTTTACGGGTCAACGGCTACGATATCGCGTTCCTCGAGCGCGGGAGCGGCGCGCCGTTGCTTCTGGTCCATGGCACGCTCAACGACTACCGCCATTGGACCGGGCAGATGGCGCCGTTCGGGGCGCATTACCGGACGATCGCCTTGAGCCTCAGGCATTGCTGGCCCGAATCCTGGGATGGCGAGGGCGACGATTTCACCGAGCAGCAGCACACGGCGGACGTGGCGAGCTTCATCTCGGCGCTCGAGGCCGGGCCGGTCCATCTGCTCGGCCATTCGCGCGGCGGGTATATCGCCTTCCGCGTGGCGCAGAATTTTCCTCATCTCGTTCGCACGCTGATCCTCGTCGAGCCCGGCGGCGCGCTGGCAGCTGACCTCGAGGCGGCCCTGCCGCCGGGCGAGCCGCTGATCGCGCTCGGCCCGCTCTACGCCGAGGCGGCCGAGAGAATTCGGCGGGGCGAGATCGACGAAGGTCTGAAGATGGTGAGCGACGTTACTGGCGGCCCCGGAAGCTGGGACCGGCGGCCGGAACGGCTCAAACAGCGCCGTCGCGACAACGCCCGGACCTTGCTCGGGCAGATCAAGGGGCAACGCGCTCCGTTCGCGCTCGCAGACGCGGCGGCGATCAGGGCGCCGACTCTGCTGATGGCCGGCGAACGGTCGCCCGCCTCATTCCACCGCATTCTCGACGGCATGGAGACGGCGATCGGGGACGTGAGGCGCGTCGTGATTCCCAGGGCGTCCCATTCCTCCAATCTCGACAACCCGGCGGCTTTCGCGCGCGAGGTTCTGGCGTTTCTCGACGGGCGGTGACGAGCGCGGGCTTGGTTTGGCCGAGCCGCCTCAATTGAGACCGAGCTTGCGGGTAGTGTCGCAGTCAGAATTTCCGCTTTGGATCTGGCCTCTATCGAGGTAGCCTCCTTCGGTTCGAACGGAGTGGAGTATCCGTCCGGCCGGCTTGCTGTGACGACGGCGTCAGGCAGGGACAGCCGGCCTTGGTTTCGCCTTCTGCGGCGCGCATGAGCCGCGCCCGAACGCGATCCACGGTCGAAAAGCGTTTCGAGGCTACGAGTGGCAGAAAACAATGTGAGGGATTGAGCGCGGGTTGCTTACCTCCGGCAACCAACAAGCAAACGCTCAGGAAATGCTGGCTGAATTGGTGCGACTGGTCGAATCCTCGCGGCTCGCGCCGGAGGGTTCGGCGCCAACCGCCAGGACCGCGCCGGAGCCGACCCGCGCGGACATGGAGCCGGCGCCACCGCGCGAAATAACGCCGCCGCAGCCCCTTGCGGAGGTATGGTCGAACAAGCCGAGCGAGACGGCGGCCGTCGTCGTCGACACGCCGCGAGCCCGCGAATCCGAGCATTCATATTCGAACGATCCGAATGGAATTGATGTGGCGAGGGGACGACGCTCCGGGGCCCGGACATTTAAGGCTTTGGCGCTCGTTCTTGCCGGCGCGGCCGGAATCGGCTCGATCCTCTGGCTTGAACGGGTCGAACCGGGACCGCCAAAGGCAGGACCGGTCATCGCCGCAGCGCAGGACCCGACCACAGTGCGGCAGGAACGCAATTTGATTTTCCCGACGTCGAGTGACGCAGAGGCGACCCCGCCAAGAGACGTCGCCCAGCCGGCCCAGGGCAAGATCGTCAGTCCCGAAGAGCGGCCAATCGACCCGAACGATGGCGTCTCAGCCAACAATCCGCGGCCATCGTCGGCAGACTTGGGGGCGACAGCAATCGGCTTGGCGCAACCGGCGGCCGATGCGCCGGCTGGAAAGCCGCTCGCGGCGCTGGTGAATGCGCCGGCCGCAGCGGAGCCAATCGCCGCCCCTCCCTCGGTGGCGTCGCAATCGCTTGCCCCCAAGCCAGTGCCTACGGTTTCGCTTCCGCCCGACCCTTTACTTCCGCCCGACCCGCCGCCGATCGCGATGCCAGCCCCCGCTGAGACGAAGCCGGGCGCGGCGATTGAGGCAAGTGTGCCCGTTCAGGCAAATGATGCGCCCTTGCCGCCCGTCAGGCCTGCGGCGAAGGTTGCGATCGACGCCGCTGGGGTTGTGCAGCGGCCGACGCCAAAACTCGAATTGCCCACCAAGCTTTCAAGCAAATCGGCCGCCCACGGCGTGGTCGCGAAAACAGACGTGAACGGCCTCTCGGTTCCCGCTGAGACGCCGAGCGAGGCGCTTCGGCGGGCGGCATCCGTGAACTCCGAGAAGGGAGCAAAGACGCTCAAGACCACGCAAGCCCCGGCCGAGGCGTTGGCGCCCCCGTCAGGGCAACCGGTCAAGGCCCCGCAGCCCAATCCAAATCCTGTGGTGCATGCGTTCAACAACGCGGTGGGTGCGGTGGGCGCGCTGGCGGGCCTCATCCCCTTCGTGCCGCATTAATCCAGACATCGGGTTTCGGACTAAAGTTCTTTCGCGGATCGCGCTCATATCGAGAACGTCACTGCACGGTGATCGGGCTGGCGACGCGCGGGATCATGATGATCGAATCGTGCAGCGTCATCGTGCTGACGGCGAAATAGAGGCCGGTCGGCTGGAACGGATAGTGCACTTCGCCGAGAACGACATAGTTGGCGTTGCTGGCGCCGCAGCTGGGGTTGTTATTGCCGCTCGAGTTGGCAAAGGCAGCGGCGATCGACGGATCGACCGACAATTGCTGGCCGGTCGGGCGGGGCGTGCCGGCAGCGTTGGCCCAGCTGCCGCAGACCGTGCCGGTCGCGCTTCCGTTGGCGTTGACGGTGACCAGGAGTTGCGAGACTTCGACCTCGACGCCGGTCGGACTATAGGGATAGAGGATCAGATTCGGATAGGCGAGAATCTGGGCGAGCTCGGCGGCGGTGATGGTCGAGGTGTTGGTGTTGTTGGCTTGGGCGAAGATGTTGGCGACCGTGGTCGCCGCCAGCGTCACCTTGCGCTGCACCCAATAGGCCTGGCCGCCGAAAACGACGAGGCTCATCAGCATCGCGGCGAACGGCAGGATCAGCGCGAGCTCGATCGCCGCCAGGCCGCGAGCGTCGGCGAGGAACGCGCGCCCGGTCCGGCGAACCGATCCCAGACTACGGATCATCACAGCGGCTCGATCCGGAACACCTGGGTCGAAGTCATCAGCATCTTGCCATTGCCCATGTTGGCGAAGTTGAGGCCGAGCGGCCCCCCGTAGACCGGCCACGGATACATGACCACCAGCAGCATGTCGGTCCCCGCGGCGCCGGCGCTGGCGCCGACGTCGATGGGCGGGGTGCTCACCACGACCCCGCTCGAGTTGAACTGCGGCAGCATGGAGGTGAGATTGGTCGTGCCGGCCGGCAGCGGTTCAAGCTCGACGGTCACTTGCGCACAGTTGAAGAGCGCGGTCAGCTGATTACAGACTTCGCTCTGGAACTGCGCCACCGTCAGCGCCTCGGTCTGATTAGTCAGAACGACCCTCGCGGCCTCCTCCGCCGCCGATTCGAAGAACGCCTTGACGAGGAAGATCGACCCTGCCTGGAGCGTGGCGAGCACGATGCCGATGAAGATCGGAAACACCAAAGCGAATTCGACCGCCGGCGAGCCGGTCTCGTCGTCGATCAGCTTTCGCCCAATGCGGCTCAAGCCAGCGAAGAATTTGCCCTTTGACCGCATCGCCGCCTGACCGCAACCTCGTTTTGGCGGCGAATCTTGCGCGCGAAGGCCTTACCCCGGTCTTATATTCGACGTGGAATTTTAGTGAAGATCCGAGCGAATCCGCGCAAAGGTCGGAAGGAATTTGGTCTTTCGTTATTAACGTTGCCGGTGCGTTACAAACGACGCGGCAAATGTTGGGACTGTCGGCCTGTGGCTCTGCGGCCGGTCACGACTTTTGGCGGCGGTCGCACAAATGGGACGTCGCGAGCCACTCCGAGAGGGGGTCGTCCCTATCCACGACCCTGGGGCGCTCGATGCGACCGAAAGTCGCCCAAGCAACCCATTTTGCCAAAAGCCTCCCGCATATTGATTTTTGCAGTTGCGGCTCGGATTTACGCATGATAACAACGAACCGCTAAGGGACCATTGCAATCGGTGAAACTCATGAATCGTAGAGTCGTTGCGGCTGCGGCCGCATTTCTTGCCGTGGGCGGAACCGCCCATGCGGCCCAGTTCATCATCAACGGCGACTTTACTCAGTTGTCGAACGGCCTGGGTCAGATAGGCTTCAACACCGTCGCGACAGGGTGGAGCGTCGCGAATAACGGCTACGACTTCGCCATAAACGTGGCCGACGTGGGCGCGACCGGTCAATATGGCAATCTTTCGCTGTGGGACGCCGCCAATTTCGGCAACAATAGCTGGAATGGTACGACTTTGAGCGGCCTGGCAATTTCGCCGCCCTGGACGGCGACTTCCAGACCGAGGCACTAACGCAGACCATCACCAACCTCACCGTCGGTGAGACCTACACGCTGAGTTTCAACTACGCCTTCGGCCAGCAATTCGAGTTTCCGCAGAGCACCACGCAAAGTCTGACTGTGAGCCTCTCACCGTTCAGCGCCACGCTCCCGAGCGCCTTCTCGGGATGCGACTCGAACGGAGACAATTGCACCGGCGGCTTCTTGCTGCCGGAGCATGGCTTCTCGGGCTGGACCACCTATACGACGACGATCGTCGCCAACGCGACCACCGAGACCCTCTCCTTCCTCGCTGCCGGCAGCAAAGCGGAACCGCCCTTCGCCCTGATCAGCGACGTCTCGCTGACCAGCAGCGTGCCGGAGCCGTCGACCTGGGCGATGATGCTGGTCGGCTTCGGCGGTCTCGGCTTCGCCGCCTACCGCCGCCGACGCAAGTTGGACGTCGCCTCAGCCGTCTGAGCCCAGTCGCGACCCTCAGAAAACAAGCCGCCCGTTCGCGGGCGGCTTGATGTTTTGTCCCGCCGGCTATCTTGACGACGGATCGCGCGACGGCCTCTAAAGTCGGGCCTGGCGCCGCCGATGTATTTCGCCATTGTCTTTTTCCTCATGCTTGTCGCGCCCCTGGGCGCGATCGTGATCGAGCATTCGCTTCTTCACAGCGCCGCGCCGCTGATGTCGCTCGTCGGCAAATGGTTCGTCTTCTGGGCGGTCGGCGTTCGCCTCGCGCTCGCCGGCTTGAGGCAATATTTCCAGCCCAGGTTCACCGCTGAGCAGATTTTCGAGATCCACAACGACGACGCCCTGCCACTCGTGCGCGAGCTGGGCATCGCCAATTTCGCCGCCGGAGTCGTGGGGATTTTGTCGCTGTTGCGGCCCGACTTTGTTTTGCCCTCGGCGATCGCCGCGGCGATCTTCTACGGCGTCGCCGGTTTTCGGCATGCGGTCCAGCCGACGCGAAACGCCAAAGAGGCGTTCGCGATGGCGACCGATCTCTTCGAATGTGCGGTCCTGGCCGCTTATGTGGCGTACGCGCTCTGGCGATGATAGATGGTTTGAGGTCGGCGGCGCGTGCGCCCCGGCTGAAGCTTATCAGTGCGACGGCGCCGCGACCGGCTCCGCGTGGGGCTCGGCTCCGTCGCCCTCACCGACCGCGCGGACCGTCGGCGCGAGCCACGGCCCATCGATATCGAGCGTCAAATGGGCGGCGTTTTGCGATTCTTCGCCGGCGGCGTCCGTCTGGACCGCATTGACATGCAGAGCCCATTGCTGGGCGACGAGATCGATGAGCCCCTCCACTCCGGCGTTCACGCCGCGGCTCTCCATCGCGCCGCGCTCGACCTGAGCGCGGCCATGGTCGAGGCTCAAAGAGATCGCGAGCTTGTCGAACGCCGTTCCGCCAAGCCGCATGTCGCGCGCGACGTCGATCGGCCGGCGCTGGCTGCGACGCAGCGCCTCCTCGAGGTTGACGCCGATGATGCCGCCATCGGCGGCCTCGAGCGCCGCCGTTCCGGTCAAGGCGGCGACGGCGGCGGCGGGCGAAACGCCGGAGGTCTCGACGGAAAATCGCGCCGCGCCGCGCCCGGTCGCGGTCGGCCGGCCGAAATCGGCCAGCGCCGCGCCGAGGTCGGCGTCGGTCAATTCGCCGCGGGCGCTGAGCTTGAGGTCCTGCCCGAGGCAGGCGAGGGCGGCTTCGCCATCGAGGCGGCCGCCATAGGCCGTGGCGTCGATCAGGTTCATGCTGAGCTTGCCGTCCTTGACCATGACGTCCGCGGCCGCGTCGGCGAGCTTTCGGCCATAGACGTCGAGGCGGCCGGCGGAGAGGCGCAAGTCGAGGTCGAAGGTCTGTGGCGGCGTCAGCGCGAACGGCTGCGCGCTCCATCCTCCGGACGGGTCGAACAGGCGCTCCGGCGGTCCGAGCAGCGGCTCGAGCGCCAGCGTTTCGGCGGCCAGCGTGCCCGAGACGGTCGCTCGCCCGCCTGGGTCGGCGATCTCGATCGCCCCTTCGAACGTTTGACCGGCGCTGGTCATCGTTGCGTCGCCGAGCGCGAGCGCGTCAGCGGCGGCTTTGACCTTACCCGAGACGGCGATGTCGTCGGCGGCGAGGAAGGGCGGGCGCGCGGCGTTGAAGAGAGCCGCGAGCGCCGCGATCGAGGGGACGGAGGCGGTCATGTCGCCCTCGGCGCCCGGCTTTTCTCCGAGCGCGACCGCGCCGTCGAAGGCGAATTTCGCGATCGGGGAATCGAGCGCGAATTCGAACCGGCTCGATGCGCCCTTCGCCGCCGCCTCGGGATCGTTCAGGACCCCGGCGATCGCGATCGGCGCGTTGCGCCATTCCGCCGAGAGGTTGAAGCGCAGTTGATTGCCGACCGTGAGTTCGTCGAGGCGGCCCTGGACGTTGGCGATCAGCGTGTCGAGGCCGCGCTTCGCGGCGACGACGCGCAAGAGGCCATTTGACAGGCTCAGGCTCGTCAACGGCGCGAGCGCGCCCGCGACGCTCGCCGGCGCAGCCAGTCCGGCCGCCGCGGCGAACGGCGGGCGGTCGATGTCCAGGGTCACGGTCGGGCTCACGAGGATCGCGCGGATGGGGATGAAGCGCCCGCGCGCGAGCTCGATAAGCGACAGGTCGAGCCGGGCGGTCGGGGCCGAGAGGAGGTTGACGCCGCCGATGTCGTCGAGACGCGCATCGACGATGCGCACGCTCGGCCAGGGCAGGACGGAGAAGGTCGCAGCCTGTGGGGCGCTCCAATGCAGGCGCGGCGAAGCGCCGAAAGCGGCGTTCAAACTGTCGCCGACCTTGGCCGCCGACAACGGCCAGCGTGCGAACCCGCACGCCGCCAGCGCAAGGATCGACGCGAGTGCGCAGCCCCACGCCACGGCTCGGCGCATGCTCCGAACGCCTCCTTCCACGCCGCGGCCAACGACAGGTCTCGCCGTCAACGACTTACGCCCCGCGAATTGGAATTCGAGTTGAAGATGCCCGGGAACTTCAATGAGGACAAATTTCAATGCGGACAAGTCGCGGCGCAGGCGAAGACCGGAGCGGCGGCGAACGGTGGATGATCGAGCGCCATGGGCGGCGAAACCTCCGACGGCGCAATTTGCATTCCCCTACGCCGGATCGGGGCTAGTGGCAATTGGGGCCGCCGAGGCGCCGCATCACGACCGCGGCATTTCAAGGGCTATGCGCGCGGACAACGCCAGGACCGAGCCTGTGCGGCGAAAAAATGGCGGCGAAGGGGCGGGCGGCTTCGATCAATCCGGATCGCGCCATTAATTCGCTGTTAACCCGTTTCACTCAACGTCATCGGACGGACGCGCGTGTACCGGGCGCCCGCGCCAGGAGCTGAAGGCGGAGTTGAGAGCCATCATGCGCAACGATTTCCACATAATCCCTGACGCCGACGAGCGAAGGGCGGGCAGCGTTCTCGCCCGCATCTATCACGAGATCGGCCTTGCCGCGGTGGCCCAGGCGTTGAGACTGCCGTCGGCCGCCTTCGAGCCGGAGATGATCGAGTTGATCGAGCGCGGCGAGTTCTACCTCGTTCGACCGCGACGCGAGCTTGCAGAAGCCAGGACGGCCGCGTAAGACGTCGATTGGGCGAATAGGCGCTCGAGACGAGCGTAACCTATGGTTCACTTGACCAGGCGCCGGTTTCTCGCCGGGGCCGGCGTCGCGGCCGCTACGACGCTGTCGCTTTCCGGCTATGCGACGGCCTATGAGACCGGGTCGGCGCTCACGCTTGCCAGATACGCGCCCCGTCTCCCCAATTGGCCCGACGACCTCGAGCTCAAGATCGCGGTCATCGCCGATATTCACGCGTGTTATCCGTGGATGTCGGAAGAGCGTGTCGGCGACATCGTCGACCTCGCCAACGCCCAGAAGCCGGATCTCACGGTGCTCCTCGGCGACTATGTCTGCACCCATCCGTTCGTTTCGGGCTACGTCCCGCCCGGCGCCTGGGCCGAGCAGCTGGCGCGTCTTGAAGCGCCGCTCGGCGTCTACGCCATTCTCGGCAATCACGACTGATGGTCGGCGGCCATCCCCTCCGAGCCCCCGGACCAATCGCTCAGCGTCCGCAGGGCTCTGGCGGCGGCGGGCGTTCCGGTCCTGGAAAACCAATCGGTCCGATTGAGCCAGAACGGGCGGCCGTTCTGGCTGATCGGCCTCGGCGATCTTCTGGCGCGTCTGCCGCATCGGCGGCCCTGGCAGGGCGCGGCCGATCTTCCAGCGGCGATCCGCCCGATCGACGACGAGGCGCCGGCGATCCTTCTCGTTCACGAGCCTTTCTTCTTTCCTTGGGTTCCGAACCGGATCGCATTGACGCTCGCGGGCCACATGCATGGCGGCCAGGTCAATCTTCCGATCATCGGCGCGCCGGTGTCTCTGCTCAGTCGCCGCTCGGGGAGATTCATCTACGGCGAATATGCCCTCGGCGACCGGCGAATGATCGTCTCGGGCGGGCTCGGAACCTCATACGCGCCGGTGCGCATCCTCCGCCCGCCGGAAGTGGTGATGGTGAAGCTCGGCGGCGACAACGGGTTGGCCTGAGATCCAGCCGGTCCGGTTCTACTCGAAAATGACCGGCGCGATCGAGGCGACCAGCAGCGCCGCCGGCCCTTTCAAGCCCCAGCTTCGGCTGGGCTTTCCCCCTCTTCGAATGTGTGATAATTGAGAGCGTCTTTGGCTTGGCGGCGCGGCGCACGAAGGCGTCGAGGAGCTCAAACTGGTCGGGGCCGCGCCGGTGAGGCAAAGACGAATTGGACTAAGCCGCCGGCACCGAGCTGAGTTTATGGGCGTTGAAAGCCGTCGCCACTCTTTCCGGCGCGCAAAGATCTGCCTGTGAGGCTTGGCGGTGGACGAAATTTCCAGGCGACAGGTCTGAAATCCTCGCCGAGCATCGGATTGGCGCCACGTGCGACGACCGCCAGAGGTAGGGCGAGACCGCGAGGCGACAGGTCGCCGTCAACTCTGCGCGGCGGAGCTGGTTCAGAGAGCCGGACATGTCGGCGCTGGCGGTCATGACGTATCGCAGAACCACTGGCGGTTGTTCGGGCGCGGTAGAACCTTGATGACGAGCAGTCGCCCGTCATCGCATGAAGGGCATCGGCGCAGCGAATTGCCGCTGAGGGCTTCATAGACATCACGGTAATCGCCGGACGTGCCGGGCGCCGCCGCCGGCACGACGTTGGCCATGCCAAGCAGCTGACGACAACGCGCCAGTTTGTCCTGTCGGCGACGATTGCAAAGGAAGCCGTAGTAGCGGATGCGCTGGAAGCCGCTCGGCAGGACGTGGATCAAGAACCGGCGAATGAATTCGTCAGCCGTCAGCGTCATCGTCGCGTGGCGATTGTCGCGGCGATAATCCTTCCAACGGAAGCGCACCTTGCCGTCGTCGATGGCCAACAAGCGACTATTGGAGATGGCGATGCGATGCGTGTACCGGCCGACGTAGCTGAGGACTTGGTGAGGACCGGCAAACGGCGGCTTGGCGAAGACCACCCATTCCGCCGTCCGCACGCGGGCCAGATGCTGCAAGAACGGGGAGCGTTCCTGCAGGGGCAGCAGGGTGGAGAAAAAGCTCAGTCGGCCAGCGGCGAACGCCTTGTCCAGGTAGTGCAGAAACAACCCGCGGAACAGGCGAGACAGAACTTTGACCGGTAGGAAGAAGCCGGGCCGGCAGGCGATCCATCGTTGGCCGTCCGGCGAGATCCCGCCGCCGGGGACCAGACAATGTAGGTGCGGATGATGGAGCAGGTTCTGGCCCCAAGTATGCAGCACGCTCAGGAAGCCGATCTCGGCGCCCAGATGGGCCGGGTCAGCAGCGATGGTGCGGAGAAGTCTCGGCCGCGGCGCGGAACAAGATATCGTAGACGACGCGCTTGTTCTGGAAGGCGATGGCCGCGATCTCCTCCGGCACCGTGAAGACAACATGGAAATACTGGGTGTTGAGGAGTTCCGCCTCGCGGTCAGCGAGCCACTGCGCGCGGGCGAGTGACTGGCACTTCGGGCAATTCCTATCGCGACAGGAATTATAGGCGATGCGCTCGTGCCCGCAGCTGTCGCATTGCTCGACATGACCGCCAAGCGCTGCTGTGCGACACAACTCGATTGCGGTCATAGCGCGACGCTGCGCGGTGGAGAGAGCGGCGCCGTGCTGCTGTCGATATGCATCGCCGTAGCGGCGGAACACATCCGCCACTTCGGGGGTGTCGCTGGCCATCGGGCCTGTGTTCAGGCGGGCGCTGGCGTGGGGCGGGTTGGCGCTGAAGTGGATGAATGTAGGGCGTCCAACGGGCTCGCCGTGGCGCACACCTTGTTGGTCGCCAGGCGCAGATAGCGGGCCGTGGTGCTCAGGTTGCGATGGCCAAGCAACAGCTGGATGGTGCGCAAGTCCGTGCCGGACTCGAGCAGGTGGACGGCAAAGGCATGGCGCAGCGAGTGAGGGGTGACCGGCTTGGCGATGCCGGCCCGGCGGCGCGCCTTTTTGCAGGCGTGTTGCACGGCGAAGGTCGAGATCGGTTGATCGGGGATGTCGCCGGGAAACAGGAGATTCTTCGGGTGGACGGCACGCCAATACGTCCTGAGAACCTCCAGCAGCCTCGGCGAGAGCATCACGCAGCGATCCTTCCGCCCCTTGCCCTCCTCCACGCAGATGACCATCCGATGGCTGTCGATCGCCGCTGGCGTCAGGCGGACCGCTTCGGAGATACGCAGGCCGGCCGCGTAGCAGATGGTCAGGATGGCGCGATGCTTCCGGCTGTCGACGGCGTCGAGGAACCGGGCGACCTCGTCCTGGCTGAGCACGGCAGGAAGCTTTTGCGGCTTGCGACAGGTGGGGATGATCTCGTCGACGCTCCAACCCCGTCCGAGCGTGATCTTGTAGAGAAAGCGGATGGCGGCCACCGCGACCAATATCGAACTGGCCGAGAGTTGCTTCTCCTGGCTGAGATGGAGCTGATAGGCCCGAATATCAGCCGGGCCCAAGATGTCGGGTGACTTGCCAAAATGCCGCGCGAACAGTGAGATCTGCTGGAGGTAGGCGCGTTGGGTGTGCCGAGCGAGGTTCCGAACTTGCATGTCCTCGATCATGCGTTGGCGAAGCGGGGTCATTGACAGCTCCATTGCGGGACGAAGTGCGCGCAAGCGCGCCGCCGCATCGTCCTGCAATCTGGGCTGTCAGAACATTAGAGACTGGTGGCGTGACCAGTTCCGCTCGAATGCGTCCAAGCCGCCACGCCTGTCGCGTCAGCCGACTCCCGCGGAGCGGGTTAGTCCAATGTCTTTTATCAGATAGACCAAAAGTGATTCGCATGGCCCGCCGTCCAACGCCGCCAGAACGTCCGCATCTTACGATTGAACAGAAGCGCCGCCGAATAGCGAGTTCTGATGGACTGCATCCGTAGCCTTGAGCAGTTCGATCCGCAGAGAGTGCAAAAGCGGTACGGGATACCCGAAGTCATGGCGCTGGAAGCAGCCATCAACCAAGCGTTGGCGGAAGCCTTCGGCGAAGACACCCAGACCTTCAATCGCTTCAAACGCGCCGCTTCGCTCGACAATGGGCCTCATCAGGTGCGGATGGGTAATGCGTTCGGTCGCGGTCCCACGATCGATTACGATGCCCGGGATGCACAGGAAGCCCGCAAATATTTGGCCGAGGGTAAAGACCAATCGATTGCGCTGCTGAGGGAGGCAATTCGTGTCCTTGAGCGCGAAATCGCCGACGAGGAACCGAGTGTTCTCCCGAGGCCTGCTCGCGAAGCCATGCGTCAATCCAATTCACAGTCGATGACTGACGGCGAGCTGAGACACAACCTACTTTCTCATTTCTACCGCCTTCGGCACAGCAACGGCGGATATGTGCCGGTCGATGACATGATTGTGACCGGAAACCCTGTGACCTTAGAGTTTGTCCGGGAACATCATCTTGAATTGCATAGTTTTCGCGTCATGAGGCGGATGGAAGCGAGCTTGAGGAAGGCGAGCGCCTTGCGATTGAGGCACTCCCAATCCTTGGCGAGCCTTCGGCATCGTCCGAGCCAGGCGAAGGTTCGCTCGACGATCCATCGTTTGGGCAAGACGACGAAGCGTTGGGCTTGATCGGAGCGTTTGACGATCTCGATGTTCACGCGCTCGAGAATGGCCCCCAGCGCTCTTGGAACTGCGCCCCTTGATATCCGCCATCGGCGTACAGCTTCAGAAGGAAGGGATGGAGGCCGAACAATGTCGCCATCAGGAGCACGCCGCCGTCGCGGTCCTGAACATCGGCGCCATGCACGATGGCGTGCATCAGGAGGCCCTGTGTGTCGACAAGAATATGCCGCTTCTTGCCTTTGATCTTCTTGCCCGCATCGTAGCCATGCGGGTCGTGAGCCCCCCTTTTTCAGCGCTTTTCACGCTCTGGCTGTCGATGATGGCTGCTGTCGGAGAAGCCTCGCGCTCTGCTCGTTCGCGGCATTCGCCATAGAGGGCGTCATGGATCCGATCGAGCGTGCCGTCCCAACTCCACAGATCAAAATAATCGTACAACGTCGAGCGTGGCGGCAGGTCTTTCGGGATCGCCCGCCACTGGCAACCGGCGCTCAGGATGTACATCAGGCCGTTGACGACCTCGCGCAGCTTCACCGTTCGCTTGTTGCCGCCGCGCTTGGCTGGCGGAATATGCGGCTCGACCAGCGCCCACTCCTCGTCGGTCAGGTCAGAGGGATAGCGCAGACGGCTGCGATCGTAGCGAGCACGGTTTTCCTTCGTCCACATTGGCGGCGGCTCCCCAAAGAATCAGCCCGCCTCCCTTGAATCACAAATGACTCAGCCGATTCAATATGTTCCCGGACAGACACTTAGAGGCCATCGGCAACGTCTGCCGTCAGCTAGGCGAAGCTGGTCTCATCGAGTGGACCGGTTATATCGGCCAAGGACGAACCATCGGGAGGGCGAGAATTACCGGCAGTGGGGTCGATGTTATCGAGCGCGAAAATTCGCCCAACGAAATTCGATTTCCATCTTCTAACCTATCAGCGCCAAGCTCGCCGTCGATAAACGACGAGCCGGTATCCGATGCCGCCCTTGCAGAAATTCGCGAGGCCGTGAGCACGATCAAGACCGAATTGCCGGCGCTTTCGCTGTCAAACAGTGCGAAAGCCGAGATAACCGCCGACATCGGCCACATTGAAATCGAGACTGAGCGCCCGACGCCTCGCCAGCGCTTCATGAAAATCTATCTGGAGAGCTTGCGCGACAATCTCGCGAAAGCCGCGGGTGCGGCGACTGCCGGAGGCGCTGTGGGATTGGTTGCTTTGGTAGGCGGCATTCTTGCTAAGCATTTCGGAATCTTTTGATACATGAATCAACTCGCCCCCCTCATCGCTTCTAACGCTCCGGCACTTGTCGCTGCCGCCGGCACGCGCGCCTCCTCTCGCTTCCTCGAATTCTTCACGGCGCAGATCCGGAACCCGCACACCCGTCGCGCCTATGCGCGCGCGGCGACGGAATTCTTCGACTTGCTTGAGGCGAAGGGCGTCACCCAGCTCACGGCGATCGAGAGCGTGCATGTCGCGACCTACATCGAGCAGTTGGGCCGAGCGCGATCCGCGCCGACCGCGAAGCTGCGCCTGGCCGCTTTGCGCCATCTGTTCGATTGGATGGTCATCGGCCAAATCATGCCGATCAATCCGGCCGCCGCCGTGCGCGGGCCGCGCCATATCGTGCGGCGCGGTAAGACGCCGGTGCTCGACCCGGCTGAGGCGCGCCAGCTCATCGATGCGATCGACACGACGACCGTCATCGGCCTGCGCGACCGCGCCTTGATCGGACTGATGGTCTATTCGTTCGCGCGCATTGGCGCGGCGATCGCCATGCGCGTCGAGGACGTGTTCCTGCAGAACCATCGATTACGAGTGCGGCTCAATGAGAAAGGCGGCAAACAGGCCGCTATGCCGTGCCATCACAATCTCGAATCCTATCTGCGCGCCTATATCGACAGCGCGGGGCTATCGTCCGATCCGAAGGCGCTTTTGTTTCAAAGCTACAGCACAGCTTCCGGCCAGCTCACCGGCAATCCTCTGCCCCAGGCGAATTCCTATGCGATGATCCAGAGGCGTGCGCGAGCGGCCGGCATCACCACCAAGATCGGCAATCACACGTTTCGGGCGACGGGCGTCACCGCCTACCTCGAGAACGGCGGGACGCTGGAGAAGGCAGCGCAGATGGCGAACCATGCCTCGACGCGCACCACGCAGCTCTATGATCGGCGTAGCGACGAGACGAGCCTCGACGATGTTGAGCGGGTGGTGATTTAAGATGGCCGCGCCTTTGATCACTTTTCCTTTTGAGCGCGATCGGACGCACACGTTCGGGGAGTTAAGAGCTTTTGAGAGAGACCTCTCGGCCGCTCGCCAAGCAAATCCGGCGCTGAGCAAAGAATGGCGTGTGCCTAGCACAGACCCAATGAAGGAGGCCGCGAAAGTCCGAGAAGAGACGTTTCCGCTGATGCTCCTCGCGGACCTGAAGGGATACCCAGATAGTTCGACGTTCAGGCTGATGCCTTATGGATTTCCAAAAATCGACGCTGCCGTCAAAACCGAAGCAGACAAATTCGACCTGCAGATCACGACCGCGGATCCGATCTGGCTGCGTCCGGACGGAAGCCCCTCAAACGGCGGCTATGACGAGCGCCTTGTTCGAGAGCGCTGAACAACGCCGGCGTAGTACAAGGTTTGGCCGCCATGCGCAGGGACAATGGAATCATCGTATCCGGAAAACCAATGAGATCGTTCGATGAAGAATTAGAGGCATGTGCCCGGGGTATCGAGACTACATTGAAGAAAAAGATCATCTCTAGTTCTTCGCAAGTGCGGCTCCTCGTTCACGCCCGCGGCTACTGCATACACGCGGTTGATTTCCCCTTCTCCCGCGTTGTCAACAAGGCGTTCGATTTGATTGGGCGCTCGAAGTTGGAGGTGGCGTATGGCGCGTACTACTTCGTTGACGAAGGGTCGCGCATTTTCTTCGAGCATTCTTGTCAAATTCCTAGCACAATGGCGTAGAATAAACGTCAACATAACGTCCTTTATGTTGCACGAACTACCGCTATAGACAAAATTCCGGTCAGTCGCCTCGCTCTTTCATCAAGATCATAGGCGTCGAAAGCCGTTAGCTTGGCCGCGTCCATCGAAACGAGCACGCGGTCACCCGCCAGAATCTTCTCGGTTAGCCAGTTGCTGACCCGAAAGCTCCACCAGCGACCAGCCGGGTAGACCACGACGTTATAGCCGTCCGCGTTCAAGAACAGATTGCGGTTGCGCGAGATCCGCCAATCGCGGGTGAGCGGTCTCCGACGTCGGCCGCTCGCGTTGCGCAGCGCTCTTTCGCGTTGTCGTTGCGCCTTCGTAACCGGAGCAGGAAGGCGGGCAAGTCGCGCTCGAAGAACGGATGGTCTTCGCCGCATCGGAGCCATGCGGCGCGAACATGGGCGCTTCGGCCGTGGCGCGGTTTCAGGCAAGATTGTGTTCACGGGCGAAATGCTCCCTGTTCCGGAAAATAATTCTCCTGTTCCAGCGCAAAAATGTCCTTGTTCCGCGCCTGGGAATTGTGGCGTCGGCGCCGCCCGAACCCATGCAGGGAGCGCATGGTTCCCGGATTTCGCCCCAATCGACGCTTTTGCCCGATCGACACATTTACCGGAGCACGTTAAGGCGGAAATGAGGCAGAGGCTCTGGCCGCTCCTCCCCATCCGCGCCGCGCGTGCACGCCCGGACGCAGGCCCTTGGCGCGGGAGGATTAGCCAGGGAGATCGCGCCGCAGCCGTTCCAGAAAGGCGCCACACGAGACGCCGATCCGGATCGTTGGCGCGGCCCTCACACCCGATTAAAGGGTGTGGGCGCGGAAAGCGGCGGGCGTTTTAGGGCCTGTCTTCAGTTGAGGAGGATGGCAGCGCAGGCGAGGTGAACGCCGGCGAGGAAGATCTTTGCGAGCTTGTCGTAACGCGTGGCTATAGCCCGGAAATGCTTGAGCTTATTGAAGAAACGCTCAATGAGATTGCGTTCGCAGTAGAGGGCGAAGTCGCACGGGCGCGGGGTTTTTCGGTTGGATTTTGATGGGATGACGGGGGCGATCGCTCGATCATTGAGGGCGGCGATGAAGGCGTCGGCGTCGAACGCCTTGTCGGCGATCAAAGCGCCGGGATCGACGGCTTCGATGAGAGGCTCGGCGCAAGTCAGATCGTGATCTTGGCCCGGGCTGAGCATCACCTCGACAGGATTGCCGAGGGCGTCGACGAGCGCGTGAATTTTGGTGGTCAATCCGCCGCGGGATCGGCCGATGGCTTGCGCGCCGTCTTTTTTTGGGCGCCGGCGCTATGCTGGTGAGCGCGCACGATAGTGGCGTCAATCATCATATACTCGTTGTCGTGGTCGCTGGCCAAAAGCTTGAAAACCCGCTCGAAAACGCCGCTCTTGGCCCATCGGTTGAAGCGCTGATAGACGATCTTCCAGTCGCCAAAGCGCTCGGGCAGATCGCGCCAAGGAATGCCGGCGCGAAACCTGAAGAGAACGGCTTCGACGAACAGGCGATTGTCCGCCGCCGTGCCGCCCACATGGCCTTCACGGCCCGGCAGAATATCTTGGATCCGATCCCACTGGTCGTCGCGCAGGGCATATCGTCGCATCGGTCAGCCCCTCCTCGGGCCGACCACTCACAGAGTCAGACATTTGCTGATTCGGAAATCCCCGCGCATCCGAAACACAATACGTTCTGCGTCCAATTCCAATCCGTTCTCGCCTCAACTGAAGACAGGCCCTAACTGCGAGGCGACATGTTCCAGCGCCGGCAGTCCGGTCCTACTCGAAGAAGATCGGCGCGATCGAAGCGACCAGCAGCGCCGCCATCGTCCAGTTGAAAGGCCGCGCGACGCGCGGATCCATCAGTAGCCGGCTGAGCGAAGCGCCGAACAGCGTCCAGGCGATGCAGCAGGGAATCGCGATCGCGCCGCAGAGGGCGGCGATGAGAAGGACGCCGCCGGCGTAAGAGTCGACGACCCCGGCGTAAGCCGCGAGCGCGCCAAGCGCCATCGCCCAGGCCTTGGGATTGACCCACTGAAAGCCGGCGGCGGCGAAGAAGCCGATCGGACGGCCGCCGGGTTCAGCCTTGCTGATCGGCTTGGCGAGCGCGATCTTGAGCGCGAGCCACACCATGTAGAGCGACCCGGCGATCCGCATCAGCGGCAGGATTTGCGGATAGCGGTCGAAGAGGACGCTGAGCCCGAGTCCGACCAGGGCGATCATCAGCGCGAAACCGAGGACGACGCCGACGAGATGGGGCAGGGTGCGGCCGAATCCGTATTTCACCCCGGACGTCATCAACATCAGGTTATTCGGCCCGGGCGTGATTGAGGCGACGAAGGCGAAAGTGACGAACGCCCAAAGGATTTTGGGATGAATGGTCAGCGCCAAAGCTCCGCGGGAAGCGCTTTCGCCCTCAGAGCGCGGTCACGTCCTCATCGCCCGCGTCATCCTTGCGTGGCGGGCGGGCGCCGCCGCGCCGGACCCTGCGGCCGGCGGCCTCGAAGGCCGCCTGCGCGAGCGCGGCAAACGGGCTCGCCAGCGCGCTCAGGCGATCGACGCCCGCGGCCGCCCGCTCGCCGCGCGTCAGGACGCGGTCCAGCTCCGCCATGGTCTTGGACAGGGCTGGCTCGTCGTCGTCGAGCCAGACATGGATCATGCGCGCCCAGGCCAGCGCCAGACCCTGGAGCTTGACCGCCCCGGCCGCGCCATGGGCTTCGATGCCGGCGGCCTCGAGCATGAAGCGCATCGAGGACATCGTGACCTGGTTCATCGCCAACGCGGCGGCGGGCTCGCGCTTGAGCCACGCTACAGCCTCGCGGACGCCCTCGCGATAGGGCGCCATCGCTTCCAGCCGGCGCATCAGGATGTCGAACAGCCGCTCGCGCGGGGTCTCGTCGGCGAGCTCCTCGCCGTGGTCGTCTAAGACCGCGCGGTCGATGCGGCGTGAGAATCCAGCGAGCACCGCTCCTTTCGAGGGGAAGGCGTCGCGGAAATCGGCGAGCGAGACGCCGGCCGTCTTGCAGATGTCGCGCACCGAGATGTCCTCGAAGCGCCGCTCGCCTGCGAGCTCCATCATTGCGTCGACGATCTTGCCGCGCGTGTCGGGCGGGGGCGACTTCGCCTCACTTTTCGGTCTGGTCGCCATGTCGCGCTCCTTTTATGCCTCGGCCGCAATGTAGGCGCTCGGCCGCCCGCCGCCAAGGAACCTATCCCGCCAACTCCGCCGCCCGGGCGCGAGCCGCGGCCGTCGCCCGCGCCAGGAGATCATTGAGCCCCTCGGGACCAAGGAGCACGGCGAGCGCCGCGGCGGTGGTGCCGCCCGGCGAAGTGACATTGCGCCGCAAGGCCTCGGCGGTGGTGGAGCCGTCGCGGCGCATCAGTTCGGCGGCGCCCTCCACGGTTCCGCGCGCGAGGCTCATCGACAGCCCGGGCTCGAGGCCGAGCCGCTCGCCCGCAGCCGCGAGCGCCTCGGTCAGAGCGAAAACATAGGCCGGGCCGGAGCCGGAAATGGCGGTCACCGCGTCGACCGCGCTTTCATCGTCGAGCCAGTGGAACGTCCCCACGGCGCCGAGCAGGCGCTCGCACCAGCCGCGCTGTTCGCCGGTCACATTCGGGTTGGCGGCGGCGGCGGTGACGCCCCTGCCGATCGCCGCCGGAAGATTGGGCATCGCCCGCACGACGGCCCGCGCCTGAGGCAACCGCGCGGTGAGGTCGACGATGGTCTTGCCGGCGAGGATCGATAGGATCAGCGTGCGCTCGGCCGCGAGGGCGGAGATCCCGGGCGCAACATTGTCGAGGCTCTGTGGCTTGACGGCGAGAACCAGCATCTCGGGCGGGGACACGGCGTCTCGAGGATTGAGCGCAAGTCCCCGGCTCGCCGCGAGCGCAGCGATCTCGGGCGACGGGGCGGGCTCGAGGATGATGAGCGACGACGGCTGGAGACCGGCCTCGAGCCAGCCGTGCGCCATCGCTGCGCCCATCTTGCCGGCCCCAACCAGGACGAGGCGCGCCGGCCATTGCGTCATCAGGGAACTCCTGCTCAAGCTCCGGCGAAACGCCGGAACAAACTCGATCTCGTCGCGTTTTTGCCTCGATCCTTAGCATTCCGCAAACAAGTTTCGCATAGACCGGGCGGCGAAATGTGGCGAAATAAAGCGTTGCGCCTGACAAATGTGTTCGGCTAAAAGGGCTTCTCGGGCGGCGGCCGGCTCCGCGTTTCCGCGCTCGCGTTTTCGTGAAGGCCAGTGGCGCGTTTCCGTGCGGTAACCTTCGCGAAACCGTTAAGTTTCATGGTAAGACAATGACGAGCTGAGAGGCGAGGGGCGGGATGAAGACGAGTGTTTTCTTTGTGGGAATTGCGTTGGCCGCGAGCGCGCTGGTCAGCGCCTGCACGCCGGTCATCCAATCGGGCCTTCCCGACCCGCAACTCTCGGCGCGCGACAAACAAATGATGGCGCTCGCCGAGCCCGACGAGTTTCGCATCCCCACCCAGCGCAGCATAGTTCAGTATCAAACGCCGGAGAAGCCGGGCACGATCGTCGTCGATACCGGTCAGAACTATCTCTATTACATTCTGCCCCATGGCCAGGCGATCCAATACCGGATCGCAAGCGGCGCCGAGTATATGGGGTGGACCGGCCGCGCCGAGGTCGGAGCGATGAAGGAATGGCCGACCTGGATGCCGACCGAGTCGATCATGGAGCGTTGGCCGCAGTTCCAGGTCTATAAGCAGCATGGGCCGCTCGAGGGCCGCTGGGACAATCCGCTTGGCGCGCGCGCCCTCTACCTCTTTGTCGACAACAAGGACACGCTGATCCGCATTCACGGGACCAACGAGCCGTCGGAAATCGGCGGGCACGTGTCGTCAGGGTGCATCCGCATGCGCGACATGGACGCGATCGACCTTTATGGCCGCGTGCACATCGGAACGCCGGTCATGGTGATCGGCTAGGCCCGGAGCAGGCCGATCCCGCAGTTTTCTTGTCCGCCCGCAGCGTGCGCGCTGACCGGCCTGCGAAGCGTAGATCGCCGTCCGCGGCCGATCTATCGCAGCCGACCGATTCGCACGGCTTGGCATAACTTCGGCGAAATAGCATTTTCAATGCGGGCGGCGATTCCCGGTGATCCGGCAAAACCCCGTTGGGCGATGACCAATGGCGGCGACAGGCCGGATGCCCCCGGAAACAGTAGCTCGCTGTGTTTCTTTTTTCTGGCCCCTAACCTTGCATGTTGCGCATTGAGTTCGATGATCTTTCGCGACCCTCCGTGAACGCGCTTCTCGCAGAGCACATACGAAACATGCACGAGCTATCGCGGCCCGATCAGGTCTTCGCGTTGGATGCGAGTAAGCTCAAAGCGCCCGACGTGTCTTTCTGGACGGCATGGAACGGCAAATTGCTGTTTGGCTGCGCGGCCCTCAAAGAGCTCTCGTCGACGCAGGGCGAGATCAAGTCCATGCGGACGCCGAGCGCACGGCGCAGAACGGGGGCTGGTCGGGCGCTTCTGAATCACGTCATCGATGTTGCTCGTTCTCGCGAGTATCAGGTTCCGGCCGCCACCCCGCATTCGAGCCAGCCCAGACGCTTTATCGCAGCGCAGGCTTCAAGCTTTGCGGTCCGTTCGGGGCGTACCGGGAAAACGGGAATAGCGTGTTCATGTCACTCTCGCTCTCACCGGCCAGTGCGGCGGTTTGAGCCGGATCGAGGAGGGTCTTACGGCGTATCCCGTCGGCGATCATGTCGAGATTTTGTCGCCATGCGTCCGTCGCATGGATGCGCAAGCCAGCCGGCGCCACAATCCCTTCAAGACGGAACAGGGCGCTTTCGCGCTGGAACAGGGATAATTACCGGCCGGAACAGGGAGCGCGTTCGTCTTCGCCACAATTGCCCCCAAACCGCCTATTGGCCGCGAAACCCATGTTCGCCGCGCATGGCGGGAGTCGCCGGCGCTTCCGGACTAGCGGCGCGGCTGCCCTCCCAAGCGGGAGGGATGCGCTAGGGTCGAGAATCAATTGGCATATGCATGCGAGTCCGACCGGGTGGGAAGCGGACGTTCGAAGGCGGGCGCGACGGACGATGACAACGCGCAAATAGCGGTCGTTCGCATAATCAACGAACTATTATTGTCATTTCTGCCAAGGCGGAATCGTCAGCGCGATTCACGCTTGGGGGTACACTCGGCCGCCTACTTCCAGATTGAGCTGCTGGGCGGCACGGTATGCCGCGCGCCCGGGCATAGCGGCATAGGTGGGAAATGAGAGCGGAACCCGGGCCAGGTCGTCCACTCGCATCCCTGCGGCAATGGCGACCGCAACCACCTGGACGATCTCGACCGCCCGCTCGCCAACAACGTGGCAGCCCAGGATCGCGCCGGTCGCGCGGTCCGCGATCAGCTTGCAGAATCCGGCCGTCCGGCCGTCGATAATCGTGCGGGTGGTCTCGTTGAAGCGCACCACGGCGACAACCGCATCGTGGGTTTCGCGGGCCTTCGCCTCGGTCAGGCCGACTTGGGCATATTCCGGCTCGGTGAAGTTGCCGATTGGACTTACCAGATCCACAGGAGTCGTGGTGGCACCGAGCACGGCGTTCGTGGCCGCCACCAACCCGCCCTCGATCGCCTGCGGGACCAACATCAGGCGCCCGGTGATGTCGCCCGCTGCGTAGATGTGCGGCGCAGAAGTCCGCAGCGAGGAGTCCACGCGCACATAACCCCGCACATCGGTCTCGACGCCTGCTCTCGCCAGATTGAGCCCGGCAGCGTCGGCCACCCAGCCCACCGCGACGAAGGCGACCGCGGCCTCAGCACTGTCCCGTGCGCCCTCTTTCGAGAAGACCATTCGCACGCCGCCCGGCGTCTTCTCAAACGATTCGATGGCGCCGAAACCCTCGCGCACCGCGATGCCCGCCCCGCGGAAGGCGGCAGCGACAGCCGCCGATACGTCTTCGTCCTCAGTCGGCAGGATGCGCGGTCCGGCCTGGAAAAGCTGGACCTCCGAGCCAAACGCATTGAAGATCGAGGCGAGTTGGACCCCAGTCGCTCCCCCACCGATGACCAACATTGACGGCGGGACCGCAGTTGCGCTCCAGGCATCGCTGTGGGTAGCGGTCAACTCGAAGCCGGGAACCGATAGGTGCCGGCTCATGCCGCCCGCGCAAAGGATGATCTTGTCTGCATGGAGCCGCAGCCCACTCTCGGTTTCGATGGTGTGCGGATCGACAAAGCGTGCGGCGCCGGCCTGCTCGTAAACCGTCACTCCTAGACGGTCCATGTCCTCACGCCGAAGCGAAAAGGTGCGCACGTCGGCGACCACCTCACGGACGCGCGCGAGCAGCCGAGGATAGTTGAGCATCGGCTCGCTCACGGCGATGCCGTACTGACCGAGCTGGCGAGCTTCTCGGATCAGCCGGGCAGCATGGGCCAATGTCCGCACCGGAACTGGTCCGTCGGTCGCCGCCATGCCGCCAAACTCGTCGCGGGTTACGAGCGTCGTCTTCGCGCCCAGCTCGGCCGCACGTCGCGCCGCGAACACACCGGCCGGCCCGGCGCCAATAATGATGACGTCCATCAGTCTTCGCTCTCCTGACACTGGCCTGGGGCAGAGCCGCGCCTCATCCGCCGTCGCCGTCACGAGCGGGATGAATGGCCTGGGCACGGTCACCCGCGAGCGTGGCGCGGGTGAGGAGCTCGCGGGCCCGCGGCGTCTGGCGGACTTCGAGATTCCTCATAGCCAGCCACCGCGCCCGATCCGGGTTCCCGCCTACCTCAAGCCAGAATTCCATCGCGTGGTCGGCGAAGGCCTCAAGATGCCGCTCGACCAGTCCGGCTGGCGCGTGTCCCCCAAGTGTACGAGATGGACCCGCTTCTGGGCGCCCGGCGGTGATGATCAGCTAACCCCTCACCGGAACGGCGGCTCGTCGAAGCTTCTGAGCTTGCGCGAATGCAGCGCGTCGTCGGTGCTTTGCAGGAGGCCTATTGCCGCGATGCCGATCTGCAGATGCTCGGCGATCGCGCGCTCGTAGAAGGCGTTGGCGGCGCCGGGCAGCTTGATCTCGCCATGCAGCGGCTTGTCGGACACGCATAGAAGCGTGCCGTAAGGCACCCTCATGCGGAAGCCCTGCGTGGCGATGGTCGCCGATTCCATGTCGACGGCGATCGCACGTGAGATGTTGATGATCCGGCGCTCCTGCGACCAGCGCAATTCCCAATTGCGATCGTCGTTGGTGACGACGGTGCCGGTGCGCAAGCGACGCTTCAGCGCCTCGCCCCGGTCGCCGGTGATCTTCGCCACCGCCTCCTGTAACGCGACCTGCACTTCGGCCAGCGCCGGGATCGGCGTCATCAGCGGCACGGCGTCGTCGAGGATGTGGTCGCCACGCAGATAAGCGTGCGCGAGCACATAGTCGCCGATCACCTGCGACTGCCGAAGCCCGGCGCAATGGCCGATCATGAGCCAGCAATGAGGCCTCAGGACCGCGATGTGGTCGGTGATGGTCTTGGCGTTCGAGGGCCCGACGCCAATGTTGACGAGACTGATCCCGCGCCCATCGGCGCGCACGCAATGGTAGGCCGGCATCTGGAACCGATGCCAGGCGACGGCCGCCGCGCGCGCTTCCGCCTCCGCCGGCGGGACCGACGCGTCGATGACGACGTTGCCGGGCAGAATCACTTTCTGCACCCCCGCTCCGGCATGCAGCTGCTTCAAGCCCCAGTGCACGAACTGGTCGACATAGCGGTGATAGTTGGTGAGCAGCACCCAGGGCTGCATCGCCCGCCAGTCGGAGCCGGTGTAGTGGACGAGGCGGCGCAGCGAATAGTCGACGCGGGGCGCATCGAACAGGGCGAGCGGCCGTTCGGGGCCGAAGTCGAACTCGCCGTCCGCGGTTTCGTCGCCGATCGTCGCCAGCGACGGGACGGGAAAGAAACGCGCGAGCTCCGCGACGTCAGCGCCGCCCCGGGTCAGTTCATCGCCGCTTTCGATCACATAGGGGTAGGGGATCTCCGGCGCGCCGACGCCGACCTCCATTGTGGCGCCGTATTCGCTGACCAGCGGCTGGAGCTGCTCGAGCAGGTAGGCGCGGAACTCCTCCGGCTGGGTGACAGTGGTAGCGTAGACGCCAGGCTCGCTGAATTTCGCGAACGCCCGCGGGCTGGAAAGCGCCGGGCCGGTGGGGTCATAGGTCAGACGGAGCTCGGGATAGCGGAACAGGGCGCGCGTCGCTGACGACGGCGGCTCGCCGTCCTTGAGGAAGCGCTCGACCGCGCCGCGCAAGGCCTGTGTGGCGTCGTCGTAGAGGCGGGCGAGACGGTCGATTGCCTCGTCGGGCGTCGTCACCCGCTCGAACGGGCCCCGGACGGTGTCGATCGACGGGATATGCACCGGAGCAGGCTCCTCGTCAGTCAGACCAGGCTCGCGTCGCGGACCCGGCCGCGGCGCGGCTTTACGTCCTGGCCGCGATGCAGGCGATCTCGACCGTGTAGGCGGGCGCGGCGAGCTTGGCCTCGACGGTCGCGCGGGCGGGCGCATGGCCGGGCGGGACCCATGCGTCCCAGATCGCATTCATTTCGGCAAAGGTCGCGATGTCGGCGAGATAGATGGTGGTCGAAAGGATCCTGGTCTTGTCCGAACCGGCTTCGGCAAGGAGACGGTCGATCTGGGCCAGGATCTCTTTTGTCTGCTCGCCGACGCTCTTGCCTTTCGGCTGTTGGGCGACCTGGCCGGCGAGGTAGACCGTTGAGCCATGAACCACGGCCTGCGACATGCGCGGGCCGGCCTGAAGTCTCGCGATCGTCATGGGCTCATTCTCGAACAGTGAAGTCTCAAACCCGGACCATGCCGGGGACCGCGCCGATGAAATTGCGCTTGCCGATCTCGACCCCGCCGGCGCGCAGGATGTCGTAAGCGGTCGTCAAATGAAAGTAGAAGTTCGGCATCGCGAAATGTAGCAGATAGGTCGCGCCGTCGGCCTTGAGCTTGCCGCCCCCGGCGGGAATGACGATCTCGCGCGTCTCGCCGCCCTCCATCGCTTTGGGGTCGATCGACTTCAGCATCTCGAGCGTCGCTTTGATGCGTTCGCGCAGTTCGGCGATGGTCGTCTCCTTGTCCTCCTTGGCCGGCGGCTGCTGGCCGGCGAGCCGGAATGACGAGTTCTTGGCGTGATCGCAGAAACTCTGGATTTGCCGGGCAAGCGGAAACATGTCGGGACTCAACTTGATCGCAAGATAATTCGCCGGGTCGAACTTCCGCGCCTGCGCGTGTTCCTCCGCCTTGTCGAGGACGCCCAGAAACGCGTTGAGCCCGCGCTCGTACACCGGCACGCTGCATTGGTAGAGCGAAAGTGACATGAGCTTCAACTTCCTCCCGAAAATCGCCCCATCCCGCTGCGGGAAGCCATGCATGCACCGAAAATGTGACGATATCAACTTGGGCCGGGCGGGCCGCCGGGGCGCCGGTCAGGCTTTCGGCTCGGGCTCTCCGAGATAGGACTCGACGATCGGACGTGTCTCGCTGCTCGCGACCACAGGTACGATCTCGAACGTCACGCCGCAGCCGCGCCATTGAAGAATCCAGGCCTGGATGAGCCGGAGGTCGTCGCAGCGCATGAGCTGGAAGCAGCGGGAAAAGTTGGGCTCGACCCAGCTGTCGACATAGTCGAGCCCTTCCGGCAGCGACCGGCCGCCGTCGCGCAGGCGCCGGTAGACCGGGACCATGTCGTCGTCGCGGAAACGCTCGATCACCATGAACAGCATCGTCGTCGCGCCTTCCTGTCCGAACTCCGGCGGGCTCGGTCAGGCTTTCGGCTCGGGAACGGGTTGCCCGGCCACCTGAGGAAGATCCGGATCGAAACAGGCCCATTGCGGCGCCGACCTCGTCCAGATCGTGGCCGTGGGGACCGCCAGATCCGGATCGTCGAGCGCGCCGGCGCGCACGAAGACAAGCTTCGGCCGCTCTTCCGCTTCGCTGAATATGTCCGCGCCGCATCGCGAACAGAAGCGCCTGTGCATGGTCGCGCCACTGTCGGCCTTGCAGACATAGTCGGTGAGCGGACCGGAAACCGTGACGTCCTCCTTGCGGAAGAGCGCGCTGACCGCGCCGGTTCCGGCGCCGAGATATTGGCACACGCGGCACCAGCAATATCGAGCCCCAAGCGGCGCCTCGGCGTTGATTTCGAACCGGACCGCCCGGCACAGACACCCGCCCGCAATCGCCAAGATCAAGCCTCCCGGTGACCCAATGCAAACCAACCTTAGGTGAAACGGGAGGCGCCCGCCAGCAATCGGGACCTCAAAGGCAGCTTCGCACCGCCTGGCGCCCGCGAAGGGTAATGGGTCCGGACCCATTACCCCGGGAAGGTTGAGGTTGCGGACGCGCCCGAGCCGGGCTAAAGATATCGGGGTCAATCAGGTTCCCGATCATCTGGCGGGGGTTCGCCAGCGGCGCATGATGTCCATGGAAACGAAAAGCTCAGTGCATCCCGAAGCCTGCACCGGCGTCCTGTTGCGGAAGCTCGCCTCGGCCGGGGTGCGGCCGACCCGGCAAAGGCTCGATATCGCGCGCGCGATCTTCGGCGCGGGGAACCGCCACTTCACCGCGGAAATGCTTTACCACGAGACCCGGTCGATCCGGTTCGCGCCGACCCTGGGCACGGTCTACAACACGCTGAACGAGTTTGCGCGCTGCGGGCTCTTGCGCGAGATCGCGATCTACGACGCCAAGCTCTGGTACGACACGAAGACCGGGCCCCATTACCACTTCTATCGCGAGGACACGGAAGAACTGTCGGACATTCCCGAGGAATGGGTGCCGGAGTTCGAAATCCCCGCTCCCGACGGCACCTCGATCGCAGCTGTCGACGTGATCGTGCGGCTGAAGAAGATCTGACGCCGGGCGGGCTTGCGAGCCCGCTTTTTTTAAGCAGCCGCCTCGTGAAGCTCCGCGATCGCGTCCGCTATCGCGAGCGTTCGGCGCGCCATGTCGGCGTGCAGGAGTTCAACCATGCGCCCGTTTAGCTGGATCGCGCCCTTGCCCGCGTTCTCGGGCAGCGCAAAGGCTTCGATGATCGCGCGGGCGCTTTCGACCTCCGCTAGCGCCGGCGCGAAGACTTCGTTGCAGATTTCGATCTGACTCGGGTGGATAAGGGTCTTGCCGTCGAAGCCCATGTCGCGCCCCTGAACGCACTCCGTCTGAAATCCTCCGAGATCCTTGATGTCGTTGAAGACGCCGTCGATGACGTCGAGGCCGTGCGCGCGCGCCGCTAAGACACAGCGAGCGAGCCATACGGTCATGGTGCTTCGCCCGGGAGTGAGCCGAGCGCGCGTCTCCTTGGCCAGGTCGTTGAGGCCCATGACCAGCGCCGCCAGCCGCGAGGTCGAGTCGCCAGCGACCGCGGCGAGCGAGCCGGCGTTCAGGACGGCGTTGGGAGTCTCCATCATTGCCCAGATTCGGGTTCTCTCGGGCGCTCCGGCCTCGCGCAACGTCCTCGCGGCCGCCATGATCGCTCCTGGATCGTCGACCTTGGGCAAGAGGATCGCGTCCGGCCCGGCTGCGGAAGCGGCGGCGAGATCCTCCTCTCCCCAGGGCGTATGCGGTCCGTTGACACGGATAATGATCTCGCGGCCGCCAAAGCCGCCCTTGCGCACCGCCTGAGCGACCTCGCCGCGCGCGGCGACCTTCTGGTCGGGGGCGACCGAATCCTCGAGATCGAGGATCAGCGCATCGGCAGGCAGGGTCGAAGCCTTCGCCAAAGCCTTGGCGTTGGAGCCGGGCATATACAGGACGCTTCTGCGCGGGCGAACAAGCATGACCATCTCCAGACCTTCCGGCCGGAACTTAGTGTGAAGCTTGCTGCGGCGCCAGAGGGCTGTTCGCAGTAGCAGCATTGGACTTCAGGCGGGGGCGCGGCCGCGCTCCTTACCCCTTGAGCCAGCGCGCCATCCGGCGGGTCGCGTCGGCTATCTGGTCGGGATCGCGGGCGAAACACAGGCGCAGATGGCCCTCGCCGCCGGGGCCGAAGGCGCCCCCGGGGGCCGCGCCGACGCCCGCTTCGTCGATGAGGCTCAGCGCCAGTGCCCGCGAATCGTCAAAGCCGTCGACCGAGCAAAAGAGATAGAACGCCGCCTCCGGCTCGGAGAAGCGCACACGGCCGGTGGCCGCCAGCCCCGCGCACAGGATATCGCGCGAGCGGCGGCAGCGGTCGATCTGCCAGGCGAGGAATTCCTCGCCTTGATCGAGCGCGGCGGTCGCGGCGCGCTGGGTGAAGACGGGGACGCCCGAGGTCGTAAACTGCACCAGGTTCTCGATCACGTCTCCAAGCGCGGGCTGGGCCTCGAGCCAGCCGATGCGGAAGCCAGTCATCGCCCAGTTCTTGCTGAGCGTCTGGACGAACAGGATCTTGTCGTCAGGCGTCATCACGTCGTGGAACGATGGCGCGCGCGCGCCGTCATAGGTGAGACGGCCGTAAATCTCGTCGGCGATGATCCAAAGCCCATGCCGGCGCGCGATCGACAGCGTCGCCGCGATCTCCTCGCGCGTGGCGACGAAGCCGCTCGGGTTGGCGGGGCTGTTGAAAAAAATGAGCCGGGTCGCGGGCGTCACCGCGCGAGCGAGCTTGTCCGGATCGAGGCTCCAGCGGGCGCCGCGGTCGAGGCGCACCGGCACGGCGCGGCCGCCGGAAATTTCGAGCGCGCCGACGAAATTGGGCCACGCGGGTGAGGGGATCAGCGCCTCGTCGCCCGGGCCGACGAGGAGCCTGGTCGCGAGCTCGATGGCGTGCATGCCGCCGATGGTGACGAAAAAGTTCTCCGGCGAGAAAGCCCCGCCTCCGGGCGCTGCGCCGTAGACGCGGGTCATATAGGCGGCGATTGCCGCGCGCAGTTCGGGCACGCCGCGCTGGTAGGTGTAGAAGGTCTCGCCGCGGTCGAGCGACGCCTTCGCCGCCTCGCAGATGAATGGGGGCGTCGGCACGTCGCCCTCGCCGACCCAGAGCGGAATCAGCCCCTGCTTGCCGCGGCCGTAGTTGAACACTTCGAGAATGCCGCTGGTGGCGACTCCGCGCATCGACGGCCGGATCTGATCGAGCCAGTTCGGATTGGGCGGGGACGGGGCGACGTTCATGTCCGCCTCATGGACGAGCGCCGAAGCGGGCGCAAGGTCTTCGCCGGCCGCGGAGGAGGATCCGCAAGTGAAGCGCCGGCGTCGCCGAGCGCGAGATCGTCGAGGATCGGGCAGTCCGGGCGATCGTCGCCGTGGCAAGCGTCGACCAGCTTGCGAAGCGTCTTCGCCATCGCCAGCATGTCGGCGACGCGGGCCTCAAGATCGCCGATATGCGCTTCCGCGATGCGTTTGACCTCGCGGCTCGGTCGCGCCCGATCGCGCCAGAGCGCGAGCAAAGCGCCGATTTCCGCGATCGAAAAGCCGAGCCGGCGCGCGCGCCGGATGAACGCGAGCTCGTGGATGTCGCGCTCGCCGTAGTCGCGATAGGCGTTGTCACGGCGCTCGGCCGGACGGAGGAGGCCAATCGCCTCGTAATGGCGGATCATCTTGGCGTTGACTCCGCTCGCCGCCGCCGCCACGCCGATCTTCATGTCTCAAATCCGCTTGACCTTCCCATCATGGGAAGGTTTAAGCCTGCGCGCACTTCGACACAAGGAGGCCTGCCGAATGGCTGCGGGCGCTGACCTCGCCGCATCCGCCATCGACCCTGTTTGCGGCATGTCCGTCGATCCGGCGACGGCCAGGCACAAGGCCGAGCACGGCGCGGCGACCTATTTTTTCTGCTCCGCCCGTTGTCGCGAAAAGTTTGTCGCCGAGCCGGCCCGATTCCTCGCGGCGCCGGCGCCGCCGAAGTCCGCGCCGACGGACGCGATCTACACCTGTCCGATGCATCCCGAGATTCGTCAGTCTGGCCCCGGCCATTGCCCGATCTGCGGCATGGCGTTGGAGCCCGAAGTTGCGTCGGCCGGCGACGGTCCGAGCGCGGAGCTCATCGACATGAGCCGACGCTTCTGGGTCGCGCTCGTACTCTCCGTTCCCGTCTTCGCGCTCGAAATGGGCGGGCATCTGACCAACCTGCATATGCTGCTGTCCGAGGCCGTCTCCAACTGGCTCCAGCTGGCGCTGGCGACGCCGGTCGTGCTCTGGGCCGGGCGGCCGTTTTTCCACCGCGGCTATGAGTCGCTCAAGACCCGCAACCTCAACATGTTCACGCTGATCGCCATGGGCGTCGGCGTCGCCTGGGCCTTTAGCGTCGTCGCGACGATCGCTCCGGGCATATTTCCGCCAGCGTTCCGCGGGGCCGACGGCGCGACGCCGGTCTATTTCGAAGCCGCGGCCGTCATCACGACGCTTGCCCTGCTCGGCCAGGTGCTGGAACTGAGGGCGCGCGAACGGACCGGCGGGGCGATCCGGGCGCTCATCGATCTCGCCCCGAAAACCGGGCGGCGCATCCGCGCCGACGGGGTGGAGGAGGACATCGCCCTCGACGCGATCAATCTCGGAGACCGGCTGCGCGTGCGGCCGGGCGAGAAGATCCCGGTCGACGGTGAACTCATCGAAGGCCGCGGCGCGGTCGACGAATCGATGCTGACCGGCGAATCGACGCCGGTCCTGAAGGCCGTCGGCGACAGAGTGATCGGCGGCGCGATCAACCAGAGCGGCGCCTTCGTGATGCGCGCGGACAGGATCGGCCGCGACACGATGCTGGCGCGAATCGTGCAAATGGTCGCCGAGGCGCAGCGCAGCCGCGCCCCGATCCAGCGTCTTGCCGATCAGGTTTCAGGCTGGTTCGTGCCGCTGGTGATCGCCGTTGCGATCGCGGCCTTCGCCGCCTGGGCGATCTGGGGCCCCGAGCCTCGTTACGCCTATGCGCTTGTGGCGGCGGTCTCGGTGCTGATCATCGCCTGTCCATGCGCGCTCGGCCTGGCGACGCCGATGTCGATCATGGTCGGGGTCGGGCGCGGCGCCCGGGCGGGCGTCCTGATCAAGAACGCCGAGGCGCTCGAACGGTTCGAAAAGGTCGATACGCTGGTCGTCGACAAGACCGGCACGCTGACGGAAGGCAAGCCCAAGGTCGTCGCCGTGCGCGCCGTTGCCGGCGTCGGCGAGGATGAGTTGCTGCGGCTTGCCGCGAGCCTCGAAAGGGCAAGCGAGCATCCGCTGGGCGCGGCGGTGGCGCGAGCCGCGGCGGATCGCCATCTTGCGCTCGGCAAAGTCCAAGGCTTCGACTCGGCGGCGGGCAAGGGCGTGACCGGAATCGTCGACAGGCGCAAAGTCGTCCTCGGCAACCGGGCCATGATGCAGGCGGTTGGAGCTGATGTCGCGCCGCTCGAAGGGCCCGCGGACCAACTGCGCGCCGACGGCGCGACCGTGATCTTCGCCGCAATCGACGGCAAGGCGTGCGGCGTGATCGCCATCGCCGACCCGATCAAGCCGACGACTGCCGGCGCGGTTCGCGCCCTCATGGAAGCGGGTGTCCGCGTCGTGATGCTCACCGGCGACAATCGCGCGACCGCCGAAGCCGTGGCGCGCAAGCTCGGCATCACGGAGATTGAGGCGGAAGTCCTGCCGCAGGACAAGGCCAAAGTGGTCGAAGGCTTGCGCAAGCAGGGGCGGGTCGTCGCGATGGCCGGCGACGGCGTGAACGACGCGCCAGCGCTGGCGGCTTCGGACGTCGGCGTCGCGATGGGCGCCGGCACTGACGTCGCGATCGAAAGCGCAGGCGTCACGCTTTTGCGCGGCGATCTTCAGGGCATTGTCATCGCGCGCCGGCTGTCGCAAGCAACGATGCGCAATATCCGGCAGAACCTGATCTTCGCCTTCGTCTACAACGCCGCGGGGGTGCCGGTCGCCGCCGGCGTTCTCTATCCGGCCTTCGGCCTTCTGTTGTCGCCGACGGTGGCTGCCGCGGCGATGGCGCTGTCCTCGGTCAGCGTTATCGCCAACGCATTGAGGCTCAGGCGCCTCGCTCTCTGAGAAGCCGGCGCTGGCGGGCTCAGCGCTTGGCCAGCTCGTCGCGGATCTGCGTCAGGAGCACGACTTCCTGGGTCGGCGGAGCTGGAACCGGCGGCTCCTTGGCCGCCTGCCGGGTCAGCATGTTGATCCCCTTGATCGCGATGAATAGCGCCACGGCGACGATGGCGAAGTTGATGACGACGGTGATGAAGTCGCCGTAGGCGAGCACGCCTCCCTGTTTCCGGGCGTCCTCCAGGTTGGTCGCGGTGACGGCGCCCGATAGCGGAAAATAGTAGTTGGTGAAGTCCGCTTTCCCGGCGATGCCGAGGATTGGCATGATGATGTCGTTGACCAAGGCATCGACGATCTTGCCGAATGCCGCGCCGATGATGACGCCGATGGCGAGGCTCAGCGCGTTCCCTTTGAGGGCGAATTCCTTGAACTCATTCCACATGGCCTATCGTCCTCGGGGGCGTGAGCCGTCGATTCGGCCCCGCAGAAAGCTAGCCGAGCGCTCCGCCAAGATAAAGGCTTTGTATGGTGGACAGCCGCACCTCCGGTTCGCTCGACCTAGGGCTCCTTGGCTCCCTTCTTCGGCTTCGTCTTGCCGGGCTTCTCGCTCGCCGCCTTGTCGGCGGCCGCTGCGGCGAACTCGCTGAGCCGTGTCTCCAAGAGCGCGGTCCGCGCCTGGGTCAGGCGCAAGGCGCAATAGCCGTGGACGCTCTCCTTGGCGTAGTCCCGGCAGATGTCGTCGCGCTGCCCGGCGAAGCCGTTCTGATCGCGAATCAGGTCCGCCGCATCCGGGCTGTTCGCGGCGCGGTCCTGGATCGCGCGCACCGCCCTGGCCATCGCCTTCTCGGCCTCGGCGCGTTCTTTGGCGAATTTGGCGGCGTCGCCGACCAGCGAGTCGCCGTCGGGACCCCACAGCCCGCCGGGACCGGTCTGGCAATCGGCGGCCTTGAAGACGCATGCGGTGATCTGCGACGGCGCCAGCGCCGCGCCGTCGAGGACGTCGAAGGAGAACGGGCAGGCTGGAACGCCAGCCTCGAATCGCAAGAGGCCATCGGGGCGTCCGACGCTGGTCGCTTGAATCGGATTCTCGCCGACGATATCGACGACGCAGCGCTGCGAGGAATCCGAAACGCTCTCGCCGGCAAGCTGCAGCTTGTCGATCGTCGCCGTCTTGTCGTCACCGGAAATCTGTAAAAGTCCCGACTTGCCGTTGAGCATGAGCGGGCGCCCGGCAATACCGGCGACTCCGGCCACGGCGCCAGACTTGACGCCCTTGGCGCCGGAGCCCGCGCCCTTGACGGCGCCCGCGCTTCGCGGCTTGACGGGCGAGGCCGTCGCCCCTTGCGGCGCGGCCGGGGCCGCGCCGGGAAGCATCAGCTGCGCCCCGGCCTCGCTCGCCGCAAGAGCCGCGGCGATCAGGCTGCAGGAGAGGAGCCAAAACCGTCGAGTCATGGGCCAAGTCTAGAAGCGTTCGTGAGAAAGGGGAAGGCGCGCGGCGGCGCGTGAAAACAGGCCCAAAGCTTGAGAAATCCGCCGCTTCCGCGCCTTGCGCCACCAAATCGCCCCACCTATATACGCCCCGACTGGCCGGTTCGGGCGCGAAACGCGCCGGACCAGCTGAAATCTGGCGTTGAGAAACGGGGATCGGAAGAGCGAGGCCGACGGCTTTTTGAGCGCGCGGCGGAGTGCTTCTCTGGGCTTGGCCGCTTTGGGGCTTGGCGACCCCGCAGATGAACAGGGGAAAAGGATATGGCGAAGGTAATTGGCATCGACCTCGGCACGACCAACTCGTGCGTCGCTGTCATGGAGGGCTCGACCCCCAAGGTGATCGAAAATTCCGAGGGCGCGCGGACGACGCCCTCGATCGTCGCGTTCACCGACGATGGCGAGCGTCTCGTGGGCCAGCCGGCCAAGCGGCAGGCCGTGACCAACCCCGAGCGCACCATCTTCGCGATCAAGCGGCTGATCGGGCGGTCGTTCGACGATCCCATCTCGAAGAAGGACATGGCGCCTCGTCCCCTATAAGATCGTCCGCGGTCCCAATGCCGACGCGTGGGTGACTGTCGACGGCAAGCAATATTCCCCCTCGCAGATCTCGGCCTTCATCCTGCAGAAGATGAAGGAGACGGCGGAAGCCTATCTCGGCGGACCGGTGACGCAGGCCGTCATCACGGTCCCGGCCTATTTCAATGACGCCCAGCGTCAGGCGACCAAGGACGCCGGCAAGATCGCGGGCCTTGAGGTTCTGCGCATCATCAACGAGCCGACCGCGGCCGCGCTCGCCTATGGCCTCGACAAGAAGAAAGCCGGCACGATCGCGGTCTACGACCTCGGCGGAGGCACCTTCGACGTATCGGTGCTCGAGATCGGCGACGGCGTGTTCGAGGTCAAGTCGACCAACGGCGACACCTTCCTTGGCGGTGAAGACTTCGACATGCGTCTGGTCGAATATCTTTCGGGCGAGTTCAAGAAGGAGCAGGGTATCGACCTGACCAAGGACAAGCTCGCGCTTCAGCGCCTGAAAGAGGCGGCCGAGAAGGCGAAGATCGAGCTGTCGTCCGCGACCCAGACCGAAATCAACCTCCCCTACATCACCGCCGACGCGAGCGGGCCAAAGCATCTGGCTCTCAAGCTGACCAGGGCGAAATTCGAGGCGCTGGTCGACGACCTCATTCAGAAGACGGTCGAGCCTTGCCGCAAGGCGCTGAAGGACGCCGGCCTCGCAGCCGCGCAGATCGACGAGGTGGTTCTGGTCGGCGGCATGACCCGCATGCCCAAGGTGCAGGAAGTCGTCAAACAGTTCTTCGGCAAGGAGCCGCACAAGGGCGTCAACCCCGACGAAGTCGTCGCCGTCGGCGCCGCCATCCAGGCGGGCGTATTGCAGGGGGACGTCAAGGACGTGCTCCTGCTCGACGTGACGCCGCTGTCGCTCGGCATCGAGACGCTGGGCGGCGTCTTCACCCGGCTCATCGAGCGCAACACAACCATTCCGACCAAGAAGAGCCAGGTGTTCTCGACCGCCGAGGACAACCAGACCGCGGTCACGATCCGCGTCTTCCAGGGCGAGCGGGAGATGGCCGCCGACAACAAGGCGCTCGGCCAGTTCGACCTGGTCGGGATTCCCTCGGCCCCGCGCGGCGTGCCGCAGATCGAAGTGACGTTCGATATCGACGCCAACGGCATCGTCAACGTCACCGCCAAGGACAAGGCGACCAACAAGGAGCAGCAGATCCGCATCCAGGCGTCGGGAGGCCTGAGCGAAGCCGACATCAACAAGATGGTGAAGGACGCGGAAGCTCATGCCGTCGAGGACAAGAAGAGACGCGAGCTGGTCGACGCCAAGAACAGCGGCGAGGCGATGGCGCATGACGCGGAAAAGGCGCTGAAGGAGTATGGCGACAAGGTCGCCCAATCCGATCGCAGCGCCATCGAGTCGGCGGTCGCAACCCTGCGCACGGCGCTGCAGGGCGAGGACGTCGAAGGGATCAAGGCGCGCACCAACGACCTGATGCAGGCGCAAATGAAGCTCGGCGAAGCCATGTACAAGGCTCAACAGGCGAGCGGCGCGCCGGGCGAAGGCGGCGCCGGCCCGGACGGCGGCGAACAGGCCAAGGACGACGTCATCGATGCGGAATTCCGCGAAGTCGACGACGACAAGAAGAAGTCGTCCTGAGCGAAGGAAGCCGGTCGCGTCCAAGCGCGGCCGGCCTTGGTTTTAGGGGACGCCGGAACGGCGGGTAGGGGCTTGGCTGTCGTCGGGACGGCGCGGCCGCGCGCTGCGAAGGCCAGGATCGAACCGGACCATTCGCAGTCAGGCGGCGCGGGAGAAGCAGGTCTGAGGCATGCATAGGCAGCGGGCGCGCTAGAGAGATGGCCAAGCGCGATTTCTACGAAACTCTTGGCGTTCCCAAGACGGCGAGCGACGCTGAACTCAAATCCGCCTTCCGCAAGGCGGCGATGCAGTGTCACCCCGACCGGCATCCCGGCGACAAGCAGGCCGAGACGCGGTTCAAGGAGCTCAACGAAGCCTACCAGCATCTGTCGGACGCCCAGAAGCGCGCGGCCTACGATCGCTATGGTCACGCCGCGTTCGATCAGAGCGGCATGAACGACGGCTTCGCCGCCTCGATGTCCGACATCTTTGACGATCTGTTCGGCGATATGATTGGCGGGCGGCGCGGCCGCCAGTCCTCGGGCCGGGAGCGCGGCGCCGACCTGCGCTACAATCTCGAGATCACGCTCGAAGAAGCGTTTCGCGGCAAGACGGCCAGCGTCCGCATGCCGACGTCGGTAGCCTGCGAAGCCTGCGCCGGCTCCGGCGCCCGCGCCGGCTCGAAGCCCGTCACATGCAAGACATGCGGCGGCCATGGCCGGGTGCGGGCGCAGCAGGGCTTCTTCGCCATCGAGCGCACCTGCCCCTCCTGTCACGGTCGCGGCCAGACGATCGAAAATCCGTGCGACAAATGCGCCGGCGCCGGCCGCGTGACCAGGGAGCGAACGCTGTCGGTCAACGTTCCCGCCGGCGTCGAGGATGGCACGCGCATTCGTCTCACTGGCGAGGGCGAGGCTGGAATGCGCGGCGGGCCGGCCGGCGACCTCTATATTTTCCTGACCGTGAAGCCGCACGCGTTCTTCCAGCGCGACGGCGCCGACCTTTATTGCCGGGTCCCGATCTCGATGGTGCAGGCAGCGCTCGGCGGCGAATTCACTGTCCGCACGCTCGATGGAACCGAATCGCGGGTCAGCGTTCCCGAGGGCGCGCAATCCGGGCGCCAATTGAAGCTCCGCGGCAAGGGCATGCCGGTCTTGCGCGCGCGCGATTCGGGTGACCTCTTCGTCCAACTCAATGTCGAGACGCCACAAAGCCTCACGCGGCGCCAGCGCGAGCTGTTGGCGGAGTTCGCTACCGAGTCCTCGAACAAGACCCACCCCGAAAGCGCCGGCTTCTTCGCCAAGATGAAGGAGTTCTTCGAGGGGCGGAGCTGAGGAAGTTCGGGGCGGCTCAGAAGACCAATCGAAGCGTTCTCTTTCCCATGTCTTGAGAAAGTCGGTCTCTCGCGCGATCCAGTCCACGGAATTGGCGCCCCACTCGTCAACGCGGCTCGCGTACTCGCCCATGATCCAAATATGGCGAAGGACCACAAACCCGTGAGCGGCTTCGAAGTCATTCCGGGCTATGGGACGAACCTTCCGATATCCGTCGACGAAAGCGTGCCACATCGCGGTCAGCTTGCGGCCGAAAGACACTTTCGCCCAAAGAAAGACCGATAGGTCGTAGGCCAGAAATCCGGGGCCGCCGTCGTCGAAATCGAAGAATGCGGCTTCGCCGGTTGCGTTTATCCGCGCGTTGAAGCCATGGCAGTCGCCATGACAGTGCGTCCAGGTCAGATTGTCGAATGACTCGATGCTTTTTTCCGCCCGCCCGGCGATCGATTTCAAGTCGTCGCGCGCTCGGGCGTCGTTCACAAGCCCGCTTTCGAGGATTCGCGTGAGCTGCCGGCGCAGCAAGTGATCGATGTCAAGCCGGTATAAGGGAGCCGCTGCGTGAAACGTTTCGGCCGCGTTATGGATCAGCGCGAGAGTCACGCCGTTCGCTCGGGCGTCGGCAGCCGATGTCGCGTCCGGCGATCGGCCGTCGAGGGCGCGAAAAAGCACGCCCTCGCGCATGCCTTCCGGCGCTGCTCCTCGAAGAAATAGATCGCCATCGCGTGTTTGGATCGCTACCGCGACTAGCGCGCCGGAGCGACTGAGATGCGCCAGAAAGCTCGTTTCAGTTTCGACATCGGCGGCGCCGCAGGCGCGATGATGGGAAAGACGAAAGATATAGCGTTCGCCGTTCGCGGCGACGATTTGATAGACGTCGTTGAGGCCTCGATGGAGCATTCGGCAAGATGGGAGTCCGACGACCGGATAGTGGCTTTCGATGAACCGCGCCACGGCGTCCGCGCGAGGCGTCGTATAGAGTGGGTCAAAATCCAAACGCGCACCTCGCTCGTGGCGATCGAGGATATTCTAGTTCAGCCGAGCCAATGAAACGAGGCCCGCGGCTGTTCGGGACCGGTGCTTTGCAGACACGACCGTCGCTCGCTATAAGCGCGCCCGAACCAGCCCCTTTTGCGGGCGCGCCTCCGCGGAGCCGGAATGCAAGCCCAAACGCCTGGCGGAGCGCACCGGTTTAGGCTCGCCGACAGCGCGCGCTTTCTCAAATCTCTCGTTGCCGCGCCGCGGCTCACCGGCGCGGTCGCGCCATCAGGGCGGGCGCTGGCCCGGGCGATGGCGGCGGCGGCCGGTCCCCCGCCGCACGGGCTCGTCGTCGAACTCGGGCCGGGCACCGGGCCGGTGACGCGCTCCCTGATCGAGAGCGGCGTCGTGCGCGAGCGGCTCGTTATGGTCGAATACGATCCGGGATTTTGCCAGCTCTTGAGGCGGCGTTTCGCGCCGGCCAGGATCATCGAGGGCGACGCTTACGACCTGCCGCGGACCCTGGCGGAATTGGCGGGCCAGCCGATTGCGGCCGTCGTCTCCAGCCTGCCGCTGCTCAACCAGCCGCCGCAACGGCGCGAAAAGCTGATCGGCGACGCCTTTGCGCTGATGGGGCCTTCGGGCCTCTTCATCCAGTTCACCTACGGTCTCCTCTCGCCCATTCCGCGCGAGTTCTGCGCCAATCGCTACGCCGCCCACCGCTCACGGCCGATCCTGCTCAATCTGCCGCCCGCGCGCGTGTGGACCTACCGGCTTGCGGACCATGCAGCCGAGGGTCGATGAGGTGACCGCTCTTGAGCCTCGCGAAAGACTGATCGTCGCTCTCGATATGCCGGACGTCGGCCAGGCGCGGGCTCTCGTCGCCAAGATCGGCGACGGCGCGACATTCTATAAGATCGGCATGGAGCTCGCCTATAGCGGCGGCTTGCCGCTCGTCTCCGAGCTCGCAGCCGCCGGCAAACAGGTCTTTCTCGATCTCAAGCTCCACGACATTCCCAACACCGTCGAACGGGCGACGGCGCAGGCCGCGAAGCTCGGCGCGACATTCCTCACCGTCCACGCCTATCCGCAAACGATGCGCGCCGCGCTCGCCGGCGCCAAAGGTTCGGGGATGCGAATTCTCGCCGTCACCGTGCTGACCTCGTATGACGACGCCGATCTCTTCGAGGCCTGCGGCCGGTTCGGGGTGGTCGAGACGGTCCGGCGGCGGGCCGAGCAGGCGCTTTCGCTTGGCGTCGACGGATTGGTGGCGAGCGCCGCCGAGGCGGCGATGGCGCGTGAGGCCGTTGGCCGTGACATGATCCTCGTCACTCCCGGCATCCGGCCCGCGGGCGCGGCGGCTGGCGACCAGAAGCGCGTCGCGACGCCCGCCGAGGCGATCCGCAGCGGCGCCGACTACCTCGTCGTAGGCCGCCCGGTCGCCCAGGCGGCGGACCCGCGCGCCGCTGCCGAGGCGGTTGTCAGGGAGATCGCCGGCGCATCGATTGGATCGGCGGCTGAGCCGCGCTAGGTTCGCTCGTCGATCGTCAAGGGAGGCATCATGCCCAAGGGCTACATCATCACGCGCTCCGACGTCACCAATCCGGAGGCCTACGCGCGCTACGCCACGGCTGCGACCAAGGCGATCGCCGATCACGGCGGCAAGCCGCTTGCGCGCGGCGGACGCAGCGAGGCGCTCGAGGGCAAGGCGCGGGGGCGCAATGTCGTGCTCGAATTCGAGAGCTACGAGGCGGCCCGCCGGTACTTTCATTCCGAGCAGTATCAGGCGGCGCGCGCGCTGCGCGAGGGAGCGGCCGATATGGAGATGGTTCTGGTCGAGGGGGTGTGACCCATGCCCAAGGGTTACTGGATCGTCCGTGTCGACGTGCGCGATAACGAGGTTTACCAGCAATACGTCAAGGCCAATGCGGCCGCGTTCGCCAAGTACGGCGCGCGCTTCCTGGTCCGCGGCGGCAAGCATGTGGTCACGCGAGGCAACGCGCCGGCGCGCAACGTGGTCATCGAGTTCCGCGACTATGAAACCGCGCTCGCCTGCCACGATTTGCCTGAATACCGCGAGGCCGCGAAACTGCGCGACGCCGGGGCCGCCGTGGACCTGGTGATCGCCGAAGGCTACGACGGCCCGCAGCCGGGCTGAGCATAGGGGAACGGATGGCCGGGATGAGGCTGATCGTCAGCGGCGCCGCCGGCCGCATGGGGCGTATGGTCGTCAAGACAATCCTTGAATTGGACGGGCTCAAGCTGACGGGCGCTCTCGAGCGCCCGGACTCGCCTTGGCTCGGCGCCGATCCGGCCGTGCTCGCGGGCTCCCCGGCAAGCGGCCTTGCGATCGTCGCCGATCCGCTACCGCTCCTGCTCGAAGCCGACGCAATCGTCGACTTCTCTTCGCCCGCGGCGAGCGTCGAACTCGCTGGGCTCGCTGCGCAAGCGCGGATCGCCGACGTGATCGGCACGACAGGGCTGAGCGACGAGGATCTCGACAGGATCGACGCGGCGGCGCGCCATGCCCCGATCGTGCGCTCGGGCAACATGAGCCTCGGCGTCAATCTGCTCGCGGCGCTGACGCGGCGTGCGGCGTTGGCGCTCGGGCCCGATTTCGACGTCGAAATCGTCGAGATGCATCATCGAATGAAGGTCGACGCGCCCTCGGGCACCGCGCTCCTGCTTGGCGAAGCGGCTGCCGCAGCGCGAGGTATTGCGCTGAAAGACCATTCGGCGCGCGGCCGGGAAGGCCTGACCGGGGCGCGCCGCAAGGGCGATATCGGTTTCGCGTCGCTGCGCGGCGGCACGATCGTCGGCGATCACAGCGTCATCTTCGCTGGCGAGGGCGAGCGGGTTACTCTCAGCCACCACGCCGAGGACCGGGCGGTGTTCGCGCGCGGCGCGCTCCACGCGGCGTCATGGGCGAACGGGCGCAAGCCCGGGCTCTATTCGATGGCGGATGTGCTGGGCCTCGGCGACGGTTGAACCGCCGGTCCGACCGCTCTCACTTCTCGGCGCGCACTTCCGTGCACGAAAATTCGAGCTTCGCTGCCTTCTGGGTCCTGCCGGCATGGACCTGGATGGCGAGCGGCATGCACAGCACCCCGTCCAGGAACACGGCCTTGTGCTCGATGCCGTCGGGCCCAAAGATGAAATTGGTGAACGCCTTGTGGGTGACGACCAGCTGGCCGGAATGGCCGGTCTGGGTCAGATCGACGACCGCGGTCGCATATTTGGGCGAGGCGTTCTTGTCGCCTTCGAAGGTGAAGTCGAGAAGCACGCCGGTCGCCGTGTCGCCGCCCAGTGCGCCGCCCCTCGGCGCGTCGACCAGGCTCTGGTCGCTGCTGATGAGATCGTCGGAAAGTTTGCCCGCATGCTCGAGGAAGGCATAGGCCTTGACGTCGACGATCTTGAGCTCGGCGGCGTGACCGGCGCCGGCAAGCGCCAAGGACATGACCCCGGCTGCGACTCGAGACGCACTCATGACCCCACCCTCACGCTGCGGAATGTAACCTCTGCAAAAAATCCCGGCCCGCAAGGAGCGGAGCCGGGGGAACCTAGATCGTCAAATTGACGACGATAAGTCAGTTGTTGCGCTGCGAGCCCGTCAGCATCAGGATGGCCTGGAACATGTTGATGAAGTCGAGGTAGAGGCGCAGCGCGCCGTTGATCGACTTCTTCTGAGCCATCTCGTAGCTGTCGCCGGCGAAATACATCTCCTTGATCGCCTGGGTGTCCCAGGCGGTGAGGCCGGCGAAGATCACCACGCAGAGGACCGAGAGCCCGAACTGCAGCCCGGTCGAGTGCAGCAGGAAGACGTTCAGAAGGCTCGCGATGATGAGACCGACGACGCCCATCATCATGAAGGAGCCCATCGCCGACAGGCTTCGCTGGGTCGTGTAGCCATAGAGGCTGAGGCTCGCGAAAGCCGCCGCGGTGGCGAAGAACGCCCGCCCGAACGAGGCGCCGGTATAGACCACCAGCAGCGCCGACATCGAGAGCCCGATCAGCGCCGCAAAGGCGATGAACCAGTTGCGGGCGCTCGCCACCGACATCGAGTTGATGCGGGCGGAGATGTAGAAAACCACCCCCAGCGGCGCCAGCACGATCACCCAGCGCAGCGGCGAGGTATAGATCGCCCGGCCGAAGTCGGTCAGCATCAGCCGACCGGTTTCCGACTGGACGGTCCCAAGCTGGAACGCGCCCCAGGCGACGAGCCCGGTCACGCCGAGGCCGAGGGTCATGTAGTTGTAAACGCCGATCATATAGGCGCGGAGGCCTTGATCGACGGCGACGCCGGACCGTGCGAGCCCCGCGCCGTAACGCGTATTGGCGTAGCGGTCATAGTCGGACATGAGAGAAACCTCTTGGGTCAAGGGCCGGCGCTTGCCCGGTCTCCCAGGCACGCGCCCATCGCGCATAATATGGCCGCAGGGCGCCCCTCCGCAAGGGTGATCGGCGCCGAGCGGATTGCCGCTTCATTACCGATTGGTAAGCGCGCCGGCCGCGGCGGCGAATTTTGATGCTTTGGCGGAATCGCCGCCGGTTTGCGCGCCCGCCCCCCTGCTGGGGCGGGAACGGTGGGGGGTCGCGCCAACCGTGGACATTGGCGTCGCGTGATCTTCTGGGACAGCTGCGATCTCCACCCCCGCAAGGGGTGGAAGGAGGCGCCAGGACTACTGCCGTGCCCCAGCTGAAGAGCAGACCACTTCTAATGCCCGCCGCCAGGGCCTCCCGCCGCGACCGGACGGCGCATCAGCGCCGCGAGGCCGACACAGCCGAGGAATAGGATGGTCAGCACCAGGAACACGTCGGCGAGCGCGAGCACCTCCGCCTGCCGGCGAACGATCAGCGCCAGCTGGCGGGTCGCCGCGAGCTGGGCGTCGGAGCCGCGCGCGGCCATCGCCGCGGTCATGTTGGCGAGCGTGTCCTCGACCACCCGGCGTCCCCAGGTCACCGACTTGCGCAGCCGCTCGAGATGCAGATCCATCCGCTTGTCGAGCAGCGTGTTGATGAGCGCAAGGCCGACCGCGCCGCCGAGATTGCGCATCAGGTTGAAGAGGCCGGAGGCGTTCTTGATCTTCTGCGGCGGCATCGTGCCGAGCGCCAGATTGTTGATCGGCACCATCGACAGCATCAGACCAACGCCGCGGAAGACTTGAGGCCACAGGAGCTCCCAGAAGTCCCAGTCGACGGTGACGAACGAGGCCTGGTAGGTGCCGACGGCGAAGAAGACGAAGCCGGCCGCGATCATGATCCGCGGGTCGACGCGCGTCATCAGCCGCCCAGCCAGCGGCGCGGTGAAAAACATGCACAGGCCGGTCACGAACATCGTCTTGCCGATCATCAGCGACGAATAGCCGCGCACCACCGCGAGATAGACCGGATAGATGTAGGTGAGGCCGTAGAGGCCGATGCCGAGCACGAAGGCGAACATCGAGCCGGTCCAAAAATTGCGGTCGCGGAAGGCGGTCAGATCGACGATCGGCTGGCGCGCCGTGGCCATGCGCCAGAAGAAGGCGACGCCGCTCACCGCCGAGACGACGATCGCCGCCGTCACCACCTGGCTCTCGAACCAGTCCTTGGACGGTCCTTCCTCGAGCGCGTATTCCATCGCTCCGAGGAAGCCAGCCATGGCAATGAGCCCGACATAGTCGAAGTGGGTCAGAAGCGAATAGTCCGGCTCGTCGAAGTCGATCAGGAGCCAGGCCGCGAGGGTGACGATGATTCCGGGCCCGAGATTGACCAGGAACAGCCAGTGCCAGGAAAACCAGTCGGTGAGATAGCCGCCAATCGTCGGCCCGATCGTCGGCGCAAGCGTCGCCACGAGGCCGATGATCGGGGCGATGATCGGCTGCTTGTCGCGCGGAAAGATGGTGAACGCCGAGGCGAAAACGGTCGGGATCATGCCGCCGCCGATGAATCCCTGCAGCGCCCGCCAAAGGATCATTTCCTGGATCGAGCCGGCGTGGGCGCACATGAAGCTCATGAGCGTGAAGCCGCCGGCCGAGATGGTGAAGATCAGCCGGGTCGAGAATACCCGGGATAGAAACCCCGAGAGCGGGATCATGATCACTTCGGCGACGAGGTAGCTCGTCTGAACCCATGTGATTTCGTCGGACGAGGCCGAGAGCCCCGCCTGGATCTCGGACAGCGAGGCCGAGACGATCTGGATGTCCAGGATCGCCATGAACATCCCGAACACCATGAAGATGAACGCCACGACCCGCCGCGCCGAGAAATTTCGCGCCGCGGGAGCCGCGGGGGCGACGACGAGGTCGGTGGCCGGCGCCGACCCGCCGGGCCGTATCGCGGCGAGCGTGTCGCTCACGGCTTCTCGCTTCTTGCGCCGAGGGCTTCGAGGCCGAGCGCGCCGAGCAGCGTCGGCTTCGGCGCGTCGGGATCGCGGGTGTGGATCGTGGCGACGACCGAGAGGCCGGGGCGAAGCGTGACCTGCTTCAGCACCTCCTCGGGGAAGGTGACTCGCACCGCGACGCGCTGGACGACCTTGGTGAAGTTGCCGGTCGCATTGTCCGGCGGCAGCAGCGAGAACTGGGCTCCGGAGGCAGGGGATATCGACGACACCACGCCCTCGACGACCCGCCCGTCGAGCGCGTCGATGGCGACGTCGACTTTCTGACCGGGCTTGATGTCGCCGAGCTGAGTCTCCTTGAAGTTGGCGTCGACGTAAGAGGCGTTGAGCGGCACCAGCGCCATCATCCTCGTTCCCGGCTGGACGAAGTCGCCGACATGGGCGGCGACATTGCCGATCGTGCCGTCGAACGGCGCGATCACGCGAGTGAACGAAAGGTTGCGCTCAGCCATCTCCAACGCCGTGACGAGTTCGCTGCGCTGCTGCGAGGCCTCGAGTTTTTGCGCCTTGAGCACATCGAGATTGGCCTTGGCCCCGTCGAGCGCCGCGGCGGTCGAGGCCACGGCCGCCCTGGCGGCGGCGAGCGCGGCCACGGTGCGGTCGCGGTCAGCGGTGGCCTGCTCGAGGCGCTGCTGCGAGCCGAAATTCGTCTGCGCCAGTTTGTACGACCGGTCATATTCGAGCGCCGCCCGCTCGACGTCGGCCTCGGCGCTCTTCACCTGCGCGCCCGTCGCCGTCGCCTGGGCTGCGGCCTGGGCTATGATCGCGCCCTGGGCGTCGATCTGGCGGGCGAACCGGGCGACCGTCGCGTCCTGGGTGCCGATGCGGGCTCGCGCCGAATTGACCGCGTTCTTGTAGTCGCCGTCATCGATCGAGACCAACAGGTCGCCCTTGTGGACGATCTGGTTCTGGACGACCGGAACCTCGGTGATATGCCCGGTCGCCTTGGCGGCGATGATCGACGTCAAGGCGCCGACATAGGCGTCGTCGGTCGAGACCAGGAACCGCCCCTCGACGAAATAGTCATAGGCTGTCTTGCCGCCGTAGCCGAGCGCGGCGAGGATCAGGACTGGAACGACAAACCGGCGCAAGCCGCCGCGCCGGGCCGGCGCCGGCTTGGCGACCGCAGGCGCGCCGCCGCCCGGCGGGTGCGCCAGCGCGCCCGACGAAGGGTTGGCGGGCGTGGGGAAACCGGGCGAAGCGGGAGCCGTCATCGCCCGGGACGCGGTCGCAGCGCTAGGCTCTGCGACAGTGGGTGTATCGACCATGATGAGAATTCCGCCCGCAAACGAAGTGTTGACCGAACCGTTCGGTCATTTTCTGTTGACTTAGCGCAAATTGGGGGCTATGGCAACAAAAATCGAACCGAACCGTTCGGTCAGAGATGAGCGGTGCCAAAAGGGCAAGAGGGTCATGGATTTAGAGGCTCTGGATCAGGAGGCCGGTGGCCGAAGCGATACCGCGAAACGCCGCCAGATCATGGAGGGCGCGCGCCAAGTATTCCTGAGCTCGGGGTTCGACGGCGCGAGTATGAACGATGTGGCGCGCGCCGCCGGAGTTTCAAAGGGAACCCTGTACGCTTATTTCAACTCCAAGGAGGAGCTGTTCGAGGCGATCATCCGCGCCGAAAAAACCCAGGCCGCCGAGCGGATGTGCGTTTTTCTCCCCGACGCTAGCGACCCGAGGGCGATGCTCACCGATTTCGGAGTCCGGCTCCTGACCCGGATGGCCGAACCGAGCACGCTTGCCCTATCGCCGCGTGGTCATCGCCGCGGCGGAGAAATTTCCCAATATCGGCCGCACTTTTTTCGAGGCCGGGCCGCTTTACGGCAACCAGCGGCTGGCTGAACGGTTGCAAGCCCTCGAGCAGGCCGGACTCGTGCGGACGCCCGATCCCGAGCGCGCCGCCTGGCACTTTCTCGACCTCTGCTTTAGCGCCGGCTACAAGCGGCTCCTATTCGGCGTCGTCGAATCGATGAGCCGTGAGGACATCGAAGCCTCGGTCGAGGCGGGGGTCGATGTGTTCATGAAGGCCTATGGGGCGTAGTTTCCTTCGCGGGCTGCCGAAAGGGTCTCGTTTCGCTCTTCGCGACCTCTTAGAGTCCGTTTGAAAACGCCTATTCGTGAGCTATTCGCCTGAGCAGGACGCTTCCAAGAGCGACGTGGATCATGGCTTCGGAACAGTCGATGCGCTCTTCGTAGTCGCGCACGAGGCGGCGCCAGCGGGTCATCCAGGCGTGCGCTCGACGACCCATCGACGCGGGATGACTTCGAAGCCCACGGCGGCGTCGGATCGCTTGATGATCTGGATGGTGAAATCCCGGAAGGCGGCTTTGTCCATGAGTTGGGTGCGATCATAGGCCCCATCGGCGAACAGATGCTTCAGCCACGGCCAGCGCTTGCGCACACCGTCCAGGATCATCTGAGCCCCGGCGCTGTCGGAGATGTCGGCGGGCGTCAGATTGACCATCAGAAGACGGCCGTCGGTGTCGACCGCGATGTGGCGCTTGCGACCCACGATCTTCTTGCCCGCGTCGTATCCCCTTGTTTTAGCTTCCGGAGCTTTGACCGATTGGCTGTCGACGACGCCGCCGGTTGGGCTCGCTTCGCGTCCCACGCGCTCTCGGTCGAGCATTAGCGCGACATCGTGGATCGTCTGAAACATGAACCGACGGATAAATCGGCGAAACCACCAATAGACCGTCTGCCAAGGCGGGAAATCATTCGGCAGCATCCGCCATCCCCCGCCCGAACGGGCCATGTAGCGGATCGCGTTCAACACCTCCCGCAAATCGACCTCGATAGGCCGCCAGCCTTCGATGCACGAGGAAGCAAGGGCTCAATCCGCGCCCATTCCTCATCGGTCAAGTCACTCGGATACCGCTTGGTCTTCTTCTCGATCTTGGCCATTCGGCCGCGCGTCGCTGGGGTCCACATCCCTAGCTTAAATCACGGCCGCAAACCGCATTCAAACACTTTTCAAACGGACTCTTAGCGACGCCTATTGCTCCAATCGGTTTCTATGACACAATCTCTTGATCCATTTTGATGTGGAGGGGAGAAAGTGGCGATGCCGGGGCCGGACGGTCAATCTAATCTGACTATCGGTACACTTGGAGCGGCCATCGGTGCAGTGGTTCCATTAGTCGGAGCGGTGTTCTGGGTTGGGAGCTTGAGTGAAAAGGTTGAAGGACAGAGCTGGCCTCGGAAAACTGGACAGAGCGTTAAGTGGATTTTCTGCCTGACGGCGGCATGATTTGCCGCATATCAGGAGCGAACATGACGAAGAGAGCCCGTCGAAACCACACATCGGCCTTCAAGGCGAAAGTGGCATTGGCCGCGATCAAGGGGGTGAAGTGGCCCCGCGCAGCGGGACCGTTTTTGGCGGCGGTTAAGTTGGAAGGCCGTCTGCTGGTTGTCCTTTATCAAGCCGCCAAGGGTTCCGTGTGCTGTTGATTCTGTCCCGCCTGTGGGCCTGTGGTCAACGCATCAGCGTTGGCCACATGTCCACGGGCGGTCTGGACCGCGCCGCCGCGCCAGACGGCCATTGGGGCGCGGTAGCCGTGCGCCTGATGAAAGCGCCGCTCGTTGTAGAAGGCAAAATATTCGCCGATCCCGGCTTTCGCCTCGTTGCCGTCGGCGTAGCCTTTGAGATAGATGTCCTCATACTTGAGCGAGCGCCAGATGCGTTCGATGAAGACGTTGTCCATCCAGCGGCCGCGCCCGTCCATCGAGATGCGCACGCCGGCCTGGAGCAACGCGCCGGTGAAATCCGCGCTGGTGAACTGACTGCCTTGGTCGGTGTTGAAAATCTCCGGCTTGCCGTATCTGGCCAGTGCTTCCTCCAGCGCAGCGAGGCAGAACGAGGCGTCCATCGTGTTGGAGAGCCGCCAGGAGAGAACGGCCCGGCTCGCCCAGTCGATGACCGCGACCAGATAGAGGAAGCCCCGGCCGATCGGAATGTACGTGATGTCGGCCGCCCAGACCTGGTTCGGCCGCTCGATGGTCATGTTGCGCAGGAGGTAGGGATAAATCTTGTGCCCCGGCGCGGGATTGCTCGTCCTCGGCTTCGGCCCGAGCGCCTCGATCCCCATCAACCGCATCAGCCGCCGCACACGCTTGCGCTCGATCGGAAAACCCTCCTCCGTCAGCGTCCGTGCGATGCGCCTGGCGCCGAAGAACGGCCGCGCGGTGAACAGCACGTCGATGCGCCGCATCGCCTCAGGGTCGTTGTCGTTGGCCGGTCGCGGTTTGCGATAGACGCCCGAGCGCGCCACGCCGAGCATCGCGCATTGTCGGCGTATCGATAAATCGGAATGATGGCGATCGAGCTTGGCTCGACGGTCCGACGCGCTCATTTGCCGAACCTCCTGACGAAAAAATCGTTCTCGATCGTCAGCTGGCCAATCTTGGCGTGAAGCTTCTCGATCTCGCGCGCCGACGCCGCCTCCGCGTCCACGCCAACCTTCGGATCAAACGCCCGCGCCGCATGGTCCAGCAGCTGCTTCTTCCAGGCGTAAATCTGGTTGGGATGAACCTGATGGCGCTGCGCCAGGTCGGTTACCGTCGCTTGTTCGCGCAGCGCCTCCAGCGCGATCTTCGCCTTCAGCGCCGCGTCAATCTTCCGTCTCGCCTTCGTCATCTTCCGCTCCGTCCTATCCCATTCGGAGCAGACTTCTTCCAACTATCCCACTGGTCCCAAAATCCCGGGCCACTTCAGGGGAGAAGATGAACTGGACCCCATTCGTGGGACCACGAGGGGTTGAATTTAAGGTGTGATCTGGCCTGCCGTTGTCCTTCAAGAATCAAGCTGCTTCTTGCTGCTTCTGTCTCTGCTGTGGGTATGTGGGCAACGCGTTTGCGTTGTCCAAGCGAAGCGGCATATCCACAGCCCTCGCCGCCGCCTCGATTTTGTCCATGCCGGCGCGCCACACCGCCATCGGCATTTGGTTGTTCATCGCCTGGTGAGGGCGCCGAAAATTGTAAAAGGTCATCCAGGAACTGATGCCGGACCGCGCCTCGCAGCCATCGGCGTAGGCTTTCAGATGCACTTCTTCGTACTTGATCGAGCGCCATAGCCGTTCGATGAAAATGTTGTCCATGAAGCGGCCGCGTCCGTCCATCGAAATCTCGACGCCGGCCGTCACAAGCTTGCTGGTGAAAGCCTCGGCGGTGAAAGTGGAGCCCTGATCGGTATTGAAAATCCGCGGCTTTCCGAACCGAAGCAGCGCCTCCTCCAGCGCCGCCGCGCAGAAACTCGCATCGTTGGTGTTCGACAGCCGCCATGCCAGAACCGCCCGGCTGGCCCAGTCGATGATCGCCACCAGATAGAGGAAGCCGCACGCCATCGGGATGTAGGTCACGTCGGCCGCCCACACGTGGTTCGGCTCGACAATCTTCAGGCCGCGCAGCAGGTAGGGGTATATCTTGTGCCCGGGCGCGGCTTTGCTCGTGCCGGGGCGCGGAACCAGCGCCTCGATCCCCATCACCCGCATCAGCCGCCGCACTCGCTTGCGGTTGATCCCACGACCTTCCTTGTTGAGTTCGAAGGTCATTCGCCGTGAGCCGTAGAACGGAAGTTCGAGATGCAGTTCGTCGATACGGCGCATCACGGCCAGATCGTCCGCCCCGGCGACAGGCTTGGAGCGGTAGACCCCCGAGCGCGTCAAGCTCAACAGCACGCATTGGCGGCGCACCGACAGGTCGTTGCCAGGCCGTTCGACCATCGCTCTTCGATCGGGCGCGCTCATCGCCCTGGCCTCCTGGCCAAGAAATCCCGTTCGACCGTCAGTTGGCCGATCTTGGCGTAAAGCTTGGCCGTCTCGCGCTCGCGCTCCTCCTCGCCATCCCCCGAACCGCTCGCCCCTCGGGCGAACAGGATCGCCGCATTGTCGAGAACCTGCTTCTTCCAGGCATAAATCTGGTTCGGATGCACCCCGTGCCGCTTCGCCAGTTCCGGAACCGTCGCATCCTCGCGCAGCGCCTCAAGCGCAATCTTCGCCTTGAACGCCGCATCAAACTTCTTGCGTGACTTCGTCATTCCTCGCTCCATCGGTTGCGACAGAGCAGGACATTTCACACCTTAGCCAATGGTCCTAAATCCGGGGTCCAGCTCAAGACGCTGGCCGAATTGGCGCAGCAATTCGATGTCCATCCGAACCAGATCACGCAGTGGCGCGGTCAGCTTCTCGACGGGGCGGCCGGGGTCTTTGGGCGCGACAAGAATGAGGCGGCCGCGCCGGCGGTCGATTTGAAGGCGCTCCACGCCAAGATCGGAGAGCTTGCGCTGGAAAACGATTTTTTGTCCGGAGCGCTCGGCAAGGCCGGCCTGTTGAGCGCAAAGCGATGATCGACGCCGCCCACGATCTGCCCGTCGCGCGCCAGGCTGAGGTTTTGGACCTCAGCCGGAGCTCGGTTTATTATCGACCGCGCCCTGTGTCGCCCGAAGTGCTGATTCCTGGCGAAGCCGCCCACCAAAACGAGATGATGTCGCCCGCCGTAACGGAATGATGCCGCCCACCAAAACGAGATGATGCCGCCCACCGGAACGGAATAATGCCGCCCGGGGTTTTTTGACGGCGACGAGCGCCTCCGCTGGCCTGTTTAGGGTCGCTCCTTTGGCAATCCAAGGGAGCGATCGATGCCAGCGGAAAGAGTTTCGATGCGCCAGGCGCGCGAGATCATTCGTCTGAAGTTTTCAGTCAGCCTGCCGACGCGCGAGATCGCGCGGCGTCTCGGCCTCGCGCCTTCGACGGTTCGAGAGACGTTGGTCCGTTTGGAGAGCGCTGGGCTTTCTTGGCCGTTGCCGGAGGGGATCGGCGACGCCGAACTGGAGGCGGCGCTTTACGCCAATCGTAGAAGCAAACGGGGACACCGCCGCCACGCCGAGCCGGATTGGCCCGCGGTCCATCGAGAGTTGAAGCGCAAGCACGTCACTCTGCTGATCGTCTGGGACGAATATGTCGCGGCCAACCCCGGCGGCTACAGCTATTCGCGGTTTTGCGAACTCTATCGCGGCTTTGAAGCGAAGCTGTCGCCGACGATGCGGCAGACGCACGCGGCGGGCGAACGATTGTTCGTCGATTACGCGGGCGACGGGGTCCCGGTTGTCGTTGACCGGCTCACCGGGGAAATCCGCATGGCGCAGATCTTCGTCGCCGTGCTCGGCGCCTCGAGCTTCACCTTCGCGCACGCGAGTTGGACGCAGGCGCTCCCCGACTGGATCGACGCCCATGTGCGCGCGCTCGAGGCGATCGGCGGCGTCCCGCAATTGCTCGTGCCGGACAATACGAAGACCGCCGTCATCAAGGCCTGCCTTTACGATCCTCAGGTCAATCGGACCTATGCCGAAATGGCGGCGCATTACGGAGCCGCCATTTTGCCGGCGCGGCCCCGGCGGCCCCGGGACAAAGCCAAGGTTGAGCAGGCCGTGCTCATCGTCGAGCGATGGCTGCTCGGGCGGCTGCGTCACCGAACCTTTTACAGCCTGGTGGACGTCAACGCGGCGATCGCCGATCTCATGACGCACCTCAATGAACACCACCCGATCCGCCGGCTCGGCGCAACGCGCCGGCAATTGCTGGAGGAGGTCGATCGCCCGGCGCTGACGTCGCTGCCAGCTGAGCCGTACGAGTTCTCCGAATGGCGGACATGCCGCGTCGGCATCGACTATCACGTCGAGGTCGCCGCCCATTATTACAGTGTGCCCCATCGCTTCGCCCGCGCCGAGGTCGACGCGCGGCTGACGGTGCGGACCGTCGAGATTTTCCTCAAGGGCGAGCGGATCGCCGCGCATGTGCGCGCCAGCGGCAACCATAAGCACACCACCGTCTCCGAGCACATGCCGTCCAGCCATCGGCGCTACGCCGGCTGGACGATCGAGCGTATCCGCGCCGATGCGCGCCTGATCGGGGCGGCGACGGCGGCCCTGTGCGAACTGATCCTTGAGGCGCGACCGCATCCCGAGCAGGGCTTTCGCGCCTGCCTAGGCATCGTCCGGCTCGCGGGTCCCCATGGCGCCGAGCGCCTAGAAGCCGCCGCCGAACGCGCCATCAACATCGGCGCGCGGACCTACGGCTCGGTCAAATCCATCCTCGACAACAACCTCGACCGGCGTCCCGCGCGCCAGCGCTCCACGGACGGAACGCCGATCCTGCACGCCAACATCCGTGGGCCGCGCTACTACAATTAGGAGAAACGACTTGCTCAAGCATCCCACCCTCGATCAACTCAGCGCTCTTGGCCTGCATGGCATGGCCAAGGCCTTCGCCGAACTCGTCGCCAACGGGGAAGCCGGAGGCCTCGGCCATCACGAATGGCTCGGGCTTCTGCTCGATCGCGAGGCGTCCTGGCGACAGGACAAGCGCTTCGCGGCGCGGCTGCGCGTCGCCAAACTGCGCCAACAGGCCAGCGTCGAAGATATCGATTATCGAAGTCCCCGCGGCCTTGACCGCGCGCGGTTCCAAAAGCTGGTCGAGGGCGAGTGGATCAACGCCCATGACAATTTGGTTCTCGTCGGGCCGACAGGCGTCGGCAAAAGTTGGCTGGCCTCAGCGCTTGGCCACAAAGCCTGTCGCGACAATCGGTCGGTCCTCTACCAGCGGGTACCCGTCTGTTTGAGGACCTCGCGCTGGCCCGCGGCGACGGGCGTCATCCCCGCATCTTACGCAACCTCGGCCGAGCCGACCTTTTGATCCTCGATGACTGGGGGCTTGAGCCGCTCGACGCAGCCGCGCGCCATGATCTGCTGGAAATCTTCGAAGAGCGCTACGGACGCCGCTCCACGGTGATCACCTCCCAGCTTCCGATCGACCGTTGGCACGAAATCATCGGCGATCCAACCTACGCCGACGCCATTCTGGACCGTCTCGTCCACAACGCTCATCGCATCGAGCTCGCCGGCGAAAGCCTGCGTCGGACCCAAGCAAAGCAATCGAGGAAGGCTTGACCCAACACCATAGCCGGTGACAACAATCCATCGGCCAGCGAGGCGCGCGACCCGGGCGGCATCATTCCGTTCCGGTGGGCGGCATCATCTCGTTTTGGTGGGCGGCATTATCCCGTTACACCCGGGCGGCTTCGTCGGAATCGGCAGCCCGAAGACTTGGCGCTGATGCGGCGCATCGACGAACTGCATCTGGAGCGCCCTTTCGCGGGCTCGCGCATGCTGCGCGATTTTCTCGAGCATGAAGGCGTCGCCGTCGGCCGCCGACATGTGGCGACGCTGATGAAGCGCATGGGGATCGAGGCGATCTATCGGCGCCGCAACTCCTCGAAACCCGCGCCTGGCCACAAGATTTACCCCTATCTGCTGCGCGGCGTGAAGGTCGAGCGGCCCAATCAAGTCTGGGCGGCCGACGTGAGTGTGCCGCAGCAAGCGGCGTGAGAGATGGGGGTAGGTCCCCCGCGATCAGCTTGCAGGAGCGGGTCGCAAACCACCGTAAGCGGCGCTGGTCAAAAGCCAGGGTCGTGAGCGTTACGGAAAAGGCGCCTCAAAGGCGTCAGGTAGGAGACAGGAAGGCGAACACCCGTGAACCGCCGTTCAAGTGTCGAAAGTGCTCAGACGACGTCGAAACCGGTGAGTTATGTTGCACCGGGATCAGTCTGGACGATGCCTGCTTACGGTCCAGACGGCGTCCGGCATAGAGGCGGCGCGATCCTGTTTCAGGCTCTTGCGGTGAACTGCGGGAACCTTCGGCGGCGATGCCAAGCGAAAGGCCCAAGCGTCAAAAGCGAGGCCGACAGTAGCGAAGCGCCGCCAAGGGACGGAGCCGTCCGTAGTAGCGTCGAGACCGCTGTAATGGCGGGGGAGCGAAGGGACGGCGTCATCTGGCCGGCATGGGAGATCAACCGGGCGACCGGGAGGAATCCCGCATGACCTGCAAATCGTACGACATTCCCAAGACGCTGATCTGGGAAGCCTGGTTGCATGTGAAAGCCAATCAGGGAGCCGCAGGGATCGACGCGGAGACGATCGAGCGGTTCGAGACGAAGCTCGCCGCCAACCTGTACAAGCTTTGGAATCGGATGAGTTCCGGCAGCTACTTTCCGCCGCCGGTAAAGGGAGTGCCGATCCCGAAGAAGTCCGGGGGCGTGCGAGTGCTGGGCATCCCGACGGTATCCGACAGGATCGCACAGACCGCGGTCAAGATGTGGCTCGAGCCACGCCTTGATCCGATCTTCCATCGCGACTCCTATGGCTATCGGCCGGGGAAATCGGCTCTGGAGGCGATCGCCGTCACCCGACGCCGTTGCTGGGACCAAGACTGGGTGGTGGAGTTCGACATTCGAGGCCTGTTCGACAATCTCGATCATGGCCTCCTGATGACGGCTCTGCGCAAGCACTGTCAGGAGCCCTGGATCTTGCTCTACGTCGAGCGTTGGCTGAAAGCGCCGATGCAAAACGCGGAAGGGCAGCTTCAGGCGCGTGACAAGGGCACGCCACAAGGCGGCGTCGTGTCGCCGATCCTGGCCAATCTATTCCTGCACTATGCGTTCGATCTTTGGGTGATGCGGCATCTCCCCGGCGTCCGGTTTGCCCGGTACGCCGACGACGCCGTGCTTCACTGCAAGAGCCGACGACAGGCGGAATACGTGCTTGAGCGCATCCGAGAACGGTTCCAGGCCTGCAATCTCGAACTGCATCCGGGCAAGACACGGATCGTGTATTGCAAGGACATCAATCGGACCGAAGCGAATCCCGACATCCAGTTCACCTTTCTCGGCTACACGTTCCGACCCCGCAAGGCGGTGGACAAGTACGGCCGCGTCTATGTGAACTTCTCGCCGGCCGTCAGCCGTGACGCCCTCAAGGCGATGCGGCAGACGATCCGAGGATGGCGGGTCCAACTGAAGAACGACAAGAGCGTGGCCGATCTCTCGGCCATGCTTGGCCCGATCCTGAGGGGATGGCAGCAATATTACGGCCATTTCCACGGCTCGGCGCTCAAGTCGGTCTGGCGTCGCGTGAACCGGTCCCTGATCGGATGGCTGATGCGCAAGCATAAGAAGCTGGCGGGCCACAAAACGCGGGCCGCCGAAACGCTCAAACGGTTGGCGCAACGTCAGCCTCGCGCATTCGTCCATTGGTCAATGGGCTATCTGTCGTAGGATGGATGATGGGAGCCGGATGAGCTGAGAGGTTCACGTCCGGTTCTGAGAGGGGCCGAAGGTGAAATTCCTTCGGCCTACTCACCCCTACATCCCGATGGCGTGCGGCTTCCTCTATCTGGTGGCGATCATCGACTGGGCCAGCCGGGCGGTTCTGGCATGGCGGCTGTCGAACACCAACGATGCGAGTTTCTGCGCGGCGGCGCTGGAGGAGGCGCTGCTTCGGTGCGGAAAGCCGCGGATTTTCAATACCGATCAGGGCTCCACTTTCACCGCCGAGGCTTTCAACAGCAAGCTTGTGACGGCCGGCGTCGAGATTTCGATGGACGGACGCGGCCGCTTCATGGACAACATTTTCATCGAACGACTGTGGCGCTCGATCAAGTACGAAGAAGTGCATCTGAAAGCCTACGCCGATGGCTGCGAGGCGCGGTCCGGCATCAGTTCCTGGATGACCTTTTACAATTTTCGGCGCCCTCACCAGGCGATGAACAACCAAATGCCGATGGCGGTGTGGCGCGCCGGCATGGACAAAATCGAGGCGGCGGCGAGGGCTGTGGATATGCCGCTTCGCTTGGACAACGCAAACGCGTTGCCCACATACCCACAGCAGAGACAGAAGTAGCAGGAAGCAGCTTGATTCTTGAAGGACAACGGCAGGCCAGATCACACCTTAAATTCAACCCCTCGTGGTCCCACGAATGGGGTCCAGTTCACAGCTCTGACTTCGGATGCAGGTTACTGACCTAGAGAGGCGGGTGGAATCTGCTGAAAAAGGTGTACCCGGACCGCAGGGTCTTCCCGGCCCCCAGGGTAAGAGCGTGATATTGGGCCTCAAGGCCCACAAGGAAACCAGGGGCCGCCCGGGCAAAAGGGTGAGATGGGGCCAGCGGGACCACCGGGACCGGCTGGCTCGCTAGGGCTTGCGGGCCCCCAGGGGCCCGTAGGGCCAAAGGGGGAGCAAGGCGCGTCGGGATCAAAGGGCGACGCTGGTTTGCAAGGTCCTCAAGGGTTACAAGGACCCAAGGGTACTGAAGGCCCCAAGGGGTCCAAGGTCTTCAGGGACAAAAGGGGGACAAAGGAGACCCCGGAATTCTGCCGCAGGGGGCGGGTGTCGCTTTTGATAGTCCGGCGGGCTGCCCCTTGGGTTGGAAGCTATTTGGGCCGGCCATTAGCAGAGTAATAGTGGGGGCGTCAGTCCGCTCAAACATATCCCGCACTTTTGTTCTAAACGGCGTTACGTTGTCTGCCAGAAATCTTCTATCTTACGGCGGAGAAGAATCGCATTCGCTGTCGACCGATGAATTGCCCCCCCCAAGGTCTTGGCCTTACTCTGATATGGGCGAATGACTTCTCAATTAGTGCGACGCCAACGGGTCGGCATGGATTAGTTGACATTGGCTCCAAAAATATACTCTCTGGAGAGAATACAGAGAACACTTTCACGGACAAAATGGGATCTGGACACGCTATCGACATCATGCCGCCCTTCATTTCACTCTATTATTGCTCTAATACTGGCTAGCCATCTACATCGCCCGCCCGGCAAACGTCGATCTCTGCCAGAGCTATGTCTATAAGCGCCTCCTGTTCGGGGTAGTCGAACTCGATCAGCCGCGAGGACATCGAGGCCTCGGTCGAGGCCGGGGTCGAGGTGTTCATGAAGGCTTACGGCGCGCCGCCCAGCTCCGCATAAGGTCCGCTCGTCCAGCCGACTTTGAGCCCGGCGCCGGCGCGGTTCGACGGACTACGCGGATTGCCGCGGAAACCCCCTCTTGCGGCGCCTCGGGCAGAACCCCCGACGGCTCCGGCTCGAACGATCCAAACCGAGCGCTGGCGCAAAGGCCGTCGAGAAGCGTCCATTTGGAGCCGCAAGCCCGGGTTTGCGGCCGAGTTTTGGATTCAGGCGTCCGCTTCGCGCTGTGACGCGGGTCACATCGTTTTTCTCCCTTTTGGATAGGAGTACGGGTAATTTGGGCCGGGGAGGGCTGAATTATGTTTGGAAGCACCATTCTCGATGTCGCGGCGGGGATCATATTCGGCTTCCTCGCGATCAGCCTCTTCACCAGCGCATCGGTCGAGGCGATCAACTCGGCCCTCAGCGTCCGGGCGAAAAACCTGCGCACCGGGATCATGGCGCTCGTCAATGATCCCAATTTCTCCGGTCTTGCGAAGCAGCTTTATCAGCATGCGCTCATCAACCCGCTCGGTCCGGGAGCCGCTGATCCAGCGAAGAACGCTCCCTCCTATGTCGACAAGCTGCAGTTCGCCGATGCGATGCTCGACGTCACGGGTCTCTCGGCCGCAACGCCGGCGGCGGCGGCGCAGGCGCCCGGACCCGAAGCGGTGGCCGCACTCACCGCGCGGATGGCCGCGCTCAGCGATCAGGTCACGAAAATTTCAGATCCGCAGATCAGGCAACTGCTTCAGGGAATGATCGCCCGCTGCGGCGGCGACATGGGCCGGCTCAAGACCGATCTCGCCAGCTGGTTCGACAATGCAATGGATCGTCTAAGCGGCAACTTCAAGCGGCGCACGCAGGTCATGACGTTCGCCATTGCGCTTGTGACTGCGCTGGTCATCAATCTGGATACCATTCGGGTCGGGACCCTCCTTTGGGGGCAGACCGGTCTCGCTGAGGACCTGAAGTCGATCTCGATTCCCTCGTCCGCGCAGACCGACGTCAACGGGGTCATTAGCACCGAAAAACAGGTAATCGACGCGCTAGACAAGTTGGCGCAAGAAGGCTTCCCAGTGGGATGGGCGCCCCGCCACTTCATGGACATCGAGGACACCCCGGGACATTGGGAAGCGATCTGGAACGAGCCTCCCTCTATCTGGTACCGCCCCTTGCTCGGCTGGCTCATCACCGCCGTCGCCGCGTTGTTCGGCGCCCCCTTCTGGTTCGACGCGCTCCAGTCCATCATCCGCCTCAAGGGCGCGGGCCCCAGCCCCGATGAAAAAGCGACAAATAGGGCGGCGTCGAGTTAGGTACGCTCGAGAGCCAGCAGCGAAATCCAGGCGCGGCGCTATGGAGTCGCACAAAAGGGCCTTAACGGCGCGAATTGCGCTCAGAACATCCGTCAGGGTTGCTTGCCTGCGTTTATCAGGAAAGGAAAATGCGATGTTGAAATTCTCGACGAGCGCACTTATCGCGTTCACCCTGCTTTCGGCTCCCGCGCTGGCGGCACAGCCAGTCGCCCCCAGTTTGGCCGGTCTGCGAACCTTTACCGTCGACGATCTGCAAGCCGCGTTGGCCGACGCCAATGCGCAGACGCCACCCGACACCAGACATGCCCAGTGCTGGCAAGCCGCCATTGCTTTTGTTCAGAACTTCAAGCCCGAGGAGGATTTGCCGCAAAAGCTGGGCCTTGCTCAACTCATTCAGAAGACTTTCAACTTGAAAGCAGGAGCCCAGTCTCAACTTCCCGACGCCCTAATACAAGCGTGCTCACTCACCATCTCCGACCTCAATCTCACGTTCGCACAGTTCGCGGGGATGATCGGCGTCCGCGCGGTCGCCTTGCCCAAGCTCCCGTTCTGAGAAGAAGACGCGCCGCCCAAGCGCGGCGCGGGAAAATCGGCCCGGCGAAGTCGTGTCAACAATCCTGGGCAAAGCGTTGACTCCGGGGCTTCGGCGCGGGGCAATCTGCTCAGCAGCTTGACGGCCGCGCGCGGAGGCCCGCGGTCAGGTCTTCTTGAGGGGGTGGGTCATGTCCTCGGGGCGAACCCACCTGTCGAACTCGGCCGCGGTGACATAGCCGAGCGCGAGCGCGGCTTCCCGCAGGCTGATGTCCTCCCGGTAGGCCTTGAGCGAGATCTGCGCCGCCTTCTCGTAGCCGATATGCGGGTTGAGCGCTGTCACCAGCATCAGCGAATTGTCGACATGCTCCTTGATCCGCTTCTCGTTCGGCTCGATCCCGCGCGCGCAATTTTCGTCGAACGAGCGGCAGCCCTCGGAAAGCAGCTGGATCGACTCCAGCACATTATGCAGGGTGACCGGGCGATAGACGTTCAGCTGGAAATTCCCTTGCGAGCCGGCGAAGGCCACCGCCATGTCGTTGCCGAACACATGCACCGCGACCATGGTCAAGGCTTCGCACTGGGTCGGATTGATCTTGCCCGGCATGATCGAGGAGCCGGGTTCGTTCTCAGGGATCCTGAGTTCGCCGATGCCCGCCCGCGGCCCGCTGACATAGAGGCGTATGTCGTTGGCCATTTTCATCAGCGCCCCGGCCAGCGTGCGCAACGCCGCGCTGACATTGACCATTGCATCATCCGCGGACAGCGCCGCAAATTTGTTAGGCGCCGATGTGAAAGGCGCGCCCGTCTCTTCGGCGAGCCTGCGCGCGACCGTGTCGCCGAAACGCGGATCGGCGTTGAGGCCGGTTCCGACTGCGGTGCCGCCTATGGCGAGCGGCATCAATCCGTCCCGGGCCCTCTCGACTGTGGCGATGGCCTGATCGAGCTGCGCCGCCCAGCCTGAAATCGCCTGGCCGAGGGTCAGCGGCGTCGCGTCCTGCAAATGGGTGCGGCCGATCATCACCACACCGGAAAACGCCTTCGCCTTGCCGTCCAGCGTGTCGCGCAGCTGCCTGACGGCCGGCAGCAAGTCGTGCTTGATCTGTCGGACCGTGGCGACGTGCATGACGGTCGGGAAGACGTCGTTCGACGACTGACTGCGATTGACATCGTCGTTGGGATGGATTGGTTTCTTGGATCCGATGACGCCGCCGGCGAGCTGAATCGCCCGGTTGGCGATCACCTCGTTGGCGTTCATGTTGGACTGGGTGCCCGACCCGGTCTGAAAGACGACCAGCGGAAACTCGTTGTCGAGCTTGCCGTCGATGACATCCTGCGCCGCGCGGACAATGAGGTCGGCCTTCTCCTTCGGAATTTGGCGGAGTTCGAGATTCGCCAGCGCCGCGCATTTCTTCAAAAGCCCGAACGCGTGAACCACGGGCCGGCCCCAGCGGTGCCGCTCCATGCCGACGGTGAAATTTTGCCGCGAACGTTCGGTCTGCGCGCCCCACAAATGTTCGGCGGGCACCCGCACATCGCCGAGCGCGTCTTCCTCTAGGCGAAACTTTTCGCTCTTTGTCGAAACGCCCTTCATGGTTCTGCTCTCCGCAGGACAGCAATGCGACGACCGGCAGGCGAAAGCAAGGAGGCGAGGCCGCTCTTGCTCTCACGGCCCCGCTTCTCTATAAGGCCCGGCTTCGCGCCGACATCCGACACCCCTGGAGGCAGGGCGCGACTGATACAACAAAGGACATCATCATGGCAGCGATCAAGCAACTCGCGGCCGTGACGCGCAGCGGGACAGGCAAGGGGGCCGCCCGCTCCGTTCGTCGCGAAGGCCGCGTTCCCGCCGTCATCTATGGCGGCGGCCTGAAGCCCGAGCCGATCTCGGTCGACTACAAGGACGTCAATAAGCTCATCTACTCGGGCCACTTTCTGACCTCCATTTTCGAACTCGAGGTCGAAGGCCGGAAGGAGCGCGTTCTGCCGCGCGATTATCAGCTCGACGTCGTCACCGACCGGCCGGTGCATGTCGATTTTCTCCGCCTCGCGGCGGGATCGCGTGTGCGCATCGGCGTGCCGGTGCATGTCATCAATCGCGAGGCCTCGCCGGGATTGAAAAAGGGCGGCGCAGTTAATCTCGTGCTCCATACGGTTGAGGTGATGGCGCCGGCCGACGCTATTCCGGAATCGATCACCATCGACCTTGCGGGCCTCGATTTTCACGATTCGGTGCATGTGTCCGCGGTCAAGCTGCCGGAGCGCTGCCGGGCGGTCAGCTCCAAGACCGACCAGACGGTGGTGACGATCGTTCCGCCGACCGTGATGGCCGAGGAAACGCCGGCTGCGCCCGCCGCAGGCGCGGCCGTCGCTGCGGCGGCCCCCGGCGCCGCCCCCGCTGCGCCTGCCGCCGGCGCCGCCGCCAAGGCCGACGCCGGCAAGGGCGCGGCCGCTCCGGGGAAAGCCGCGGCTGCGCCCGCAACCGCCAAGCCGGCCGGCAAGAAGTAAGGTCACCGCCCCGGACGGACGGGCTTGCGCCAGGCCAGGCCTGCCCCTCACGCTGATCGATCGGGGGCCCCATGCTGGTCATCGCGGGACTCGGCAATCCCGGCGCGCGCCACGCGCGCAACCGCCACAACATCGGCTTCACGGCGATCGACGCGATCGCCGAGGCGCGCCGCCTCGGCCCGTTTCGCGCCCGCTGGCAGGGACTGGCGGCCGAGGGCCCGATCGGCGATGAGCGGGTCGTCCTGCTCAAGCCGCAGACGTACATGAACGATTCAGGCCGCAGCGTCGGCGATGCGCTGCGCTATATGAAGCTCGACCTCGACGCGCTGATCGTCATTCACGACGAGCTCGACCTCGCGCCGGCCAAGGTGAGGGTCAAGGTCGGGGGCGGCGCCGCCGGCCACAATGGCTTGCGCTCGATCACCGCCCATGTCGGCAATGACTATAAGCGGGTGCGGATCGGCATCGGTCATCCCGGCGACAAGGCGCTGGTCTATCATTACGTTTTGAGCGATTTCGCCAAGTCCGAGGCGGGCTGGGTCGAGACCGTTTGCGGCGCGATCGCCGACGCCGCGCCGCTACTGGCTGCGGGAAAGGACGCGAGCTTCCAGAACAAGATCCATCTCGCGGTCGAGGCCGCGGGCTTCGGCGAAGACTCGGGCGGCTGAGCCGCGAGAGCGCCGGAGGCGCCCGACAGGAAGGGAGGATGACCGCATGCCACAGGAGAAGCCGCCGCTCTTTCCCGACAATCCCCACTTCTGGTTCGAGACGTTGCGCGTCATCGCCGCCGACGAATATGGCGGCAGCCAGGTCGGCGAAGTGCTGGCCGTCGCCAGCCGCATCAAGGCCGGCGACTACGACAGCTGGCACGAGGCCTGGAACGCCATGGCCGACAGGGTGGCGAATGAGGCCGACGATCAGCTTCGCCGCGGCCACAAGGTCAGCGCACGCGACGGGTATTTGCGCGCCTCCAACTACTATCGCGCGTCCGAGTTCTATCTCCACGGCGCGCCGCGCGATCCTCGCGTCGCGCACGCCTACCGGCGAAGCGTGGACTGCTACATCGCCTCCGCCGCGTTGTTAACGGGTATGGTGCCTGCGACGCTCCCCTTCCGACTGGCGTTCATGCTCCGAGGAAGTCATGAATGGACCACCGGGATCGGGGCGTCGGGAGCGCGAAACGGCGGCAGGCCGTCCTATCCATGAGCTGCGAGCTCGAGTTGTTACATGGCCGCTCCTACGACTTGCCCGGTTGCGCCGCGAGCGCGGATCCGTAGATGTCGTGCAAGCCCGCTGGCTCCCTAGAACGAAGATGGAGGAGTCATGGCGATCATTGGCATGGACATTCATCGCTCGTTCGCCCAGGTGGCGTTCCTGGAGAACGGGCAGATCAAGCGGGAGCAACGGGTCGAACTCGTTCACGATCGTCTCGTCAAGTTCGCGAAGACGTTGTCGGTCGAGGACGAGGTCGTCATCGAGGCCACAGGCAACAGCGCGGCTGTCGAGCGAATCTTGCGGCCCTTCGTCAAGCGTGTTGTCGTGGCAAATTCGAGAATGGTTCGCGCGATCGCCTACGCGCGAGTGAAGACCGACAAGATCGACGCAGCGATCTTGGCCAAACTACACGCCGGCGGCTTTCTGCCGGAAGTCTGGATCCCAGACGACGACACCCAACGGCAGCGGCGCCATACGGCTGAGCGCATGGGCGTCCTCGAGCAGGTCGTTCGCACAAAGGGACGCATCCATTCGATCCTGCACGCAAACCTGATCCCGAAGTACTCGGGACACTTGTTCGGGAAGACCGGAAAGAAATGGCTGGCCGGCCTGCCTTTACCTGACGACGAGAAGGCGATCGTCGGGAGGCTGGTCGACGAGTTGGAGTGCAATTCGGATCAACTCGCGAAGCTCGACATGACGATCATCCGGAATGCGCTCGAAGACCCGCGAGTGGTTCGCCTCATGACGATCCCTGGGATCGGGCCGATCGTCGCATCGACGGTCTTGGCTTCCATTGGCGACGTCTCGCGGTTCGAGACCCCGGAGAAGTTGAGTTCCTACTTCGGACTGACGCCGAAGGTTCGCCAGTCCGGCGATCGCCCTGCGCGTCACGGACGGATCAGCAAGCAGGGAAACACGCACGCGCGCAAGATGCTCGTCGAGGCGGCGTGGTCAGCGAAGACGGCACCCGGTCCGCTTAGAGCGTTCTTCGGACGTGTCCAACGCAATCGGGCGCCCCGCGGCGGCCGTCGCGACCGCGAGAAAACTGGCGGTGATGATCTGGTACGTTCTGAGGGACGGGACCGAATACGCCTACGCACGTCCCGCCTTCACCGCCATGAAGCTACGCAAAGCTGCGCTCAAGGCCGGCGCTCCACGCGAATATGGCAAGGCGGGACCAGGTCGCGACTATTGGATCAAGGAGATCCGAGAGCGAGAAGCCGACTACGTTCGGCGTGCCGAGCAGGCCTACGAGCGGATGGTGGTGGCGTGGAAGGAAAAGCCGCCCAAGGCTCCGGCCAAGGCCGCTGCGCCTGGCTGAGGATTCCCTCTTCTCAGCATCATCCGTCGATCCGCCGATCGAGCCCGTCGAGATCCCCTACGAGGGCACAACCCTTCCGGGCTACTTCCACCGGCCGGACCGCTCGCCCGCTCCGCGCATGACGATCGTCATGCACAGCGGGTTCGACGGCTCGGCCGAGGAGACGCATTTCCAGGGCGCGCGCGCGGCGGTCGAGCGCGGCCTGAATGCGCTCGTTTTCGATGGGCCCGGACAGTTCGGACCGTTGCACCGAGAGGGCCTCATCTTCCGGCCCGACTGGGAGAAGGTGGTGACGCCGGTCATCGACTTCGTCCTCAAGCTCCCGGGGGTCGATCCGAAGCGCGTCGCGCTCATGGGCGCAAGCCTCGGCGGGCTGCTCGCCCCGCGCGCCGCCGCATTCGAGAAACGCCTCGCCGCCGTCATCGCCAATGACGGCCTCTATGATTACGCGGCCGCGCAACTTGCAAGGGTCCCGCCGGAGGAGCTCGAGCGCGTCAAGGCGGGGCTCGTCGCCGTCGAAGCGCCGGACCTGGACGCCGGGCTGGATCAGGCGATGAAGACCATGCCGACCGCGCGATGGGCGTTCTCTCACGGCATGTTCGCATTTGGAGCGTCAACTCCGCGCGCCTATCTGGCGAAGTCCCTGGCCTATAACCTGAGGGACGGCGTCGCGGAGGCGATTTCCTGTCCGACCTTGGTCTGCGACGCGGAGGGCGATATCTTCTTCAAGGGCCAGCCGCAGCAGCTCTACGATCACTTGACCTGCCGCAAGACATTGATGCGCTTCACCGAGGAAGAAGGCGCGGGCGCTCATTGCCAGGCCGGGGCGGGGCGGCTCGCTTTCGCCCGCATCTACGACTGGCTCGAAGAGACGCTCGCCTGAGGACAGGCGCAGGCGGCGCCCATTAGCGCCGCTCAGGCAGCGTGAGCCGGGGAGCGGGAGCCGCGGCGCGCGCGCCGCTTTCGCCGTTCGGTCGCTTCGGCGCTTGCCTCCGGATCGAGCGCCGGAAGCGCGTCCATCACCCGTTCCGGAGGGAAGATGACGATCACTTCGGTGCCGAAGCGCAGCGTCGAGTTGAGGCGGAATTCGCCGCCGTGCAATTCGACCAGTCCCTTGACGATCGGCAGCCCGAGGCCGGTGCCTTCTTCGGCGTTCTTCTGCGCCAGCGCGCCGCGGCCGAAAGACGACAGCACGATCGGGATTTCCTCCGGCGGAATGCCGGGCCCGGTGTCGCGGATCGATAAGTATTGCCCGCCGGTCCGGGTCCAGCCGACCTTGATGACGATCGAGCCTCCCTGCGGCGTGAACTTGATGGCGTTGGTGAGCAGGTTGAGCGTCACCTGGCGCACCGCGCGCTCGTCGGCCCAGATGCGCGGCAAATCGCTTTCCAGCGCTTCGGTGATGCTCTGATGCCGCCGTTCGATTCGCATGGAGAGAAGACGGAGACATTCCTCGACCACGCCGGTGAGCGAGACGGGCTCCTCCTTCAGTTCGTAGCGGCCGGCTTCGACCCGCGACAGGTCGAGAATCTCGTTGATGAGCATCAGGAGATGTTGGCCGCTCGAGTGGATGTCGGTGGAATATTCCTTGTAGGCGGGCACGGCATGGGGACCGAACAGCTCGGCCTTCATGACTTCGGAGAACCCGAGGACCGCGTTGAGCGGCGTGCGCAGTTCATGGCTCATCGTCGCCAGAAAGCGCGACTTGGCCAGGTTGGCGCTCTCGGCGCGGCGGCGCGCTTCGTCCGAATTGAGCTTGGCCTGCTCGAGTTCGGCAATGAGCAAGTCCTTTTCCGCCTGAAACGAAATGTTCTGCGCTGCGGCGGCGTGCAGGCGCCGTGCGACCACCAGGAAATAGCCGATGACGCCGACCGCCAGCACTGCTGTCGGCAGCGCCGCCCCGTGAAGACGTGGGGCGTAGAGGATAATCACGCCAATGATCATCGGCAGCATCCCGGCGACGAATGCGGCCGGAATGGCCGCCGCCAGAAGCGACATCACGGTCGAGACGAGGAGCATCACGACAATGGCGAACGCCTGCGCGTTGGGGTCGCGCGACTGGAGCAGCGTGACGATGAGATAGGCCCAGGCCGAGCCGCTGAGCGTCGTGGACAGCACGAACTTGCGCCGCCACGCGCCGGCAGTCTTCTCCTTCTCGCTGCTGTCGAGAAACGCGATCGGCAGCCCATAGCCGATCGTGATCGCGCAGGCGATAAAGGTGATCCAGGTCACCAGCGGACCGGCGTCGACCCACGCCAGCGCGGTCGCGCAGACGCCGAGCGCGATGATCCCGAGCATCGGCGAGGCGCTGCGGTTGATCTCGGCGAAGAGCCGCACCATCGCCGCCGAATGGCTCGGGACGGCGTCAGGCTCGGAAAGCGACCGCCGCGCCTGCCGGAGCTTGACGGTCATCTTGCGCCGGCGCGCGGCGGCGTCGGGGTCGCTTGTCTGCCCGCTCCCCGCCAGATCGGCCCCGACGTCACTCATAACCGCCCGACACGCACGCCCTTACTCGCGTCAATCATGCGGCCGAAATGCTTAACGAGCAACTGACGCGATGGCCGGGAATTGAGAGATTGTTGAGGATATTTCGATTAACGTTGTTAAGGTCGCCGGCGCCAATTCCCGCCGGCCGGGATCGAGCTTAAGGATTTCTTTACCCGCCGATATCGCGGGTCTTGTCCAGGCGGCGCCCGTCGGGGAGGAGGCCGGCATGAAGCTCTACAATTCCAATCTGGCCCCGAACCCGCGCCGCGTGCGGATCTTCCTGGCGGAGAAGGGGGTCGAGATCCCGCGCGTCGAGGTCGATCTCGCCAAATTGGAGCACAAGACGCCCGAGTTTTCGGCCCTCAATCCGTTTCAGACCATCCCCATTCTCGAACTCGACAACGGGACGAAGATCGCCGAATCGATCGCCATCTGCCGTTACATCGAGGAATTATGGCCGGAGCCGAACCTTTTCGGCTCAACCGCGCTCGAGCGGGCGACGATCGAGATGTGGCAGCGCCAGCTCGAATTGCGTCTGCTTCTGCCGATCGCGCAGGTGCTGCGCCACAGCCATCCGCATATGGCGGAAATGGAGAACCCGCAGGTTGCCGAATGGGCGGCGGCCAACCGGCCGAGGGCGCTGCGGGCGATGGCGATCGTCGACGAGGCGCTGCGCGACCGGCCCTTCATCGCCGGCGACCGCTTCACCGTCGCCGACATCACCGGATTGGTCGCGCTCGATTTCGCCAGGCCCGCGCGGATCGCAATTCCGCCCGAACTCGCCGGCCTCAACCGCTGGCGCGAGACGCTGAAGGCGCGGCCGAGCGCGGCCGCATGAGGCGCCGGTTTTTTGTTGGCGACGCCTCACCCGGTCAACTCGGTCAGTTGCAGACGCGCACTCCGCCGCGCCACCAGCAGCGGCGACCGTAGTAGCCGTAGGGGCGGGCGTAAGGGTGGTAGCCATAGGCATAGTAACCGCCGCCATTTGGCCGGCAGCCGCCATAGGGCCCGCGATGAAAGCCGATGCCGCAGCCGCCTGCGGTGAGTGTGAACGCCGATGGCGCCTGGTCGGCGAGCGGAGGAAACGGCATGGCGTCCGCGGGAAGGGCGCCGCCGAGGCCGACAATGAGCGCAGACGCAAACAGGGTATTTCGCATGGGATCTCCTCTCGATCTGGGGCGAACGGGAACATAGCCAACCGTCGTTGAATGGCGGCTGAATGCCGCTCGGGCGGGCCCGCGACATCGGCGAATGGTTAACCCGCCGCTTCGGAATTTCCGCCTCGATCGCGGCGCGCCCGGGTCGCGCGATCGGCAGCGGGCGGAGTCAACGCCGCGCGCGCGGCTTGCGGTTCGGCCATTTGACGATCCGGTCCGGCCAATGTTCAGGCGGGAGGTCGGTCTCGCTGGCCGAGACCCGGCCGCGCACCGAGACGCCGGCCTCGTGCACGCTGTCGGGCGAGCCCGAGACCAGCGGATGCCAGTCGAACAGGTCCCGTCCTTCAGCGACCAGCCGATAGGCGCAAGTGACCGGCAGCCACCTCAGCTCGCGCACCGCGGCCGGGGTCAATTTCACGCAGTCGGGAACCCGCCGATGACGCTGGCGATAGTCAAGGCACTGGCAGGTCTTGGCGTCGAGCAGCCTGCAGCCGATGTCGGTGAAATGGATCGTGCCGTCGTCTTCCTCCTCGAGCTTGACGAGGCAGCAGCGGCCGCAGCCGTCGCACAGGCTTTCCCACTCCGCGGCGCTCATCTCTTCGAGGGTCTTCACCCGCCAGAATGGCGCGGATCGCTGGTCTTTCGCGGTCATGGGATCGGCTTCGGGCCTCTGGTTCGGTTGACTTGCGCGCGGCCGTTCGAGGCGGCGTGGACCTTGCCTCAAACTCTCGCCTCGACACTGCGTCAGATCCTGCTCCTACGCCAGTCCGGAAGTGATGACGAATGGACTTTCCTTCTTGGCGGCGCAAGAGTGCGGCCCAAGCAGAGCGGAAACGCAAATCGCCGCACAGGACCCAGCAAGCCCGTGACCACGCTTGTCATCAGTCACCCGGCCTGCCTGGCGCACGAGATGGGCGAGGGCCATCCCGAGCGGCCCGACCGCTTGCGCGCGATCGATCGCGCGCTGGAGAGCGAAGTGTTCCAGATGCTGGCGCGCGATCTCGCCCCGCGCGCCGATCTTGCGGCCATCGGCCGGGTCCATCCGAAGGACTATATCGAAGCGATCCGCGCGGCGAACGCCGAACCAGGGCCTGAGGGCGGTCGATCCGGATACGTCGATGTCGCCAGGCAGCTATGAGGCCGCCCTCCGCGCGGCCGGTGGCGCGCTGTTCGCCGTCGATGAAGTCATGGGCGGGAGAGTTCGCAACGCCTTCGTCGCTGTCCGCCCTCCAGGCCATCATGCGGAAGTGGCGAACGCGATGGGCTTCTGCTTCTTCAACAACGCCGCGATCGCCGCGCGCCACGCTCAGGCGGCCCATGGCGCGGAGCGGGTCGCGATCGTCGATTTCGACGTCCATCACGGCAACGGCACGCAGCACATCTTCTGGGACGATCCGACCGTAACCTACGCTTCGACCCACGAGATGCCGCTCTATCCGGGCACCGGAGCGGTCGGCGAGCGCGGCGAGCACGACCAGATCGTCAATGCCCCGCTGCGGGCCGGCAACTCGGGCGAGGCGTTCCGCGAGGCGATGGAGGCCGTGATCCTGCCGCGGGTCGAGGCGTTCTCACCCGATCTCATCATCGTCTCGGCAGGCTTCGACGCCCATCGCAGCGATCCGCTCGGCAACCTCAATCTGGTCGAGGCGGACTACGGTTGGGCGACGCGGCGGCTGATGGAGATCGCGCGCCGGAGATGCGGCGAGCGCGTCGTCTCGGTGCTCGAAGGCGGCTACGATCTCAATGGGCTCGCGCGGTCGGTCGCGGCCCATGTGACGACGCTGATGGAGGGCTGACAGCGGAGGCTCGATGAAGTCGGGTGCGGCCAATCGTTGTCGGAAGAGCATCCGACGAGCCAAAGTTTACAAACCCGGCTGATACTCCCGCTGGGCCAGCGCGGCGCCTCCAACGCGCGCGTCCGCCGCGGTTTTCCCGTCCAGAATTTGATCCTTGGCGATCAATTTGTCCTTGACGCCACGCATGATGATGTAGGGCCGGAGGGTCGGATTCGAGATTCGATAACGCAGGCGGAATGATTCTCCCACGCGGTGGAGGACGCGGCCTCGCGCCGGCTCGCTGAGGTCCCTCAAGTGACGGGCGTAGTTGAAGGGTTCGAAATCCCTGTTGGCGATCTGGCGGAGAGGTTTCCCGACCGCCGCCGTGGAGAAAAATCGCCGGTCGTCGACCTCGGCCAGCGCGCAGGCCAGCAACACTTCTTTGTAGATGTGCCCTGGTCGCGGGCTTCGGACCGCTTCGTCGTAGAGCGCCTTGATCGATTGTTGCCACTGATCGAGCGACCGGCTCATTCCCTGCTCGACATGCGAGGAAAAGATGGTCTTCCGCCCCGTCGCCAGCGCCGCCCGACAGGTATAGATGCACAGCAGATGGGCGATATACGGCACCCCTTGCGAGAACAGCACCAGGTCTTCGCGCGCCGTGTCGTCGATCGCCATCGTCAATCGCGCGAGGCCCTTGTCGACGATGGTCCTGATCTCGTCATCGGACATTCTTGGCATCGGGATCTGGACCAGCGCCCTTTCGATCGACTGGTGCTCGCAAATGAGGTCGTTGACCGAGTCGGCGACGCCGATGATCAGAACGGTGGCATTGACGGAATTGTCCGACAGGGCCTTGATCGTGTCGGCCATGGCGGTGATGACTTCGGTGTTCTTGATCCGATCGAACTCATCGAAAATGACGATCAGCTTCGTCATCGTCGACAGCTCTTGCAGCGCGCGCCGCACGCTGTCCGGCGTCAGTAATTCGCCGGCGACGGTTGGCGACCCCGAGGGGAGCGCGTGCACTGACGGGGCGGTCAGGCTGAATGCTGACGGCGGGGCCAATTGGCGGCTAGGAAATCCAGTCTGAGGCTGACGTTTCGACGCATCGATGTCCTTGAGCGCCTTGGTCCATAATGACGAATAGCTGTCCGATACGTCGCAGTTGGTCCGGGATATTACGAACGACAAGCGGTTTGCGAGAAACGCGGAAATCATGTTCGACAAGGAGGTCTTGCCGACCCCGCGCTCGCCGTAAAGGATCGCGTGGCAGCCGCGCTGCGAAACGGCGTCGATAATCTTCTCGACCTGCTCCGACCGTCCGGCGAGCAGGTCCTTTTCATTGATCGGCGCGCCGGGCGTGAAGATCGATCCGGTCTGGAACGACAACGCCTGAAGGTCTGGCGGCATGGGAATTTTCACTCCGAAAGCGCTATCCTATCATACCGAAAGTATCAGGACCTTAACAAGCACGGCACTGACGCGTTAACAAGCGACAAAAGGGATCGCTCATTCTCGTTTCTCAGGTATTTTGCTTGATCGTTGGGGCGGCAGCGAGTTTAGAAATAGACCAGTTCAAGGTCCGCTGTCCACCCAAATCAGATTAGAGCCCGACGTTCGCGTCCGACCACGCAGCTTGACGAGCGCGCCGCGCTCAACCGTCGATCGGCTCCACCGCAGAGATTTCGATGCCGAAGCCAGAAAGACCGACATAGGTGCGTGGATTGTTGGTGCGCAGCCGGATCGAGGTCACGCCGAGGTCGCGGAGGATCTGGGCGCCGAGCCCGATCTCGCGCCATTGGGTCGCGCGCGCGTCGTCGGAGCTTGTCGCCTGGGCGCCGCTCAGGTTCGCCGGCACCCCCGCCGCGCCGTCGCGCAGGTAAACGAGTGCGCCGCGTCCTTCGGCCTTGAAGCGGTTCAGCACCCTGGGGATCGGGCCGCCGCCGAAAATGTCGCTCAGGATATCGGCCCGATGCAGGCGCGCCGGCACGTCGCGTCCGTCGCCGATGCTCCCGTGCACGAAAGCGAAGTGCAGGACCGGATCGAACGGGGTCCGATAGGCGTAGCCCTGCAGCTCGCCGATGGGGGTCTCGATCGGAAAGCAGGCGACCCGTTCGACCAGCTTCTCGCGCGCCTGCCGATAGGCGATGAGATCGGCGACCGAGATCCGCTTGAGCTTGTGCCTGTCGGCGAAGGTCTCGATCTGGGGTCCGACCATCACCGTGCCGTCGTCGTTGGCGAGTTCGCAGATGACAGCGACCGGCGCCAGACCGGCGAGCTTGCAAAGGTCGACCGCCGCCTCGGTATGGCCGGAACGCATCAGCACGCCACCGTCCTTGGCGACCAGCGGAAAGACGTGACCAGGCCGGACGAAGTCGCTCGCGCCCATATTGCCATTGGCGAGCGCGCGCACGGTATTCGTACGCTGCTCGGCTGATATGCCGGTCGTCAGGCCGTGGCGCACGTCGACCGAAACGGTGAAAGCGGTGCCGAGGGGCGCGTCGTTGATCGCCACCATCGGGTTCAGGTTCAGCTGCCGCGCCTCCCCGCCTGTCAGCGGCGCGCAGACAATGCCGCAGCAATTGCGGATGATGAAGGCCATCTTTTCGGTGGTGCAGAGCGAAGCGGCGACGATCAGGTCGCCCTCGTTCTCACGGTCGTCGTCGTCGGTAACGACAACGATCTCGCCGTGGGCGAAAGCCTGGATGGCGTCGGCGACGGAATTGAACATGTCCAGCCCATTGGGCGCCGGCGGCGCGTTGTTAAGGAAATCATTCGGGGTCACCGCGCCCAGCGTCTCGGCGACGATCCGCTCCGCGGTCTCGCGCGACAGCCAAGACCCGTGCTCGCGGCAGATCAACGTCACCGCGCCGGGCGAAACGCCTATCCGTCGGGCGAAATCCGCGCGGGTCACGCCGCTCCGCTTAAGCCAGTCGCCAAGCTTCATCGCCGTAAAATAGGAGCATGAGGTGTTTTGTGCAACTCAATGGGCTGCCGAGGCGGGGCTGCCGGCGCTCGAACCGGGGGCAATGACCGTGGCGCCTTTAGCGGTGCTCAATCCACCCGGACGAGCATCTTGCCGAAGTTCCCTCCATGCAGGAGGTCGACCAGCGCCTGGGGCGCATTCTCGAGCCCGTCGCGGATCGTCTCGCGCCAGGTCAACTTCTTGGCGGCGGCGAGGTCGACCAGTTCGCCGATCGCCTTCGGCCATAGGTCCAAATGGTCCCCGGAGATGAAGCCTTCCATTTTGAAACGCTTGACGAGGAAGATGCGCATATCGGGCAGGGTCGTCGGCGCCCCCTCGTAGGAGGCGATAAGGCCGCAGATCGCCACCCGCGAGAAATCGTTGAGCCGCCGCAGCGCCTGCTGAAAGGGTTCACCGCCGACGTTCTCAAACAGTCCGTCGATCCCATTTGGAAGCGCGGTTTTCAGCTCCTCGGCGAAGTTCGGCGACTTGTGGTCGACGCAGACGTCATAGCCCAGCTCCTTGACGGCGTAGGCGCATTTCTCCTTACCCCCGGCGATTCCGACCGGGCGCACGCCGGCGAGTTTGGCAAGCTGGCCGACGACCGAGCCGACCGCCCCGGTCGCCGCGGACACCAGCACCGTTTCCCCGCTCTTCGGTTCGATGATCTGGTTGAGGCCATACCAGGCGGTGACGCCCGGCATGCCAAGGGCGCCAAGATAAGCCTGGATCGGGACCGACCTCGCATCGACGACGCGGAGCGCTTTGCCGTCGCTCAGGCTGTAGCGCTGCCAGCCGCCCCCTCCGACCACCGCGTCGCCCGGGTGAAAACGCGGATTGTTCGAGGCTTCCACGGTTCCGACAGTCCCTCCGCCCATCACCGCGCCGATCTCCTGCGGCTTGGCGTAGGATTTCGCGTCGCTGAGGCGCCCGCGCATATAGGGGTCGAGCGACAGGAACGTGTGCCGCACCAGCACCTGGTCCGGCCCGGGCGCCGGAACCGGCGTCTCGACGATGCGGAAGTTGGCGGGCGAGACCTTATCGGTCGGACGATGGTTGAGCAGGATCTGGGTGTTGATCGGCACGGGCGTTTCCTCAAGGCGTATGGCGGGCGGACAGCGCCAAGCAAGGCGGTTGAGCGGCGCAATTCCGCGGCGGCGAGCAGCGCCGGGTATCCCTTCAACGCTGGCCGCCCTTATTAGCCCAGAGGCTGCCCATGCACTAGCATCGGACGGTCACTCCGCGGGGCCGATAAATGGGTTTCATAAACATGACGGTTCATTCCCTTGTGGCTTGGAGCGTCGGCATTTTCAGCGATGAACCTCAATGAGGCCGACACGGTGACGAGCCGCCGGCTCATGGATCCCGACGAAGCGCGCCTCCGTCTCGAAAGCCGGCTTGGGCCGTTGCACGCGAGGCTGCGCCTCGGCATCGAGCGCGAGCACGAGGCGGAGGCTCTCGGGCGGGGGCTCAGTTTCCTGCATCTGGAAAACCTGCCCGTGACGCAGGGGGTGATCGAGACAACGCTACGCGTGACAGGGACCTATTGGCGAGGCCGGTCGAACGCCGGCAAGGTGGAGCTTCGGCGCAACACTGTGCATCTGCCAAATCTGCCAAGCGCTTTTCACGGGTTCGTAGTGCTGCATCTGAGCGATTTGCATGCCGACCTGAGCGGCCGCGCCATGCAGCGGGTCGCTGAACTCGTGCGCGATTGCGACTACGATCTTTGTGTGCTTACGGGCGACTATCGCGGCCGCACCCACGGCGACTGCGAGCCCTGCCTCGAAGTCATGGCGCATCTGTGTGAAGGGCTTCGCGGCGACATCTACGGGGTGCTTGGCAACCACGATTCGATCGCCATGGTTCCCGACCTCGAAGCGTTTGGCGTTCGGATGCTGCTCAACGAGTCCGTCGCCATACGCTTCGGCGCGGATTCGATCTATCTCGCGGGGGTGGACGACGCGCATTTCTACCGCGCGGACAACATCGAAAAAGCAGCGGCGGACATTCCACATGGCGGTGTCTCTGTCCTGCTTTCTCATACTCCAGAAATCTACCGGCAGGCCGCCCACGCCGGTTTTGACCTGATGCTGAGCGGTCATACGCACGGCGGGCAGATTTGCTTGCCCGGCGGGGTTCCGATCCTGCTTGAGGCCGATCTGCCCCGCGCTTACGGCGCCGGCGCATGGCGACATGCGGGCATGGTTGGCTATACCTCGGTCGGGGCGGGGTCTTCGCTCGTTCCGGTCCGATTTAACAATCGGCCGGAGATCACCCTGCACAAACTCGTGCGCGGCGCGCCCAAGTCATCGTCGATCCCGTAAGCCGGGCGCCATGCGCTTCGGCGCTATTGGGTCGCCGCCGCCGTCACCAGCACAAAACCGCGAGTCTTGTTGTCGTTTGCCGCGTCTTGGGTGTTCATGGCGGCGAAAATGTCGGCGGTCTTCACCCAGACCGGCGGATATTTGTAGCGCGCGACATCGAGGATGAGGAAGCGGTCGGCTTTGCCGTCGTAAGCCGCGAGCGGCGAGATATGACCGCCGATCTCTTCGCCGATCGTCCTGCGCAGGTAGTTGACGAGCACGAAATGGCCGGGCTCGCCGAGATAGGCGCTGGCAAGTTTCCGGAACTCGTCGGCCGAGCTGTCCGACGCGTGATGGACCTCCGCCTTGACCGGCTGGGTGGCGAGGATGCCCCCGATCTGATCGAGCGTCATGCCCTGCCGCGCCAGCACCTCGCGCGGAAGAACCGCGTCCGTCCGTTCGGTGAGCACATTGTCCTGGGTGAAGGTGCGGTAGGGCTCGTATTCCGGCACAGCGGGCGCCGGGACGCCGAGCGCGTTCAGGACCATCACGATCGACGCGACGCCGCAATAAGACTGGGTCTTCTGGGTCAGGAAATTGCTGGCGAGCGGGAAATAGGCCTCCCGCGCGTCGCTCTCGGCAAAGTAGACCTCTCCGTCGCGGGTGCTGAACCCGGTCAGATTTTGCGGCAGCGGCAGCGTATCGGCATTCGCGCCGGCGGCCGCGAGCGCGAGGGCAAACATCGCGCCAGAGATACGCAGCTTCGACATGAACCTCACCCGTCGACCTGTTCAGCGAGGCCAGAGACTGGCCCAACCGCCCTCGATGGGCAACCCCGCCAATTGACTCTGAGCGGCGCAGCGTGAATCGAGAAGCCAGGAAAGGGACGGCAAGAATGATTCCTGGGTTGAACTCGCTTTGGATCGGCGAGCAGCTTGGCTATATCGAAAGGCTTACGCTGGCCTCGGCGCTCGCCGTCGGCCACGCGTTCGTAATCTATTCCTATACCCCCGAGAAACTTCGCGGAGTTCCGGGCGGGGTCGAAGTTCGCGACGCCAATCAAGTCGTTCCCTATCAGGAACTCGCCCATTATTTTGAGGGCGGCTCGACCGCGCTCGGCACAGATTTTTTTCGCTACGCAATGCAGGCAAAGGGATTGGGCGTCTGGGCCGATCTCGATCTCTATTTCATCCGCCCGATCGATTTCGAGGACGAATATGTCTTCGGCTGGGAGCACAAGACGTCGATCAACGGCGCGGTTCTGCGGCTTCCCGCCAACTCCGACATGGTTCGAGAGCTGTGCGACATCCCGCACATGAACTGGCGGCCGCCCTTCTATGGGCCAAGAAAGACGGCGATCTTCTACTGGAGAAGGCTCACCGAAGGCGACATGCGGCCGGAGAACTACCGCTGGGGCACTTTCGGGCCGATGTTCCTGACCTATCTGGCGAAGAAATATGGCGTCGCGAAACGGGCAAAGGAGCGCTCCGTCTTTTATCCGGTCAGCCACCACCATTGGAAACTGCTGTGCGGCCCGCCGGAACTCGTCAAAGCCACGCTGACCAAGGAAACGAGGACAGTCCACCTCTGGCGCTCGGTATTGAGCCGGAAAGTGGGAGATACGCCGCCGTCTGGGTCCTACCTCGAGTTCAATCTGTCGCGATCATAGTCTGACATTGACAGACCCGGTCAGCGGCGCGGGCTCGAGTCGCGAGCTTCCCGCATCAACCGCCGGTCTGCATCGAGCCTAGAGTCGGGGTGATTTGACTCACCCTCGTCATTGCGAGCGACCCCCGGATCAAGTCCGGGGGGAAGCAATCCAGAGAACGTCGGGGCCATACGTCCCCTGGATTGTTGGGGTGGACGGCCCCTGAGCGGCATCTGTGTGCCATGATGAGGTTTGTCGAGACTTCATCAGAGAGGAGCCGTCCGTGGACCAGATTATCCGCATTGGCATGGATACGTCGAAGCGTTTCTTTCAGTTGCATGGCGTCGATGGGGAAGGTCGGCCCGTGCTGCGCCGCCAGCTGACGCGCGCCCAGGTGTTGCCGTTCTTCGAGAAGCTGGGGCCGACCTTTGTGGCGATGGAGGCGTGCGGGGCGGCGCATCATTGGGCGCGCGTATTGACGCGGCTCGGGCATGAGGCGCGTCTGATCGCGCCGCAGCTCGCCAAGCCCTATGTGGCGCGCGGCAAGAACGATGCGGCGGATGCGGCGGCGCTGTGCGAGGCGGCAAGCCGGCCGCATATGCGCTTCGTGCCGGCGAAATCGATGGATGAGCAAGCAGCTCTGATGCTGGCTGGTCAGCGGGAGCGGCTGGTTCGGCAGCGCGCGCAGCTTGTGAATACGATCCGCGGTCATGGGGCCGAGTTCGGCCTCATCGCCGCCAAGGGCCCGGCGGGGATTGGCCCGCTGCTCGAGCGCCTTGCCCGGGCTGATATCCCGGCGCTGGCGCGCGAGCTCTTCGCCGAACTGCGGGAAGAGCATGCGGCGCTGTGCGGTCGGATCGCGGCGCTCGACCGGCGCCTGCGCGGCTGGCGCAACGCCAACGAGACGGCGCGGCGCCTCGAAGCGATTCCGGGGATTGGTCCGTTGATCGCCTCGCTTCTGGTGATGAAGGCGCCGGACCCGCATCTCTTCAAGTCGGGGCGCGACTTCGCCGCCTGGCTCGGGCTGACGCCGCGCGACCATTCGACGGCCGGCAAGGCGCGGCCGGGGCGGATCACCCGCGCCGGCGATCCGATGCTGCGCAGCCTGCTCGTGGTCGGGGCGACCGCGGTGATCTGGCGGACGCGCCGGGGCGCGGCGAAAAACCCGTCCGGCTGGCTTGAAGCGCTCATCGAGCGCAAGCCCGCCAAGCTCGCGGCGGTGGCGCTCGCCAACAAGATGGCGCGGATCGCCTGGAAGCTGATGGCGAGCGGCGAGCGCTACGCCGGCGGCGACGTGGCCGTCGTGGCCGCCTGACGAGATCGGCGGGCTCGAAACGACGTCCGGGCTCGCCGCGCCGACCTTGCAAGAGACGGGGAGATGGATGGGATCGTTCGATCCGCAACGGGAGATAAACCGCACGAAGCAACGGCCTTTGAGGTCGCTGGGATTGTTTGGATCTCCCGCCCGCGGAAACCATCTTGGCCAGCAGCCTTCGCTGCACAAACAGGCCGGACACATGCACGCAAGCGAACGCACCCCAGAAAAATCCTCCCGCCACACCTTGCAAGCGAGGGGCCGTCCACACATGCTTCGTCGCTTCGCTCCTCGCAATGACGGCCGCGGTTCGAGTTGGTCGCATCGAGCCTTGGAACTCTTTTTCCTCAGAGCGTCCCGAGCAGCTTGCCGAGAGGACCCTTGTCGCGCGCCGCGGGCAGGGAATTCGGGATCGAAGCGGGCGGGATCGGCGCCCAGTCCGCGGCGGGGCCAAGCGCGCCGCGCGGGCCGGGGGCCGGAGCGGCCGGCGGCGCGACGGTTTGGGACGCGGCGCCCGACTGCGCGCCGCCGCCCCCTCGTCCGCCGGGCAGGACCATCGGCGCCTGCGCCCCGGTGAGGTCGAGCGGCGGCAGCAGCGGAGCGTCAGGGTTGGGCGTCTCGGCGTTGCGCCACGTCCCCACTGGCAGGCCGGCGACCGGCACGCCCTCATGCGCCGCGCGCATGAACCGGCTCCAGATTTCGACCGGCAGATTGCCGCCCGACACTTTCTTCGTCGGCGAGGAGTCGTCATTGCCGAGCCAGACGCCGGCGACCAGATAGCTCGTGTAGCCGACGAACCACGCGTCGCGCCAATCCTGGCTGGTTCCCGTCTTGCCGGCGGCCTGCCAGCCCGGCAGCTCGGCCTTGCGGGCGGTGCCGGTGAGCAGCGTCTCCTGCATCATCTGGTTCATCATCGCCACATATTGCGGGTCGATGACCCGGCCGAAACTGGCGTTGCGGCGCACGTAGAGCTGCTTGCCGCCGGCGGAGCGCACGCGCGAAATCACATGCGGCTGGACGCCGACGCCCCCGTTGGCGAACGCCGCATAAGCGGAAACCATCTCGAGCGGCGTGACCTCGGAGGATCCGAGCGCGATCGAGGGGACGGGATCGAGATCGGACGTGATGCCGAGGCGGTGGGCGACGGCGACTACCGCCTTCGGCCCGACTTCGAGCCCCAAACGCACGGCGACGGTGTTGAGCGAGAGCGCGAGCGCCTTGGTCAGCGTCACCGGTCCGAAATATTCACGCGAGTAGTTTTCCGGGTTCCAGCCTTTGACCGAGATCGGCGCGTCTTCGCGCACCGTGTCGGGCGTGAGGCCCTTCTCCAGCGCCGCCAGATAAACGAACGGCTTGAACGACGAGCCGGGCTGGCGCTTGGCGGCGACGGCGCGGTTGAACTGGCTGTCGGCATAATTGCGTCCGCCGACCATCGCCTTGACCGCGCCCGCGGGATCGAGCGCCACGAGCGCTCCCTGCTCGACGCCGAACTTCAAGCCCTTGGCGTTGAGTTCGTCGGTCAGCGCCCGCTCGGCCTCCGCCTGCATCTTGGGATCGATCGTGGTCGTCACCACGATGTCGTCGTCGATCGCGCCGACTGTGTCGTCGAGCGCGTCCATGACATAATCGGCGACGTAGTTGATCGAGCCTCCGCCCTTGTCGTGGATCACCTGCGCCGGATTGGCGAGCGCGGACTTGGCCATCGCCTCGGTGATCTGGCCCTGCTCGGCCATCGCGGTGATGACCTCGGCGGCGCGCTCGTTGGCCCCCTTGAGGTTGCGGTTGGGAGCGAGCTTGGTCGGCGACTTCATCAAGCCCGGCGAGCAGCGCGGCTTCCGGCAGGGTCACGGAGCGTGCGCCCTTGCCGAAATATTTTTGCGCCGCCGCCTCGACCCCATAGGCGCCAGAGCCGAAGTAGACGCGGTTGAGATAGAGCTCGAGGATCTGGTCCTTCGAATAGCGGCGCTCGAGCCACAGTGCCAGGATCGCCTCCTGGATCTTGCGCGACAGCGTGCGCTCCTGGGTCAGGAACAGGTTCTTCGCCAGCTGCTGGGTGAGCGTCGAGCCGCCCTCGATGCCGCTCCTCCCGACCACGTCGCGGGAGAGAGCGCGCGCGACGCCGAGCGGATCGATGCCGATATGGTCGTAGAACCGCCGGTCCTCGATCGCCACGAACGCCTTGGGCAGATAGGGCGGCAGATCGGTCAGCCGGACCGCGGGGCCGCCGGTGTCGCCGCGATTGGCGATGAGCGAGCCGTCGTCGGCCAGGATGGCGATGTTCGGCGGCCGCTTCGGCACCGCGAGCTGATCGATCGGCGGCAGTTGGCTGGCGTAATAGACGACGAGCCCAACCGTCGAGATCAGGCCCCAGACCGAGAGAACTGCCCCCCAATAGACGACGCGGCCGAGCCAGGAGCGGCCTCTCCTGCCGGTCCGCGCCGCGGATCGCGCCGCGGATTTGCTGGTCCGGCGGCTGCTTGGCGGGCGATCGGCGGGGTCGGCGCGAAGGTCGTCCGAGGCGCTCTCGCCGCGCCAATTGAGGCGCGGCTCGATCCGCTTCCGGGTTTTCTTAGCCCCTCGGCCGAACATCGCTGATCCCGCTCGCGGCGTCTCCTCATGAGGGAGCCTCGGGCGAAACGCGCCCCGCCAGGTCCAGGAACGTAAGGCCGGCGGTTTAAGGGCCGGTAAAGGTTTCGGCCCGGTTGCAGGATTGAAGTGGATCGGAGCGGCGGCGCCGCTCGTCGGACCCCGGGCCAACATATGGATCGAGGAATGACTCGGAAGGCTTGCCTCGGACCCTCCGAAATCGCAACCTCGACCGACAGCGACCCCGGGGAATGGCGCCAAACCAAACGAGGGGAACCCGCCAATGGCCAAAGTCACCGGCCTTTCGGGGAACGAGATCTACTGCCTCGCTCTGAAGGGATATTCGGCCGGCGAACTCGTCGTCGGCAACAGCGTCAATTCGATGGGCTTCTTGGGCTCTCTTGGCGCCGGGATCAGCGGGGTTCTCGGCGGCGAGGTGCCGCAGGTGACGCAGGCCATTCACGAGGGTCGCGCGGCGGCGCTCGCGCGAATGACGCAAGAGGCTACCGAGCAGGGCGCCTCGGGAGTCGCAGGAGTGACGGGCGAGCTCAGGTCCTTGAGCGGCAATACGGAATTTCTGTTCGTCGGCTCCTGCGTCCACGGTGTCTCGGCGCCGCAGGGACTTTTCACCAGCGCCGGCGACGCGCAGGAATTGTACTGTCACATGGACGCGGGCTATGAGCCGATCCGGCACGTGTTCGGCAATATCGCCTATTCCGTGGGCGTCGGTGGCGGTCTCTTGGGGAGGTTGAAGACCCTCGCGCGCGGGGAAATCCGCGAATTCAGCGACGTTTTCAATGAGACTTCGTCACGCCGCTCTCGACCGGGCGGTCGGCGAGGCGCTGCGCGCAGGAGCCAACGCGGTGATGGGCATACGGACCACGATCCGGCGCTGGCAAGGGACACACGAGATGATGATGGCGGGAACCGCCGCCCTCAACGTCGCCCTTCCAGCGTCAGCGAGGTCAAATCCGGTGACCAGCGACCTGACGGGCCAGGAGCTTTGGGCGATGACGAGCCTCGGCTATCACCCGGTCAAGCTCTTGATGTCTACCTCCATCTATTCCCTCGGGCTTGCAGGCGGCTTCCTCGCGGCGCTCAAGTCGTTCAGCCGCGGCGAGATCGGCGAACTGACCCACCTCGTGCACGATGCCCGCGAGGTTGCGATCGGCCGGCTCAAGAGCGAAGCCGATGAGCTCGGCGCCGAGGAGGTCGTCGGCATCAAGACCTACATCGCCGAGATCGGCCATGGCCTGGTCGAATTTCTGGCGATCGGCACCGCCCTCAGCAAGATGACCGGCGTCGGCGTCGCCACGCCGGCCCTGCCCGTTCAGGCCATCGTCCCGGACAAGGACACCTGGATCGATGGAGACTTCGGCTTCCGGCTCGACCGAACGGAGTGAGTGGGGGGGCAGGTCGCACGCCCCTTTCATCGGGTCGGCCGGCTCCTCGACAAATCGTGCATATCCGGAGGGAAACGGCCGCGGAGTCGCGAGGCGGCCCTTGCGCCAAGGGAAGCGCCTTGGCAGAGTCCGCGCCCCGCGTATGGGGCGCGCCTCGGGCGTCGGGACTACCTGGGGTTTTGAGCGATGAAGGTCACTATCGAGCGTTCGGTCCTGCTTAAATCGCTAGGGCACGTCCATCGCATCGTCGAGCGGCGCAACACCATTCCGATCCTCGCCAATGTGCTGCTCGAGGCAGGCGACGGCCGGTTGTCGCTGAAGAGCACGGACCTCGACCTCGAGGCCTCCGAGTCGGTTCCAGCCGACGTCGCCCAGAACGGCGCGACGACCGTTCCCGCGCACGTGATCTACGACATCGTGCGCAAGCTGCCGGAGGGCGCGCAGGCGAGCCTCGAAACCGCCGGCGACACCGGGCAATTGATCCTGCGCTCCGGCCGGTCGCGCTTCGCCCTTCAGGCCCTGCCCGCGTCCGACTTCCCGGATCTCACCTCGGGCGAGTTTTCGCACCGCTTCGCTATCTCGGCGGTCGAGCTCAAACGGCTGATCGAGAACACCCAGTTCGCCATTTCGACCGAGGAGACGCGGTACTATCTCAATGGCATTTTCCTTCACACCGTCGACGTCGACGGGACGGCGATGCTGCGGGCGGTCGCGACCGACGGCCATCGGCTGGCGCGGGTCGAGACGCCAGCGCCGCAGGGGTCGGTCGGCATGCCCGGCGTCATCGCCCCGCGCAAGGCGGTGAGCGAGGTGCAGAAGCTCTTGGAGGACATGACCCAGGACGTGGGAATCGAGATTTCGACCGCGAAAGCGCGCTTCAAGTTCGGCGACGTCGTGCTGACGACAAAGCTGATCGACGGCACGTTTCCGGATTATGCGCGCGTCATCCCGACCGGCAACGACAAGCGGCTCGTTGTCGACAAAGAGCCGTTCGAAAGAGCGGTCGACCGGGTATCGACTCTGTCTTCAGAGCGCGGCCGGGCGATCAAGCTCGCGATCGCCGAGGGCAAGATGACGCTGTCGGTCAACAATCCCGATTCCGGCTCGGCCAGCGAGGAGATCGAGGCCGATTACGACTCGACGCCGATCGACATCGGCTTCAACGCCCGCTACCTGCTCGACATCATCGGCCAATTGTCGTCGGACACCGCGCTCATCCGCCTCGCCGATCCCGGCTCGCCGACGCTCATTCAGGATCGCGACGGCGCGCCGGCGCTATTTGTGCTCATGCCGCTTAGGGTATGATGGGCGACGCGTTTCGTCGCACACGGGGAGTGGGACAATGGTGACGCCACAGATGGTCCTGCGAGGCGCCATCGCTCGGGCGGGTGTCAGGCCCTTCCCCCTGTCCCTGACGTACGAAGTCACATGGCTCTGCAATCTGACCTGCGGTTATTGCGACCGCCATACGCCCATGCGCCATGAGTTGACACAGGAGGAGATCTTTTCGGCGCTCGACGAGTTCCGTACGCTTGGCATGCTCCACACCCACCTTGACGGTGGCGATCCCCTGACCCATCGGCACATCGATCAAATCGTCGACTGGCTCACGCAGCGAGGGGTCACCGTATCGCTGAACAGCAACGGTATTCTCGTACCCAAGAAACTCCACACGATTCGAAAATTATCCGTGCTGAAGATTAGCCTTGACGGCCCCGCTGACAGTCACGATGCGATGCGAGGAACGGGGAGCTTTGAGAAAGCCCTCGCCGGCGCCGCCGCTGCGCGAGATGCTGGTGTGAAGGTGGAGTTCACATGCACGGTGGGCCAGCACAATGCTCACACGATCGAGCCGCTGATCGACATCGTCTCCGCCGTCGGTATCCCGGTGGTCTTTCAACCAGCGTTGAACAGTTTATTTCTTGACACCGATCGCGATGGATCAGCTTGGCAGCTGGATGTCCAGTCCATTCGCGCCGCGTTCGCTCGGATTGAGCAGATAAAACGGCGGAGCAACATGGTCGGCAATGGCTGGTCCAGCCTCAGGCATTTTCGGCGCTTCCCGGAGGACACCCGACCCCCGTGTTCGGCCGGCTGGGTGCAGGCGACCATGGACCCCGAAGGCGTCCTCTTTTCCTGCCCCCAACTCAGCCGGAGCGACCGCTCCAACAGCGTCACACGGCTCGGCGCGGCGACGGCATTCGCCAATCTGTCCCGAACGGGCTGTGGCCAATGCTGGTGCGCGCGCCTGGTCGAGGGAAACTATGCCTGGGGGATGCGCGTCGATCGCATGCTCCCACCGTTCGAGCACTCGCCGCGCCAATCCAGGGGCGCCGCGTGAGCCCCGACGGTCTGGATCTCGAAGCGCCCCAGTCGGCCAGCATGGCGCCCGTAACGAGCGCCCGACGCATTTCCTGGCTGGATTGGCTCCGCTATGGACCGTTCTTGGCACAGGTGATCGTCACCCGGCGATGCAACCTTAGCTGCGGTTATTGCACAGAATACGACAAGAGCTCCGAGCCCGTCCCGTTCGACGCGCTGCGGCAGCGGCTCGAGGCGCTCCGCGACCTTCGCACCTGGGCCGTCTCCCTGATGGGTGGCGAGCCAACCCTTCATCCCGATCTCCTCAAAATCTTCTCCACTATGCGCGCCTTGGGGTTCCATCGCCGCATGATGACGACGAATGGGCTCCGCCTCACCAAGGAGACTGTTGACGGACTCAACAACAGTGGCATGACCGATATGAGTTTGAGCATCGATGGGGTGAAACGAAACGCGACAACCCGCAAAGTCCTTAACGTGTTGAGACGGAAGCTCGACATACTGGCTGAACGTGCACGGTTCGACGTGGTCGTCAGCGCCGTGATTGGGACTGCGCCTCGCGAGGAAGTTCTGGAGGTCGTCGAGTTTGCGAAGTCGCGCGGGTTCACCCCCCGTCTGCTGGTCCTTCACAACGAAGACGGCCGGATGGGGTTGTCCGCCGAGGAGCTCGCCGTCTACGCGGAGGTCAAACGACTGTTTGGACGCCGAGTGACCGAGGAAGCGCACGGCTACCGTGAGCGCCTGATCCAGAATGGCGAAGCTCCATTTCGTTGTCGAGCGGGGGCGCGGTACCTCTACATCGATGAGTTCGGAATGGTGCGGTGGTGCGCGCAGACCCGCATGGCGTTTGGAAAGAAGCTGTCCGCATATGCGCTGGAGGATCTTCGGCAACATTTCTATTCGGAGAAAGCCTGCAGCGACAAGTGTTCCGTGGGTTGCGTCCGGACGGCGTCTGCGTTCGACCAGTGGCGTTCCCAACACTCATCCGAAAGGGTCGCCGCTGTCCCCTAACTAGTCCCAGCGCGGCGTTTCTGACGCTCTCCGGCCGACGACCGCATTGTGAGAGCTTTCGCCGATCCCGCGCGCCGACGCTCATCCACGAGCCCGACGGCGCGTCGGCGCTCTATGCGCTGATGCCGTTGACGGCGTGAAGCGGAGCGGTCGTCATTGCGAGCGAAGCGAAGCAATCCATCCCGCAGGCAGCGGCCGCGACATGGATTGCTTCGTCGCTACGCTCCTCGCAATGACGGTGATGGTTCAACTTGGTCGCATCCCTGCCTGGCCAAGCTCGCCGCTGTAGGCCCTCTCAACCAATATCGCGCGGAAGTCGTCCACGTTGGTGAGGGTCGGGCCGGTGACGACGAGGTCGCCGAGGGCGGCGAAGACCGAATAGGAATCATTGTCGTCCAGACGCGCCCCCGGGTCGAGCCCGAGCGCCCTAGCGCGGGCGAGCGTGTCGGGCGCAACGATCGCTCCCGCCGCGCCCTCGAAGCCGTCGATGCCGTCGGTGTCGGCGGCGAGCCCATAGACGCCCTCCCGCCCGTCGAGCGCGAGCGCCAGAGAAAGCGCGAATTCGCTGTTGCGGCCGCCGCGGCCCTGGCCCCGGATCGTCACCGTCGTCTCGCCGCCGGAGAGGAGAACGCAGGGCGGGCGAACAGGTTCGCCGTGACGCGCGGCTGAGAGCGCGATCCCGGCGTGAACGATCGCGCATTCGCGCGCCTCGCCCTCGATTGCGTCGCCGAGAATCAGGGGAGCATAGCCGGCCTCGCGCGCCTTGGCCGCCGCGGCGAGGAGCGAGCCGCGCGGCGTCGCGATGAGGCGGTTTTCCACCCTTAAGAGCCGCGGGTCGCCGGGCTTAGGCGTCTCGTTCATGGGGTCGGCGAGATGCGCGGCGACCCGCGCCGGGACGTCGATCCGGTAGCGCGCCAGCACGTCGCGCGCATCGACGAGGGCGCTGGCGTCAGCGACCGTCGGCCCGGATGCGATCACCGACAGGTCGTCGCCCGGCACGTCCGAGATTATGAGGGTCACGACCCGCGCCGGCGCCGCGGCGATCGCGAGCCTGCCGCCCTTGATCGCCGAGAGATGCTTGCGCAGGGCGTTCATCTCGTCGATCCGCGCGCCGCTCTTGAGTAGCGCGCGGGTTATCGCCTGCTTGTCGGTGAGCGTGACCTGGCCAGCCGGCAGCGACAGCAGCGCCGACCCGCCGCCGGAGACGAGCGTGAGCACGAGATCGTCGCTCGTGAGACCACGCACCATCGCCAGGATTTCGCCTGCGGCCGCCATGCCCGCTGAGTCCGGGTTCGGATGCCCGGCCTCGACGACGCGAATCCGCTCCGTCGGCGCGCCATGGCCGGCGCGGGTGACGACCAGCCCCCCGAGCGGTCCGCGCCAATGCTTTTCGACCGCCGCCGCCATCGCCGCCGCCGCCTTGCCCGCGCCGACGACGATCGTCCGTCCTTTCGGCGGCGCAGGCAGATGCCCCGGCACGATCCGCGCCGGATCGGCCGCCGCCACGGCGGCGTCGAACAGCGAACGTAACAGGGCGAGGGGAGCGGACGCCATCAGGACGCTGCGGCTTCGATCTCCGCGAGCTGGCGCCCGCCCGCCCAAACCTCGGCCACTCGGAGATCATCGGTCAGATGGACGAGATCGGCGCGAAGGCCTGGCGCGATCCGGCCGATCCGGTCGCTGACGCCCAAAAGCCGCGCCGGAGTCAGCGTCGCCATCATCAGCGCCTCGACGAGCGGGGTCTCGAGAACGTTCGCGACATAGTCGACTGCGTCGCGCATGGTGATCGCGGCCCCGGCGAGCGTGCCATCCTCAGCGACCAACTTGTTTCCAACCCGCGTCATCCGCCGCCCCTGCAACTCGAACACGTCCGGTCCGCCGCCGGCGGGCGGCATGGCGTCCGAGACGAGCGCGAGCCCATGCGAGCCCTTGGCGGCGATCGCGGCGCGATAGGCGGCGGGATGCGCGTGCTCGCCGTCGGGGATCAGGCCGCAGATGATGCGCTTGTCTGCGAGCGCCGCGCCGACCACCCCGGGTGCGCGCGAAGAAAGCTGGCTCATCGCGTTGTAGAGATGGGTGACCGCGCGCGCGCCGGCGCGGAAAACGCTGTCGGCTTCCTCCGCGCTCGCGTCCGAATGGCCGAGGCTGACCACGATCCCGGCCTTGGTCAGGCGCGCGATCCGCTCAAGCGAGACCGAGGCCGGGGCGAGCGTGACGAGCATGACGCCCGCCCGCGCGCCGATCAGCGCCTCGGCGTCGCTATCCAGCATCGGGCGGATGAACTCGGCCCGATGCACGCCCTTGCGCCGCCGGTCGATATACGGTCCCTCGACATGGATTCCGAGCGCGCCGGGAACGCGTTTCCGCGCCTCGCTCGCCGCCGCCAGCGCTTGCGTGAGTACCCGCGGCGCGTCGGTGATGACCGTCGGCAGGAAACCGGTGACGCCGTCGCGCCGATGCGCCGCGGCGATCGCTGCGATTCCCTCCACGGTCGGTTCGGCGTTGAACAGAACGCCGCCGCCGCCATTGATCTGCCAATCGAGGAAGCCGGGCGCGAGAATTCCGCCGTCGAGGTCTTGCTGCTCGCAGCCGCGAGGGCGGTCTTCGAACCGGGTCAACGCCCGGATCGAATCGCCTTCGATCACCAGCGCGCAGTCGTCGTGAAGCCGTTCGCCGTCGAAGATGCGCGCTCCGGCAAGGACTTTCATTGCGCCGCCTCTCGCATCGGGGCGATGACGCCGCCGACGAGCAAAATCGCGCCATCGGTCGCGTCGTGCAGCGGCGCTGAGAGCAGCGTAGCGATCTCGGGCTCGAGATAGGGGCGCAAGGCTTCGCCGACACCCCCGACCAGCGCCACTCGTTCGGCCCCGAGCGCAAGTGCGCCGCGCGTGAGCGCGCCGATCGCGCGCGCCGCGCCGGCGGCGATGTCGAATGCGATCCGGTCGCCCTCGGCGGCGCGGCCGAACACCGCGGGGGCGAAGGCGCCGAAGTCCCCGGGCTTGGCGACGCGCGCCCAGCGCATCATGGCCAGCATGTCGCCGTCGAAGCGGCCGATGATGTCGGCGGTGAGCGCGCTCGCCGGCCCGAGGCGGTCGAAGGCGCGCATCGCCGCCCGCATGGCATCGAGGCCGATATGGGCGCCGGCTCCGTCGTCGCCGAGGGTGAAACCGCGCCCGCCGATGATGGTTTCCTTGCCTTTGACCCGGGCGATCGCGGCCGAGCCGGTGCCTGCGATCACCAGCCCGCCGTCGGCGCCGGCATGGGCGCCGATGCATGCGGTCACAGCATCGTTCGCCGCCCTCACGAGGCGCCAGCCCGGAAAGGCCTCGACGACCGGCGCTGCATCGCTTGGGTCGTCATTTCCGGCGAGCCCGAATCCGATCGCGATCCGCGCCCGGTCGGCGCTCGTCAGCCCGGCCTTGTCCATGACCTCGGCGATGACCGCGCGCAGGACGGCGATCGCCGCGGCGAAATCGACATGAATATTCGCCGCCGCCCCGCTGGCCTCCGCGAGCGTCTTGCCGTCGGCGTCGCGCAGCCGCGCCCGGCAGCGGGTGGCGCCGCCGTCGACCCCAAGGGCAAAGGGCGCACTGCTCATGCCGCTCTCGGCCGAGCGTCAACCATCACCGCCGCCGCCGCTCTCAGCGCCTTTGCCGCTTCGGCTGCCGTGAGCCGTCCTGTGCTCGCCGCCCGCTGCGTTTGTCCGGGCGTCGCCGGCAGGTGGACGAAGACGGCGGGCGTCGCCCGTCCGGCGGCGCGCAGATATTGCAACGTGCCGAAATAGAGATGGTTGCAGACGAAGCCTCCGGCGCTCCTCGACACCCGCGCCGGAATTCTGGCGCCTCTTATGGCGCCAGCGATCGTCCTGACCGGCGCCGCCGCCTCGAGCCACTCGGGGGCGCCGGCGGAGATCGCGACCGCCTCCCGCCGCACGCCGAGATTGTCGGGCGCGGCGGCGTTGTCCAGATTGCGGGCGAAACGCTCGACGCAGACGACGCTGCGCCGCGCCGCCTGGCCGGTCATCAGGATTGCATCCGGGCGGAGGGTCTCGATCGCCCGGATGAGTTCCTTCACCGAAGTGTCGTAGGCGCAGGGCAGCAGGCGCGCGGCGACGGTGAGTTCCCCGACCCGAAGGCCGTCGAGCCGCCGCGCGGCTTCCCACGACGCGTTGACGGTCTCGCCGCCGAACGGCTCGAATCCGGTGACGAGGATCGTTCGCGTCGCGCTCGACAAGGGTCCTCAGGCGAACAGGCTGCCGCGCTCGGCGAGGCGGCGCACATGGACGTCGGCGTCGCCGTAAGTCGCGTCGATCATCGTCAGACGCTTGAACAGATGGCCGACCTTGTATTCGTAGGTCATCGCGATGCCGCCGTGCATCTGCACCGCCTGCTGGCCGATGAACTTGGCCGAACGGCCGATCTGCGCCTTGACCGCCGACATCGCCTTGGCGCGTTCGGCCGCGTCGTCCTCGCCCGCCATCATCGCCGCCAGATACATCATGCTGCGCGCCTGTTCGAGCGCGACAGTCATGTCGGCGGCGCGATGCTGCAGCGCCTGGAACGAGCCGATCGTGACCCCGAACTGCTTGCGCGTCTTGAGATATTCGACCGTCATCGTCAAAGCTTCCGACATCGCGCCGACCGCCTCCGCCGCAAGCGCCGCGATCGTCTCGTCGACCGCCCGCTCGATGACGGGGAGCGCACCACCAGGAGCCCCGATGACGTCATGCGGCGCGACGCGCGCGTCGGTAAAGGCGATCTCCGCCGCCCGCTGGCCGTCCTGGGTCGGATAGCCGCGCCGGGCCACCCCGGGGGCCTCGCCGTCGATGAGGAAAAGGCCGATCCCGTCGCGATCGCGCCGCCCGCCCTTGATACGCGCCGAGACGATCAGCTTGTCGGCGCCGTCGCCCTGACCGACCAGCGTCTTTTCTCCATTGAGCACGAAGCCGCCGCCGCCGTCCTTGACCGCGCTTAAGCCGACATCGTGGAGATCAAACCCCGACTGCTTCTCCGCATGCGCGAAGCTCAGCCGCGTTTCTCCCGCGGCGACGGCGCCGATAAGCTCGGCGCGCTGCTTTTCGCTGGCGCCATGCTTCAGAAGCGCGCCGCACAGGACGACGGTCTGAAGGTAGGGCTCGAGCGTCAGCGCCTTGCCGAATTGCTCCATCACGATCATCGTCTCGACCGGGCCGCCGCCAAAGCCGCCGTCGGCTTCGGCGAAGGGCGCGCCGAGCAGACCCATGTCGGCATAGTCCCGCCAGAGGGCGTCGCTCCATCCGTGCGGGCTGGCCTGAAAGGTCTTGCGGGCCTCGAATCCGTAGCGCTCACGCATCAGCCGGGCGACATTGTCGCGCAACTGTTCCTGTTCGGGGCTGAGCTCGAAATCCATTGCCGTCAGAGCCCCAGGATCGCTTTTGCGATGATGCCGCGCTGGATTTCGTTCGATCCGCCGTAGATCGTGACCTTGCGGGTGTTGAAATAGGTCGGCGCGAGCGGTCCCGCCCAGTCCGGGCCGACCGGGGGCTCGTTGCTCATGGCGTCCGGCTCCTGATAGGGCAGGGCATAAGGTCCGACGACCTCCATCAGGAGGTCGGTCGTCGCCTGCTGGATCTCCGAGCCTTTGATCTTGAGCACCGAGGAGGCGGGGTCTGGCTTGCCGGCGGTGCGGCGATTGGAAATGACGCGCATCTGGGTCACTTCGAGCGCCTTGAGCTCCACTTCGACCTCGGCGAGCTTGGCGCGGAAGAAGGGGTCTTCGATCTTCGGTCCCGAGCCGTAGACCGGGATTGATGCGAGCTGGCGCACCCGGTCGAGCCTGGCCTTCGACAGGCCGACGCGGGCGATACCGTTGCGCTCGTTGGCGAGCAGGAACTTGGCATAGTCCCAGCCCTTGTTCTCCTCGCCGACGATCGCATCGGCCGGAACGCGCACGTCGTCGAGAAAGACCTCGTTGACCTCGTGGCCGCCGTCGATCGTCTGGATCGGCTTGACCGTGATCCCCGGCGTCTTCATGTCGACGAGGAAGAACGAAATGCCCTGCTGCTTCTTCGCCTGCGGGTCCGTGCGGGCGAGGACGAAAATCCAGTCGGCGTACTGGGCCATGGTGGTCCAGGTCTTCTGACCCGAGATCACCCAGCCGTCGGCGTCGCGCCGGGCGGTCGTCCTCAAGCTCGCCAGGTCCGATCCCGCCCCCGGCTCGGAGAAGCCCTGGCACCACCAGTCCCTGAGATCGACGATGCGCGGCAGGAAGCGCTCTTTCTGCTTCTCGGACCCGAAGGTGTAGATGACCGGGCCGACCATGCTGACGCCAAACGCCACCAGTTCGGGCGCGTTGCCGCGCTGCGTCTCATCAAGAAAGATCGAGAGCTCGATCGGGCTCCAGCCCGTTCCCCCCCATTGGCGGGGCCAGTGCGGCGCCGCCCAGCCCTTGGCGGCGAGGATGCGCGTCCAGCGCACGTAGTCGTCCTTGGAGAGGCGCCGGCCGGCAGCCGTCTTCTCGCGGATCGAGGCAGGCAGGTTGTCGCGCACGAAGGCGCGCACCTCGGCGCGAAACGCGAGTTCTTCCTCGGTCAATCGAAGATCCATGGGTCGCCTCCCACATGTTCGCGCGCTGCCGGGAGCCCCCGCGCCTCTCAACCCACTGTCAAGCTTCCACCCGAGCGCGTCAACACGTCTTTGCTATATCCGTCACATTGCGAGCACGGGTCGGGCGACATCGCGCGGCGCCCTCTCGGTCATTGCCGGACCGTGGTGTTCTTCAACTTTCATGCGGCCGAGCTGATCGTCCGTAGCGTTCCCGGTAGGCGCCGGGCGCAAGACCAGCGTGACGTTTGAACAGATCGCGGAAGAAAGCGGCGTCCTCGCAGCCTACCGCAAGGCCCACCTCCTGGATCGTCATGCGATCGTCCTCGAGCATCCGCTTCGCAGCCTCGGTCCGGAGCCGTTGGAAATAGGCGAGCGGGGTGTCGCCGGTCGCCGCCTTGAAGCGGCGAAGAAATGTGCGTGAACTGAGCGCGAGATCTTCGGCCAGGCGATCGAGTTCGACATCGTCCGGGAAATGATCGTGGAGCCAGTCTTCGGCGCGGCGAATCGCCACGTCGGCGTGATCGCGGCCGGAAAGTTGAACCGAGAATCCGGTCTGATAGGTGCGGGGCATCTGCACCACCAGCGCCTTGGCGCAAGCAAGCGCTATGTCGCGGCCGCAGAGTTTCTCGACGATGTAGAGCGAAAGATCGACCGACGCATAGATCCCGCCGCCGCAAACCACGCCCCGGTCCTCGGTCACGCAAAGCTGCGGCTGCCAATCGACCTTGGGACAGCGTTGTCGATAAGTGTCTGCGACCGCCCAGTGTGTTGTCGCCCGCCGTCCGTCGAGAAGTAACCTACGTCACCGGTAATAAGACCTTCTGCATTTATCTCGCGGAGGACGAGGCCGTCATTCGTGAACACTCGCGTCTTTCCGGCTTCCCCGCGAACGTCATTACCGAGGTCAAGGCGGTCATCGATCCCGCGACCGCGGTATGAGGCCGGCGGCCGGTTAGGCGGCGGTCTGCTTTTCCGGACGGAAACAAGAGCGCAAGAGATCGTGCATGCGGGTCGCTCGGTGGGTGACTTTGACTTTCGCGCGAGCGGGCGCGACGCCGAGTCCCGTCAACGAGTGCGCGCCCACCTCGAAGAGATCGAGCGCGAGCTCGAAATTGCCCTTGTCCTCCGGCACATGGACACAGGCGCTGATGATCGAGACCGCTCCCGGCGCGATAGCAGGGAGGGGCGCGGCCTCAATGAAGCCGGGCCCATGAATTGCTCCATCGCGCGTCCAGGATGCGCCGAGGCGCAGGTTCGCATGCTCGGCGCCGGTCGGCGCCGTCCCGACATTCTTGATCCGCACTTCGAGCCGCAGGCGAGCGCCGGGCTGCGCGCGCCGCGGCGCCTCAGCGACGGCGAGTTCGAACGGGCATTCTTTCAGCGGCGCGAACGGACGCGTTCGATCGAGAGCGCGCGCGCAGCGTTGCGCGACTTCGGCAGCGAGCGATCCAGTGTTGTCCAGAAAGACATCATGCTCTCCGTCGAACTCGCCGCGGGAGACCTCCCCGAACATCCGCCGCCATGCGGGTTCCGGATTGAAACTGGCGAATTTGGGATTGTATGTACTACCCCGTCCGTAGAGAAGCAGGACCTCGCCGGGGTAGGATGCAGGTTCCATCACCCATTCGAGCAGGATGAGCAGAGGCACTTCACGGTCGCGCCGCAGGAGATGCTGCGCCATCGGCAAGGCGATTTTGCAGCCATCGCAATGGGCCAGGAGAAACAGCGGCCCGTCAGGATGGACTTGCTCGAGGTCCTTGACGTAGCGCAGCGCCAGGGCCTGGATCAGGTCCTCGTCCCAATCGGGAACGAAATAGAGCGAACGAAACGCGTAAACCGGTTGCTCGGGTCCTAGGGCCGCAGCGAGATTTGCGAACTCATATTCGGCATTGACCACGCAGAAAATCGGGGGCAGCGAACCTTGCCAATTCGCGCCGAACATCAGACGATCTTCGGACACGCGCTCGCCGGTCCAGCCTTCGACATAGGAAAGCAAACGCCGGCGAAAATCCTGAGGCAGCGGCCAAGCGCTCGTCTCTTGTTCGTCTGCCGCCGCAGACGAAGCGCCTTCGAGGAGGCGAAGAAGGTTGTTGAACGTCGGAAGAGCGAAAAATTCACGGAGCGCGAATTGGCGTTTGAATTGCTTGTCAACGCTGATCAATAAGGCGGCCGCGCGCAGGGATTCGCCGCCGCAATCGAAAAAGTTGTCGTCGCGGCCGAAATCGTCGCCGACTTCGGAAAACTTGTGGTCGTTGGGGCTGAATCCACGGCCTAGGTTCAAAGCCTCGCGCCAAAGCGAAGCCAGGATCTCTTCGTCGACGCTATCAGGCGCTTGCTGCGTCGTCGCCGCGTTCAACATCCCGCCGCCCTTCGCCGCCCGCTCGGCAAGCGCCCGGCGGTCGACTTTGCCGGTGGCCGTGAGCGGCCATTCTCCGGATCGAACGGGCGTCATGACCGCGGGCGCGAGACCGTAGCGGCGGACGAGCGCGCGGCGAATCCCGTCGGTCGAAACGTCATCGAGGGCCTCGCCTTCGGAGACCGCGATCGCAACTCCAAGCCGGTCAGTCGCATCAGCGCCGCCGCGAAACACAAATGAGACGGTTTGCCGGCCAATATCCGCGTCGGTTTGCAGGCAGGCGTCGATGTCGTCGAGCGAGAATTTTCGCCCGCCGACGACCAGGGTTTGTTTCGCGCGGCCACGAAACGAAAAGCCCCCGTCGTTGATCGCGCCCAGGTCTCCGGTTCTGTACCAGCCGTCCGCCGTCATGCAGTCGCGGCTCAGTTCCGGCTCTTTCCAATAGCCGGAAAACAGGGTTTGCGGCGCGAAAGCCTCGACCAGGCCGACCTCGCCTTCATCAAGCGTCAAACCATCGTCGTCGACAATCCGGAGCGAAATGCCAGCGGTGGCGTCGCCAAGAATCGGCGCGCCCGCTTCGTCCAGCGAACACGCAGACGGGTCTGCGCCTCCGAGCAGAGAACTCGTCTCGGTCATTCCGTAGCCGGCGCGCAGAACTCCGGCGGCGCCATGCTGTCTCAGCAAAGCGTCGAAGCGCTCGGCCACCAGACGCGTCACGGTTTCGCCGCCAAGTCCGATCATCTTGAGGGAACCAAGATCGAAACTGCGCTCTTCGTTTGCTGCATCTTCGACGAGACGCGCCGCCATCGAATTGGTCATCTGAACGATGGTGATTGCGAAACGCTCGACCGCCTCGAAGATCGCCAGGGGCCGGGCCGTAAGGATGCGCGGGTGCAACTGAGTCAAACTTGTGAAGCGCAGGAACGTCGCGCCCAGCCCGCTGATGCCCTCGAAGGCGAAAACATTCATGGCTTGGTGGCGCAAATGGCCCACCGAATAGTTCTGCGAAAAATTGCGATTCAAAATGGCGCGCCGGTCGAGCATCACGAGCTTCACCGTCCCCGTCGAGCCGGAGGTCGGCAGCAGACAGATCAGGTCGGGCTCGTCGCGGGGATCCAGGTCTTCATTTTCACCTCCATCATCTTTGCCGGAGAGCGACGAAACGTCGAGGATCGGGGCGTCGGGCAGCAGAGCCGCAAGCCGGTGGAGATCGGGCGTGGGCGCGTCGGCGATAAGCGCCGGACGCTCAAGGCGCGCCGCCAGAATTTCGAGTTCCTCAACCGTGGCCGTATGGGCGACGCCGCCAAAGGGAACCGCTGTCGCGCCCACCCGCAATGACGCCCAGAATGAAGAAACGAAGTCGAGAAGGTCGCTGAGCAGCAAGATGGTCTGGCTCCCCGGACCGACGCCGCGGCTGCGCAGCGGCGCGGCGATTTCTCCAGATCGGCGCCAAGTGTCAGCGAAAGTCTGCTCCCGCAGCGTGCCGTCAGCCTGGAAACTGCGGATCAGCCCGTCCGGCAGGTCGGCGACGCGACCGGCGATGTTCGCGATGACCGTCGGCGCGGCGCCGTCCGCGAGCGTGCGCGGCGGGCCGTGGACGACGGCCTCGCGGGCCCTTTGGTCAAGCTGCAGCGTCATGGGATACGCAGTCGACAGATGAGCGCAATATCTTCTCCCCAGCGGAGTCAAACTGGCCTTATCGGCGATGAGCCGGGCGCCGTCGTCGAAACGCGCCGCGAGCGCTGTTATTTTCTGTTCGAGCGCGCGCGGGTCAAGGTCGTGCAGGCTTTGGGGACGGCGCTCGAGCAAGCGGCGATAAAACAGATGCAACCGCGCGCAGACGAAGGTCGCGTGGAAGACGCCGTCCATCGGGCGCGGGTCGGAACGCAGGGGTGAGGCGAAGCGCTCCGAATTGGGATTGCGAACCAGCCGCTCGTCAACCGCATAGCCGAACAACAGCATATGCGCCCCTTCGTGGACGAGCGCCTCGGCGATCGCAAGCGGCGTTCGATGAAGTTCGGTGTTCAGAGTGACGGCGCCCCAGAGTGTGAGCGAGGTGACGCCCCCGAACGACATGGCCGGGCTCAAGGGCGCCGAACCGATCACCTGCACGATCAAGCCGCGAATCTCGGCCGCGAGCGCTGCATCCGTTTGTTCGAGGAGAGAAAAAGCCGCCGGCACGCCGGTGGCGAAAGCAGGCCATTGCAACGGGTCGGGCGGGCCAAAAAATCGGCCCCTTCTCCCCTGCGTTCAACAGCCTCACAAAACGGGCGACGTCCTCGCCGAACGCCTCGCCGGTCAGCGGAGCGACGTCGAGGATCGGGGCGTCGCCTGCCGCCGCGGCCATTCGCCGCCAGAGACGGGCGGCCTCGTTTTGGCGGTTCGCCTTCAAGGCGAAAACCAGCTCAAAATATGTCGCAAAAACCGATGGCGCCTGCCGGTGCGCCATGATCTCCGACAACAATGGCCCTAGTCCATGCTTGTCAACGCCAAACGCCGGGGCGGCCCGATCGAAGATATGCGTGAGGCTTGACGCCAGTTTCGCGCGCATCCTGCGATCAAGATCCAGGACAACACTTCGGCTCTGCGGGAGAAAAGGCTCCATCGATGGCGACGAGGAAAGTCGAGCCGCAAGGGGGTCGCAAACAAGGCGGCCTCAGGGGAATTTTGTCGCAATCTCGTCACAAGTCTTTACATCTCCTAACGCTTCACATAGACGTGATCAGCAAGAATCACAACTCGAGGCGTGCAGGGGTATCGAACGTTTCGGAAGCGGGAAAACGCCGCGGCGACCTTGCAATCGCGGGCCACGGAAGCGAGCAGCGTAGTGGGGGCCGGACAGGTCGAAGCCGTCGTGATCTTGGTTGCCTTTTGCCAGACCGATCCGCGCGTGCGGGCGAGTTGCGTAAGTCTTGCGTGACAATTTTCATAACGGGAATGGAGAATTCATATGACCGGTGGTGAAGAGGGCTACGAAGGCCCGCCCGGGAGAATGACGGGCGGGGACGAAGGCTATGAAGGCCCGCCCGTATGACTGGCGGGGACGAAGGCTATGAAGGCCACCCGGCAATGACGGGCGGGGACGAGGGCTACGAAGGCCACCCCAGCTGAGTGTGGAGCTCGTTCGGGCGTGACGGCTTCGCCCTTCGATAAAAGAAGGGGACCGACCCCACAAAAGCGGAGGCGGCCCCCTTCTGTTCGACCAGCACCTGCCGGCGAGGCAGCGTTAGGGCGAAACTGCTTACCTTTCCTATAACGGAGAGACAAAATGGTGGAGCTTCGGGATCAAGAAGCGGCGAGGTCCGGGATGGCGGACCTCGACAATGCGAAACTGCTCGGGTTCGAATGGCTTGAGCCGGAGCGCGACGAAGAGGCATGGAGCAAGGAAGCAGGCTTGGCGTTCAATAAGAGGGGATTGGAAATCGGCGAAGGCCCCCCACCACCCAAGTGACGATCGTTCGCTGAAGGATCTTGTTCGGGCTGCCGGGCGGCTGCCCGCTATTTGCAATCGCGGAACGGAGCTTGAGCAAAATGACCCGATTTCCGGATCAAAAGACGGCCACACCCAGAACGGCGGACCTGGACGACGCGGAACTGCTCGGGTTCGAGCGTCTGGAGACGACGCCTGATTCTTCGACGTCGGCCGAAGACAGCGTTGCGCTTGCCCTTAACAAGCGAGGCGGCGGCGAGGAGGGTCCGCCGGTCTCCGACCTCCGTTTGAAGACGCATTTGCGACATGCTGGCGAGACCGCCGATGGGCTGAAGTTGTACAGCTTCCGCTATGTCGGCGAGGATCGCGAATTCCGCGGCGTCATGGCGCAGGAGCTGCTTGCCGACGAACGCCATCGTCCTGCGGTCGAACTTGGCGCGGACGGCTACTATCGCGTCCACTACGCCAGGCTCGGCCTTGCAAGCCTGGCGTCCGATGAAATGCGCGCCGCTGGCGAGCGCGCCGTGCATCGAGCCGGCGCCGTCGCGCACTGACCCAGACCGAGGATTGACAGGTCGAAGGCGTCGAACTCGGGATCAGGCCGGATCGGCCACGCAAAGCAAAGGGCCGACCGACTCAATTTTTCAATGAAGGGAGACCCAGATGTCAGAGCTTCGGAATCAAGAAACGGCGACGCCCAAAACGGCGGAGTTGGACGACGCGGAACTGCTGGGGTTTGAACATATCGAGACGAGCACAGGCTCATCGGCTTCAACCGAAGACGCCGTCGGGCTCGCGCTCAAGAAGCGAGGCGAGAGCGGCGAGGGTGTTCCGTCCGATAGTCGTTTGAAGACGCATGTGCGACATGCTGGCGAGACCGCCGATGGGCTGAAGTTGTACAGCTTCCGCTATGTCGGCGAGGATCAGGAATTCAGCGGCGTCATGGCGCAGGAGCTGCTTGCCGACGAACGCCATCGTCGGGCAGTCCAAGTGGGCAAGGACGGCTACTATCGCGTGCACTACGCCACGCTCGGCCTTGCAAGCCTGGCGTCCGATGAAATGCGCGCCGCCGGCGAGCGCGCCGCACATCGAGCCGGCGCCCTCGCGCACTGACCGGGATCCAGGATTGACGGGGCGAAGGCGCCGGTTTCCGGCATCCGGGACGGCATGCCGAGTTTCTCCGCCAACCTCAGCTTCCTGTTCACCGAGCTTGGCTTCCTGGATCGCTTCGGCGCGGCGGCGCGCGCCGGGTTCAAGGGCGTCGAATACGCCTCGCCTTACGAGCACGGCGCGCGCGACATCGCCCGCCGGCTCGCCGACCACGGCCTGACGCAGGCGCTGTTCAACCTGCCGGCCGGAGACTGGGATGCCGGCGAGCGCGGAATCGCGATCCTGCCGGGCCGCGAAGAGGAGTTCCGCGACGGCGTCTCGCGGGCGCTCGACTACGCGGAGGAGCTTGGCTGCGCGGGGCTCAATTGCCTCGCCGGCATCGCGCCGCCGGGCGCCGATCGGCGAGTCCTCGAGGAGACCTTCGTCGCCAACCTCGCCTTCGCCGCCGAGGCGACGCGCGGGCGACGCGTCAAGCTCCTCATCGAGCCGATCAACACGCGCGACATGCCGGGCTTCTTCCTGAACCGGAGCGACGAGGCCTTGCGGCTCATGCAACGCGTCGGGTCCGACAATCTCTATCTGCAAGCCGACATCTACCACATGCAGGTGATGGAGGGCGATCTCGCGCGCCGCCTCGAAGCGGCGATGGCCGCAATCGCGCATATCCAGATCGCCGACAATCCCGGCCGGCATGAGCCTGGCTCGGGCGAGATCAACTACGCGTTCTTGCTGCCGCTGATCGATCGGCTTGGCTACGAGGGCTGGGTCGGTTGCGAATACCGGCCGCTGACAACCACCGAAGCCGGCCTCGCCTGGATGGCGCCCGAGGCGTTTCGTCGGTAACGATTAGCCTGAAAACCTGCTCCATCGGTGACGACGATAAAATGCTTTTCGATTCCGAAATCGAGCAGCCGTGATCGAGGCAGCGAAAAGCGGAGATTCATATTTTCCGAAAATCAAAAGCCATGCGACGGGAGCGGATGGGCGAGGGTTGACGGCGATGAGCGAGGCCGGTGCTCATGATCGCCGTTTGTTGTCACGGTCATACTTTCGCGCCAATTTGAACTGCGATGCTCGCCGAGCCATTGCCGAAGCCGTTCGTCGAGGCAGAGTGGAAATCGTTTCCCCGTGCGCAATGTCCTGACCTTCATCGCGGTCGCGCTCGTCGCCCTGATGACGGCGGCGCTTGTGGCGCCCCTGCTCATCGACTGGTCCGGGCGCCGCGCCGAGGTCGAGGCGCGGCTGCACGCCATCACCGGCGCAAACGTGTCGTTGACCGGGCCAGTCGAGCTCAGGCTCCTGCCCACGCCCTATCTTGCGCTCGGCGCCGGCTCGCTGTCTGCACCGGGCGCCGACGGCGCAAAACTGTCGTTCAACTCGGCGCGGCTCGAGCTTGCGCTCCTCAAGCTCCCGAGCGGCCAGATCCGGTTCTCGGACATCAGCCTCGACAAGCCCGTTCTGGCGATCGCGCGCGGCGCCGACGGCGCGCCGCATTTGCCGGCGTTGCCGATCGCAGGACTCCAATCGACCGGGGTCGATCGTCTGGTCGTGCGGGACGGACGCGTGCGGGTCGCCGCCGCCAACGGACCAGCGTTCGAGATCGCGGGCGTCGACATCGACGCCGCCGCGCCGTCCTTCGATGGGCCAGCCCATCTCACCGGCCAATTTTCCGGGCCCGGCGACGCGCCGGTCGTTTTCAGGCTCGCTTCGCAAAAGCCGGGGCCGGAAGGGACGTCGCTCCGCATCGAGGTCGACGCGGGGCCGAGCTGGCCGGCCGGCGAGTTCGAAGGCATGCTTGAAGGCGATGCTGCCGGCGGGCTCAAGGGGCTTCGACTGGCGGGCGGCGCCGCTCTGACCGGAACCGCGCCCGGTGAGGACGAGCCGACGCCATGGCGCGTCGCCGGACCGGTGACCGTCGACCTCGATCGGGCGGCTCTTCGTGGGGCCGAGTTCCGGCTCGGACCGGAAGAACGGGCGATCCGGGCGAACGGCGACGCCACGCTTGCGTTCGGCTCGCTTCCCCGGCTCAGCATCGCTGTCAAAGCCAAACAGGCGAACATCGACTCGCTCATGCGCCGAAAGGGCGAGGACGGGGTCGCGCCGGCGCGCGCCGCGACGCTCCTCGCTCGGATCGCCGCGGCCGCGCTTCAGGGCCGACAGGGCCGGATCGCGATCGACGCCCAGGCTTCGGCCGAGCCGATCATCCTTGGCGCGCAAACGCTGCCCGACGGGAACGTGGCGCTAAGAACCGAGCCGGGGACGCCGATGCATCTGCGCTTCAACCTCGGTCTCCCGGGGCGAAGCCGAATTGGCGGCGAAGGGGATCTCGACGCCGGCGAAGCGAAGTTTCACGGCGACCTTGATTTCAGCAGCCCCGATTTTGCGCTGCTTCGCGAGTGGGCAAGCCTCGGCGCGCCGGACGCCGCCGCCAGGGTCGCGACAATCGGCGAAGCGCTCGCTTATCGCAGCGCCGCGTTGTCGGGCAAGGTCGGCCTGTCGGCGACCGGGCTCTCCGGGCGCAATCTCAAACTGACGCTGGATCGAACGACGCTGACCGGTTCAGTCGCCTTGACAAGTCCGGCCGGCGACAAGGCTGGCCGCCTTGATCTCGACCTTGCAACCAATTCGCTCGACGTCGACACCTTGCCAAGCCTCGCCGCCGCAAGATCGATCGGCGACATGGACCTTTCGATTTCGCTCCAGGCAGGCTCGCTCCATATCGCGCGAGTCGGCGAAGCAGAGGTCAGCAGCGGCCCGGTGTCGCTGAAGGCGGTCAAAACAGGACCGAACGTTACTCTTGAGCGCTTGAGCATGGTGGGTTTGGGCGGCGCCTCCCTCGACGTCCAGGGAACGGCGGATCGCGATTCGCTCGTGGCGAGCGGCCGTCTGCGAGCCGACCGGTTGCGCGATTTCGCCGTTCTGGTTTCGCGTCTCGCGCCGGGCGAATGGAGCCGGGTTCTGGCCGAGCGGGCTGACGATCTATCGCCGGCGGCGCTGACCTTCGACGCTCATGGCGCCGGCGGCGGCGAAGCGCCGGCGATCAACTCCCTGCGCGCCAATGGATCGGCCGGCGAAACCCAGTTCACGATCGCGCTCGATCCGCGGCCGAAGGACGGTGGCCGCGCTCTGACCGTCAGCCTCGATTCTCCAACCTCGGGCGCGCTGCTGCGGCAGCTCGGCCTGCATGGGGCGCCGGCCGGAAGCGGGCGCGCGCATCTCACGCTCAACGCGGCCGGCGCACCGGCGCAGGGCTACGACGTGGATGCGGCGTCCTCGCTCGCCGGCTCCGAACTCACATGGCGCGGCCGCTTCCTGCCCAGCGCGGAGGGCGACGACGCGAAGCTGTTTGGGGCCGCCAAGGTCAAGACGCCGAACCTTGCGCCGCTTGCCGCCGCGCTCGGTCTGGCGCCCGCCAACGGCGGCGCGCTTGGACCTGCCGACATCGGATTCGACGCCACCTTGCGCGGCGATCAGTGGAAGTTCTCGAAGCTCGCGGCGACGATTGCCGGGGTCAAGGCCAGCGGCGAACTGACCTATGAGCCCTTCGCAACGCTCGCGCCCTTCGCCCAGGCGAACGCCGCGATCTCCACCGCCCAGGAGGCGCTTGGCTCCGGGGCGGGAGGCAAGGGGTCGCCACTCGCTCAGTCGGCGGAGATCGAAGGCGAGCTTACCGTCGACCGCCTGCCGATGGGCGGCATTCTGGCGCTCGCGCTCGGGCCGCCCCAACCGGCCAAGACGGGAACGCGCTGGTCAGATACGAAATTCGCCCCGGCTCCGCTGCGCCCGCCGTCGACCGCCGTCAAGCTCAAGGTGGGAACGCTCGACCTCACCGACGCTCTCCCGGCGCAGGGGTTCGGGGCCATGGTGCGCTTTGACAAGGACCGGCTCGATCTCGATGGCGTCACGATGCAGATCGCGGGAGGGGCCGCCTCGGGTCATGCGACGCTCCGTCGCGACGGCGACACAGCGACCCTGACCGGGTCGGCGATCGTCAACTCGATCGCGGTCGAACGGCCCGGATTCTCGGGCCGCCTCGGCGCAACGCTCGATTTCGCCTCGACCGGGCGCAATCCCGCGGCGCTGATCGAGGGGCTGGCCGGCGCCGGGACGGCGAACTTCACCCGGGCGGGGCTCGCGCGAAGCGATCCCGTCGCTCTTGATCGTGTAGTCGCCAAGGCTCAGACCCCCGATGCGCCGCTTGACGAGACCAATATCGCCTTCGCCTTCGGCGCCGAGCTCAGCCGGGCGCCGCTGCCGATCCCGGATGGGTCGGCCCCCATCGCGCTCAGCGCCGGCGTGATGAAGGTCGGGCCAATCAAGATTTCTGGGCGGCGCGTCGACGGCGACCTGAGCGCCGACCTCGATCTGCGCCAGCTCACTGTCATGACGCGCCTTGCTCTCGCCTCGTCTGCGAGCGGCTTGAAGTTCTGGTCGGGACCGCCGCCGAGCGCGACGGTCGTGGTCGACAACGCCCTGGAGGCGCCGAGGCGGAAGCTCGACGTCAGCTCGCTTTCCGCCGGGCTCGCGGCCCAGGCAATCGCGCGCGAGACTGACCGCATCGCCACGATGGAAGCCGACATTCGCGAGCGCGCCTTCTTCAACCGCCGTCTGAAGGGCGAGCGGTTCATGGATCGCCGGCAGCAGGAAATCCAGGACTTCGAAGTCGAACAGGCGCGGCTCAAGGGGCTTGCCGAGCACTTGCGCGCGATGGAAGAGGCGGAGAAGGCGGCTGAGGCTGAAACGGCGAGGAAGGCCGCGGAAGTTGCGGCCGAAAAGGCTGCGGCCGAGAAAGCAGCCGCCGAAAAGGCTGCGGCCGAGAAAGCAGCCGCCGAAAAGGCTGCGGCCGAGAAAGCAGCGGCCGAAAAAGCGGCCGCCGACAAAGCAGCGGCGGAGAAAGCCGCCGCCGACAACGCCGAAGCGGTCAAGGCCGACAGGCCCGACAGCGATGCGGCGACAGCCGAGAAGGCCCCGTTCGCGCCCGCGCCGGCGGCGGCGAAGAGCGACGAACTGGGCGCCAACGCGCCCGAGCCGCCGATGCCGCCGGTGAGGCCGAAGGCGCGCTCGACGTCCGGCGATCCAGCGCCGGGCGGGCTCTACTGATCAGGGTGAGCGCCGCCCTCGGCTTCGAGCACGAACACCCGAATGGCCGATGACAGATTGGCGTCGCCGCGCGAGGCGTCGACCATCGCCGCGAGCCCGTTGAGCGACTGTCCGCGGTCGAGGGCAATCCGGCGCAGGCGGCGCCAGAAAACGTCCTCGAGCGAGATGCTGGTGCGATGGCCGGCGATGACCAGCGAGCGTTTGACGACGCGCGCGCTCGCAGCCTCAGTCGGCATCAGGACGCATAAGCCGGCGGGCGTCGAGGCTCGCCTCGGCAAGCGCGCGCTCGCTTTCGGTGAGGCGCTTCTCGGCCTTCGAGAGGCCGAAGACGAGGCGATTCTCGGCCGCGACCGCTTGCTGGCGCTCGCGCGCCTGTTGCTTTCGCGCCCGGCGCAGATTGACGATCTCGCTCAAAACTGGCCTCGGCTACTTCTTCCGGAAAGCGTCGATCGACACGACTTTGGCCTCGGCGGCGGGTTCGGCGGGTTTCTCCGCGCGCTGGCCTGACCTCGCCGGGGCGGACCCGGACGGCGGTTTTGCCGGCGCGGTCTTTGCCGGCGCCGATTCTTGTTTTCCGGTTGCGGATGACGGGCGGCCCACGGCCGGCTCCGCCACGCGCGGTTCGAGCTTGAAGCCGAACGGCACCGACGGATCGGTGAAGCCGGTGATCGAATCGAACGGCACGACCAATCGTTCGGGCTTGCGGGAGAAGTTGAGATTCACTTCGAACGCGTCCTGGTTGACCACGAGGTCCCAAAACTCGTGCTGAAGGATGATCGACATTTCGTCGGGAAATCGGCTCTTGACCGCGGGCGGAACGACGACCCCTGGCGCCTGGGTCTTGAACGCAATGTTGAAGTGATGGTCGCCGATGAGCCCCGCGCGCGCGGCGTCGGCAAGCACCTTGCGCACCACGGAGCGCAGCGCATCCTGCACCAGGAGATCGTAGCGAATGAGGTCGGTCGCCATGAGGAATGAGTTCGCGATGGCGCCAGAACTAGCCGACCGCCCAGGGCATTGCAATGCGCCTTTAAGGCGATCGGGGGTCGGCGGAAATGGAAGTGGAGGCTTCTGTTGCCAGGCGCCTCCGGACCCCGCCTAGAAGTGCAAACCCCTAGGACTTGATTCCCAGTACCAGCACCGCATTACGCGGCGAGGGCCACCGGAGCATAGTTGTCATTCGCAACTATAGGTTTGACCCGATAACGGCGGTATCATGCCGAGCAAAAGATCACCCTTTGGGTCCCCCGTCGAACCTATTTCGCCCCCGCCGAAACCCGCTTCAACGAAGCGGACTTGGGTGGAGGCGCCGGGTACCGCCCCCGGGTCCGAAAGACTTATTACGATGCCCATTTATCGCCATAGCCGCCCTCGCGGACGGCAAGGAGAATATAGGGACTCGGAGGCGTTGAGGGAAGAGGCTGCGCCGCGAACCTCGATGCCGCTTGTCAGGCCAGGGTAAGTCCGGGCAATATGTGTATGTGTGGGCAGGGGACTGTCCCCTCGGCCTCGAACGCCCGCCGGCGGGCTTTGGAGAATGCATCATGAGCATTTGTCGCTGGCTTGTCGGGTTGGTCGCCGCCATCGCTTTCAGCACGATGGCCGCCGCCGAGGACAGCCCGCAACCGCTCACTGCCGGAAATCCCGCTGTGGCCCCACTCAAATGGGTGGGGCTGTTGGTCTTCAAGAACGCCAAGGGAGACACATTCTCCTGTACGGCTCAATTCATCGCCCCGAGAGTCCTTCTGACCGCGGCCCACTGCGTGCGCGACCAGTCCACTGGCGAATGGTACGATACAAGCAAGATGTTCTTTTTCCTGCAGTATCAAAACGACAACGCCTCGGATATCTACAAAGTTATTTGCACCGGACATCTGAGCAATTACGTGCCGAAGCTTAGCCCGAGCGCCACCGACGACGCGAAACAGCAGGCGTTCGAGAGCGCCATGCAGTATGACTACGCAATGGTATTGGTGAATCACGACAGCATAACCGGCCATTTCAAGGTGGACACCGACTGGCTGGGCAAACACCCGATGGCCTACCAGATCGGATATCCGGGAGCGATTGAAGGCGGCATGATTGTCCAGCGCGACCCGGGGTTGCTTGCGTTCTCGCTTTCCCGGCCCAATGAAATGATCCTGATGCACACCAACCCGAACATGACCGAGGGGACCAGCGGCGGCGCCTGGATAGCCAATTTCAGCGCCAGCGAAAGCCCGGACGACAACGTCGTCGTCGGCGTGACTTCGTTCGGCATGCCGGCTTGGCCAGGCATCACATTCGGACCTTATTTTCGACAAGAAAATTATGGAGGTCTTTTCGACTATGTATCAAAGGGGTGTCCGAAGTAACCCCGAACCGGACGGCCGGCCTTGAAGGTCGGTTTCGGTCCAATGGAGAATCCCAATGAGCAGGATGTTGGTTTGCTTGACGGTTGTGTTGACAGGCGCATTTGCGGTTTCGGCCAACGCCGAGACGCGCAACGTTTCCTGGCAGGGACAGGCTATCGAGGCGAGCGTCGGCGAGCCGACCCGCGGCCTCGGCCCGTCGCGGGACGAGTTGATGAAGATGGCGCGCGAGGCCGTCCCGTCGCTGCCCACGCGCGCCCTTCCCAAGCCGACTGGCCAGTGATCCGGCTGGGTCGAGCGGCGGCGGGCAGCGCTCACCGCCCCGTGCCCTCGGCGTAGGCGGCGAGGTCTTTCTCGTCGAGGCCCCTGACCGCAATATAGCTCAAGTTCGCGTCGGACCACTTTTGAGGCCGAACTTCAAAACCTGCCCGCTCGCTCGCGGGAGACGTTCGGCCTCCGCACAAGGTCGGTCGGCGGCTGCGAGCGCCTCAGGGGCGAGTCGGCTCGGTCCCGGGGCTGCCCCCACGCCGGAACGCCTCGACGAATTCGCCGAGCGTGTTCTCGTCCATGTCGGAAACGGCGACATAGGCGAGGTTCGCGTCGGACCAGCGGGCGACATGGTAGCCATCAATCGTTTCGATTCCGCCTGACCCGCGGGCCCCTTTGGCGTCGCGCGGCAGCTCGGTCACGGCGACAACGTGCTCGTTGTGGCGGTAAACGAGTGTTGGCGTCGGGATTCGGTCAACAATGGCCACCCGTCCGCCCACCAGCGGGAAGCCTTCCGGAGCGAGATCGACGATGGTTCCGCTGATGGTTGTGCGGTTGGCGAGCCACGGCTTGACCGTGTGGCGGTCGGAAGAGGCGACGTCGAACGGTTGGCCGGCTATTTCGGCGCGCGCAAAATCCGAGACCAGATGTTGGGCGACGTCGCCTGGGCCGGACGGCGTGCGCAGCGATGTGAGTCCCGCGCCGACTGCAAAGCCGAGGACAGCGAAGGAGGCGGCCATCGCAAGCGCGCGGCTGTCGAGCCACGGTTGTCGCCGAAACCGGACGACCGTCCCGGCCGGGGCTGTGGCCGCCTGAGGCGGGGCCACCGCCGGAGCGGACGTCGCCAGCGTCGCGATGCGATCGGCGAGTGCTTGCGGAGCCGCCTCACGCGGCGCGTGACGAAGAACCGCGTCACGGAGCGCCGTGAGGCGCCGGTACTCGGCGGCGATGGCGGGATCGTCGCGCAGATCGCGCTCGAATTCGAGCGAGCCCATGGCGTCGAGTTCGCCGTCCAAGGCGGCGTTGAGCCGAAGCTCCCGGTCGTTGGCGTCGCGGTCGGTCATGCCTCGGCCCTCAAGGTCTTGGCGAGCATGGCGCGCGCGCGCGCCAGCCGCGACATCACCGTGCCGACCGGCGTCGCGGTTGCTTCGGCGATCTCGCGATAAGAGAGGCCGTTGATGTCGCGCATCACCAGCGTTTCCAGAAAGGGCGAGGGGAGGCCCCCGATCGCCTGACGGAGGCGCTCACCATCTTCAAGGGCGATAAGCTCCTGTTCGGGATTGGGCGCCGCGTCGCCCGGGGGCAAATCGAGCATGTCGAGGTCCGTCATGTCGCCGACGTAAGCCATGGTCTTGCGCCGATTGCGCGCCATGAAGGTCATGGCGGCGTTGCGAACGATGGCGAGAAACCAGGGCTTCGGTCGATCGACCGAAACGCTGGAGAGAGCCTGAAGCGCGCGCAGCGCAGCGTCTTGCACGATGTCCTCGGCGTCGGTCGGGCTTTGCGACAGCCATTTGGCGAGTGAGTAAGCATCATCGAGCAGGGGTGGCACGATTTCGCCAAAGCGCTGCTGAGCGATGGGGCTGGCGACCGGGTTCGGCATCTGTCATTCCCGACAGCAGCGAAGCGGCCAACCGGGAATCCGTCGCGACGACCGAAACTGGCTCCGACCCTGGACATCGATGGCTATTTCGCCCGCTCCTTCAGGTAGGCGATCACGTCGGCGCGGTCCTGGGGGTTGTCCAGATGAAAGAACATCTTGGCGCCGGGCGCGACAACCTGCGGATCGGTCAACCACTTGTCGAGCGTCTCCTCGTTCCAGGTGATATTGGCCGATTTGAGCGCATCCGAATAGTCGTAGTCGGGGAGCGAAGCAGCCTTGCGGCCGAACACCCCGCGATGGCGCGGCCCGACGTCGTTCTTGTCGAGCGAATGGCAATCCTGGCAGGCTTCGTAGAGCGTCTCGCCGCGAGCCGCGTCGCCGGCAGGGCCAGCCCACGCGGTCTTGACGAGCGTCGCGGATATCGCGCAAGCGAGGACCACGGCGGCGGCGTATTTCTCCTGTCTGCGCAAATGCGCCTCAATGGGCTGTTCATCCCGCGTCTCGGCGCGCGCTGGCGCGCGAGGGTGAGTAGAAAGGTCCCTCTCCCGCGACGGGTGCGGTGGGAGAACGCCCGTCCTTCGACGGACTTCGCGAGAGAGGGGTTCGGGCAAGCGAAACAGTTTCATCGGCGTAACGTCACGAAAGATCCGAGTCGGTGACGGCGAGCATCGCCGGCGAGGGCGAGTAGACGACGTCGCGGACGCCGAGCCATTTCCGCAATTCTCCGGCCGGCACGAGTTTGGGGCCGGGCGCAGGCGCGGTTCCCGGCGCGGGCTGGGGAAACGCGGTCGATCGCGCGGTGTGGAAAGTCACGTTCCCTTCGACCTTCTGCATCAATTGATGGATATGGCCGTTAAGCACGGTCACCGACCCGAAGCGGGCGAGATAGCCAAGCGCTTGGGCGGAATCGTCAGTGCCCCAGCCCCATTCGGGCGCGATCATCCAGAGCGGGATATGGGAGAAGATGACGATCGGCGTCGAATCCGGCTTGGCTTTGAGGTCGTCCTCGAGCCACTCGAGCTGCTCTGCGCCGAGCGAGCCGAGACCGTTCTTCTTCAAGTCGACGACATTGTTGAGCGACACGAAATGCACGCCGCCCTGGTCGAACGCATACCAGCCGCCGCCCGTCGCGCCCTTGCCGAAGCGCTCGAGATAGGCAGCCTTGGTCTTCGGATCGAGGATGTCGTGCTCGCCGGGCGTGTAATGGACGTCGAGCTTCGTCCGGCCGATGAGCGCGAGCGCGTCGTCGAACTCCTGCGGCTTCGCCGTATGGCTGATGTCGCCGGTGTGGATGAGGAAAGCGGGCTTGTCCGGCATCGCCAGAACCTTGTCGATCGCCGCGTTCAGGGTGGCGCGCGCGTCCGGATTGGCCGCCTTCTCGAAGCCGATATGGCTGTCGGAGAGCTGGACGAAGGAAAAGCCGCCCTCCGCCGCTTTGGCCGCGCCGATCAGGCGCGACGACGGCACGCCGCCGGCGACCGTCCAGACGACGCCGGTCCCGGCCCACAGCATGCACTTCAAGGTCTGGCGGCGGTCGAGGTCGCGGTCGTGATCGTTTGTCATCGGTCTCTCCTTGATCTGGACAGGGCGGCGGCTTTGGGCGCCGTTCAGAGGAGAGACTCGGGCGAAGCAGGGTTTATTCCCGGGCCGGCGAAATAATTCCGGCCCGACGCGTTCTCCGCACTCGCTGCTTTCATGGGTATGATTACCCATGGCGTTTCTCGGCCCGAATGTGTCCAATCAAAGTCGATTGGGAGAGACGTCCGATGACAGAGCCTGGGCAAAGCGGGCGGGCTCACGAATATGAACTTGGACATTCCGATCGCGAGTTGAAACGCCTTCGGCTTCAGGCCCAACTCGTCGATCCGATTACCCGGCAGTTCTTTCGTGACGCCGGGCTCAGCCGCGGAATGCGGGTCTTGGATATCGGCAGCGGAGGGGGTGACACCGCGCTGCTGGCTGCGGAGCTGGTCGGCGACAGCGGCGAAGTCCTCGGCGTCGACAGGTCCCCGGTCGCCATCGCGGCCGCACAAGAACGGATGAACGCGCTCGGAAAGCGCAACATATCGTTCCATCAAAACGATCCGGATGCTGTCGAGTTTGGGGGAAAATTCGACGCGGTCGTTGGCCGATACGTGCTTATGTTCAATCAGGCTCCCGCAGGAATGCTGAGGTCGCTCGCCAAGCTTCTGCGCCCCGGCGGCGTCATCGTATTTCATGAGACCGATTGGTATGGCGTCCGCTCAAGCCCCGTGGCCCAAATGTATGATCAGTGCCACAACTGGATTGTTCGAACGTTCAAAAAGGTCGGCACGAATCCTCACATGGGCCAGGATCTGCATGCAGCCTTCGTGCAAGCGGGCATCCCGGCGCCGTCGATGGGGTTGCAGGCGCTCATCGGGGGCCCCACCGATGACATGGCCTACGTCGACATGATCGCGGAACTCGCGATCACGATGACGCCGGTGATGGAGGAACAGGGCGTCATTGCGCGCGGCGCGATCGATCCGACGACCTACAGCCAGCGGATGCGCAGCGAGGTGAAGCGGCTCGATAGCGTGATGGTCGGACGCGCGGAAATCGGCGCCTGGTCGCGCGTGCTTTGAGGCTTGGCCGCGCTCACTGCGCCGCGACGCCGACCTTGAGCAGCCGATAGGTGATCGCATCGACCAGCGCCTGGAACGAAGCGTCGATGATGTTGCCCGACACTCCGACCGTTGACCAGGTTTCGCCGTTCCCGTCGCCGAATTCGATCAGGACGCGCGTCACCGCGTCGGTGCCGCCCTGGAAGACCCGCACCCGATAGTCGCGCAGTTCGAGGTCCTCGATATGTTTCTGGTAGACGCCGAGGTCCTTGCGCAGCGCGAGATCGAGCGCGTTGACCGGGCCGTTGCCCTCGGCGGCCGAAATGAGCCGCTCCTCGCCGATGCGGATCTTCACCACCGCCTGCGAAGCCGAATAAGTGACGCCGGGCGCGACCAGCTTGCGCTCGACGCCGACATGGAAGCTCTCGACGGCGAAGAACTCCGGCACCCCGCCCAGTACGCCGCGCGCAAGAAGCTCAAACGACGCATCGGCCGCCTCATAGGCGAAGCCCTGCGCCTCGCGCGCCTTGACCTCGTCGAGCAGGCGGCTCAGGCGCGGATCGGCCGGGTCCGCTTCAACTCCCAGCCGATTGAGCTCCGACAACAGATTCGAGCGTCCGGCCTGATCGGAAACCAGCACGGCGCGCTTGTTGCCGACGCTCTCGGGCGGGACATGCTCGTAGGTGCGCGGGTCCTTGGCGAGGGCGGACGCGTGAATGCCGGCCTTGGTGGCGAAGGCGGAGGCGCCGACGTAAGGGGCGTACCGGTTCGGCGCCCGGTTCAGCATCTCGTCGAAGGCGCGGGAGACGTGGGTGACCTGACGCAGCGCCTCCGGCGTGACGCCGATCTCGAAACGCTCCGCCAATTCGGACTTCAGCGCCAGCGTCGGGATGAGGGTGACCAGATTGGCGTTGCCGCACCGCTCGCCGAGACCGTTCAACGTGCCTTGCACCTGCCGCGCCCCGGCGCGGACGGCCGCGAGCGAGTTGGCGACCGCGTTGCCGGTGTCATTGTGGGCATGGATGCCGAGATTTTCGCCCGGAATGACGCGCGCGACTTCGCCGACGATCCGCTCGATCTCGTCGGGCAGCGTTCCGCCATTGGTGTCGCATAGCACCGCCCAGCGCGCGCCGGCGGAGATGGCCGTTTGCGCGCAGAGAAGCGCGTATTTCGGATTGGCCTTGTAGCCATCGAAGAAATGCTCGCAATCAACCATTGCCTCGCGGCCCGCGGCGACTGCCGCCTTGACGCTGTCGGCGATGCTGTCGAGGTTCTCCTCGAGAGTCGCGCCGAGCGCGACGCGAACGTGATAGTCCCAGGTCTTGGCGACATAGACGATCGCGTCGGCGTCGGCGGCGAGAAGCCCGGCGACGCCAGGATCGTTGGAAGCCGAGCGGCCGGGGCGCTTGGTCATGCCGAAGGCGCAGAAGCGCGCGCGCATGGCCGGTTTCTGCTTGAAAAATTCAGTGTCGAGCGGATTCGCGCCGGGATAGCCGCCTTCGACATAGTCGACGCCGAGTCGGTCGAGCATCGCGGCGATGTGGCGCTTGTCGTCGAGCGAGAAGTCGACGCCGGTGGTCAGCGCGCCGTCGCGCATCGTGGTGTCGAACAGGTAGAGGCGCTCTTTGGCCATGAGAGTCACCGCTCGAGCGGGAGGTGCGGCGCTACTTTCCTCATGCTGAGGAGCAAGGCGCAGCCTTGCGTCTCGAAGCATGCTCCAACGAGCGGCGCCGTTCGCGCGCTCTGGAGCGTCCTTTGAGACGCGCCGCCTGGGGCGCCGCTCCTCAGGACGAGGTGGTGATTTGTGCCCATGAGCTTGTTTCTCAATGCCGGGTCGGAGGCGCGGGGTCGGGCCCGAGGGTCTTGGTCATGGTGGTGTTGGCGAGCCATTGATCGTCCTTGCGGACGAGATTGCGCTTCTGCGCGACGAAGCCCTGGCGCTCGAACAGGGGCTTGGCGACGTCGCTCGCTTCCGTGGTCAGGCGCTTCGCGCCGCGCGCCTCGGCGAGCCGGGTCAATGCATCGACGAGCGTTCGCCCGACGCCCTGATGAGCGAATTGGGGATCGACGAACAGCATGTCGATCTCCTCGCCGCCCTTGAGGCTGGCGAACCCGGCGATTTGCTGGTCGATCACGGCGAGCAGGGTGAGCGCGCCCGAAAGCCGGGCGCCGAAAGCCTCTTCATCGTCGGCCCTCGACGCCCAAGCCTCGCGCTGGTCGGCGTCGTAATCCTCGGCCGCCAGTTCCTCGATGCTTGAGCGAAAAATCTCGGCGCAGCGCATGGCGTCGGCGGCGACGTAGGGGCGAAGGGCGACCGCGCTCATCGCTTCGGCTCCCAACTGGTCGTGCCGTCCTTGTTGTCCTTGATGGCGACGCCGAGGGCGGCGAGTTCATCGCGCAGCCGGTCGGCTTCTGCGAAATCCTTTGCCGCGCGAGCGGCCTTGCGACGCGCGATTCGATCGTCAATCAATTCCTGGGTTGACTGGTCGATCTCAATCGTTCCGTCCCCCTGCGTTATAACGGAACCGGGAACGACGGAGTAAGCCGCTGGCTCGGCGAAAAGAGAGTAGTGCCGGCGGAGCTTCGTCCGATTGCCACTGAAACCGAGAAAATTGAGGGAGGCACGGAGAGCCCCAAAGTCGCCCGTGTTCGCAAGCTCGTGCAACCGAGCGAGCGCGGCGTGGGTATTTAGGTCGTCGGACAGAGCGTCAAGGACCTTTTGATCTACTGCGCCGTTCGGAGATCTGTCCGCGCCAAGAAGGCCGTACCATTCATTGAGGAATTCGTATGCTCGCTGCAATTCCTTCACGGTCCAGTCGATGGGCTGCCGGTAGTGCGTGCGAAGCATGGCCAGTCGCAATACTTCCCCGGGCCATGTGCTGTTTCCGAACTTCCCCGTCTCGAGAAGCTCGTGGATGGTCACGAAGTTGCCGGCGCTCTTCGCCATCTTCTCGCCTTCGACCTGCAGGAAGCCGTTGTGCATCCAAATGTTGGCCATTCGACTCGAACCGAAGGCGCAGCAGGACTGTGCGATCTCGTTCTCGTGGTGGGGAAAGACGAGATCGATCCCACCGCCGTGAATGTCGAACATATTGCGGCTTGGGTCGTCGCATGCGAGGCCGCCGCCGAACGGTTCGATGAGCGTCGCCATCGACATCGCCGAGCATTCGATATGCCAGCCGGGCGCCCGAGCGCCGCGATTGCCCCCGGGCTCGGCCAGCCTGGCTCGTTGGGCTTCGAAGGCTTCCACAACACGAAGTCCATCGGCTCGCGCTTGTATGGCGCGACGTCGACCCGCGCGCCGGCCAGCATCTCGTCAAGCGAGCGGCGAGCGAGCGCGCCGTAGCGCGGCGCCCCGGGCAGGACGTTCATCGCCGACGGCGAGAACAGCACGTGATCCTCGGCGACATAGGCGACCCCGCGGGCGAGAAGCCGCTCGATCATGTCGCGCATTTTCCCGATATATTGGGTGGCGCGCGGCTCCTCGGTTGGCGGCAAGCAGCCGAGCGCGGCGACATCCTCGCGGAACTGGCGTTCGGTCGCCTCCGTCACCTTGGCGATCGCCTCGTTCAGCGGAAGGTCGGGGTAGTCGCGCTCGGCGCGCGCGTTGATCTTGTCGTCGACGTCGGTGATGTTGCGGACGTAGACGACGTGATCGGCGCCATAGATATGGCGCAGGAGCCGGAACAGCACGTCGAAGACGATGACCGGTCGCGCGTTGCCGATATGGGCGAAGTCGTAGACGGTCGGGCCGCAAACGTAGAGCCTGACCGCGCGCGGATCGATCGGCGTCAAACCCTCTTTGCGGTGGGTCAGGGTATTGTAAAGACGAAGCGTCGTGCCTCTCGGCGACCTTCCGGTCGCTCGCGGGGCGGGCCCACTCTCCGGTTGTTTGGACGGCGTCATCGAACTCTGAACCATCGTCTCGGTGTCTGACGGCGCAATCGCGCGCCGCCCAGGATTGGCCGGATGATCGCTTCTCGATGGCTTCTGAGAATAAGGAGACGCGAACCAGCCAGCTTTTAGCTAGCGGCTAATGATGCAAATCCGGATAATGCGGAGCGCGGGCGTCATGGCGCGCATCCATGTCCCCAGGCCGCCGCCATTGTCAAGACTTGGCGCGGGCGGGCGCGGCGAATTCGACGGCGATCGGGATTTAGCGTCCGGGAGGGGAAAGCATGAGCCGGAAGCCAAGTGGCGAGGGCGGCCCTGGAGCCGGGCGGCTGCAGGCGCTCCGGCGGGCGATCACCGTGCTCGGCGCGCCGGTCGAAGCAGGCGCAGGCGTTCCGGGCTCGGCAATGGGGCCGGCAATGCTGCGCACCGCGGGGATCGTCAAATCGCTCCGCGATCTCGGCCTCGATGTCGAGGACCGGGGCGATCTCGCGCTTCCCCGTGCGCTCATCCATGCAGCCGTCCCCGAAGGCAAAGCGCATCGGTTCGCCCATGTGTCGGCCTGGGCGCGACTGCTGGCGCGGCAGACCTATGCGGTCGCGCGCGCCGGGCGGACGCCGATCGTGCTCGGCGGCGATCATAGCCTAGCCATGGGGTCGATCGGCGGCGTGGCGCGACACGCGACAGAGGCGGGGCGGGAATTGTTCGTTCTCTGGCTCGACGCCCATTCGGACTTCAACACGCCGCTAAGCTCGCCGTCCGGCAACATGCACGGCATGTCGCTTGCCATGCTGTGTGGCGAGCCGGGCCTCGAGGGGGTGTTCGGCGACGAGCCGCATGGGCTGATCGAGCCCGGCCGGCTCCACCTGTTCGGCATCCGGTCGATCGATTCGGGCGAACGGCGGCTGTTGCGGGATCGCGGCGTCGACGTCGTCGACATGCGGATGCTCGACGAGCATGGCTTCGCCGTCTCGATCCGCCGAATCATCGACCGGGTCCGCGCCCGCGACGGCCTGTTGCATGTCAGTTTGGACGTTGACTTTCTTGATCCGACGATCGCGCCGGGCGTCGGCACCGCGGTTCCAGGCGGGGCGACTTACCGCGAGGCGCATCTGGTGATGGAGCTGTTGTATGAATCCGGCCTCTCGCCGTCGCTGGATCTGGTTGAGCTCAACCCCTTCCTCGACGAGCGGGGCAAGAGCGCGCTCCTGCTGGTCGACCTGACCGCGAGCCTGTTCGGCCGGCAGGTCTATCCGCCCGCGCCGTGTTGAGCAGGGCGGCCCCTGATCAGCTTCGGCCGCGGCTTCATTTCACCCTCGGAGGCCGCGCGAGGCGCCGGGGGGGGCCGTTTAAGCTATTGTAACGGGGGAGCATTCAAGCGAGCAGGCGCCCCGCCGACCGGATTCCCGGACCCTCCCGCCAAAAGTTTGGCTTGATCGTGTGCGGCGATAGGACGATAGCACCGGGCGGTACGCATGTGGCCGCTCCAGGACCGGAGCGGCGGCATCGGACTGCGGAAGGAACCCTATGGCGCGCAAGAAGATTGCTTTGATCGGGGCCGGCCAGATCGGGGGGACGCTCGCGCTTTTGGCGGCGATGAAGGAGCTTGGCGACATCGTCCTGTTCGACATTGTTGACGGAGTGCCGCAGGGGAAGGCGCTGGATTTGGCCGAGTCGACGCCTGTGGAGGGCGTCAACGCGCGGTTGCTGGGCGCCAGCGACTACGCCGCAATCGCCGGCGCTGACGTCGTCATCGTCACCGCCGGCGTCCCAAGGAAGCCTGGCATGAGTCGCGACGACCTGCTCGGCATCAATCTCAAGGTGATGGACGCGGTCGGCGCAGGGCTTCGCGAGCACGCGAAGCACGCATTCGTCATCTGCATCACCAATCCCCTCGACGCGATGGTGTGGGCGCTGCAGAAATCCTGCGGCCTTCCAACCAAGAAAGTCGTGGGCATGGCGGGTGTGCTCAACTCTGCGCGCTTCCGATATTTCCTCTCCGAAGAATTCAACGTGTCGCCCGAGGACGTCACTGGCTTTGTTCTCGGCGGGCACGGCGACGAGATGGTGCCGTCCGTTCGTTACTCGACCGTAGGCGGGATTCCGCTGCCTGACCTCGTCAAGATGGGCTGGACGACGCAAGCCAGGCTTGACGCCATCGTTGAACGGACCCGCAAGGGTGGAGGCGAGATCGTCAATCTACTCAAGACCGGCTCAGCCTTTTACGCTCCGGCGGCCTCGGCGATCACCATGGCCGAGGCCTATCTGAAGGATCAACGCCGAGTGCTTCCATGCGCGGCCCACCTGACAGGACAGTATGGCGTGCATAATACCTATGTCGGCGTCCCGGTGGTAATCGGCGCGAACGGCGTCGAGCGCATCATCGAGATCGCGTTCGACGAGACCGAAAAGGCTATGTTCGCCAAGTCCGTCGCGTCTGTCCACGGCCTGATGGAAGCCTGCAAAGCAATCAACCCGGCGCTCGCCGCGTGATAAGTGGTTTCTGGCGCCCACGGTCGGCGGGCGCGCTCCCTTCGTTTCAAGGTCGTCGCCGCAATGAACATCCATGAATATCAGGCCAAGGCGGTGCTCCGAGCCTTTGGCGTGCCGATCGCCGGCGGGTTTCCTGCTTTCACGGCTGAAGAAGCTGCCGAAGGCGCGAAGAAGCTCGGCGGGCCGCTTTGGGTGGTGAAGAGCCAGATCCATGCCGGCGGGCGTGGCAAGGGCCGCTTCAAGGAAGCCTCGGCGGGCGACAAAGGCGGCGTCCGGCTCGCCAAGTCCGTCGACGAAGTGAAGACGTTCGCGCAACAGATGCTGGGGGCGACGCTGGTGACGGTGCAGACAGGCCCCCACGGAAAGCAGGTCAACCGGCTCTACATCGAAGACGGCGCGACGATCGACAGGGAGCTCTACCTGTCCGCGCTCGTTGATCGGCAGAAGAGTCGGGTGGCGTTCGTCCTCTCGACCGAGGGCGGCGTCAACATCGAAGATGTCGCCCACCATACGCCGGAAAAGATCATGAGTTTCACCGTCGATCCGGCCACCGGGATCATGCCTCATCATGGCCGCGCTGCCGCTCGCGCGCTCGGGCTTACCGGCGATCTCGCCAAGCAGACCGAGAGCCTCGTCGCCAAGCTCTACGCCGCGTTCCTCGCTAAAGACATGTCGATGCTGGAAATTAATCCGCTGATCGTCATGTCGAACGGCCAGCTGCGGGTCCTCGACGCGAAGGTATCCTTCGACGACAACGCGCTCTATCGGCATCCGGATATCGCCGCGCTGCGCGATGAGAGCGAAGAGGACGCCAAGGAGATCGAAGCCTCGAAGCATGATCTCAACTATGTCGCGCTTGAGGGCTCGATCGGTTGCATGGTCAACGGCGCAGGACTTGCGATGGCGACGATGGACATCATCAAGCTCTACGGCGAAAGCCCGGCGAACTTTCTCGACGTCGGCGGCGGCGCCTCGAAGGACAAGGTCACCGCCGCGTTCAAGATCATAACCGCCGACCCGAACGTGAAAGGCATTCTCGTCAATATTTTTGGCGGCATCATGCGCTGCGACGTCATCGCCGAGGGCGTCATCGCCGCGGTGAAGGAAGTCGGACTCAAGGTTCCGCTCGTGGTGCGCCTCGAGGGCACCAACGTCGACCTCGGCAAGAAGATCATCCGCGAACTCGGGCCTCAACGTGATTCCGGCGGACGACCTGGACGACGCCGCGCAGAAGATCGTCCACGCAGTGCGGAAGGCGGCCTGAGGACGCCAAGGCTTTGACGCTACGAAGGTGAGGCGGGAGCGAATTCGACCAGCTATTGGGTTCGAAAGTCGCGGCCATTTCGAACCGGGGATATTGCTGGATCTCATACACAGTTACACATATACTGTGTACCGGAGGCTCGCATGAAAAACATCACGCTCGCGATCGATGGTGAAGTGCTTGACAAAGTTCGCGCTTACGCCGTCGAACATAAGACGACGATCAACGCCATCGTACGCCGGCATCTCGAGAAGATCGCCGGAGAGAACGACAAACGCGCCGAGGCGCGCCGCCAATTGTTGCGGTTGGCGGAGACGTCAAGAGGACGTATGAGCCCCGACTACGTGTGGAACCGTGAGGAGCTCTATGACCGCCCAGTGCTTCGTGGACACAAACGTCCTCGTCTACGCGGCGAGGCCGAAGGATGACGAGCCGGGCAAATTCGCCATCGCCAATGGGCTCATCCAGAACGAGCGCTTTTGTCTCTCGGCTCAAGTCCTGCAGGAGTTCTATGTCGCGGCGCAGAGAAGCTATCCGGGCAAGCCGGCCGCAGCCCCGCTTTCCGAGCCGGAGGCCGCTGAATGGGTTGGATGGCTCGAACAGTTTTGTGAAGTCTTCACCGACGTCTTCCTGGTCCAGCAGGCGATCGAGACTGCGCGAAGTTTCCGCATCTCGTATTGGGATGGGGCGATCGTCGCCGCAGCGGCTCGTGCATCGGCGCCCATTCTCTACAGCGAAGATCTCAACCATGGGCAGCGCTATGGCGCGGTCCAGGTTATGAACCCGTTCCGCGTTCGGTGACGGGTCGCATTTGAAAGTTCGACATGTCCATTCTCGTCAACTCAGACACCAAAGTCATTACCCAGGGCTTCACCGGCAAGAATGGAACGTTCCATTCCGAGCAGGCGATGGCTTACGGCACCAGGCTCGCCGGCGGCGTTTCGCCGGGCAAGGGCGGTTCGATCCATCTCGGACTGCCGGTGTTCGACACCGTCGCCGAGGCGCGCGAAAAAACCGGCGCCGACGCCAGCGTGATCTATGTGCCCCCACCCGGGGCGGCGGACGCCATCTGCGAGGCGATCGACGCCGAGACGCCTCTCATCGTCTGTATCACCGAAGGCATCCCGGTTCTCGACATGGCGCGGGTGAAGCGGGCGCTGCAAGGCTCGAAGTCGATCCTGGTCGGCCCGAACTGCCCCGGCGTGATGACGGCGGGCGAATGCAAGATCGGAATCATGCCGGGCAACATCTTTTCGCGCGGCAGCGTCGGGGTCGTTTCGCGGTCCGGCACCTTGACTTATGAGGCGGTGTTCCAGACGACGCGCGAGGGTCTGGGGCAGACGACGGCGGTCGGCATCGGCGGCGATCCGATCAAGGGGTTGGAATTCGTCGATGCGCTCGCCATGTTTCTGGGTGATCCGCAGACAAAATCGATTGTGATGATCGGGGAGATTGGCGGCCAAGCGGAAGAGGACGCCGCTGAGTTTCTGAAAAGCGAGGCCAAGCGCGGTCGCGCGAAGCCGGTTGTCGGCTTCATAGCCGGCCGCACCGCCCCTTCTGGGCGGCGCATGGGGCATGCCGGGGCGATTATCGCCGGCGGCAAAGGGGGCGCCGAGGACAAGATTGCGGCGATGGAGGCGGCTGGCATACGGGTGTCGCCGTCGCCGGCCCGGCTCGGCAGAACCCTGGTCGATCTGTTGAAGGGCAAATAAGGGAGTCCGCGTTCTCATGACTCGCCAGGACGTCAATCAAGCGTTGCTGCAGACCTCGTTTTTGTACGGCGCCAACAGCGCCTACATCGAAGCCTTGCAGGCGAAATACGAGCAGGACCCGCTTTCGGTCGAACCTGGCTGGCGGAACTTCTTCGCCGCGCTCGGCGACGATCCGGCAAGCGTGGTCAAGACAGCGCGCGGCGCTTCGTGGCGCAGGCCCAATTGGCCGGCGATGCCGAAAGGCGATCTGATCAACGCGCTCGACGGCGACTGGCCGGCGACGGAAAAGGCGGTGGCCGAAAAGCTCAGGGCCAAGGCGGCGGAAGCTGCTTCGGAGGCGGCGCCGACCGAGGACGAGGTTCGCCGCGCGACTCGGTGACTCTGTCCGCGCACTGATGATGATCCGCGCCTACCGCATGCGCGGCCATCTCTACGCCAATCTCGACCCGCTCGGCCTCGAGGCGCAGAGGGACCACGAGGAGCTGCATCCCTCGACCTACGGCTTCCAGGAATCCGACTACGACCGCAAGATCTTCATCGATCACGTGCTCGGGCTCGAATATGCGACCTTACGCGAAATGCTCGCGATCCTCCGGCGCACCTATTGCGGCACGATCGGCTTCGAATTTGTCCATATCTCCGATCCGGCCGAGAAGGCCTGGATTCAGGAACGCGTTGAGGGGCCCGACAAGGAGATCCAGTTCACCAAGGAAGGCAAGCGCGCCATCCTCAGCAAGCTGGTCGAGGCCGAGGGCTTCGAGAACTTCTTCGACGTCAAGTATACCGGAGCCAAGCGGTTCGGCCTCGACGGCGCGGAGGCGATGATCCCGGCGCTCGAGCAGATCATCAAGCGCGGCGGCCAGTTGGGATTGCGGGACATCGCGCTCGGCATGGCTCATCGAGGCCGGCTCAACGTGCTCAGTCAGGTCATGCACAAGCCGCACCGCGTCATCTTCCACGAGTTCAAGGGCGGCTCGGCGTCGCCGGATGCAGTCGACGGCTCCGGCGACGTCAAATATCACCTCGGCGCGTCCTCGGACCGCGAGTTCGACGGCAACAGCGTTCACCTGTCGCTGACCGCGAACCCTTCGCATCTCGAGATTGTCGATCCGGTCGTGCTCGGCAAGGTTCGCGCCAAGCAGGACCAACTCAAGGACGTCATCGAGCGCTCGAAGGCGCTGGCGCTCCTGATCCACGGCGACGCCGCGTTCGCCGGACAGGGCGTGGTCGCCGAATGCTTCGGTCTTTCGGGCCTGCGCGGCCATAGGACCGGCGGTTCGCTGCACTTCATCGTCAACAACCAGATCGGGTTCACCACCTATCCGCGCTATTCGCGCTCCTCGCCCTATCCGTCCGACGTCGCCAAGCTGGTCGAAGCGCCGATCTTTCATGTCAATGGCGACGATCCCGAGGCGGTCGTGTTCTGCGCCAAGGTGGCGACCGAATACCGGCAGAAATTCCATAAGCCGGTGGTCATCGACATGTTCTGCTATCGGCGGTTCGGCCACAACGAGGGTGACGAGCCGGCATTCACGCAACCGATCATGTATCGACTCATCCGCTCGCATCCGACGACGCTTCAGATCTACGCCAAGCGGCTCGTCGCCGAAGGCATCGTCACCGAGGTTGAGGTCGACAAGATGCGCGCCGACTGGCGTCAACGGCTCGAGGCCGAATACGAGGCTGGCCAGTCTTACTCGGCCAACAAAGCCGATTGGCTCGATGGCCGCTGGGCGGGCGTCAAGGCGGCGCGGGACATCGCCGACGACGATCTTCGCGGCAAGACAGGCGTCGAGCTCGCCCGTCTGAGACTGATCGGGGAGCGGATCACGGCGGCGCCGGAAGGCTTCAACGTCCACAAGACGATCCTGCGATTCCTCGACAGCCGCCGCGCGGCGATCACGAGCGGCGAGGGGATCGACTGGTCCACCGCCGAGGCGCTTGCCTTCGGTTCGCTGCTCGACGATGGCTTTCCGGTGCGGCTTTCCGGCCAGGACAGCGAGCGCGGGACATTCTCGCAGCGCCACTCGGTGCTCATCGATCAGCAGACGGAAGCACGCTATGTCCCGCTGAACCATATTCGCGATGGGCAAGCGCGATGCGAAGTCATCAACTCGATGCTGTCGGAGGAGGCCGTGCTCGGCTTCGAGTACGGCTATTCCCTCGCCGAGCCGAACGCGCTCGTTCTGTGGGAGGCCCAGTTCGGCGATTTCGCCAACGGCGCCCAGGTCGTCTTCGACCAGTTCATCTCTTCAGGCGAGCGCAAATGGCTGCGCATGTCCGGTCTCGTGTGCCTGCTGCCGCACGGGTATGAGGGTCAAGGGCCGGAACATTCCTCCGCGCGGCTCGAGCGCTATTTGCAACTCTGCGCCGAGGACAACATGCAGGTCGTCGTCTGCTCGACGCCGGCCAATTTCTTCCATGCGCTAAGGCGGCAGCTCAAGCGCCAGTTCCGCAAGCCGCTGATCGCGATGACCCCGAAGTCGATGCTGCGCAACAGGCGCGCCGTTTCCAACCTCGAAGCGTTCGGGCCGGGAACGTCGTTCCACCGTCTGTTGTGGGATCACGCGGAGACCCATAAGGGCGAGAAGATCACGCTCGCCAAGGATGACAAGATCCGCCGCGTCGTGCTTTGCTCGGGCAAGGTCTATTACGATCTTTACGACGAGCGCGAGAAGCGGGGGATCGACGACGTCTACCTGTTGCGGATCGAGCAGCTCTATCCGTTCCCGGCGAAGGCGTTGCTGAGGGAGCTCACGCGCTTCAAGCAAGCCGAGATTGTCTGGTGCCAGGAGGAGCCCAAGAACATGGGCGCATGGAGTTTCGTCGAAACCTATCTCGAATGGGTGCTGGGCCAGATCGGCGGCAAATCGAAGCGCCCCCGCTACGCCGGGCGCCCAGCGTCGGCCTCGACCGCGACGGGGCTCATGTCGACGCACTTGGCGCAGCTCAGGGCCTTCCTCGACGAATGTTTGTCGTAGGGATACTCGGCGCGAGGGTCTAAGGGGAACGAAGCGATAAGGGCGAAGCAATTCCGAAATGCCCCACTACCTGTGCAAGCTCCGGCCGCCGCGGGCGACGTTCATGGACGACATGACCCCGGACGAGAGGCTCCTGATGCGTGCGCATCGCGAATACTGGACCCCCCGGGTCGAGACCGGCGTCGTGGTGGCGATGGGCCCGGTCGCTGATCCCGAAGGCGGCTACGGGGTCGCGATTGTCGAGGCGGCTTCCGAGACCGCGCTCGATGCGATGCTCGCCGCCGATCCGGTGATATCGGCTGGATGGGGATTTGCCTACGAGAGCCGTCCAATGGTGGCGATTGCCGTTCGCCCGAGCCTGCCGCTCGCGCCCATTACCTCCGTATCACCCTGAAGATTGAGAAGGGCGCCTTCCGGCGCGATTGAGATGGCGACAGAAATCCGGGTTCCGACGCTGGGCGAGTCGATCAGCGAAGCAACGGTCGGCAAGTGGTTCAAGAAAGCCGGCGAGCCCGTGCGGGCCGACGAGCCGCTGGTCGAGCTCGAGACCGACAAGGTGACGCTTGAGGTCAACGCGCCGGGGGCAGGTGTCTTGAGCGAGATCACCGCCGAAACCGGCCAGACGGTCGCAATCGGCGCGCTGCTCGGCCAACTCTCCGGCGGGGGGGCCGCCGCGGCGCCGGCGCCGGCCGCGCCGGCCAAGGCCGCCCCGGCTCCAGCTCCGGCAATGCAGATGCCACCGGCGCCATCCGCCGCCAAGATTGCGGCTGAGGACAAGATCGATCTTGGCTCCCTCGCGGGGAGCGGGAAGCGCGGCCAGGTGCTGAAGGGCGACGTGCTCGCGGCCGCCGCCGCCGCGGCCAAGGCGCCCGCACCGGTCGTCGCGCGTGCCCCGCTTCAGACGCCGGCGCCTGCGCCAGCCCCCGCGCCTGCCCCAGCGGCGCGCTCGACGACGCCGGACGACAGCGTCCGCGAAGAGCGAGTGCGGATGACCAAGCTGCGCCAGACCATCGCGCGCCGCCTCAAGGACGCGCAAAACACCGCGGCGATGCTCACGACCTTCAACGAGGTCGACATGAGCGAAGTGATGGCGCTTCGCGCCCGCTACAAGGACGCGTTTGAAAAGAAGCACGGCGCGAAGCTTGGCTTCATGGGCTTTTTCGTCAAGGCCTGCGTTCAGGCGCTGAAAGAGCTTCCGGCCGTCAACGCCGAAATCGACGGCGCCGATCTCGTCTACAAGAACTATTATCATGTCGGCATCGCAGTCGGCACCGACAAAGGGCTCATCGTGCCCGTGGTTCGAGACGCTGACAAGCTTTCGATCGCCGAGGTCGAGAAGGTGATCGCTGATCTCGGAAAGCGCGCTCGCGACGGTCAGCTCAAGCTCGAGGAATTGCAGGGCGGGACCTTCACCATCACCAATGGCGGCATCTATGGCTCGCTGATGTCGACGCCGATCCTCAACGCGCCGCAGTCCGGTATCCTCGGCATGCACAAGATCCAGGAGCGGCCGGTCGCCGTCGGCGGCAAAGTCGAGATCCGGCCGATGATGTATCTCGCCTTGAGCTACGACCATCGGATCGTCGACGGCCGCGAGGCGGTGACCTTCCTCGTCCGCGTCAAGGAAGCGCTCGAAGACCCGGCGCGCCTCGTGCTAGACCTCTGAAACGGCCAGGGCCTCAGGGGGCCGGCCGATCGGGGAGGATGTCATGAGCGAACTGACGTGTCTTGGACTGAGCGTGTTGTTATGGCTGGCGCATGTTCTCACTCAGGCCTTTGCTGCACGCGGCGAGTTTGGCGACGCCTATCTGTTCACGCCTCGCGACGCGGAGCCGGCGGTCAAGGGCCTCGCCTACGGCCGGGCGACGCGCGCGCTCGCCAATTATGTCGAGAACTACGGCCCGTTTATCGCCCTGGCGCTGGCGCTGATCGCGACCGGACAGGCAGGCGGCCTGGGAGCGGCCGGGGCGACGATCTGGATTATCGCCCGTATCATCTACTTGCCAATCTACCTCGCGGGCATCATCTACGTCCGTACTGGGCTTTGGGCAATTTCGGTCATCGGGCTCTTGATGATGCTCTACCGTCTCGTCGTCTGAACAGCGACGCCTCGGCGCAGGGATCAGACCCCGCGCGCGCCCAGTCGTCGCGGCAGGCGAGAGAGAACTCGAATGAGCTATGACGTTGTGGTGATCGGCTCCGGCCCCGGGGGCTACGTTTGCGCGATCCGCGCGGCGCAGCTCGGCATGAAGGTCGCGGTGGTCGAAAAGATGAAGACGCTCGGTGGAACCTGCCTCAACATCGGCTGCATTCCGTCCAAGGCGCTTCTTTATGCGACGGAAATGTTCGACGAGGCGGCGCACGGCCTTGGCCCTCTTGGCGTCGTCGTCGAGCCGCCAAAGCTCGATCTCGCGAGGATGATGAAACACAAGGACGACACCGTCGCCGCCAACGTCAACGGTGTCGCCTACCTGTTCAAGAAGAACAAGATCGACTGGATGCAGGGCGAAGGGCGGATCGCATCGCCGGGAAAAGTGATCGTCAAGGCCGCCGACGGCAAGGAGACGACGATCGAGACGAAGGCGATCGTCATCGCGACTGGGTCCGATGTCGCCCGCCTGCCGGGGGTCGAGATCGACGAGAAGACGGTCGTCTCGTCGACCGGCGCGCTCAGCCTCCCGGCGCCGCCGAAGAAGCTGATCGTCGTCGGCGCCGGCGTCATCGGGCTCGAGCTCGGTTCGGTCTGGCGGCGCCTCGGAGCCGAGGTGACCGTGGTGGAATTTCTCGACCGCGTCCTGACGGGGATCGACGGCGAGGTCGCCAAACTGATGCAACGCACGCTGGAAAAACAGGGGCTCGTCTTTCACCTTGGCCACAAGCTGACCAAGGTCGAAAAGGCGGGGGCGGGCGTCAAGGCGACGATTGAGCCTGCGGCAGGCGGCGAGGCGAAGACAATCGACGCCGACATTGTGCTCGTCGCCATTGGCCGCCGTCCGTTCACCGAGGGCTTGGGCCTCGACGCCTTGGGGGTCAAGACCGAGCGTGGCCAGGTCGTGGTCGACGCCCATTACGCCACCAGCATTACGGGGATCTATGCGATCGGCGATGTGATCCGCGGGCCGATGCTCGCCCATAAGGCGGAGGACGAAGGCGTCGCGCTGGCCGAGCTGCTGGCCGGGCAGGCGGGCCACGTCAATTATGGGGTCATTCCCAACGTCGTCTACACCACCCCCGAGGTCGCTTCGGTCGGCAAAAGCGAAGAAGAGCTCAAAGCCGAGGGCGTGGCCTACGCCATCGGCAAGTTTCCGTTCACCGCCAACGGGCGGGCGCGGGCGATGCGTCACACCGACGGCTTCGTGAAGATCCTTGCCGACGCTGCCAGCGACCGGGTGCTTGGCGGCCATATCGTCGGCTTCGGCGCCGGTGAGATGATCCACGAGATCGCGGTCCTGATGGAGTTCGGGGGTTCGGCCGAAGACCTCGCCCGCACCTGCCATGCTCACCCGACGATGTCCGAAGCGGTCAAGGAAGCGGCGATGGCGGTGGCCAAGCGCGCCATCCATATCTAGGGCGCCGGCGTTGTGGCCGGGTCGCGATCGCTTTGACCAGCCCGTCCCGGGATAGGGCGATTGGCGTACCTTTTCCGGCGCAAAATTCTCGCTGTTACCGGCAAGAATGCTCCCTGTTGTTGGCAATAAATCTCCCTGTTCCGAATGGCCAGGAATTGGGGGTTTCCGCTTCGCCGGCCGCCTGCGCGAAGCTCGAAGACGGCCGTTTCGCCCCGGCCCGAGAGCTCAGGGCGCGGATAATTCCTTTTGTTTTCAATCGCCTGTCATTTTTCTCTTTTCAGGATGTCTGTTTTGGTATATTCTGATTTCTAGGACATGATCGCCTGGAGGGAATGGCGAAGCAGAATTTCGGGTTTCATTTTTGCATTCGCGGTTCGGCACATGGCCGGAATGACCCGCGTCGACTTGAACGCAACTTGCTCTGTGAGATTTCTCCAACATCCGGGGGCTATCGCTTGAACACTGGACCCACGCAGCCTGAAGGCCACAATCTCAGGCGTCTTCACGCCGCCGTACATGTCGCAAGAGTTTCGCTAAACACGGGACGTCGGTTTTGGGTGGCGCTTTTTCTCAGCGTCGGACTGAGCGTTTCCGCTTTCGACGCGTCGGCCGTCGCCGACCCCAACGCCCTGTGGAACATCGTCCATGGCGAGTGCGTGCCCCATATGGAGGCGGGATTGGGGCCGAAGCCGTGCGAACGCGTCGATCTTGCCGGCGGCGTGGCCGAGGGCGTAGCGATTCTCAAGGACCTCGTCGGCGTTTCGCAGATGCTGGCGATTCCAACCCGGCGGATCACCGGGATCGAAGACCCACAGATGCTCGCCCCCGATGCGCCGCCGGTCTTCGCCGACGCGTGGGGAGCCAAAGATCTTGTCGAGGCGCGGCTAGGCCGCGCGCTGCCGCGGGAAGCCGTGGGGCTCGCGATCAATTCGAAATGGGCGCGGAGCCAGGAGCAGTTGCACGTCCATGTCGATTGCGCGGCCGTCCCGGTGGTGAAGGCTCTTGCCGAATACGCCTCTGCGCTCGACGACCAATGGCGCGCCATGACCGTCCCGCTCCGAGGACGGGTCTATTTCGCGCGCCGCGTCAACTCGGCCGATCTTCGTGACGTCGCGCCGCTGAAGCTCCTGGCGGACGGCCTCGAGGGCGCGCGGACCCAGATGGGCGCTTATAGCCTCGCGGCCATCGGCGCGACTTTTGACGAAAGGCCCGGCTTCATCCTGCTCGCCGATGAGTTCTCGCTGGAGGGTGGAGGCCATGCGGAGGACCTCCAGGACCACGATTGCGCGATCGCCCATTCCGCGCCATGATTTGGTCCGGTTCGCCTTGGCGGCCCAGGGGGACCAAACCAGAAGCCAGGGACAGCGGAGCGGTCATGGCTTAGCGTCAAGACCATACGAGAGGGGTCGCGCCATTTTGCCGCGAGGGCCAGGGTGGAGAAGGGGGAGGGGCGAGATGCGCACGCTGTTCAAGCACATCCTGGCGTTTGCGGTCCTGTTGGCGGCGCCGACCTATGCACATGCCTACGTTGATATCAACGTCGACCTGTCGTCGCAGACGATGACCGTGCGTTCCGGCTCAGGCGAAACCTACGTCTGGCCAATCTCCTCGGGCCGGGCCGGTTATGCGACCCCGCGTGGAGTTTTCCGCCCGAGAGCGCTTTACGCGATGGTCCACTCCGCCAAGTACGATAACGCGCCGATGCCGCATTCGATCTTCTTCCATGGCCAGTATGCGATCCACGGCACGACCGCGGTCGGCAATCTTGGCCGGCCGGCTTCGCACGGCTGCGTCCGGCTTTCGCCCGCCAACGCCGCGACACTGTTCGCCATGGTTGAACGGGAGGGGGCGGAAATCCGCATCGTCGGGTCGCCGTTCAGCGATGAAGCGCGCGGCGAACGGCGCTCCGAGTCGGCGCTCGGGTTCGCGCCGGTCCGCCACACGCGGACGCTCAAACAGTGGGCGCGCGATCCGTTGGCCCGTTGAGCGGGCGAAAGCGAGAGCCCTCGCAACCGATCAAGAGCGCGCGGCATCATGGGCAAAAATTCACGTTCCCGGGTGTCGCGTTTTCCCTTTGTTTAGGATATCAGGCCTACCGGGATCGAACCGGCGAAAGCCGTTTGAGGAGACCTTTGGTGCATAGACGTCAATTTATCGCCGGCGCCGCCGGCCTGATTGCGGGTTCGCTCGCGCCGCGGCTGGCGATGGCTGACGTTCCGACGGCTTTCACCTTCGACATGTCGCCGCCGACGGATACTCGCGAGAAGTTCGTCGCCTGGGGCGTCGCGCAGCGCGGCGAGGATCCCAAATACCTGGGCGAGCGATTCGACCGTTACGGCGCGATGGTGCGCAACGAGGACCTGGTCAACGATCGCCACAAGCACGCCTTTCTCCTGACGCCGCGCGAGAAGTTCGTGCTGCAGCAGAATTTGGGCCGCGCCTACGACCACGCCTTCCTCGATATCGGCTACGGCGTTACAATTTCGGGCCCCCACATCGTCGGTCGGATGACGTCGAACATCGATCCAAAGGTTGGGGAGAGGGTGCTGGAGATCGGCACCGGCTCGGGGTACCAGTCCGCGTATCTCTCGCACCTGACCGACCAAGTTTACACCATCGAGATCATCAAGCCGCTCGCCGATCGCACCCGCTCGATTTATGACCAGCTCATCAAGGATGGCTACAAGGAGTTCGAGGTCATCAAGAGCACGGCCGCCGACGGCTATTTTGGGTGGGAAGAGGCGGCGCCGTTCGACAAGATCATCGTCACCTGCGGCATCGACCACGTTCCGCCGCCGCTGCTGCAGCAGCTTAAGCCGGGCGGGATCATGGTCATTCCGGTCGGGCCGCCGGGCGCCCAACGCGTGTTGAAAGTCATCAAGAGCCAAGGCGCCGACGGCCAGATGACGGTAGCGCGATCCGACATCTACGGCGGGCGAATCGTCCCATTTGTGCCGTTCACCAAGCTTGAAGGCGATCAGATCGTCGGCACGCACAATAACTAGCGCCCGGTTGACATTGAGAATCGCTGCGGTCACGGCCTCCGCTCCCACGGCGCGGCGGTTGCGCCTGCCCGGTCGCCCCGACACGCAATGAACGAAGCGAGCAAGCTCCCGGCCGCGGACATCCTCGACGCCGAGCCGCAGCTCGACGCAGAGCCCGATTTGAGCTCGCGCGTCGGGCTCTACTTCGCTGTGGGCTTGGGCGCGGGCGCGGTGATTGCGCTGCAGATCGATGTCATGCGCGTTTTTTCCGTCGGCAGCTGGGCGCATTTCGGCTCGCTGGTGGTGAGCCTGGCGATGCTCGGCTTCGGCTTGGCGAGCGCGACAATGACCGTCGCCAAGGACTGGTTCGCCCGCCATTGGCGCGGAACCGCGACCTTTTCGCTTGCGCTATTCGGGCCGCTCGCGGTCGCCGCCAACCTCTTTGTGCAGCATCTCGGCTTCAACGCCATCTTCCTGGTGTCCGACCCGGCGCAAAAGTGGAAGCTGTTGCAGATTTTCCTCGCGGAGCTGACGCCGTTCCTGGCCGGCGCGTTCTTCCTGGGATGCGTCTTCCTCAGGAGCAATCGTACCTTCGGCCGCGTCTATTTCGCCGATCTTGCCGGCGCCGGGCTCTGCGGCCTCGTCGTGCTGTTAGCGATGTACGTGTTCACGCCCGCCAATTTGATCGTGGCGCCGTTGGCGCTGTGGTTCGCGGCCTGCGTGGCGTGGGCGTTCGGCCCCGGAGGACGTGTCACGCTGATTCCATTTGTCGCCGCCGGTGTGGTCGCGTTCGCCGGCCATTTCGTCGCGCCGCAGATGTTTGGCCTCAAGACGCTGGCCGTCAACGACTACAAGGGCGTCGCCTACGCGCGCAAATTCCCGGACGCGAAAAAGGTCTACGAGAGCGCTTCGCCATTCGGCTTCCTCGAGGCCTATTCGAGTTCCTATCTGCATTTTGCGCCTGGCCTCTCGGACAACGCCGGCTTCACCTTGGCGACGATGCCGGCCAACGCCTATCTCGGCCTTTACATCGACGGCGACGGTCCGATCGGCATCATGCGCGATCTGACCGACAAGGAGACGGCGTACTTCCACTTCCTGCCGATGGTCTACCCCTACGTCATCAAGTCGGCGCCGAAGACTTTCATCGTCCAATTCGGCGGCGGTATCTCGACCGAGGTGGCGCTGCACTCCGGCGCCAAGGACGTGACGGTCGCCGAAGGCAATCGCGCCGTTCTCGAGGCGTTTCACGACGACGTGATCCGGAACTTCACCGGCGACATTCTGTCCAAGGTCCACGTCATTGATTACGAGGGCCGCCACTTCCTGGCCCACACCAATGAGCGGTTCGACGTCATCGACCTTTCGCTCGCGGATTCGGTCGGACTCTCCAACCCTGGCGGCTTCGCGATCGTGGAGAAGTTCTCCTACACGAAGGAGGCGATGGAGACCTACATGCGCGCCCTGGCTCCAGGCGGCGTGCTGTCGGTCACGCTCTGGAACAAGGAGGAGCCGCCGAAGTCGGTCTTGAAGCTCTATGCGACAATGGCCGCGGCGGCGCGAGACGTCGATACCGCGCATATGGCGAATTCCTTCTTCGTCGCCTCGTCCTACCTCTCAACAGCGACCGTGCTTTATAAGAGCGGCGGTTTCACCCCCGACGAGATCGAGAAACTGCGCGCCCACACGCGCTCAATGTCGTTTGACGAGATCTATTCGCCGGGTTTCTTCTATGATTCGTCGCAGACCGACAGCACCCTCGGGGGCTATATCGAGCAGATTTTTGCTGGCGCGGCCGGCGGCCCCCCGGCCGCTGAGCCAGCGGCGGTCGCCGACACGAACGCTCCGGCTGGTCAGGACGCCGACGCGCCGCCTTCCGGCAAGTCTGACGATGGCGTCCTGCCAGCCACCGTCATGGGCCGGCTCGCCTGGCACGCCCTCGTCGCCAACCAGTGGCCGGAGATCGCGGATCGTTACGTGTTCAATACGCGCGCGCTCACCAACGATGCGCCCTATTTCGCCGCCTATGTGAAGACCCCGGACCTGCCGCGCGTCCTCGACCGGCTCGAGCTCTTACAGGACGAGTGGGGCTATCTCCTGATCTGGGCGACGCTCGGCGTCGCCTGTCTGACTGCGACCGTGCTACTGGCCATACCCCTGATCTGGGGTTGGCGGACCATCTTCTCCCGCTCGCGCGGCAAGCTCTTGACCGTCATTTACTTTGCCTGTCTCGGCGCCGGCTACATCATGGTCGAAGTCGGGCTCATCGCGCACTTCGTGATGGCGCTGGGAAATCCGACCATCTCGGCCTCGGTGCTGATTACCGGCATGCTGGTGTTCTCGGGCCTCGGCGCGCTGGCCTCGGAGCGCGCTTTGCCTCACATGCGGACGGTCATGCCGATTTTGTTCGTCGCCGTCGCGGCGCTACTGATTCTCTATGGATTGTTCCTGGGCCGGGCGCTCGACGCGATCGGCGCCTTCCCCTATGCGGCGCGTCTCCTCTGCTCTTTCCTTCTGATTGCGCCGCCAGCCTTCCTTATGGGCTTCCCGATGCCGGTGGCGATGACGACGCTCGGGCGCCTCGGCAAGGATCACATGTTCGTCTGGGCGTGGGGCGTCAACGGCTGCTTCTCAGTGATCGGGGCCGCGGCCGCGCCGGTCATCGCGACCAATTTCGGCCTTGCCGCGGTGATCGAGGTCGCCGGCCTTGCTTACCTGTTGGCGATTCCCGCCTTCTATGGCGTCATCGCACCCAATAGCGCTCGGATTTCGAAGCGGATCGAAGCGCGAGCCTGAGGCTAAAACTGACAATGAGACGACATATAACAATTTTGCAACGAATTGACGACGCCGCGAAGGCTCTTCGGTCGCTCACAAATAATTCATAATTGCCAAGCCCTTAAACGCCAAGACGAACATCGTTCGAAGTCAGCGCGAAGGTCGGTCGCGGCCGTCGCCACAACGCGGCGACCCGGCGATGCGAACATTTTCACCCGAAAGGTTGCAACCGCATCGCGATCTTGTCCTTCGAATCAAGCCCTTGCATAAAGACTTTTTCAAGTTGTTCAATCTTGTCCGCTTTCGCCAGCCTCGCGTCGTTTTCCGTTCGCGAAGCGAAGGTTGCGCCGTCGCGCGAGCCGTGCCATATTGCCGAGATCAAGCAACGAGAAAAAAATTGGTTGCACGTAGTGTGTATGGGTGGGCGAGGCGTAAGTAGATAAAAAGAATAGACGCTTCAGTAAGAGCGGCGAAACAAGGGCGGTCGCAACTAGGTTCGGGCACGAAGTTGAGGGCCAGGTTTGTTTTGGCCCATTTTCTCGAATAGATTGAATCCGACGGAAATCCGTAGTGCGGGCTACGGAGGGAGAGGCAATGTCTTATCAAAACTTCGCTGGATATGCCGGAGATCTGCTTGCGGTCGACGCCTATGCTGTGCTGCAGGGCGATGCGTCCGCGGTTTTGATCGACGTCCGGACCGAGGCGGAGTGGGCCTATGTTGGCACGCCGGACATGCACGCGCTCGGCAAGACGCCTTTGTTCTTGGAATGGCAGAGCTATCCTTCAATGGCGATCGACGCCGACTTCGTTGGCCGTCTCGAGGCGCTCTTGCAGTCGCGGAGCGTCGAGCGCGGCGCGTCGCTGGTGTTCCTGTGTCGTTCGGGGGCGCGGTCGCGCCACGCCGCAATCGCGATGACGGGTGCGGGTTGGGGCCCCTGCTTTAATATATCGGACGGGTTTGAAGGTCCGCTGGACGGTTCGCGCCGAAGAGGCGCCGCCGGCGGGTGGAAGGCAGGCGGCTTGCCCTGGACGCAGACATAAAGCGTTCACCGCCCTCGTTCCTCGGCATCGCCGCATTTTCGGCTGTCCATCTTCACGCCCGGGCTACATTCATGGACATCTTTGACGAAACCGATCCGGATCGCGTCGACCAAAGCGGGTTCGGCGGTCCGCCGCTCAACGAGGCATGGCGTCGGTGTTGCGCGCGCCTGCGGGCAGAAGTCGGCGACGACGTCTTCAACAGCTGGTTCGGGCGCCTCGCCCTGGTGTCGGTCGGATCGGGGCAGGCTCGGCTTTCCGTTCCGACGCGCTTCCTCAAGAGTTGGATCGACACCCACTATGTCGGGCATATCTCGGCGGCGCTCAACGCCGAATTCGGCCCGGTGGTGCAAATCCTCATATCCGTGCGCTGTTCCGCGCCCCTCGAGCCGATCAAAAATCCGCCGGCCGAATTCGACCTCTCCGCCAAGGCCGCGCCCAAGTCGCCCGAGCCGGGCGCCGATCGCGCTCCGGCCGAACGCCGCGCGGCCAGCCGAACGCCGGCGGCGCCCGCGTTTGGCGATGCTTTGACCGGCTCTCCGCTCGATCGCCGGCTGACGTTCGCGACCTTCCAGGTCGGGCGGTCGAACGAACTTGCCTTTCACGCCGCCAAGCGGGTGGCCGACCACACCAGGGGCGGGACGCCCGCCTTTTGTCCGCTCTACGTTCATTCGGCGGTCGGTCTCGGCAAGACCCATCTCCTTCAGGCGGTCGCGCATACCGCTGCAAGCCAAGGGCGCTCGGTCATCTATCTGACCGCCGAGCGATTCATGTACGGTTTCGTCGCCGCGCTGCAGGCCCAGACATCGATTGCTTTCAAGGAGCGGCTGAGAACGATCGACCTGCTCATTTTCGACGACGCGCAGTTCCTGCAGGGTAAGGCGATCCAGGCCGAATTCGGTCATGCGCTGAACGCCCTGCTCGACGCCGGGCGTCAGGTGATCGTGGCCGCCGACCGCCCTCCGAACGATCTCGAATCGCTCGACGAGCGGGTTCGGTCGCGGCTCGGCGTCGGCCTCTGCGTCGAGATCGGCGCGCTGGACGAGCCGTTGCGGCTGAAGATCCTGGAGGCGCGGGTGGCGGCCGCGCGCGCCGCCGAGCCCCACTTCCAGGTTACGCCGACCGTGCTCGCCTTTGTCGCCCGCTCGATTCGGTTGAACGGCCGTGACCTCGAAGGCGCCGTGAATCGGCTCAGGGCGCATTGCACGCCAACCAGCCCGCAGCTCACGGTGGAGACGGCGGAAGCGGCAATCCACGACCTCATCCGCACCCACGAGCCCAAACGGGTGAAGATCGAGGATATCCAGAAGCTGGTCGCGAGCCACTACAGCGTCTCGCGCGCCGACATTCTTTCCTCGCGCCGCACCGCCGCCGTGGTCAAGCCGCGCCAAGTGGCGATGTTCCTCGCCAAAATGCTGACCCCGCGCTCGCTGCCGGAAATCGGCCGGCGCTTCGGCGGCCGCGACCATACGACCGTTTTGCACGCGGTGCGCAAGATCGAGGCGCTGCTGCAGAACGACCCGACTTTGCGTGACACGCTTGAGCTTTTGAAACGGATGCTGCAAGAGTGAGCGCACCAAGTTCGGCCCGAAGGCTGATCGAGGCATGGAGGGGCTGTCAACGAACTGCGGAAGCCGGCGACGGCGCCGGACGCCTGCCCGCAGCGCCCCCGATCGATGATGGTTGTCTATAAGATCGTCGCCGCCGATGAATGGCGGGAGGCCGAGGCGGCCGGCGTTTTTGCCGGCGCATCGGTCGATCGCGCCGACGGCTTCATCCATTTTTCGACCGCCGAGCAGGCGCCGGAGACGGCGGCCAAATGGTTCGCCGGCCGACACGATTTGACCTTGGCCGCGGTCGATGCGGAAGCCTTGGGTGCGGACTTGCGATGGGAGCCGTCGCGGGACGGGGCGCTGTTTCCCCACCTCTACGCCGCCCTGCCGATGAGCGCGGTCGTCTGGGCGCGGCCGCTCAGGCTCGGCCCCAGCGGGCGCCACGATTTCGTGAGGCTCGAGTTCGTGAGGCTCGCCAAAGTCGTAAGCCCAGTTCTCAACTGTCTGCCGGCGGAGACGGCCCATCGGGCCGCAATCAACGCGCTCAAGATCGCCTCGCCGTCGAGGTCGACGCCCGCCGATCCGCGTCTTGCGGCCGAAGTCCTGGGATTGCGATTTCCCAATCCGCTCGGGCTCGCCGCCGGTTTCGACAAGAACGCCGAAGTTCCGGAGGCGATGCTGAGGCTCGGTTTCGGCTTCGTCGAGGTCGGCACCCTGACGCCGCGGCCGCAGGACGGCAACGCCCGGCCGCGTCTGTTCCGCCTGCCGGAGGACGCGGCGGTCATCAACCGCTTCGGCTTCAACAACGAGGGCTTCAAGCGGGCGCGGGCGCGCCTCATGCGGCGGTCGCCGGGGAGCGCGAGCGGGTTCATCGGCGTCAATATCGGCGCCAACTGGGACGCAGTCGACCGGATCGAGGATTATGTGCTGGGCGTCAAGACCTTCGCCGCGCTCGCCGACTATCTGACCATCAACATTTCGTCGCCGAACACGCCCGGCCTGCGCGACCTGCAGCGGCGCGACGCGCTGGACGAATTGATCCTGCGGGTGGTCGCGGCGCGCGACGAGACCGAGCCCCGCCGGCCGCTCCTCGTCAAGATCGCGCCCGACCTCGACGCGCAAGGTCTCGAAGACATCGTCGCCACGGCGCTCGCCCATCGCATCGATGGCCTGGTTGTCTCCAACACCACCGTCGCCCGGCCCGCATCGCTAAGCTCGCGCAACCGCGCGGAGTCCGGGGGCCTGTCCGGCCGGCCGCTGTTCGAGCCGTCGACGCGGCTGCTCGCCCGCGCCTATCTCCTCACCGGCGGGGCAATGCCGCTGATCGGCTGCGGCGGGGTCGAGGACGCCCGGACCGCGCTGGCCAAGATTGAAGCCGGCGCGAACCTGGTGCAGCTTTACACCGGCCTGGCGCTGAAGGGCGCTGACGTCGTCGAGGAGATCCTCGAGGGCCTTGTGTGCGCGCTCGAGGAACGCGGCGTCGCGCGGATCGGCGAACTGGTCGGGGCGCGCGCCACCGACTGGGCCGAGCGGGAGCGGGCGACCGCAGGCGAGTAAGACCTGCGGCGCGGGGATCGCCGCGTCAAACGGAATCCGTCATTGCGAGGAGCGAAGCGACGAAGCAATCCATGGAAACTGAGTCGCCGTAGTTTCTCTCGATTGCTTCGCTCCTCTCCTCCCCGCTCCGCTCGCAATGACGGGTCTCGTTCCACGACAAAACGCGACTGGCTCTGGCGAGCCATCTTTCACTGCCGGCTCGCGATCGCCCGCTCGAGATAGTCGGCAAAGGCGCGAGTGCGTTGCGACGGTCTGCGGCCGCCAGGAAAGACAACATAGGCGGTGATCGGGTCGAGCGAATAATCCGCCATGATCTCGACGACCGCGCCGCGGGCGAGCGCGTCGGAGCACATCCACAGCGATGCATTCGCGATCCCGAGTCCCGCCGCGACACAGGCGATCATCCCGGCCGCGGATCGAGCGTGGATGCGCGGGTTGACGGTCTGCAACTCGGTCCGCCCATCGCGGCGCGCTATCCAGGCGTCTTCAGCAATGTCGGCTGGGCCGCGGATCAAATCGTGACGCGCCAGGTCGGCGAGGCTCGCCGGTGCGCCGCGACGGGCGAGATAGCATGGGGCGGCGATGAACAGGCGCCTCGCGCTCTCGAGCTTTCGCACGACGAGTCTCGAATCGGGCAAGTCGCCGATCCGGAGCGCGAGGTCGGCGCCTTCGGCGATCAGGTTCTCGTAGCGATCCGACATCATCAGGTCGATCTTCAAGAGCGGATGCCGGGCCAGGAACCCCGGCAGCAGCGGGACGATTTGCCAGGCGCCGTAGCCCGGCGGAAGGGCGATGCGCAGGACGCCCGACAAGCGGTCGGCCCCGCGCGCCGCGTTCTCGGCGTCGTCGACGGCGAGGAGGGCCTCGCGCGCACGCCTCAACAGGGCCTCGCCGGCGTCGGTCGCGGACACCTGCCGCGTGGTGCGGACCAGAAGCTTGACGCCGAGCCTGCGCTCGAGCGCCGCGATCGACCGCGACGCCGAGGGTTGGGACAGGCCGAATTCGCGGGCCGCCTTGGAAAAGCTGCCGCTCTCGGCCGTCCGGACGAACAAGGCGAGCTGCTGCAGCCGGTCATTCATGCGAAATGGGAATATATCATATCCGGCCTGGCGCAATACCCGTCGCCTCCCGCGCGCCCTACCTCTCGCTCATCGAAGCACTCCGTCGCCCGTCGAGGGCGAAGGCGGACACGAGGAGGATGACAATGGGTGAGCTCAGCGGAAAAGTGGCGATCGTCACCGGAGCGTCGAAAGGGATCGGGGCGGCGATTGCGCGCGCCTTCGGCAAGGCCGGGGCGGCGGTCGCGGTCAACTACGCCTCGAGCCGGGCCGACGCCGATCGGGTGGTTGCCGAAATCGTCAAGGCCGGCGGCAAGGCGGCGGCGATCCAGGCGGATGTCTCCAAGCCCGCGGACGTGAAACGTCTGGTCGCGGAGACGGTCTCGCGGCTCGGCCAGCCGAGCATTCTGGTCAACAACGCCGGCGTGTTCAGTTTCGGCCCGCTCGAGGCAGTGACCGAGGAGGACTTTCACCGCCAGTTCAATACCAATGTCCTCGGCGCGATCCTGATGACTCAGGAGACGGTGAAGGCGTTCAACGGGGGCGGCGGCAGCGTGATCAACCTCAGCACCATTTCAAGCATCAATCCGGTCGCGAACTCCTCCGTCTATTCGGCGTCGAAAAGCGCGATCGACGCGATCACGCGCGCCCTCGCAGGCGAGCTCGCGCCGAAGCATGTGAGGGTCAACGCCATCGCGCCGGGCATGACGGAGACCGAAGGGCTGGCCGCGATTGGGCTCAATCTCGAGACCGCGAAGGCGATGGGGGCGCATCTGCCGATGGGGCGGTTCGGTAAGCCCGAGGATATTGCCGAGGTCGCCCTTTTCCTCGCCTCCGACCGCTCCGGGTGGCTGACCGGCGAACGCATTTCAGCTTCGGGCGGCCAGCGATAGAGCCCGGCTCCGCGTGAGACGGCTCTTAGCGGGTGATGTGGAGGAGCCAGGTCTTGGCGATCGCGTTGAAGGCTCGTTCCAGGCTTCTGGGCTGGCGAAAATGCGCAGTTTTTCGCCCAGCGTCGCCACATCGAAGAAGCAGCACGCACGGCGGTAGTTGCATGCATTGAGGAGGCGTCAGGCGGCTTCGATGTTCTAGTTCAAGTCGGCGACTCTCCGCTCGACGGCGCCGAAGGCGGTTGCCGCCGAGGCCGGAATGCGCGACCGTGAACGCCCCGAGATTAGCGTAAGGAGCGCGCGCGATGAACGGCGCCGAGTTGCTGGTTTCCGCGCTCGAGAACGAGGGCGTCGAGCAGATCTTCGGCATTCCGGGCGAGGAGAATCTCGACGTCGTCGAGGCGCTCAGGCGTTCCACGATCAGGCTGGTGCTGACCCGTCACGAGCAGGCGGCGGCGTTCATGGCGGCGACCCATGGACGCCTGACCGGCAGGGCCGGGGTCTGCCTCGCCACGCTCGGGCCCGGCGCGCTCAACTTCACCACTGGCGCGGCTTACGCCCTGCTCGGCGCGATGCCGATGGTGATGATTACCGGCCAGAAGGGAATCCTGAGCCGCAAGCAGGCGCGCTTTCAGGTCGTGGACATCTTCTCGACCATGACGCCCTTGACCAAGATGGCCCGCCAGATCGTCAGTTCCGCGACCATTCCCGCGCTGGTGCGCGAGGCGTTCCGGGTCGCGCAGCAGGAACGGCCGGGCCCGGTGCATCTCGAACTGCCGGAAGACATCGCCCACGAAGCGGGGCCCGACATGGCCCCGGTCCCACCCCATCCGATCGACCTGCCTGTCGCCCCGAGCGCGGCGCTCGACCGGGCGGCGCAATTGATCCTCAAAGCCGAGCGGCCGCTCGTCATGCTGGGCGCCGCCGCCAACCGGCCGCGCCTTGCCGACGCGCTGTCGCGATTCGTCGGCAGGCTCAAGATTCCGTTCTTCAATACCCAGATGGGGAAGGGCGCCGTGACCGGCGACACCGGGCTCTATATGGGCACCGCGGCGCTGTCGGAGCGCGGCTACGTCCATCGCGCGATCGACCGCGCCGACCTCATTATTTCGATCGGCCACGACACGGTGGAAAAGCCGCCATTCTTCATGGGGCCGGACGGCCCAACGGTGCTGCATGTCGGCTATCTGCCGGCGACGGTCGAGGAAGTGTTCTTTCCCCAGGCGGAGCTTGTCGGCGATGTCGGGCCGAGCCTCGCGCTCCTCGCCGACCGGCTCGAAGGCAGACTGCCGAGGGCGCAGGCCCTGCTCGGCCTGCGCCAGAACATCCTGGCGCATATCGGCGCCCGGGCGGAGGAAAGCCGCTGGCCGCCGACGCCGCAAAGGATCGTCCATGACGTCCGGCAGGCGGTGCCAGAAAACGGGATCGTCTGCCTCGACAACGGCATGTACAAGATCTGGTTCGCGCGCAACTACCGCACCCACGTCGCCAACACCCCACTGCTCGACAACGCGCTCGCCACCATGGGCGCGGGGCTCCCCTCGGCGATCATGGCCTCTTGCCTCAACCCGGACCGCCGAGTGCTCGCCATCTGCGGCGACGGCGGCTTCATGATGAATTCGCAGGAGATGGAGACGGAGGTGCGGCTCAAACTCAATCTCGTCGTGCTGGTGCTCGAGGACAACGCTTACGGCATGATCCGCTGGAAGCAGGCGACGGACGGATTTCCCGATTTCGGCATGACCTTCGGCGATCCCGATTTCGTCGCCTATGCGAAGGCCTACGGCGCCGAGGGGAACCGGGTCGAAACCGCCGACGGCCTCGCGCCGGCGCTCGAGGCCGCGTTCGCCGCCGGCGGCGTCCATCTGGTCGTGACGCCGATCGACTATTCAGAGAACCGGCGGGTGCTGGTCGAAGAACTCAGGGGCAATAAGGTGGACAAGACTCAGCCCGTCGCTTAATTCGAGCACATCTCTTTTTAGCGAACGACGAACTATATTGCCCGCGACCATCAGCATTTCAGCGCAAGCACTGGCGCGGCCAGCCGCTCGGACCTGGCTTTTTCTCGGCCTGCTCCTGGCCATTCAGACAGGGCTGACGCTTCTTGACACCACTCCCCGCTATGTCCTGGGTGACTCGGCGTCCTATCTCTGGTCCGTATTTCACGACGGACCTTTCGATCGCTCGTGGACCTATCCCGCGTGGTTCCTGAGCCCGATTTTAACCTTGCACTCGCTGAATCTGGTCGTGTACTTCCAATGCGCGTTGGGGGTCATACCCGCGTGGCTCGCCTTTGAACTGGTATCGGGTCAAGACGAGCGCCGCTGCGACATTATCGCTTTCGTGACGGCGTGCGTTTGCCTGATCGAACCGCTCGCGCTGACCTACCAGCGCTTCATCCTGACCGACAGTCTCGGGCTCGTCATGGTGGCGGCGGCTCTCTTCGCGTCTGTCCGCCTGATCGACAGGAACGCCGGCGCCACGGCCTACGCCGTCTTGACGCCTGCGTTCCTCGTTTTGGCTGCCTCGCTGCGCACTGCGCAAATCCCGAGCCTTGCGCTGCTTTGCGCGTTCCTGCTGGTCCTGCTCTTTCTCATCTATCGCAACTATGCCGCAGGCGTGGCCTTTGTCGGGTCGCTTGTGCTTTGCCATGCGCTTTTTTTCCACTATGCGATCGAGCACCAGCACGCTCTGGGATACAACGCCAAGTCGGGGCAATTCCTGCTCGCGGCGGTGCTGCCCATCGTTTCCCGTGACGACGTGGAGCCGTATTTAGACCCGGAGAGGGCGCCGGCGATTTTGAACGACGAAGCCAGAAACCCGCGGGCGCGGCCAGCGGAACTGTTTCAGACCGCTCGAGCCGCCGATCAAATTCATCAAGCGAGCGAAAACATGGGAGAAGAGAGTCGACTTGGAAGCCGTATCGCAATTCACGCGATCCTTCGAGATCCGATCGGGTTTCTCAAGCTGGCCTGGGGGACCTATCTCGACTATTTCGATGGACCATTCGTGCACCGCCGCGTCTTGGACGAGGCCGGCAAGCGGGAATTTCAGCCAGACGAATTAGCGTTTTTTCCCGAGCATCATATCTACGACGTCGTGAATACCGCCGACGTTCAATCGCCCGTTCGAAGCTATTTCGAAGGGTCGTGGCGGTACTATGGTTTGATCCCCGCAATTTCGGCAATATTGCTGCTCGCCTCTGTCCTGGTCGACAGAAGGCTTTCGACGCTGATGCTCGCAGCGTTCGCGCTCGCCGGCGCGGCATCCCAGATCGCATTCTCCACGGAGCCGGTTCCGCGCTACCTGATCGTGTCCGCCTGGGTGAACATTGTTGTCGCAGGCAGGATCGTATGCGTCCTTGCGACACGGCTTTCGAAAACGGGTTTTTACCGGCCGGTTAATGAAACAAGCTAGCAGCGGTCGCCATCTTCGAGTCGTCCGCCTCACCCCGCGTGGCGCTTCAGGAACGCGAGCGTCTTCTCGTTGAACCCGGCGACGTTCTCGTAGATCGCCGCGTGGGCGCAATCCTCGAACACGTGGACCTCGCTTTTCCTGATGCCGCTCTTCAGCGGCTCGGCGAAGCGGGTCGAGGTCACGATGTCGTGGCGGCCGAAGGTGATCTGCGTCGGCGCCGCGATCTTGCCGAGCTGAGCGAGCGCATCATGGGCGATGACCGCGTTCGACTGGCGAAGGAAGGCGTCGAGCGGCTGTTTCGGCCGACTGCGGACGAAGGCGGCGAGCTGGTCGACGTATTCGGGCTTGGCGGCGTAAAGCTCCGGCGTGAGGCAGAACGGCAGGATCCCCTCAACGATCATCTTCTGGACGCTGCCGAGACCCTTGGCGATGGTCTGCCAGTCGCCCACGATCACCTTCAGGAAAGGGTCGGTCTTCGGCCATGCGGAGTGGAGCGACAGCGTCTTGACCTTTTGCGGATATTTGCTGGCGAGCCATTGTCCGACAGCTGCGCCCAGCGAAACGCCGCTCACATGCGCTTTCTCGACTCCGATCGCCTGCATGAAGCCGGCGACATCGTCGGCGAACAATTCGGTCGAGTAGGTCCCGGCCGGTTTGTCGGTCTCGCCCGCGCCGCGCGGATCGAGCGAGATGCAGGTGAAATGCTTGGCGTAGTCGGCGACCTGGAACGCGTAGCAGGCGTTGTCGGCGGCGAGGTAGGGGATGAGCACCAGCGGCTCACCCGATCCCTGCTGCTCATAGTTGATCGTGATGTCGTTGACTTTGACCTTGGGCATCGAGGCCTCCCGCACGCCTCGTCTTTTCGCGAAGGCGCTGAGCGAAGGCTACGCTCGCGCGCTCGATAAGGTCAACGCGCCGCGCCTCCCGCCTTCGTCCAGGCCGACATGCCGCCCTCGATGTGCCGGGCCGAGGCCAAGCCCTGGTCCTGCGCTGCCTGCACCGCCATCGCCGAGCGTTCGCCGAAGGCGCAGTAGAAGACGATCGTCTTGCCCGATTGGGCGAGCCCGTGAATGAGGCCGCCCTCGCCGATGTTGTCCATGAGCTCGGCATAAGGGGCGTGCAGCGACCCCGGAATGGCGCCTTTCCGTTCGCGCTCGGACTTCTCGCGCAGATCGATCAGCGCCACGTCCGCCTGACCGATGAGCCCCTTCGCCTCTTCGGCCGAAAAAGCCCAGCCTTTTCGCGCGACATCCTGCTGATGCAGTCCCTGATGGATGTTGGCGGGCACCGCGACGTCCATCATTTTCGGATTGGGCAGGTTGAGGCTCGCCATCAGCGCCGCATATTGGTCGGCGCTCTTGACCTGAAGGCGCGGATTGAAGCGCTTTTCCTCGCCGATGGTTGAGACAGTGTCGCCCTTGTAGTCGTGGGCGGGAAAGACGAGCGTCTCCTCGGGGAGCTTAAGGAGCCGCTGCAGGCTCTCGTACTGGGCGCGGGAATCGCCGTTCTGGAAGTCGGTGCGGCCGGTGCCGCGGATGAGCAGCGTGTCGCCGGTGAACACCCGGTCGCCAAAAAGGAAGCTATAGGAATCGTCGGTATGGCCGGGAGTGTAGAGCGCGTCGAGGCTCAGGCCCTCGACGGTGAGCTGGTCGCCATCGGCGATGCGCATCGACACGACATCGACGTTGCTCTGTTCACCCATGACCGTGACGCAGCGGGTGCGGTCGCGCAGCGCGCCCAAGCCCGTGATGTGGTCGGCGTGCAGATGGGTGTCCACCGCCTTCACAAGCCTCAGATCGAGCTCCTCCATCAGCTTGAGGTAGCGGTCGACCTTCTCGAGCACCGGATCGATGATCAGCGCCTCGCCTCCGCGGCGGCTGGCGAGGACGTAGCTATAGGTGCTCGAGACGCTGTCGAACAATTGCCGGAAGATCATCGAGGCCTCTACAACCGCCGAGCCATGGACCGGCGACCCTTGTACATCATTTCGCCAGCGGGCTCACTGAGCGTCGATGAGCTGGTCTTGGCTCAGGACCCCAAACGCGCCGTTCACGAGGGTAGGGCCCAAGCGGTCCTCGCCATTCGGCGCCTGGCTGTTGACGGCGGCGGTGACGAGGAGATCGTATTGCGGCCAATAGGCGAAGATCGCCCTGAATCCGAGCGTTTCACCCTCGTAGAACCAGAAGCCGCCGCCCTGGTCCTTGAAATAGAAACGGCCCAGGGCAAGGCCGAAGGCCCTCGGATCAGCGGGGGTTGCGTCGCTAAGGGGTGAGCCGGTCTTCTGCGACACGAGTTTTGTCATCTCGCCGAGCTGTGTCTCGGGGATGACCCGCTTCTCGAACAAGGCGCGAATCCACAACGCTAGGTCGCGCGGCGTCGACACCATTGCTCCTGCCGGTCCGGCCCAGGACATGTTTTGCGTCCGCATGTCCTTGCCGATCAGCGGCGCCAGCGTGGAAACGCTGCATGGTTTCGGCTGGTAGTCGAGGCAATCCTGCAACAAGTAGAGGGCGCGAGGCACGCGCGCGATTTGGGATCCGAGGGCCGCAGGCCCCGGATGCGGGCCGTCGGGATAGAACGTGTCCTTGAGACCCAGCGGCTCGAGAATCATCGTCGTCAGCGCTTGTTCATACGATAGGCCAGAGGCGGCCTCGATGATCAGGCCCGCGAGGATGTAGTTGGTGTTGGAATAGAACCATCCGCTCGGTAGGGGAAAGTGATGTCCGTTGGTGGGATCGACGAACCCGATCAGGTTCTTGTCACTGAATTGGTGATGAATATCGGCCGCTTCGATCTCGCCGATCTCGACGGTCTCGGAATAGTTGGGGATCGGGCTCGTCATGTTGAGGAGCGATCGGATGGTCACGTCCCGCCACGCCGAATATTGCGGCAGCCAGCGGCCGATCGTGTCGTCGAGGCTGAGCTTCCCCGCCGCCGCCAGCTTGAGGATAAGCGCCGCGGTAAACGCCTTGGTGTTGCTGCCGATCTGAAACAGCGTGTCCGGGCCGATCGGCTTCTTGTCGCCGAGGCCGTCGTCGCCGGCGAAGACTGAGATGATCGGATGGCCCGCGCCGCGGTCCACTTGCAACGCGGCGCCCGACAGGCCCTCGATTGAGGCCCGATCCCTGACATAGCCGTCGACGAGCTGCTGCAATTGCGCGGTGACGGCCGCATCGTCGGCCCGGGCGGCCGGAGAGCCAAACTGGATAGCGCCGAAGAGCGCCAAAGCGATGAACGGCCCCAGTCGCATTGCTCACCTCCCCGTTTTCGGCCGACGGCGCTCACGAGATCTTATGCCCGCAGCCCTCCCCAGTCGACAGCCCCCGCGGGGAATTCAGGCTACAGGCGTCGTTCTGGACGTTGATGATGGATATTCAGACCGGCTGCTTGACGATCCGGATATAGGGCTTCGGCGACCGCCAGCCGGCCGGGAACATCGTCTTGGCGTCGTCGTCACTGACCGAGCCGACGATAATGACGTCGTCGCCGTGCTTCCAGTTCACCGGCGTCGCGACCTTGTGCTTGGCGGTGAGCTGCATCGAATCGACAACGCGCAGGATCTCGTCGAAATTGCGCCCAGTGGTCATCGGATAGGTCAGCATGAGCTTGATCTTCTTGTCGGGGGCGACGACGAACACCGAACGCACCGCCTGGTTCGTCGCCGCCGTCCGGCCTTCGGATGTGCCCGGCTCCTCGGCCGGCAGCATGTTGAAGAGCTTGGAGATCTTGAGGTCGCTGTCTGCGATGATCGGGTAGTTGACCTTCGAACCCTGCGTCTCTTCGATGTCGGCAAGCCAGCGCGCGTGGCTTTCGCTCGGATCGACGCTCAGTCCAATCAGCTTGACGTTGCGTTTTGTGAACTCAGGCTCGATCTTGGCCATGTAGCCGAGCTCGGTGGTGCAGACCGGGGTGAAGTCCTTCGGATGGGAGAACAGGATCGCCCACTTGTCGCCCATCCATTGATGGAAATCGATCGGTCCATGGGTCGTCTGGGCCTTGAAATCGGGCGCGGTGTCGTTGAGGCGAAGGGCCATGAAAGACTCCATTGGAAACTAGGTCTCGCCGACATGAACATGGGGTGGAGTTTGGCTGGCGGCCGCTTAGTCGGCGCCCAACGGCGCCCGTCCGCTGAACGGGCCGCTCGATCTCCTACCTATATCCTCGAAGGCGGGCGCCTCAATAGCGATTGCGCAAAGCAAAGACAAGGCGCCGACATGCCTCCCCGGTGGCGTCGCCAAGCGCGGGCGCCGCGACATGAAGCTTTCGGTCAGCATCGAGCTTGCGCCACTGTTGGTCTTGCGCCCGCTCCCGGCTATGATCCGGCGATGACCGAAGCCGAGATCGCCAAGCTTGCGTCCTGGCTCGCCAAGGCCGGGCTCGAGGGACGGATCGAGACCGCGCTTGTGGAGGGCTTTTGCAGCCGCGCAGCCGCCGGTGGACTGCCGCTCGCGCGCGCGATGGTCCTCGTCGACACGCTCCACCCTATTCACGAGGGGCGGGCGTTCCGCTGGGAGCGCGACAAGCCGGAAGCGACGCTGACCGAGTACGGGCGAACCGGCGAAGGCGAGGCGGCCGAACGCTGGCGGACGAGCCCTCTCTACCGGCTCTTGACGAGCGGCGAATCGCTGCTGCGGCTGCGTGTGAGCGCAGAGACCGAAGCTGAATTTCCTTCCTTCGCCGAGTTTCGCGAAGCGAAGTTCACGGACTATGTCGCGATCATCAACCGCTTCGCCGAAGACGGCGTCATCGGCGAAATGGATTGCGTCTATTCCTTTTGGATGACGGATCGAGCCGACGGTTTCACTGACGAGGAGATCGGGGCGCTCAAGCGGCTCACGCCTTTCCTCGGGCTCGCGATCAAATCCGCGTCCCTCGGCCGGATCGCCGCGACCCTGGTCGAAACCTATCTCGGGCGCGACGCTGGCCGGCGGGTATTGCGGGGTCGCATCGAGCGCGGGGTGGCCGACCGGATCAAGACCGTGCTGTGGTTCAGCGACTTGCGCAACTATACCCGCATCTCCGACACCTCGCCGCCGGAGGAGATCATTCCGCTGCTCAACGACTACGCCGACGCTGTCGTCTCGTCGATCCACGAGCACGACGGCGACGTCTTGAAGCTGATCGGCGACGGCGTGCTCGCGATTTTTCCGGCCGAGGAGCGGAGCCGCGCCTGCGCCGCCGCGCTTGACGCCGCCGGCGCGGCGCAGGAGGCCGTCGCGGAGCTGAACGCCCGTCGCATCGAACTGGGCCTGCCCGCCACCGACATGTACCTAGGGCTCCATCTCGGCGAGGTGTTCTACGGCAACATTGGCAGCAAGGAACGGCTCGATTTTACCGTCGTCGGGCCGGCAGTGAACGAAGTGAGCCGGATCGCGGCGATGTGCCGGTCGGTGGACCAGCCGATCCTCGTCTCGGCGGCGTTCGCGGCCTCCGTCGCCGACAATCGCCGGGCGTTCGCCTCGGTCGGACGGTTCGCGCTGCGCGGCGTCGGCAAGCCCCAGGAGCTGTTCACGCTCGATCTTCTGGCCTGAGCTTGATACCAGCGCTGAAATGAGTCCTCCCTCGCCGCCCGCGGTCCTCAGAGTCGAGCGCCTGGCCAAGTCGTTCGGCGATTTGCTGGCGGTGGACGGCATCACCTTTCATGTCGCGCCGGGCGAGATCGTCGGGCTGGTCGGACCGAACGGCGCCGGCAAGACGACGACGATCAATATGATCCTCGGCGTGCTCGAGCCGAGCGCCGGGCGGATTCGAGATCGAGGGCGTCGACCTGGCCGTCGACCGCAGCCGGGCCCTGTCGAGCACCAACTTCGCCGCGGTCTATGCGCCGCTCCCGGGCAATCTGACGGTGGAGCAGAACCTGCGCGTCTTCGGCCTGCTCTATGACGTCGACAATCTCTCCGCGCGGGTCGAGAAGCTGCTCGCGGTCTATGACCTCCTCCGCTACCGGCGGACCAAGGCGGGGTTGCTGTCGTCCGGCGAGCAGACGCGCCTCAGCCTCGCCAAGGCGATGCTGAACCTTCCGCGGCTCCTGCTGCTCGACGAGCCGACCGCTTCGATCGATCCCTCGAACGCGCGCGACATTCGCGCCGGCATCGCCAAATTTGTCGACAGCGGCCATTGCGGGGTGTTGTGGACGAGCCACAACATGTACGAGGTCCAGGCGGTCTGCGACCGGGTGCTGTTTCTGTCGCACGGCCGGATCGTGCTCGAAGGCGATCCGAAGACGCTGCCCGAGCAGCACGGCGCGGCGAGCCTCGACGATCTGTTCGTCAATGTCGCGCAAGAGGCGCTGCACGCGGGCGGCGGGTCATGAACGGCTCGCGGGTCGGCGCGATCGTGCTGCGGATTCTTTATCTCTATCGCGGCAGCCCGCAGCGGGTGTTTCCGATCTTCGTCTTCGTGGCGGTCGATATCGTGCTCTGGGGCTTCCTCACCCGCTACCTCAACTCGGTCTCGCGCGCCGATTTCAACTTCGTGCCGGCGCTCCTCGGCGCGGTTCTGCTGTGGGATTTTTTGACCCGGGTGATGCAGCAATTGACGATGGCGCTGTTCGAGGACGTCTGGACGCGAAACTTCCTCAATTTCTTCGCCACCCCGCTTCGCGTCTCGGAATACCTGGCGGGGCTGCTCATCGTCGCGGTGACCACCAGTCTTCTGAGCCTCATCGCCATGCTGGTTTTTGCCCAGGTCGCGTTCGGCCTCTCGTTTCTCACGTATGGGAGCGCCTTGGCGCCGTTCCTGATGGTGCTGTTTCTCACCGGCATCGCGCTTGGCGTCACCGCGTCGGCGCTCGTGTTGCGGCTCGGACCGGCCTCCGAATGGCTGATCTGGCCGATTCCAATGCTGATCTCGCCGTTCGCCGGCGTCTTCTATCCGATAGCGGTCTTGCCTGGGTGGATGCAGGCGGTGGCGGCGCTGCTGCCGCCGTCCTACGTGTTCGAGGGTATGCGCGCGGTGGTCGCCGGAAACCCGCCGCCCTGGGATCGCCTGGCGATCGGCGGCGCCCTGGCGATCATTTACCTCGTGCTCGCGTGCCTCTTCTTCTTCGCCGTCTATCGCTCGGTCATCCGCACCGGCCTCATCGCCCGCTACAGCGCCGAAACCGTCAGCTGAGCGAGGTCCGCCCCAGGTTCCCCTGGCTTCCGTTCGACTTCCCTTCGTTTCCCCCCGGGTTTCCGTTCGGCTTCCCTTCATTTCCTTCCATTTCAATCCGTTTCCCGGATTCGAGACTTCTCAATGGGTTACGGCCAATCCTGATCCGATCCGCTCCTCTTTAGGTTCACGACGCCCGCAGTGTCACAAATCGAACTCGTGCGTTTGGCCGCAAAGCCGCGCGGCGCCAGATTTCGTACAATCAGAAAACACCGTAGCGTCAGTTTCTGATTTTGTCAAGATATTCTCGACCGACCGCAGGACGATGGCGCTCTACACTGCCCTGCCGATCATGGCGCCAATCCCCGCCGTTACCGCCATCGCCAAGGCGCCCCAGAAGCCGACCCTCAGCGCCGGCCTGACGACCGGGGCGCCGCCGGCCCAGGCGCCGAGCGCGCCGAGCGCGACGAGGAAAACCAGCGCGGCCCCGGAGACAACGACGATGGCCGCCTCTCGCGTCGCGAGAAACGCCGCCAGGGTCGGCATTGCGGCGCCGACCGAAAACGCAACCGCGGAGGCAAAGGCGGCCTGGATCGGTTTAGGCGCTGCGCCCTCGGACAAACCAAGCTCGTCGCGCGCATGGGCGGCGAGCGCGTCCTTGGCCATGAGCTGATCGGCCACCTGCCGCGCGAGCTTCGGCTTCACTCCCCGATCCTCATAGATATGGGCGAGCTCCTGCCTTTCCTGTGTCGGCGATTGCGTGAGCGCGCGTTGTTCGCGCGCAAGGTCCGCTGCCTCAGAGTCGGCCTGCGAGCTGACGGAGACATATTCGCCGGCCGCCATCGACATCGCGCCCGCCGCCCAGCCGGCGATCGCCGCCGTCAGGATCTCGCCGCGCGAGCCGGCCGCCGCCGCGACGCCGACGACGAGGCTTGCGGTTGAAATGATCCCGTCGTTGGCGCCGAGCACGGCCGCCCTCAGCCAGCCGGCGCGATTGACGTAGTGCGATTCCGCCCCAGGCATGGCGCCGCCCTCTCACAACCCCGCCGCTGGCTGCTTATCACCGCCCGGTGAGGATAGGCCAACCGCGCGAGACCGGAGCGACCGCCGGCTGACGCCGACCTCCGCTGGTGGTGGAAACTGCGCTCATCGATCCTGATGTGAACTGGCCATCCGGCTCGAACATAGTGAACCCACAATCGTCCCAGCAGATCTTCTTGCCCGCGATATCATTTGCGCTCACCGACCGGCCGACGGTCGGCTTGCCCAATTGGGCGTCCGGCACCGCCGCGCCAAGGGCGACGCAGGCAAATGCGGTTCGCAAAGAAAGAGCTTCGCACTTTCATCTTTCACCCTCCCAACCCAAGCTTTGTGAGGCGGTTTGACGTCACGCCTCAATAGCACATTTCGGCGGTATTTATTTCTCTGTCATGTCCGCCTGACGCGTCCCGCGTCCGCCCTGCTTGGAACAAAGCGCGAAACATGATTCCCTTGAGCCGATGTCCCTCGCCCTGATTCGCACAAGCCCGGCCATCGAGCTCAATTCCGAGCAGCAGCTCGCTGTTGAGCACGGGATCGGCGCCGCCGAGGGTCCTGGACCACTGCTCGTCGTTGCCGGCGCGGGGTCGGGCAAGACGGCGATGCTGGCCCATCGTGTCGCGGCGCTGATTCTCGCCGGCGTCGATCCGAAGCGGATCATGCTCGCTACCTTCTCGCGCCGCGCGGCGGCGGAGCTTCAGCGGCGGGTCGAGCGGCTGCTTGCCCGGCGTCTTGCGCCCGAGGCCGCCGCCGCGGCGACGCCGGCCTACGCCGGCACCTTCCACGCCATCGGCGCACGCCTGTTGCGTGAATATGCGGTCCGGCTCGGCCTCGATCCCCAGTTCACCATCCACGACCGCGAGGATTCGGCCGACCTCATGAACTGGGCGCGGCACGAAGCCGGGCTCGGCGAGATAAGCATGAAGCTGCGTTTTCCGACCAAAGCGACCTGCCTCACGATCTATTCGCGCGTCGTTAACGCCCGCGGCGAGCTTGAGGAGACGCTGGGCAAATGGTTTCCCTGGGTCGCGCCGCACGGGGCGAGCTTACGGGCGCTGTTCGCGTCTTACGTCGAGATGAAGCAGCGCCAGAACGTGCTCGATTACGACGACCTTCTGCTCTATTTCGCCCAGATGCTGGCCGAGACGGCGATCGCCGCGGAGATCGCCGGCCGCTTCGATCACCTGCTCGTCGACGAATACCAGGACACCAACGCTCTCCAGGGCGAAATCGTGCTCGCGTTGAGGCCGGAGGGGCGCGGGCTCACCGTCGTCGGCGACGACGCGCAGGCGATCTATTCGTTCCGCGCCGCGACCGTGCGCAACATTCTCGACTTTCCGCGCGCCTTCGATCCGCCCGCGCATGTCGTGACGCTCGAGCGCAACTACCGCTCGAGCGGCGCCGTTCTCGCCGCCGCCAACGCGACAATTGCGCTCGCGCCCGAACGTTTCGCCAAGACCCTTTGGACCGACCGGCCGGCGGGCGCGCTCCCGCTGCTCGTAACCGTCGCCGACGACGCCGACCAGGCGCGCTTCGTTGCAACCCGCGTGCTCGCCAATCGCGAGGCGGGCTCTGCGCTCAAAAGCCAGGCGGTCATGTTCCGCGCCTCCCACCACAGCGCCGCGCTCGAACTCGAGCTCACCCGTCGCAACGTGCCGTTCGTCAAATACGGCGGCTTGAAGTTTCTCGACGCAGCGCATGTGAAGGACGCGGTCGCGCTCCTGCGCTTCGCCGAGAACCCGCGCGATCGGGTCGCCGGTTTTCGCGTCGCCCAGCTTCTGCCTGGCGTCGGGCCGAAGATCGCCGAGACCATCGTCGCCGCCGCGGGCGCCGACGACGGCTTCGCGGCGATGGCGGGCTTTTCGCCGCCGGCGCGGGCTCGCGCGGGCTTTCCCGCCTTCGCCGACCTCATGCGCCGGCTCGCCGCCCGTGCGGCCCCGTGGCCGGCGGAGATCGCCGACGCCGTCGCCTGGCTCTCGCCCTTGATCGAGGCGCGCTACGACGACGCGCGGGTCCGCATCGGCGATCTCGAGGCGCTCGAGCGCATCGCCGCCGGCTTTCCCTCGCGGGAGCGCTTCTTGAGCGAACTCGCGCTCGATCCGCCGGATAAGACCAGCGACGAAGCCGGGCCGCCGCTCAAGGACGAGGACTATCTCATCCTCTCGACCATCCACTCGGCCAAGGGGCAGGAATGGCGCTCGGTGATCGTCTTGAACTGCGTCGACGGCTGCATTCCCTCCGATCTCGCGACCGGCTCGTCTGAGGAGATCGAGGAAGAGCGGCGCCTGCTCTATGTCGCGATGACGCGGGCCAAGGACGAGCTCGCGCTCATCGTGCCGCAGCGCTTCTACGTCCACGGCCAGCCGAAATACGGCGACCGAGCCGTGTTCGCGAGCCGGACCCGGTTTCTGCCCGCAGCCCTGCTCAAGCACTTCGATCGCCAGACCTGGCCCGAGGCCGCGCCCGAGCCACAGCGCCCGCCCGCCGATGGCCCGCGCGTCAACCTTCAGGCGCGCATGCGAGCGATGTGGCGGTGACGGACCAGACAATCGGGCCCGGGGTCGCCTTTTCATCAAACCTTTGACGCTGTGTCCCAATTTGTGTACACGAAATGAGTAAATTCGACTGGGATCAGGCAAACCGCGGGAAGTGCGCTCGGCGGGTCTCAATCGAGGAGATCGAAGCCTTGATCGACGATCGGAGTACGTTAATTGCAGGCGATCCCTGTGATGGCGAAACGCGCTTTCGCGCGGTTGGCCACAATTCCGCGGGACGGCCTCTATTCGTGGTCTTTACGATGCGCGAGAAGGATGGCGAACTTTATGTCCGGCCGATCAGCGCGCGCTATCGACATCGGAGCGGAGCATGATGAAGAAGCCGTTCCCAAAATTCGACAGCGACGAGAAGCTGGAGGCGTTTATCGATACGGCCGATCTTGACGAGTACGAGCTTGCGGCGGGCGCTCTCCCGCGCGACGAGTGGTTCGCGCGCTACGAGCGGTTTGTGAAGGATGCGTCGATCCACCTGCGCTTGCCGGGCGGGCTCTTGGAAGCGGTTCGGACGCAGGCAGCGAAGGAGCGCGTCCCGGCGCAGAGGCTAATCCGTCAATATATCGAGCGAGGGCTCAGGTCCCCTGGCCGGAAGGAGCCCCGGCGAAAGGTTCGGGCCCCGCAGACCTGACCTCCCGGGTGCGGCCTGGGCCGGAAACGGAGCCTTCGACGCGGACGCCGCGCCAACGAAAAAGGCCGGAGCCCCTTGCGCGCCCGTACGATCTGGTCGATGCTGCAACACTAGCATAAATGCAGCCGCGCCCGAGCGCAGCGGACTGCTGTTGCGTGGGCGGAAGCGGAGGAAGCGGGATTGCCGATCCTTGAACTACAGTCGGTATCCAAGCATTTCGGCGCCATCCATGCGCTGAACGAGGTCGACCTTACGCTCGAGTCCGGCGAAGTCCTGGGGCTCATGGGCGACAACGGCGCGGGCAAATCGACCCTGGTCAAGGTCATCGCCGGCAATTTCCCTCCCACCCATGGCGAAATCCGCATCGAGGGCGAGCCGGTCCATTTTCACAAGCCGGTCGAGGCGCGCGAGAAGGGAGTCGAGGTCGTCTACCAGGACCTCGCGCTCTGCAACAATCTCAGCGCCGCCGCCAATGTGTTCCTGGGACGGGAGATCAAGGGCCGCGCAGGTCCTTTCCGCTGGCTCGACCACAAGGCGATGGCCAAGCGGGCCGGCGAATTGTTCAGCGAGCTCAAGTCCGAGACCAGGCCGCGCGACCTCGTGCGGCAGATGTCGGGTGGGCAGCGGCAGGCGGTCGCGATCGCCCGCACCCGCCTCTCGCAGGCGCGCATGGTGCTGATGGACGAGCCGACCGCGGCGATCTCGGTCAGACAAGTCGCCGAGGTTCTCGATCTCATCCGCCGCCTCAAGGATTCGGGCATGGCGATCATGCTCATCAGCCATCGGATGCCCGACGTGTTCGCGGTCTGCGACCGGGTGGTGGTCATGCGGCGCGGCCGCAAGGTGGCCGACAAGCCGATTCATGCGACGAGCCCGGAAGAGGTGACCGGCCTCATTACCGGCGCGATCCACGCGGCCTAGAGGCGCTCCCGATGTCGACCGAAGCCGCCAAGCCGCCGCCGCAAGCCAACGTCTCGATCGAATCGGTGCTGGGCGTCCAGCAACATAATGCCTGGCAGCGCATCGCGGGCGCGCAATCGTTCTGGGTCACGATCGCGCTGATCATAATCTGCGTAGTGATGAGCTACCTGCAGCCGGCCTCGTTCGCGACTCCGGAGAACTTCTACAACATCACCCGCAACTTCGCTTTCATCGGCATCATGGCGCTCGGCATGACGGCGGTGATCGCGACCGGCGGCATCGACCTTTCGGTCGGATCGATCATGGGGCTGGTGGCGGTCGCTAGCGGTCTCACCTTGGAGGCTGGTTACCCCTGGTGGGCCGCCGTGGTCGTCGGCCTGGGCGCCGGATTTCTCGTTGGCCTCGTTAATGGACTGATCATCGCCTATCTCGAGTTGTCGCCGTTCGTCACGACGCTCGGCATGCTGGCGATCGCCCGCTCATGCGCGGTGGTGCTGTCCGGCAACCGGATGCTCTATAAGTTCGGCCCGGGCGGCCCTGCCTTCAAAATTCTGGGGGGCGGGGAGCTCTCCCTCGGCCATTCCTTTTCGCTCTCCTATCCCTTGTTGTTCTTGATCGTCCTGACAGCCATCCTGGCGGTCGTTTACAAGATGACCGGCTGGGGCCGCCACGTGCTGGCGATCGGGGGCAACGAGCAGGCTGCGCTCCTCACGGGCGTGCCGGTCAATCGGGTGAAGGTGCAGGTCTATGTTGTCTCTGGCCTCGCCGCGGCCCTGGCAGCGATCCTCAATGTCGGCTGGTCCGGCTCGGCGATCAACGCCCTCGGGACCAGCTACGAACTCCTGGCGATTTCCGCGGCAGTAATCGGCGGCGCCAACCTGATGGGTGGCGAAGCGAGCGCCTACGGCGCCTTTATCGGCGCGGCGCTGATCTTCGTCATCCGCAATTCTCTTCTGATGGCGGGTATCGATTCGAACTGGCAGGGCATGTTCGTCGGCCTGTTCCTTATCGGAGCGGTTTACCTCGGGAAGATCCGGGGAGCGAAACGCGAGTGACCCCATGTCGGGGCCGCGTCTAACTGGCCCGCGTGGGCCATGTCCAAACTGGGAGGAAGTAAAATGTTGAAGCTTATGTTGACCGGCGCGGTCGCCGCCGGTGCGTTGATGGCCATCACGGCCTCGGCGCAGGCGGCCGACCCATACACGTTCGCGCTCGTGCCGAAGAACACCAACAACCCGTTCTTCGATCAGGCGCTGGCCGGCTGCAAGAAGGCGGAAGCCGAGCTTAAGGGCGCGGTCAAGTGCCTCTATATCGGACCGGGCGAGCACGGCGGCGGCGACGAGGAAGCCCAGATCGTCGCCGATCTCATCACCAAGAAGGTCGACGGGATCGCCGTTTCGCCCGCCAACGCGCCCGCCATGGCCAACGCGCTTAAGGGCGCAGCGGCGGCAAAGATTCCGGTCCTGACCTGGGACTCGGACTTGCTCCCGCAGGACAAGGGGCTGCGCGCGGCCTACGTCGGCACGCACAATTACGACATCGGCGTCAACATCGCCAAGCTGGTCATGCAGATCAAGCCCAAGGGTGGGACCATCTGCATCCAGTCGGGCGGCGCGGCGGCGGCGAACCACAACGAGCGCATGCAGGGCATCCGCGACACGCTCTCCGGCGCGAAAAGCGCCGAGTCGCCAGGCGTACGCCTGACCGGTCAGAACGGGTGGAAGGAAGCCGACGGTTGTCCGCTCTACACGGACGACGATTTCGCCCGCGCCAACCAGCAGATGGAGGATATCCTCGCGAAGTATCCGAACCTCGACGCTTTCACCCCAACCGGCGGCTTCCCGCAGTTCCTGCCTGACGCCTATGAGAAGATCGCGTCCAAGTACAAGGACAAGATCGCCTCGGGAGCGCTTGCGCTCGTGGTTGCCGACACGCTGCCGATCCAGATCGACGCCATGAAGAAGGGCCTCTCGGCTGGACAGGTCGGCCAGCGGCCGTTCGAGATGGGATATAAGGCGATGTACTTCCTCAAGGACATGAAGGACGGGAAGCCGGCGCCCGCCGACCCGACCTACACCGGCCTCGACGTCTGCACGCCGAAGACCGCGGACACATGCGTCGGCGGCGGAAGCTAAGCCCGCCAGCCGCATCCAAGCGAAAGGGGCCGGCGGCGACGCCGGCCCCTTTTTGTCGCCTCCCGGCGAGGGGCGCGGACAGATGACGTCATGATGTCGTAAAGACCCGCGCATGAAAGTCTGAGAGATCGAACTCGAGGAGAGCGCCCATGGCGACGAAAGCGAACTTCACGCCGGACGAATGGAAATCCCTGCTGCAGAGTCCCCTGCTGGTCGGGATTGCGGTGTCGGCGGCCGATCCGAGCGGCCTGATCGGCATGCTCAAGGAGAGCATGGCGAGCGCCCGTGCGCTTGTTCAAGCGAAGACCGATCCCAGCGCCGACGAGCTCGTGAAAGCGGTCGCCGGAGACTTCGAGACCTCGGAAGGGCGCGGCCTCGCCCAGGACGGCCTCAAGGCGCTGCTCGCCGGAAGCAAGCCGGCCGACGTCGCCGCGAAGACGGTTGACGCGCTGCGCGCGCTTTCTGCGCTGCTCGACGCCAAGGCCCCGGCGGACGCGGCCGCCTACAAGACCTGGCTCTCCCACGTCGCCAACGCGGTCGCGGAAGCCGCGCCAGAGGGGGGATTTCTGGGCTTCGGCGGGACTCAGGTGAGCGAGGCCGAAAAGGCGAGCGTGGCCCAGATCGCCGCAGCGCTCGGCGTTCCGGTTCCGGCCGGCGCCTAGGACTCGCGGCGATAAATTGAATGCGCCGGCTTCGTTGAAAAGGTCACGCACAGGGGCTGGGCGCGCCCTTGCTCGAATCGCTGCGTTGTGACTATATTGCACTGCAGCATCGCGCCGCAGCATCAGCGAACCGGTCGACGCGACGCTCTTTTGGCGAAGGAACGCGCCTGATGATCATCGGCGTTCTCAATCAAAAAGGCGGCGTCGGCAAGACGACTGTCGCCATCAACCTGGCGGCGAGCCTGGCGCGCTCCGGCTCCCGGGTCCTTCTGGTTGACGCCGACCCGCAAGGCAGCGCCATGGCCTGGTCGAGCACGCGCGAAAACGAACCGCCGTTCGCGGTCGTCGGCATGGCGAAGCCGACGCTGCACCGCGATTTGCCGCTGCTCGCCGGCAATTATGATGTCGTGATCATCGACGGCGCGCCGCGCGTCAACGAGCTCGGCCGCTCGGCGATCCTCGCCAGCGACACGGTGCTGATCCCCGTCCAGCCTTCGCCCTACGACGTCTGGGCGGCGGCCGACACGGTGCAACTGATCCGCGAGGCGCAGCAGATGAAGGAAAGCCTGAAGGCGGCGTTCGTCATCAATCGCCGGATCGCCAGAACCGCTATCGGCCGCGACGCCGCAGCGGCGCTGGCGCAGTTCGACGACATTCCGGTGCTCGCCGCGGTGCTCAACCAGCGCATCGTCTATGCCGAGAGCGCGGCCAGGGGGCTCTCGGTGATCGAGGCCGCGCCGGCGAGTGAGGCGGCGCGCGAGATCGACGCCCTGGCGCAAGAGGTCCTCAGTTCAAGGAAGAGGAAAGCGGCGTGAGCAAGAAGACGATTGCGTTTACGATGCCGGCGACCAGGCGAGGTCTGCGCGAGCGGGCGCCGGTCGTTCTCGACGGGCTCACCGGCGAGAGCGTGCCGTTCCTCGGCGATGAGCAACGCCTGCGCGACGCTGGAACCAGCTCGAGGACCGACGAATGGGTGCGCGATCGGCCCTCGCCTGACGCGGGCGCGCCGTCGCCAGTCCCCGAGCCGCCGCCGTTGCCCGCCTTCGCCTTCGGCGCCGGCGTCACGATCAATCTCGCCACCGAGCGGAACCTGATGGAAGCGATGACGTTGAGCTTCATGGTTCCGTTTGCGCTCAGCTGGTTCTGGTTCGCCCATGCGATGGCGCGCCGCCAGCGCCTCTGGGGCGTCTGAGCGCCAACGGCTCTCTCCGGCGGATCGCGCTGCTCCCTCGTCTTCGTCGAGTCGAACGGGGTCAGAACGTCTCGGCGATCAGCGCGCCGATCTCTTTGTGAATGGCGTTGCGCGCGTCCATCGGCGCGCTCGACTCGGTCAGGTAGACCGTCGCGATGATCGGCGCCCGCTCGGGCGGCCGGATGATTGCGATCGTGTTCGCCGTTCCGTGGTCGCCGCTGCCGGTCTTGTCGCCGATGCGCCATCCGGGCGGCAGACCTGCGCGCAACCTTTTGTCGCCGACCTTGTCGTCGATGAGCCAGGCTTCGAGCCGGCGGCGGGAAGCTTCCGAAAGCACGTCGTCCAACAGAACCCGCCGCATGTCGTCAGCCATCGCGCGCGGAGACGTCGTATCGCGCTCGTCTCCTGGCGTCGCCTCGTTCAAGCCCGGCTCGTTGCGGTCGAGCCGGGTTACCGAATCGCCAAGCGAACGGGCAAACTGGGTGAAGCCCGCCGGTCCGCCGATCGCCGCGAGCACGAGGTCGGCCGCGGTGTTGTCGCTCCAGTCGATCGCCGCCGCGCAGAGATCGGCGAGCGTCATGCCGCCTTCCGCGACATGCGCTTTCGTGACCGGCGCATATTCGAGCAGATCGCCCGGCCCATAAGCGACCACCCGGTCGAGCCGCTCGGCGCCGTCGTCGACCCGCTTGAGCGCGGCGGCGGCGGCCAAAAGCTTGAACGTGCTGCACATCGGGAACCGCTCGCCGGCGCGATGGTCGAGCGTCCGGCCGGTCTCGGTGTCGATCACGAAGACGCCAAGGCGGGCGCCCGAGCGCTCCTCGATCGCCGCGAGACGTTGGCTTGCGAGCGCGAGCCGCGGGTCGTCGGAGGGCGTCGCCGCCCGCGCGCGGAGCGACGCGATCGCCGCCGCCAGTCCGGCAAGAAATACGCGACGGTTCGCAGAAACGAGCATTCTGTCCCTCTGGAGTGAATCGCGACCTACCGGCCCGACGTCCTTTCAGGTCGGCGCGTGCTCGACGTGCTCGCCATACATGAGGACCTGGACGTTCTCCAGGCGACAACCACCTCCGCCTTGATCCGGCAGGCGCATCTACGATATCCCTCGCGCCAACATGGACACTGAAACTGATGTCGCGCCGATCGGGCTCTTCGAGCCGCGGCATGTCGCGTTTCTGGAAACCATCGCCCATCTCCGTCCGCGGCTGCACCGCTACTGCGCCCGCATGACCGGGTCGGCGCTGGACGGTGAAGATGTGATGCAAGAGGCGACGTTCGAGGCCTATCAGAAGCTCGACGGTTTCGATGACCGGCGTCCCCTCGGCCCGTGGCTGTTCCGGATCGCTCACAATCGCTGCATCGATTTCCTGCGCCGGGGTGCGGTCCGGCGGGACGCGGAAGCGGCGGCCGCCGAACCCGACTGGGTCCAGCCTGTCGATCCCGTCGGGCCGGCTCTCGGCCGCGCCGTCGAACGCCTGGTGCTCAATCTTCCGCCCAAGGAAAGAGCGTGCGTGCTGCTTAAGGACGTATTCGACTATTCGCTCGAAGAGATCGCCGAACTGGTCGACTCCACAGTTGGCGGGGTCAAAGCTGCTCTCAATCGTGGCCGAGGCAAGTTGGCCGCCATGCAGGAATCCCCTGGGCCGAAGTCGCCCCCGAGCCCTGAGACGCTGGCTCTGCTTCGCGCGTACATCGACCGGTTCAACCGGCGCGATTGGGATGGGGTGCGCGAACTCACCAGCGCCGACGCCCGCTTGCGCGTCGCCGACTGCTTCGCTGGCCGACTCGCCGACTTGCCCTATTTTGTCGAATACGAGCGCCCGATCATTCCGTGGCGCATGCGGCTTGGCGAAGTCGATGGCGAAATGGTCGTCATCATCATGCGCGACGACCCGGATGGCTTAACGCCATACTCGGTGATCCGCCTCGAAGTCGCGGGGGGCCGCATCGCGGGAATCACTGATTACATCAAATGTGCGTGGGTTCTGGACGAAGCCTCGGTCGCCATCGCCGGCGCGTGAAGGCGGCGCGAAAATAGTCCGGACGGCGCGTATCCTCCGTAAGCCGGCGGCCGTAATAGGCGCGTAAAAACATCGCGGCCTCCGGCCGCGATAACAGCCGGAGGATACCTCGTGACCCTGAAGACCTATTCGGGAAGCTGCCACTGCGGCGCGGTCCGCTTCGAGGCGGATATCGACCTCAGCCGCGGGACAGTGAAGTGCAATTGCTCGAGCTGCGTCAAGGCGCGTACTTGGGTGGCGTTCGCCAGTCCCGATCGCTTTCGGCTGATCGCGGGCGCGGATTCGCAGGGGCTATACCAATGGACGCCGCCGGGACGCGCCGCGCCGACTCTTCACTATCACTTCTGCAAGAACTGCGGCATCCGCACGCCGGGCCACGGCGTCGCCGAGGCGTTGGGCGGCAAATTCCACGCCATCCAAGTGACGCTCCTCGACGACATCGATCCCGACGAACTGGCGAGAGCGCCGATCCAATACGTCGACGGCCGCAATGATCATTTTGACCGGCCGCCGGCCGACACGCGACTGCTCTGAAATCGTCTGAGCGAGCGGGCGGCGCGCGCTGGAGCGGTCTGCTTCTAGTTGATGCGCCCGGCCCTTGTGGGGGAGGATCAAGGTGGGGGGTTACCGCGCCCGTCCAGGAGAAGCGGCGCGAAAGGCCAATCTCAACGATTCGCGCGACCCCCCACCCCTGCCCGCCCCCACAAGGGGGGGCGGGGGCGCAAACCGACGGGGCATTCAACCAAAGTGCAGAACGCGCCAGGCGTGCGCCTCAGGCTTGATCCGGCGCTCGCATCTGCGATACGCGTTGAGCCCATGCATCGGGTCTGGTTCATCACCGGCGCCTCGAGCGGCTTCGGCCGCGCGTTGGCCGAGGCGGCGCTGAAGCGCGGCGACAGCGCGGTCGTATCCGGCCGGCGAGCGCACGCGCTCGACTCGCTCGCCGCCCCGTACGGACGCTTGGCGCTTCCGCTTGAACTCGACGTGACGGACACGGACGCCCGTTCAAGAGCCGTCGAGGCCGCGCTCGCGCGCTTCGGCCGCATCGATGTGCTCGCCAATATCGCCGGGCGCGGCTCGCTCGGCGCGGTTGAGGAATTTTCGCCCGAGCAGCTGCGCGAGCAAATGGAGATCAATTTTTTCGCCCCGGCGGAGATGACCCGCGCCGTGCTGCCGGCGATGCGGGAGCAGAAGAGCGGCCATATCCTGCAACTGACCAGCATCGGCGGCCTGGTGTCGCTCGGCGCGTTCGGCCCCTATTGCGCCTCGAAATTCGCCCTCGAAGGCTGGAGCGAAGCGCTCAACGACGAGGTCAAGCCGCTCGGCATCCGGGTCACGATCGTCGAGCCGGGCGCCTTCCGGACCGAATTCGCCGGCGCCGCGAACATGCGGCCGGCGCGACGCATGGACGCCTATCGCCAGGTGATCGATCCCATCGAAGCCTATCTCTACGGCGGCGACGGCAAGCAGCCAGGCGACCCGGCAAAGGCCGCCGAGGCGATGATTGCGGCTGTCGAGAGCAACGATCCGCCGCTGCGCCTGTTGCTTGGCGTCGATGCGATCGGCCTTTTGGAGCAAAAGCGGGCGGCGTTCGCGGCCGAGCTCGACCGGTGGCGGCAGATCGGCGAGGCCACCTCCTTCGAGGGCGCCGCTTCGGCGCCGATCGACGGCTGACGAGGCGGGCGCCGTCGCGCAAAGCGCCGCCGGAAATTGGCGCGCCGGTCGCTGCGGCGCCGGAACCCTCGGAAGCGAAGCGGGGCTGCTGCGGCAACCTGAGCCCGCGCTTCCAGCCGTCTCTTACCGCGGCGGATACCAATAGGCGGCTTGCGGCTTCGTTCGGTCGATGACCACGAACTGGTTCGCGAACACACGGTAGCCAGGGCTTGCCTCGCCATCAGGCCATTGCACCCTAATCTCCGCTCGTTCGGCGGTGCCAAGGCCGACATGGATGAAACCCGCATGGCCGGAGGCGTCGCCGCCCCCGACATCGACGAAGCGCGTCTGGCTCTTGGTTCCCGTTCTGACCGTAATCCGGGCCCCGACGGCGTTGCGGTTGGGGTTCGGCTCAATCAGCTTGATCTCGCTCCAGTTGCCCATAGGCAGCGGCGGCTCGTCGCCATTCTTGGCCCCGAGATTGCGGTAGAGCGAGACGTTCGCGCCGCGGTTGATCTGCAGGAGTTCGAGCCGCCCATCGAGGTTGAAGTCGGCGACCAGCGCCCCACGGCCCTTGAGCCCGTTGGCGATTCCCGCTTCGTCGCCGGCCTCGGCGAATTTGCCGTTGAACTGGCCGAGCAAGAGATTGCTTGGATCGTAGGCGGCGAAGTCCGGCATCTGCTCGAGATTCCCCTTGGAGACGAAGAGGTCGAGGAGCCCCGCGTTGTTGAAGTCGGCGAATTCGGCGTGCCAAGCGGTCGAAGGCCGCTTGTCGCCGCCGGTATAGGGAATATGCGCCGTCGCCCCGACCTGGCCGGCGATGTCGCGATAAACGGGCGCCTCCCCCGGTCGCCGCCATCGGGATCGAGCTTCTGCAATTTCTCGTCGCCCATCGAGGTGAGGAAATATTCCGGGTAGCCCGAGCCGTCGAGGTCGCCCTCGGCGATGCCCATGCCGTAGATCGACAGATGCCGCCAGCCGTCGGCGCGGGTGTAGAGGCGTGGCGTCTTGCCCGCCTCGATCCGCCACATCTGCTCCTCGCCGCCGCGATAATATTGCCGGTCGTTGGAAACGCGCAGCGACGGCGCGCCCGACTTGTTCCAGTCGGTGAACAGCATCGACAGCGCGCAGAAACCCGGCGCAAGCGCGGTCCGCACCGAATAGTCGGGCTTGTCGCCTCCCTGCGGGCGATAAAGCGAGTTCTCCTCGCAAGTGCCCCAGGGTGAGCCGGGCGCGCTGCGGTCGACATAGTGGCCGATCGCCAGCGTCGGGAATTTCTGCCCCGGCTCCCACTCCGCCGCGAACGCCGTCGTCCAGCCGGGATCGCCGTCGAAATTCCATTCGTGGTTGGCGAGCGTGAACGTGCAGTCCGGTCCGCCCTTGAGCAGGAGGTTGCCGCCGACCCGGAGCACGAAGAGATCCATGTGGCCGTCGCCGGAGATGTCGATCGGATAGGCGCCGATGACGTTTTCCAGCAGTTTGGGATCGGCGCCGATATCGAGCGGCTTCTCCTCGAATTTGATCGGCCCGCCGGAGCGCGAACGATTGACGTAGAGCCGCGCCGGATTCTTGCCGCCCGCCAGGAACACAGAGGGAAAGCCCGACCCGTCGCAGTCGAACGCCGCGCCGCCGCCGCCGACGAAGAATTCCCACGGACCGTCGTAGACGCTCTTGATCCCCGCCGCCTCGGCCTCCTCGTGCATCACCGGGACATCGCCGAGCGGTTTTTGCCGGTCATCAGCGGCGCGCGCCGATGCGGCGCTAACGAGGAGGGCGAGAACGACCAACACGAACCTGGCGATCCGCGGTAGGGCGGGGTCGGCGACCCCGCCCGGCGCGGTCAGCGACCGCGCCCTGTGGAACACTCTGCGCATGGACTCAATCATCACGGCGCCTCGATGATGAGCGAACGCAGGAAGGCGACGACGCTGTCGCGCCTGGCCGGATCGAGCGCAAGATAGGCGTCGCGCGCAAACAGGGCGTCGCCGCCATGCGCCTTGATGATCTCGTCGAGCATTCGGAACGAACCATTGTGGCCATAAGGCGCAGTCGAGCCGACGCCCCACAGCCGCGGCGTCAGGAAGACGTCCCGTTCGACGAAACGTTGCGCCTGCAATTCGTTGCCGAGCGCGTTGACCGTCTCGTCGACGATAAGATGGCGCTTGAGATCGCTGTAGACGGGGATCAGCCATTCGCCCTTGTCGTTCTTGTTCAGCGTTCTGGCGAAGGGCAGGGCGGCGAGATCGATGCGGATCGGCTCCTTGACCTCGCCAGAGCGCAATGTGCCCGCCATGTCGTAGGGCGCGGGATCGGTGAAGACGAGCGACTTCAACGGCAAGGTCTCGATATGGCACGAGGCGCAGCCGATGTCCTTGAACGTTTTGCCCCCGAGGTCCGCCGCGTATCGCCAATCGTCGGGCAGATCGGTCTTCACCGTCGGTGGCGCAAGAGTTGCCTGAAAGGCGACCAGGGCGGAAACGTCGCCCGCGGTGATCGAGTCGGGCACGCCGCTTTCGGCGAAGTCGTGGCTGCCGGTCCATCGCACGCCGAACCGCTCGACGGCCTCCATGCCGTGATGAATGTTGAGCGCGTTGATGGTGAACTGCCGGAGCGAGGTGAATACGCCCTTCCGGCTAAAGGGCCTGACGATCAAATCGCTGTCGACGCCGTCGATGGCGTCGAGATCGACGATGCCGTCGGGATGGGCGAGGATCGAGCCGAACCGCACGCCCTTGGTCGTGAGGTCAGCGCGCGCGTCCTTACCCGTTGCGCAGGCTTCCGCAATGGCGGAGGCGCGGATCGCCTGCAAATCGGCGGTCATCTCGCGCGCCAGAAGCTCGACGAGGCCCGAGCCCATCAGGGCGATGGTATGCCGCTCGCTCGAGAATGAGGGATCCGTCGAGTCGAATTGCGCGCTCTCGAATCCCTCCGATACGAACACATTGGCGACGTCGTCGCCCGAGCCGCCGACGACCGGATCACTGTGGCAGCCGAAACAGGAATTTGAATCTGGCCCGCTGGTGCGGCTGAACGGAGGGTTGACGCCGTTCTTGCGCTTGGTCGGGACGATGGCCTGGGTCGCCTTTGGCCGTCCGGCGCCGTCGACGGTGGTGAATTTCGCCTTGAACAGCTCGCGACCGCGGTTGATGAGGGCGGGGACGGCCGACGGCCCGGCCGCGGCGGTCTGGTCGAAATCGAGATGGGAGCCAGGGGGGAAGACCCGCTCGTCCCAGCTGCCGCCTCGGACCTCAGTGATCGCCCCCAAGGCGACAATCGCGCTCGCCGCCAGCGTCGTCCCTTTCACCCGTCGCCTCCTCCGTCTCGGCCCTCGCGCGTTCTTGTTCGGCCGGCGGTCGGCGGGGCGCGTGCGACGCAGTAAAGTCGATATTCCAAGCCTCTGCAAGCCGCGCGCCGCCTAACAAATGGGCATCACAAAAATCCATTCTTCCGCAAAGGCCGGCACAATTGACAACGTGAACCTCGGCGGGCAGTGTCGCGCCACGCGGCCAACCCGCGCGCCGCGCCAAATTAAGGGCCGGGTGTTCAATTGGGATGCGCGGTCGCGGAAGGCCGACGCCTCTCCGAGGGAGGAAATAATGAAAAATCTGAAGACGCTCGCCGTCGGGGCAGCGCTGGCGACTTTGACCGGCGCGCTGCTCCTGAGCAGTTCGATAACCCCCGCCGAGGCGAAGGGCAAGAAAATCGCGGTCTCCTGGAAGGTCTTCCAGGAAGAGCGCTGGAAGACCGACGAGGCCGCGATCAAGAAGGTCGTCGAGGACGCTGGCGACACCTACATCTCGACAGACGCGCAAAACTCGGCCGCCAAACAGGCGACCGACATCGAGGGTCTGATCGCGCAGAAGGTCGACGTCATTCTCGTCGTGGCCTTCGATTCGGACGCCATTCTCCCCTCGATCAAGGCGGCGAACGACGCCGGGATCAAGATGATCGCCTACGACGTGCAGTTCGAAGACCCGAATTCGCTTTATATCACCTTCGACAATATCGGCGTCGGCCGGTTGATGGCCCAGGAAGTCATGAAGGTCAAGCCCGCGGGCAACTACGCCTTCATCAAGGGCGACAAGGGCGACCCCAACGCGACCTTCCTCTTCAGCGGCATCACGGAAGTGCTGAAACCGGCCATGGACGCGGGCAAGATCAAGAACGTTTGCGAGACCTTCACCGACGGGTGGAAGCCCGACAATGCCCAGAAGAACATGGAGCAGTGCCTGACCAAGCAGAACAACAAGGTCGACGCGGTCGTCGCCGAGAACGACGGCATGGCTTCGGGCGTCGTCGCCGCCTTGAAGGCGCAGGGCATGGACGGCCAGGTTCCAGTTTCCGGCCAGGACGGCGATCTCGCGGCCATCAATCGCGTCGCCCTCGGCACGCAGACGGTGTCGGTGTGGAAGGACAGCCGCGTGCTCGGCAAGCGGGCGGCCGAAGCGGCGATCGCGATCGCCGACGGTAAGAAAATCACCGACCTTCCCGGCGTCATCAAGTTCAACAAGGGCAAGAAGGGCGTGGAGATGAACACCATTCTGCTTCCGCCCGATCCCATCACCAAAAACAATCTGAGCGACGTGATCGATACCGGCTGGATCACCAAGGACAAAGCTTGCGCCGGCGTCAAGGCGGGCACGGTCAAAGGCTGCGGTTGAGGCCCGTCAAGGGAGCCGGTTCTTTGGAGCCGGCTCCAAATGGCGCGATCGACCGGGCGGCGGGACGCTGTCCCTCCGGCTGATGTTGCGTCGGAGGGAGTTTGAACGGCCGGGTGAGGGAGGCGTGAATGGCGAGCGTGGCGGACGCGAACTCCAGCCGCATGATCGTGCCCGAAAGCGCAGTGCAGCGTTTTTTGCGCGCGACGGAGATCGATACCCAACTCTTGGGCATGATCGGCGCGCTGATCCTCATTTGGGTCGGCTTCCAGGTCTTCGGCCAGTGGCGTACCGGCGAAGGCGTGTTCCTCACCCCGCGCAATCTCTGGAATCTGTCCGTCCAGACCTCCGCCATCGCGGTGATGAGCACCGGCATGGTGCTTATCATCGTGATGCGCCACATCGATTTGTCGATCGGTTCGATGCTGAGCTTCGTCGCCGTCGTGACCGGTGTGGCGCAAGCCTACTGGCTGGGGCCCACGCTCGGCGCGGACAACCCGGGCATCTGGATTATTGCCGTCGTCATCGCGCTCTCCCTTGGCGCCTTGCTCGGCGCTTTCAATGGCTTCCTCGTCGCCTATGCGCGCATCCCCTCCTTTATCGTCACGTTGGGCGGATTGATCGTCTACAATGGCGCCGCCTGGTGGGTGATCCGCGGCGAGACCGTCGCCCCCATGGACAGCCGCTTCGAGTTGATCGGCGGCACGCCCAGGGCATCCTGGATCGGGGGCACGGCAAGCTGGGTGCTCGGCGCGGTCGCCTGTATCGCCATCGTGGTCGGAATTTTCGCGAACCGCGCCGCCCGCGCCCGATTCCGCTTTCCCCAGCGCCCGATCTGGGCCGAATTTTTCCTCGGGATCGTCGGCTGCGCTCTGTCGCTGGGCGTGGTCTACGTGGTCAATTCGTACCCTTGGCCGACGAGAGTCGCAGAGACCTACGCCAAGGAACACAATATTGTGGTTCCACCCGAAGGGCTCAACTACGCGCATGGTTTCGCCATTCCGGTCCTGATCGCGCTGGGTGTCGGCATCGTGATGGCTTTCATCGCCACCCGCACCCGATTTGGGCGATATATTTACGCGATCGGCGGCAATCCCGAGGCGGCGGAGCTCGCCGGCATCAATACGCGCAAGATCACGCTGATGATGTTCATGCTGATGGGCGTTCTCGTCGCAATCTCGGCCTGCATCACCTCCGCCCGGCTGGACGCGGCGTCGAACTCGCTCGGCCAATTCGACGAGTTGTACGTGATCGCGGCGACCGTCATTGGCGGCACGTCGCTGGCGGGCGGCGTCGGCACCATCTATGGCGCGATGCTCGGCGCACTCGTGATGCAATCGCTGCAATCGGGCATGACGCTGCTCAATTTCGACAACGCCGTGAAGGACGTGATCGTTGGATCGGTGTTGGTGTTCGCGGTATGGATCGACCAGCTGTACCGCAGCCGACAGACGTGATCGAGGCCGCCATGGAATCTCAAGCTGCCCCCGGCAACGGAACACGGTCGGCCGCGCTCGTCGAAATGCGCGACATCTCGATCGCTTTCGGCGGCGTCAAGGCGGTCGACGCTGCGTCGGTCGAGCTCTATCCCGGCGAAGTCGTCGGCCTGCTCGGCCACAACGGGGCCGGCAAATCGACTCTGATCAAGGTCCTGTCGGGCGCCTACAAGCGCGACCACGGGGCGATCTTCGTCAATGGCGAGGAAGCGACGATCAACAACCCTCGCGACGCCAAGGCTTACGGCATCGAGACGATCTACCAGACGCTGGCGCTCGCCGATAATGTCGACGCCGCATCGAATCTGTTTCTCGGACGGGAACTCCTCACCCGCTTAGGCACGCTCGACGACGCTGCGATGGAGGCGCAGGCGCGCGAAGTCATGGGCCGGCTCAATCCGAATTTCCGCCGCTTCAAGGATCCGGTCAAATCGCTGTCGGGCGGCCAGCGCCAGTCGGTCGCCATCGCTCGCGCGATCCATTTCAACGCCCGCATCCTCATCATGGACGAGCCAACGGCGGCCTTGGGGCCTCAGGAGACGGCGCAGGTCGGCGAACTGATCAAGCAGCTCAAGGCCGAAGGCATCGGCATTTTCCTCATCAGCCACGACATCCACGACGTGTTCGATCTCGCCGACCGGGTCGCGGTGATGAAGAACGGCCAGATCGTGGGCACGGGTCGGGTCGAGGATATGACCAAGGACGAGGTGCTCGGCATGATCATCCTCGGCAAATGCCCGCCCGGCGCGATCCCCGGCCCGGGCGCGATGGCGAGCTGAGAAGGCGCATCGCGGGGTTCCGCTCGCCTGCCAGCGCGACGGAAGCTCTGTTGGGCTCGCGACCGCGACGGCCGCGTCCCGCGAGCGTAAAGCGCCGGTCTGGCGATCGGCGCTCATTCGTTGCAAGCTGGCGCCCATGTCGGACGTGGCGTTATCGATTGTCCTCGGCGTAGCCCTCGCCGCTGCAACCGGCTTTCGAGTGTTCTTCCCGATGCTCGTTGTCAGCGGGGCGGCCTATACCGGGCATCTCCAACTGGACGACAGCTTCGCCTGGCTCGGCACGCAATCGGCTCTGATCATGCTCAGCGTCGCGGCCCTCGTAGAAGTCCTCGCCTATTACATTCCGGTTGTAGACAACCTGCTCGACGTCGTGGCGACCCCCGCGGCGTTTATCGCAGGAACGATCGTCTCTGCGGCCGTCATGATCGATGCGCCGCCCATGGTGAAATGGACAGCAGCCGTTATTGCGGGCGGCGGGGTCGCCGGTCTCACCCAAGGGGTGACCGGGATTCTGAGGGCCCACTCGACGGTTCTGACCGGCGGACTGGGAAACGCCGTCTTTTCCACCGCGGAGCTCGGCGGCGCGGTCCTCATATCCTTTCTGGCGCTCGCGGCGCCGGTTGCCGCAATCGCGCTGGTCCTGCTGTTCTTGCTTGTCGCCATACGTCTGGTCCGCAGGCTGCTTCGAGGGGCAAAGTCGTCGGGCGCGCCCTGAAGCGATTCCCCTGCCCATGCCTGCCCATGGCAGAGGACTTGACGCCGCCGCCGACCTTCTCTAGACGTTGCTCGGTTTCGAATTCGAGGCGGCGCGGCGTGTCTTATCTTATCGTATCATCGGCGCTGGAGAGCGGGCAGACCTAAGATCTGCACCCGTTCGCTGGCGCTTACCCGAAGGCCCCTTTGAGGGCCTTTTTTGTTGCCTTGGATTCCTTGTCGACGAGAAAAGGCGGAGTACCGGACTATGGCCAAGCAGATGACCGGCGCGGAGATGGTCGTCGAGGCGCTCAAGGATCAGGGCGTCGAGATGGTCTTCGGCTATCCCGGCGGCGCAGTGCTGCCGATCTATGACGCGATCTTTCATCAAAACAAGCTGCGCCACATCCTCGTGCGCCACGAGCAGGGTGCGGCCCACGCCGCGGAGGGTTACGCGCGCTCGACCGGCAAGGTCGGCGTTCTCCTGGTCACTTCGGGGCCGGGCGCGACCAACGCCATCACCGGCCTCACCGACGCGCTTTGCGATTCCATTCCGCTCGTCTGCATCACCGGCCAGGTGCCGACCCATCTCATCGGCTCCGACGCGTTCCAGGAATGCGACACCACCGGCATCACCCGCTCGTGCACCAAGCACAATTATCTTGTGCGCCGGGTCGAGGACCTGCCTCGCATCCTGCATGAGGCGTTCTACATCGCTTCGAGCGGCCGCCCCGGCCCGGTCGTCGTCGACATTCCGAAAGACGTCCAGTTCGCCAGCGGCGCCTATGCGTTTCAGAAAAACATCCAGCACAAGACCTATCAGCCGCAGCTCAAGGGCGATCTTGAGCGCATCCAGCACGCGATCGAAATGATGACTGCGGCGAAGAAGCCGGTGTTCTATACGGGCGGCGGCGTCGTCAATTCCGGCCCGCACGCCTCGACCCTGCTGCGCGAGCTCGTCCGCATGACCGGGTTCCCGGTCACTTCCACTTTGATGGGCCTCGGCGCCTATCCGGCCTCCGACCGGCAGTGGCTCGGCATGCTCGGCATGCACGGTTCGTTCGAGGCCAACAACGCGATGCATGATTGCGATCTCATGATCTGCGTCGGCGCGCGCTTCGACGATCGCATCACCGGCCGCCTCGACGCCTTTTCGCCGAAGTCGAGGAAGATCCACGTCGACATCGATCCGTCGTCGATCAACAAGAACGTCAAAGTCGATCTCGGCATCATCGGCGACTGCGCCCATGTACTCGAGGACATGGTGCGGCTGTGGCGCGCGGGTTCGCATCACGCCGACGAGGCGGCGCTGGCCAAATGGTGGAGCGCGATCGACGGCTGGCGGGCGCGCAATTCGTTCGGCTTCCGCAATTCCGAGAAGATCATCAAGCCGCAGCACGCGGTCAGAAGGCTCTACGAATTGACCAGGGGCCGCGACGTCTATGTCACCACCGAGGTCGGCCAGCACCAGATGTGGGCCGCGCAGCACTTCGCCTTCGAGGAGCCGAACCGCTGGATGACCTCGGGCGGCCTTGGGACGATGGGCTACGGGCTGCCCGCCGCGATCGGCGTTCAGCTCGCGCATCCGAAGGCGCTGGTCGTCGACATCGCCGGCGAAGCCTCGATCCTGATGAACATGCAGGAGATGTCGACCGCGGCGCAGTACCGCCTGCCGGTCAAGATTTTCATTCTCAACAATCAATACATGGGCATGGTGCGCCAGTGGCAGGAGCTCCTGCACGGAGGGCGCTATTCGGAGAGCTACACCGATTCGCTGCCCGATTTCGTCAAGCTCGCCGACGCCTACGGCGCGCATGGCATCCGCTGCTCCGACCCGGCCAAACTCGACGCTGCGATCATGGAGATGATCGAGACGCCGCGGGCGGTCATTTTCGATTGCGTCGTCGATCAGAAGGAGAACTGCTTCCCGATGATCCCGTCGGGCAAGGCGCATAACGAGATGATCATGGCCGAACTCGAGGATGACGCCGGCGTCGAACTCGACAACGTGATCGACGAGAAGGGCAAGATGCTGGTGTGACTGAGGGACCTCCTGCCTCGTCCTGAGGAGCCGCGCGAAGGGCGGCGTCTCGAAGGACGCTCAAAGGGGCGATGGAGGTTTGAACTGGACCATCCTTCGAGATGCGATGCTGCGCATCGCTCCTCAGGATGAGGGTGGCGGGACTCCGCTTGGGACTTGTGTGCGATAACGGAATTGATCTGATGTTCACCCTTGACGAAATACGCCGGGCGCACGAGGTGGTGCTCGGCGCGCTTAAGCCCACGCCGGCGCTGTCGTGGCCGCTCCTCGCCGAGCGCCTCGGCGCCGAGGTCACGGTCAAACACGAGAATCATCTGCCGACGGGCGCCTTCAAAGTCCGCGGCGGGCTCACCTATGTCGACGCGCTGATGAAGCGCGAGCCGGCGACGCGCGGGCTCATCTCGGCGACGCGCGGCAATCATGGCCAAAGCCTCGCTTTCGCCGGGCGGCGCGCCGGCCTCGAGGTCACGATCTTCGCGCCGGAAGGCAATTCGAGCGAGAAAAACGCCGCGATGCGCGCGCTCGGCGCCGATCTCGTCGAATTCGGTCGCGACTTCCAGGCCGCGCGCGAGGAGGCGGCGCTGCTTGCTGAGGAGCGCGGCCTGCACATGGTTCCCTCCTTCCATCGCGATCTTGCGCTCGGCGTCTCGACCTATGCGCTCGAGCTCCTGAGCGAGCGGCCCGATCTCGATGTGCTTTACGTCCCGATCGGGCAGGGGTCGGGAATCTGCGGTTGCATCGCGGCGCGCGACGCGCTTGGGCTCAAGACCGACATCGTCGGCGTTCAGTCGGCGGAAGCTCCGGCTTATGCGCTCTCCTTCGCCGCCGGCCATGTGGTTCGCACCAACAGCGCCGACACGTTCGCCGATGGCATGGCGACCCGCGTTCCGGACCAGGAGGCGGTTGCAGTGATCGCCAGGGGCGCGGCGCGGATCGCGCTGGTCAGCGATGAAGAGATTGCCGCCGCCATCCGCGCCTATTGGACTGATACCCACAATCTCGCCGAGGGCGCGGGCGCGGCGGCGCTCGCGGCGGCGATGAAGGAACGATCGCGCCTCGCGGGGCGCAAGGTCGGGCTGGTGCTCTCGGGCGGCAATATCGACTTCGATCTTTTTCAGCGATGGGTGACGACTGTGCCCAACGCCGCCGCCGCGTGAGCCAAGACCGATCGGGACGACAGGACAACAAGGACCATGAACGCCATGAGCAAGACTTCGGCGCAGCCGCTCTCGCCCTATACGTCGGCGACCGCGAAGGCCAACATCGAGACCCACACCCTCTCGGTTTTGGTCGACAACGAGCCCGGCGTGCTGGCGCGGGTGGTCGGCATGTTCTCGGGGCGCGGCTACAACATCGAGAGCCTGACGGTCGCCGAGGTCGCGCACGAGACCCATCTCTCGCGCATCACCATCGTCACCTCCGGCACGGCCGAGACCATCGAGCAGATCCGCCATCAGCTGGAGCGCCTGGTCCCCGTCCATTCGGTGAAGGATCTCACCCTCACCGTGCGCGCGATCGAGCGCGAGCTGGCGATGATCAAGGTTCGCGGCAAGGGCGAATACAGGACCGAAGCGCTGCGGCTCGCGGAGGCGTTCCGCGCCAAGGTGATCGACGCGACGGTTGAGAGCTTCATCTTCGAACTGACCGGCGCGCCGCGCAAGATCGACGATTTCGTCGAGCTCATGCGCCCGGTCGGCCTTGTCGAGGTCTCGCGCACCGGCGTCGCCGCGATTTCGCGCGGACCGGAGCCGATCTAGCCTACATCGAAGAAAAAGGACCTCCGGAGAGGCCCTTTTAAGCGCCCCGAAAGGCGCAGCGGACACTCCGGGCGAACCAGAGGCCGCAAGTAAGAACTAAATTTACGCGCCCAAGGCCAAAAAATCAAGGTTCCGATAGTTTCGGAAGCCATGCCAACAAGAGCTTGATAACCTCCCAAATTCCTTCTCCGTAAGCCGCGGAATGGTGCGGCGAGGCCGGAGTTGGCTCACGGCGACGGTCATCGGCTTATCGCAGATCGCCCTGGACACCTTCGATGGGTCAAGCGAGGTGTGGAGCTTGAGCGCCCACGGATTTGCGGCCTGTTCGACCGTCGTGGTCGGTATCACCGTGACCGCGCCATGGAGCGTGTTTCGATAGGAAACGATGATAACGGGTCTGACCTTCCATAGCTCCGGCAGCTCCGCATCAGTCGGCAACCGACACCAGTAAATTTGCCGGATACGCGGCGCGGCCTTCACTTCGGGTGGGACACGCGGCGGCGGTTGGTGTTCTTCAACGGGCATGGCAATAAGCACGCCGTGCGCCGTAAAATGTCAACTGAGGCGCTGCAGTCACGCCGCTAAAATTTCCCATTTTGCAGAGCGAGTTTTGCTGTTTCGCACCGTTGCAAGCATCCGCGCACGCCCAGCTTCCGTACCCGTTGGGTATTTGAGCGTCCGTGGCATCCATTTTTCGATACCGTCCACGCAACATCGCGCTTGCCGCCTCATTGTCCGCAGCGCACATGCTCGCGTCGTCAATAAGCTGAATAGGAGCGGCGGTGGGCGACGAGGCCTTCGACTACATAATCGTCGGCGCCGGCTCGGCGGGCTGCGTGCTCGCCGACCGGCTCAGCGAAGACGGCCGCAGCACCGTCCTGGTGCTTGAATACGGCGGGTCGGACCGCTCGATCTTCATCCAGATGCCGGCCGCGCTCTCCATTCCGATGAATTCCAAGACCTACAATTGGGGCTATGTGAGCGAGCCCGAGCCCAATCTGAACGGCCGGCGCATTTCCTGCCCGCGTGGCAAGGTCCTCGGCGGCTCGTCCTCGATCAATGGCCTCGTCTATGTGCGCGGCCATCCGCTCGATTTCGACCGCTGGGAGGAGGAGGGCGCGAAGGGCTGGGGATATCGGAACGTGCTGCCCTACTTCCGCCGCGCGGAGAGCTTTGGCGGCGGCGCCGACGCCTGGCGCGGCGGCGAGGGGCCGCTCGCGACCGCGCCGGGCCGCAGGCGCAATCCGCTCTACGCGGCCTTCATCGAGGCGGGCCGACAGGCCGGCTATGCGGTCAGCAGCGACCTCAACGGCGAGCGGCAGGAGGGGTTTGGCGCCCTCGACATGACGGTGAGGGACGGCGTGCGCGCGTCCGCCGCCAACGCCTATCTCAGGCCGGCGATGAAACGTCCCAACCTCAAGGTGGTCACCCACGCGCTGGCAACGCGCATCGCCTTCGACGGGCGCCGCGCCGCCGGCGTCCACTACCGCCGCGGCGGGCGCGAGCACAAGGCGAGCGCCCGGCGCGAGGTCATCCTTTGCGGCGGGCCGATCAATTCGCCGCAATTGCTGAAGCTCTCAGGCGTGGGGCCGGCGGCGGAACTCGGCGCGTTCGGCATCGACGTCGTCGCCGACCGGCCGGGCGTCGGCGAAAATCTGCAGGACCATCTCGAATTCACCTTCCAGGTCGCCTCGAAACAGCCGATCACGCTTTATCGCCACACCGGCCTTATCGGGCGGGCTCGGATCGGGGCCGCAGTGGCTCCTGCGCGGCAAGGGCCTCGGCGCCTCCAATCATTTCGAGGCGGGCGGCTTCATCCGCTCGCGCGCCGGCGTTCGCTATCCCGACATCCAGTTCCACTTCCTGCCGATTGCGGTCGCCTACGACGGCTCGACGCTCGCCCGCGAGCACGGCTTTCAGGCCCATGTCGGGCCGATGCGGTCGAAGAGCCGCGGCTGGGTGCGCCTGAAGTCGCCCGATCCGGCCGAGCCGCCGCTGATCCAGTTCAACTACATGAGCCATCCCGACGACTGGACCGAGATGCGCGCCTGCGTGCGCCTGACCCGCGAGATTTTCGCTCAACCCGCCTTCGATCCCTATCGCGGGCCGCGAGATCCAGCCCGGCGCTGATTGCGTCGAGCGACGAGGCGATCGACGCCTTCGTGCGCGAGCGCGTCGAGAGCGCCTACCATCCCTCGTGCGCGTGCAAGATGGGATCGCCCGCCGACCCGTCCGCGGTCGTCGATCCCGAGACCCGGGTGATCGGCGTCGAGGCCTGAGGGTCGTCGATTCCTCGATCATGCCCTCGATCACCAACGGCAATCTCAACGCGCCGACGATCATGCTGGCTGAGAAGGCGGCCGACATGATCCTGCGGCCGCGATCCCCTGCCGGCCTCGAACGCGCCCTATTATGTCGCGCCGGACTGGGAGACGAAGCAGCGCTAGCGCCGCCCTCATGCCCGGGCCTTAATTTTCGAGTTCAAATTGGCCTCGCTCTGGCGCAAGGTCCGCGGCGAAACAGGCAAAATGAACATCGGGAAGGGCGAGAACGCCATGTCGGAAACCGCATCGGCCGCCGCCAGGGAGCCGCGACGCGGCCGTGAGGCGCGGCGAACGGCGCGCGCCCATCGTTCGCACGCGTCGATCCCCTACATCACCCGCAAGATCCCGCTCACCGAAATGATCAGCGAGGAGGGCCTCGCAACGATCGAGCGCAACGCCGAGACGCTGCTGCAGGAGATCGGCATCGAGTTTCGCGACTTTCCCCGCGCGCTCGATCTCTTTCGCAGCGCCGGCTGCGACATCAAGGGCGAGCGGGTGCGCTTTCCGCGCGGTCTGGCGCGTCAGCTCTGCGTGACGACGCCGGCGCAATATGTGCAGCACGCGCGCAATCCCGAGCGCAACGTGGTCATCGGCGGCGACGCGATGGTGTTCGCGCCCAACTACGGCTCGCCGTTCGTCCACGACCTCGACAAGGGCCGCCGCTACGGGACGCTCGAAGACTTCCAGAATTTCGTCAAGCTCGCCTATATGAGCCCCTACATCCATCATTCCGGCGGCACGGTGTGCGAGCCGGTCGACCTGCCGGTCAACAAGCGGCATCTCGAGATGGTGTACGCGCATCTCAAATATTCGGACAAGCCGTTCATGGGCTCGGTCACCAAGCCCGAACGGGCCGAGGACAGCGTGCGCATCTGCGAGCTTCTGTTCGGCGAGGAGTTCGTGCGCGACAACACGGTGCTGACCAGCCTCATCAACGCCAATTCGCCGCTGGTCTGGGATTCGAGCATGCTCGGCGCCGCGGAGGCCTACGCGAAGCGCGAACCAGGCCTGCATCATCACGCCGTTCATTCTGTCGGGCGCGATGAGCCCGGTGACGGTCGCGGGCACGCTGACGCAGGTGCTGGCGGAAGTGATGGCCGGAACCGCCTTCTGCCAGCTCACCCGCCCCGGCGCGCCAGTGGTGTTCGGAACCTTCGTCTCGACCCTTTCCATGCAGTCCGGCGCTCCGACCTTCGGCACGCCCGAGGCGGCGCTGGCGATCTTCGGCGCCGGCCAGCTCGCGCGGCGGATGAACATGCCATTCCGCACCGGCGGCTCGCTTTGCGCCTCGAAGATCCCCGACGCCCAGGCGGCTTACGAAAGCGCGCAGACGCTTGTGCCGACAGTGCTGGCGGGCGCGAATTTCGTGCTCCACGCCGCGGGTTGGCTCGAGGGCGGGCTTGCGGCGTCTTACGAGAAGTTCGTGATGGACTTCGACCAGCTCGGCGCGATGCATGTTCTCGCCAAGGGCGTCGACTTCAGCGACAACGGGCAGGCGATGGAGGCGTTCCATCAGGTCGAGCCGGGCGGCCATTTTCTCGGCTGCGCCCACACCCAGGCCAATTTCGAGACCGCCTTCTATCGCTCCAACATCGCCGACAACAATTCGGTCGAGCAGTGGCGCGAGGAGGGCTCGAAGGACGCCGCGACCCGCGCCAACGGCTTGTGGAAGTCGATGCTGGCCGAATACGAGCCGCCGCCGCTCGACCCCGCCAAAGACGAAGCGATCCGCGAGTTCATCGACAAGCGCAAAGCGTCGATGCCGGACGCGACGTATTAATCGCACGCCCTCATCCGGCGCTTCGCGCCACCTTCTCCCGCAAGCGGGAGAAGGGCGGCGCGTCCCCTCTCCCGCTTGCGGGAGAGGGTTAGGGTGAGGGGAACGGAAAGAGGCGTAGGGATGTCGACATGAGAACGCATGCGCGGGCGGTGGTGATCGGCGGGGGCGTGGTCGGCGTCTCGACCCTCTATCATCTCGCCAGGAAAGGTTGGGCGGACAGCGTTCTCGTCGAGCGCAGGGAGCTGACCTCAGGCTCGACCTGGCACGCGGCGGGCCTCCTGCCGCTCTTCAACCTCAGCTATTCGGTCGGGCAGATCCACAAATATTCCGTCGCCCTCTATAGGACGCTCGAGAAGGAGACCGGCCTCGACGTCGGCCTGCGCCAGGTGTCGAACATCCGCCTCGCCCGCACCCGCGACCGGATGGACGAATATCGCTATTACGCCGGCGTCGCCGCGACGATCGGCGTCAAGGTGAAGTTCCTGACGGCGCAAGAGGTCAAGGAGATCTGGCCGCTCTGCGACGTCGATGGAATCATCGGCGCGATCCAGCACCCCGAGGACGGCTATATCCAGCCCGCCGACCTCACCCAGGCGCTGGCGCGCGGCGCGCGCGATCGCGGCGCCGAGATCAACCGCCATACCGCCGTCGCCGCGATCGAGCGGCAGCGAGACGGCGAATGGAAGGTCGTAACCGACAAGGGCGACATCGTCTGCGAGCATGTCGTCTCGGCGACCGGCAATTTCGCGCGGCGAGACCGGGCGCATGGTCGGGATCAACGTGCCGGTGATCCCGGTCCAGCACCAATATATCGTCACCGAGGCGCATCCCGAGATCGTCGCGCGCAAGGCCAAGGGCCTGCCCGAGATGGGGGTGTTGCGCGAGTCGGATTCGTCCTGGTACATGCGCGAGGAAGCGGGCGGCCTGCTGCTCGGGCCTTACGAGAAAGGCGCGCCGGCCTGCTACGTCGACGGGCCGTCGGCGGATAGCGAATACGAGCTCTTCCCCGAAGACCTCGATCGTCTCGCGCCGCATATCGAGACGGCGATCGCGCGCGTGCCCGCCTTCGGCGAGGTCGGGGTCAAGAAGGTCTATAACGGCGCGATCGCCTATACGCCCGACGGCTCGCCGATCGTCGGCCCGGCGCCGGGCCTGAAGAACTTCTGGCTCAACGAAGGCCATTCGTTCGGCGTCACCGCCGCCGGCGGCGCCGGCTGGCAGCTCGCCGAATGGATCGTCGACGGCGAGCCGACGATCGACATGCTCGGCGTCGATCCGCGCCGCTTCGGCCCTTATGCCGAGACCGGCTATCTCATCGAGAAGAACGAGGAGGCCTACGCCAAGGTCTTCACCATCCACTATCCCGACGAAGAGCGCGTCGCCGCGCGCCCGCTGCGCCAGACGCCCTGCTATGCGCGGATGAAGGATCTCGGCGCCGTGTTCGGCTCGATCTACGGCTGGGAGCGGCCGAACTGGTTTGCGCCGCAGGGCTACGGCTTGAGCGAGGCCGACCTCGCCAAGCCCGATCGTGCTGCTGAACGAGAATCATCCTGCCGCCGCGGAAGGCGAGAGGCCGCGCGAGAAGTGGAGCTTCCGCCGCTCGAACTATTTCGAATTCGTCGGCGCCGAATGCCGCAACGTGCACGAGAACGTCGGCCTGCAGGACATGTCGGCCTTCGCCAAGCTCGAGGTTTCCGGTCCCGGCGCCGAAGCCTGGCTGAATTCGATCCTCACCAACCGCATCCCCAAGGCGGTCGGGCGCGTCACGCTCACCTATCTGCTCACCTCGCGCGGCGGCGTGCGCGCCGAGTTCACGCTGACCCGGATCGGGCCGGAGCGGTTCTATCTCGTCTCGGCCGGCGCGCTGGAAGCCCACGATTTCGATTCGCTGGAGAAGCTGCTGCCCGCCGACATGAGCGTGCGGATCGACAAGGTGACGACCCAGCGCGGCGTCCTCGTGCTCGGCGGGCCGCGCTCGCGCGAAGTGCTGGCGAAGGTCGCCGACATCGACGTCTCGAACGAAGCGTTCCCGTGGCTGACCGCGCGGCGCCTGTCGATCCGATCGGCGGGCCTCATCGCCATGCGGGTCAATTTCGTCGGCGAACTCGGCTACGAACTGCACCATCCGATCGAGATGCAGAACGCTGTCTTCGACGCGCTGATGGCCGCGGGCGCGCCGTTCGGCATCAAGCCGTTCGGCATCCGGGCGATGGATTCGCTGAGGCTGGAAAAGTCCTACAAGCTCGTCGGGCGCGAGCTCTCGATCGAATACGCCGCGCTCGAATCAGGGCTCGAACGCTTCGTCGATTTCAAGAAGGGGCCGTTCCTGGGCCGCGACGCGCTGGTCACCTGGACCGGCAAGGGCTTCGAGAACAAGCTGGTCACGCTCGAAGTCCAGGGCGTAAGCGACGCCGACGCCCGCGGCTCCGAGCCGGTGACGAAAGGCGGGGCGATGATCGGCCGCACGACCTCCGGCGGCTACGGCTGGCGGACCGGAAAATCGCTCGCGCTGGCGATGGTGAAGCCGGAGTTCTCGAATATCGGGAGTGAGGTCGACATGCGCATTCTCGGCGAAACGCGCCGCGCCGTCGTTGTCGGCGACAGCCCCTACGACCCGCAGAACGCTGCGCTTAAGGGGTAGACCGCTGCGACGGAACGGGCCTCACGGCGCCGCTGCTGGTCTTGTCAAGCGGGACGTAGATGCGTCGCGCCGCACATTGGGCTAGTGTGGCTGTCAAAGGTGACCGATGGGCTCAAACAGCTATGAAAAGGACGTTGTCCTATGGGCGCAGGAACAGGCGGCGCTGCTGCGCTCTGGCAAATTCGCGAAGCTCGATATCGAACATATTGCCGATGAGATTGAGGACGTGGGCAAGACAGAAAAGCGCGAACTTGCGAGTCGCATGGCCGTTCTCGTCGCGCACCTGTTGAAGTGGCAAACTCAGCCCGACCGCCGCAGCCGAAGCTGGCAAAGCACCATCAATGAGCAGCGCAAGCGCGTCGCGCTTGCACTTGATGAAACGCCGAGCCTACGGACGACCCTCGTCGAGCCGAAATGGCGAGCGGCCGTCTGGGCCGACGCGCGCGTGATGGCGATGACTGACACCGGCCTTTCAGGAGAGGCGTTTCCGGACGAGTGGTCTTGGCCGACGGACAAGGTGCTGGCCGAGGGCTGGGTTCCCGGCGTCGATCGAGGGGTGTGAGAAGCGGCGGGCAGACGGCGGCGCCTCAGGCCTCCCCCGCCGCCTTCCGCTGCTGGAGCAGCGCGCGGTAGATCTCGTCGTCGCCGCACAGGCCGGCCATGCGGCCGAGGTCGTCGACCAGGACGATCGGGTTGCCCGAGTCCCTGCGCAGCGCAATCGCCGAGCGCATCTTCAGGTCGATCGACGCGACGACGACGTCGGCGCCGTCGCGTGACAGCTCGCCGGACGTTGCGTCGGCCTTGGCCAAGGTTCCTGCGGCCCCGTCCAGGGTCACGCCGATCGGCCGGTTGTCGGCGTCGAGCCGGACGCGGATGCGGCCGGCCCGATCGAGCAGCACTTCGTTTTCTTGCCGTTGGAGCGACGCGGCGGGCGTCATCAGCGCGCTGCCGCGCAGCACGTTGAGCGGGTTCATGTGCTTGACGAATTCGGCGACATAGGCGTCGGCGGGACGCAGGAGGATGTCCTCTGCTGTGCCCCATTGGACGATGCGCCCGCCTTCGAGAATGGCGATCCGGTTGCCGAGCTTCAACGCTTCGTCGAGGTCGTGGCTGACGAATATGATCGTCTTCTTGAGGTCCTTCTGCAGCAGAAGCAGTTCGTCCTGCAGCTTGTCGCGGATCAGGGGATCGAGCGCCGAGAACGGCTCGTCCATCAGGAGAATGTCGGCGTCGGTGGCGAAGGCGCGCGCAAGGCCGACCCGTTGCTGCATGCCGCCGGACAACTCGTGGCCGAACTTGCCCGCCCATTGCGTCAGGCCGACCATGGCAAGTTTGTCGGCGACGATCCTGTCGATTTCAGCCTTCGGCATCCGGCGAAGTTCGAGCCCGAAGGCGACGTTCTCCTTGACCGTGCGCCACGGCAAAAGGGCGAATTGCTGGAACACCATGGCGATGCGGCTCGTGCGCAGCATCCTGAGTTCGTCGGCGCTGCAATGGGCGACGTCGATCGCCCCGTCGCCGTGGCGGACTAGAACCTTCCCGCGCGCGACTTTGTTGAGGCCGTTGACGGCGCGCAGGATCGTCGACTTGCCCGATCCCGAAAGCCCCATGAGCACGCAGATTTCGCTCGGCTCGATCGAAAGCTCGACGCCCGCCGCGCCGAGGACGACGCCCGTCGTTTTCAGGATGTCGTCGCGGGTCGCCCCCTTGTCGACGAGCGCCAGCGCCTCGGCCTGCCGGTCTCCGAAGACGATGTCGACCTTGTCGAAAACCACCGCGGACATTCACGCGCTCCCTTTTCGCTCGGGATTGCGGAACACGCGGTCGAGCACGATCGCCAGCAGCACGATCGAGACGCCGGCCTCGATACCCATCGGAATATTGACCGTTCCGAGCGCGCGCACGACCGGCACGCCGAGCCCGGCCGCGCCGACCAGCGCCGCGATGACCACCATCGACAGGCTCAGCATGATGCATTGCGTCACGCCGGCCATGATCGTCGGCAACGCATAGGGCAATTCCACTTTCCACAGCAATTGCCGGTTCGTCGCTCCGAACGCGGCGCCGGCCTCCTTGAGCGGCAGCGGCGCCGAGACGATGCCGAGATGGGTCAGGCGAATCGGCGCGGCGATGGCGAAGATCACGGTCGAGATCAGGCCCGGCGCAGAACCGAGGTGAAACAGGACCAGAGTCGGGATCAGGTAGACGAACGTCGGCAGCGTCTGCATCAGGTCGAGCAGCGGCCGCAGCAGGGCATAGAGCCACGGCCTATGGGCCGAGGCGATGCCGACCGGCACCCCGATCAGCGACGCTCGCCAGGGTCGCGAAACCGACCAGTGAAATCGTCTCGACCGTCGCCTGCCAGTATCCGAGGTTGGCGATGAAGAGGAACGCGATGACGACGAACGCCGCAAGCCGCCATGACCGATGCATCCAGTAGGCGAGCGCCGCGACCGCGAAAACGACGATCAGGAACGGGATGTGCAGAAGGATCGCGGTGCAGCCGTCGACCAGAAAATCGATCACCGCCGTCACCGCGTCGAAGAACCCGGCGGCATTGTCCTGCAGCCAGGTTATGCCGATCTTGACCAGCCGTCCGAGCGGAAGCTTCGGCTCGGTGAACCAGCTCTCCAACGCCGTCCCTCCAGCCACGGGCCAAATGCAGACCCCCTGACGATTCCCGCCGTGGCCGACGCGGTTGGGCGGGGGGCCGGCGCGAGTCGGTCGCCTAGAGGCCGAGGCTCTTCTTGACCGCCGGCAGTCCCGGCTGGCCGTCGAAGGTCGTCACCCCGTCGAGCCAGCCGGTGAGTTGCGGCGGGTTGGTCTTCAGCCATTCCTGGGCGGCCTTCGGGCCCTCGTCGCCGTCGGTGAGAATCTTGTTCATCACCAGGTTCTCGATATCGACGGTGTAGATGAGATTCTTGATCAGCCTCGCCGCGTTCGGGCACTGATCGGCCCAGCCGGCGCGCTCGTTGGTGTAGACAACCGCGCCGCCGAAATTCGGGCCGAAGCTGTCGTCGCCGCCGGTCAGGTACTGGATCTTGAAGTTGACGTTCATCGGGTGGGGGGCCCAGCCGAGGAAGACGACGTCTTCTTTGTGACTGGTCGCGCGCTGCACCTCCGCCAGCATCCCCTGTTCGCTCGATTCGACCAGCTGGAAGTCCTTCAGACTGAACTTGTCGCCCTTGATGAGGTCGAGGACCAGGCGGTTGCCGTCGTTCCCGGGCTCGATGCCGAAGATCTTGCCCTTGAGCGAATCCTTGAATTTCTGGATGTCGCCGAAATCCTTGAGGCCCTTGTCGTAGGTGTATTGGGGCACGGCGAGGGTGTATTTGGCGCCGGTCGGCAGATTGGCGCCGACTTCGATCACCGACTTGTCCTCGATATAGGGTTTGCGGTCGTTCTCCATCGACGGCTGCCAGTTGCCGAGAAACACGTCGATGTCCTTGTTCTTCATCGAGGCGTAGGTCACGGGAACGGAGAGGACCGTGATCTTGGGCGTGTAGCCGAGACCCTTGAAGATTTCGCCGGCGATCGCCGTCGTTGCAGTGATGTCGGTCCATCCGACGTCGGAGAACTTGACCGTCTTGCAACTTTCCGGATCGCCGGCGAACGCGCCGCCCGACCCCGCCAGGGCGATGACCCCCGATAACGTCAGAACTGCTGAGAACCTCATTGCCTTCCTCCTTGATAATGCAGCCCGCACGGCTTTGACCCGGCTTTCATTTTTTCGACAGTATCGGCGCAGGCGACGCGCGGTCAAATCGAATGATTGTGGGGCGCCAAGCCTTCAATGGTTTGAGCTTCGCTCCGCGAGCCGCTAGAAGCGGCCCCGCGCGCCTCCCGTCTTCCGGAGCCCTGATGTCCGATCCCCTGAACGCGACCCCGCAGCAGCAGTCCGAAATCCTGATGCAGGCGCTGCCGCACATGCTGCGCTACGACGACGCGATCGTCGTGGTGAAATACGGCGGCCACGCGATGGGCGACGAGGACAAGGCGCGCGATTTCGCCAAGGACATGGTGCTTCTCGAGCAGTCCGGCATCAATCCGGTGGTGGTCCACGGCGGCGGGCCGCAGATCGGCTCGATGCTGAAGAAGCTCGGCATCGAATCGCATTTTTCCGGCGGCTTGAGGGTGACCGACAAGACGACGATGGAAATCGTCGAAATGGTGCTCGCCGGATCGATCAACAAGCAGATCGTCGGCTCGATCAACGCCGAGGGTGGACGGGCGGTCGGCCTGTGCGGCAAGGACGGCAACATGGTCAGCGCGCGCAAGGTCCACCGCCCGCATGCGCCCGGCGAGGACGTCGTCGATCTCGGCTTCGTCGGCGAGCCCGACAAGGTGGACGTGACCGTGCTCGAGCAGATTCTCGGCCGCGAGCTGATCCCGGTCCTGGCGCCGGTCGCGCAGGGCGCCGACGGGCAGACCTATAACGTCAACGCCGACACTTTCGCCGGCGCCGTCGCCGGCGCGCTGGGCGCCAAGCGCCTCCTGTTCCTGACCGACGTTCCCGGCGTCCTCGACAGGAACAAGGAGCTCATCAAGGAGCTCAGGATCGACGACATCCGCTCTCTCATCGCCGACGGCACGATCACCGGCGGCATGATCCCCAAGGTCGAGACCTGCATCTATGCGATCGAGCGCGGCGTCGAGGGGGTCGTGATTCTCGACGGCAAAGTCCCCCACGCGGTGCTGATCGAGCTTTTGACCGATTATGGCGCGGGCACGCTGATTACGCGGTAGCGGGAATCCGAGGCGGAGCGACTGGCTTGCCGACCAATATTTTTGTTGCCACAATAAAGTGTGATCATAGAATTCGATCCGAGCAAGGACCAGAAAAACGTCAATAAGCACGGACTTTCGCTTGGCCGGTTCGTCGAGCTCGAATTCCGGTTGGGGAATCATCGAGCGAGACGATCGCCGCGACTACGGTGAGCAACGCTATGTGGCTTTGGCCTTTCTGAAGGAAAGACTGCACGCGGCCTGCTTCTGCGTTCGCGGCGATACGTTCCGGGTCATTAGTCTGCGCAAGGCAAACGATCGAGAGATGAGACGCTATGAGCGAGCCCAAGAGGAAAAGGCAGCTAAAGCCGCTGACCGATAAACAGGGCGAGGTGCGGGAGCTGACGCTCGCAGACATGCGCCGGATGCAGCCCATTCGTGAGGTCATGCCCGAGCTGATCGAAGCAGTCGACCGGCAGCGCAAGAAGCTCGGCCGCCCAAAGTCCGAGACCCCAAAGGTCCATGTCGGCTTCCGTTTGAGCGCTGACTTGGTTGAGCGGATCCGTGAGAGCGGCCCGGGCTACAACGCGCGGGTAGAGGAAGCCCTCAGAAAGGGCTTTATGGGGACAAAGCGACGAAACGGCGCGTAGCCTCCTGATCGCCCCGAGGCTCGCGAGCTTCACAAGAAGCCGTCTCGCGTGTTTCGAAAGCGGCAGGAAGCGGCGACCAGTCCCGACAATCGTTGAAACGTGCCGCTTCCGCCGCTATTCCTCAATCCGGTTGAAAAGAGGGCCAATGCGCATTCTGGCGATCGACACGTCCTGCGGCGCGGCGTCGGTCGCGGTCGTCGAGGGCGGGGTGGCCGAACCGCTGGCGGTGATGACCAAGCGGATGACGCGCGGTCACGCCGAAGCGCTGGCGCCGATGGTGGAGGAGGTGATGCGCGGCCTTGACGGCGGTTTCGCTTCGCTGTCGCGGATCGCGGTCGCGACCGGTCCCGGCTCGTTCACCGGCATCCGCGTCGGTCTCGCGATGGCGCGGGCGATGGCGGTGGCGCTCGCGATTCCGGTAGTGGGCGTGTCGACTTTGGCTGCGTTCGCCGCGCCGCTGCTTAGCGCGCCGAGGTCTGGAATCATCGCCGCGGCGATCGACGCGCGCCACGGCTCGGTCTATTTCCAGTTGTTCGAGGCGTCCGGCCGGCCGTTGGGGCCGCCGCGTTGCGACACCGCGCGCGAATGCATACGCGCGATCGGGGCCGGCCCGGCATGGCTCGCCGGCGACGCGGCTGCGATCCTCGCCAATGAAGCGCATCGCGCCGGCCTGCCCTACGATCTCGACGCCGGCAGGGACGCGCCGGACATCGTCGCCCTGGCCTGGATCGGGCTCGCCGTCGATCCGGCGACCAGCCCGGCGCGCCCGCTTTATGTCAAGCCGCCCGACGCGCGGCCAAATCCGGCCGAGCCGATCGCCCGCGTGCCCGCCTGAGACTGCCGGCTGAAGCCCATGATCTTCGGCCTGCGCCGATCCTCCCCGCCGGTCATTCGTCCGCTTCGGGCGGACAAGGCGGAAGCTTGCGCCCGCCTCCACGCCAAGGGCTTCGCACATCCATGGTCGGCCGAGGAAGTCGCCGCTCTCATTGCCAGCGGCTCGACGCTCGCGGCCGCGGCGCTCGATCCGGCCAATGGCCGATTGCGCGGGTTCGTCCTGTCGCGACTGGCGGCGGACGAAGCCGAGATCCTCACCATCGCCGTCGAGGCCGCCTCCCGGGGCAAGGGCGTGGGCCGGGCGCTGCTTGCCGAGGCCCTGCGCCAGGCGTCGAACGCGGGGGCCAAGGCGATGTTCCTCGAAGTCGGCAAGGACAATGCGCCGGCGCTGGCGCTCTACACCCGCTTCGGCTTCGTCAAGGTCGGCGAACGGGCCGGCTATTACCGTCGCGCCGACGGAACCCGGGCCGCCGCGGTCATCATGCGCAAAACGCTGGGATGAGGGCCGGCTATTCTCTGCGGGCGCCCGAAATAGCCTTGCAATTAAAGGCCCCACTCCTCGGCGGCGGCGACTGCCTACGGCCTCGCGGAGGGCGCCTGTAATGCGTTCGTGGTGGTCAGCGGAACCTTTCGCATCAGCTGCGGCGCCGTGACCATCGGGCGGATCGCCACCGGACCATTGTAAATAGCGTCTGACGGGTTTGCCTCGACGGCTTGGTCCGGATCGGATTTTGTCGCCAGGTTTGAAACTGAACGATAGGCCCTTCTTACCTTCGCTTCACATTTGTCTCTGGCGGCTCGCGCTCCTCTCTCGAAGCGCGCGTTGGCGATCTTCATTTTGTCCATCGCGCTGGCCATTTTCTTCAGATCGTCCTCTACGTCATCCAGCGCCTTTCTTGCCGCCATAAGCTCTTGGTCGTCAGGTAAAGTTTCCCCGGTTATTTCCGGCGCTGTGCTGCAAAGAATCACGATTTGGCACGCAGCTTCACTGTCTTCGTCGGAGCAGCGCGTGGCCTTCAGATTGGCCGACGTCCTATCGGCAGCTTCGCGAGCTTCTGCGGGCCATGAGGCTTGATTCTTCTCTTCTTGGGAAAACCGTTCCTGCGCGCGCTTGAAGATATCGTCAGCAGTCTGCGCAGATGACAAGGACGTCAGTGGCAGCGCAGCCAATCCTATCGCGATTGCCGCGGCAGTCGTCTTCGTTTTCATGACCCTCGCCCTAATTAGATGAGGCGTAACGTCCTTCGATAGATAGGCTTGACCTTGGGTGGCACATTTGGGCCGGATGCGGCAAGCCGAGAACGCTGCGCGCCGAGTGCTTGACGCCGCAAATCTGCCTGGAAAAAAAGCAAGCATAATCAATGTATTAGTGGATATGGCTTTTCTCCCGACCGGAAAGCGCCTAGATTGACTTCAGGATCGCTCTGGGGACGCTAATTGTCCGAGTTGCTTGTGCTTGAAGACGCCCGACGAAGTGCGGGTCCCACCTGGGACCAGGACCGGCGGGTGTTCATCAGGTCGTTCGGCTGCCAGATGAACGTCTACGACGCCGAGCGGATGGCGGACATTGCGTCCCGCGAGGGCTATCGCGAGGCCAGCGCGGTCGAGGACGCCGATCTCATCGTACTCAACACCTGCCATATCCGCGAACGGGCGTCGGAGAAGATCTATTCCGAACTCGGCAAGCTGCGCGAGCTCAAGGACGAGCGCCGCCGGACGGGGCGGGAGACGACCTGGTCGTCGCCGGTTGCGTGGCCCAGGCCGAGGGGGCGGAAATGTTGCGCCGCCAGCCTGCGGTCGACGTCGTGGTCGGCCCGCAGAGCTATCATCGCCTGCCTGAGCTTCTTCGCGAAGCGCGGCGTCGGCCCGGCGTCGTCGCCGCCGACTTTCCGGCCGAGGGCAAGTTCGCCCATCTTCCCGCGGCGATGCCCGAGGCAATCGCCCGGCGCGGCGTCTCCGCGTTCGTCACCGTGCAGGAGGGATGCGACAAGTTCTGCTCGTTCTGCGTCGTTCCGTACACCCGCGGCGCCGAGGTCTCGCGCCCGGTCGGCGCGGTCATCGACGAGATCACGCGCCTCGCAGCAGCCGGCGTGCGCGAGGTCACGCTGCTTGGACAGAACGTCAACGCCTATCACGGGCTTGATCACGCTGGCCGCGCAACCGGGCTTGCGGGGCTGATTCGCGCCGTCGCCGCCGTGCCCGGGATCGCTCGCGTCCGCTATACGACCTCGCACCCTTGCGACATGAGCGACGATCTCATCGACGCCCATCGCGAGGTCGAGGCGCTCGCGCCGTCACTCCATCTGCCGGTCCAATCCGGCTCGGACCAGGTGCTGAAGGCGATGAACCGCCGCCATCGCGTCGCCGATTATCTCGACATCGTCGCCCGCGTCCGCGCGGCGCGGCCGGACACCGCCTTCTCGTCCGACTTCATCGTCGGCTATCCCGGCGAAACGGACGCCGATTTCGAGGCGACGCTGGCGCTCGTTGACGCTGTGGGCTTCGCCTCGGCCTATGCCTTCAAATATTCCGCCCGGCCCGGCACCCCGGCCGCCGACGCGCCTGAGCAGATCGACGCACCGACGAAGGCCCGCCGGCTGGCTCGGCTTCAGGTCCTTATCGAGGCGCAGTTGCAGGCCTTCAATCGCGCGACCGTGGGCCGGCGCTTCGAGGTTCTGTTCGAAAAGCCCGGCCGGCGCGATGGCCAGATCATCGGCCGCTCGCCCTATATGCAGGCGGTGTTCGCGGAGGGGCCGCGGTCGCTGATCGGCGTGATGTCAGAAGTCGAGATCGTCGGCGTCGAGCCTCATTCGCTCCGCGGGCGCGTTGTCTCGCCAGCGTCGTAAAACTGGGATTTTAATAGCGTGCAGGATGATTCCAGGCCGCGAGAGGACACAAGGGAGACAGCCGATTTGAAGCCGCAGGACAGTTCGCCGGCGCGCATCGCCGCCGCCCCGCCCGTGATCAATCCAACGCTCCGCGAGTCCAAACCGGCCGAAATCGCCATCGCCTTCCCCGACAACGCCGCCGCCTCGGTGGTGTTCGGCCATTACGATCAGAATATCGCCCGCATCGAGCGCTCTCTCGGCGTCTCGGCTTACGCCAACGGCAACCAGGTCGTCATCAAGGGTCCGCGCGAAGCGAGCGAGCACGCGCGCCGGGTGTTCGAGATGCTGTACGAGCGGGTCAAGCTGGGTCAGCCGGCGAGCGAAGGCGATGTCGAGGGCGTCATCGCCGAGAGCGCCTATCAGGGGCTCTTGTTCCCGGGCGACGACGCCTCCAAGGAAAGCTTCGGCATCGTCAAGACGCGCAAGCGAGGCGTCGTGCGCGCCCGCAACGCCGCCCAGGATCACTATCTCGCGGCGCTGCGCAAGCATGAACTGGTGTTCGCCGAAGGTCCCGCCGGCACCGGCAAGACCTGGCTTGCGGTCGGCCATGCCGTCTCGCTGCTCGAACAGGGCCTGGTCGAACGGCTGGTGCTGTCGCGTCCCGCGGTCGAGGCCGGCGAGCGGCTCGGCTTCCTGCCCGGCGACATGCGCGACAAGGTCGACCCCTACCTGCGCCCGATCTATGACGCGCTCTACGACTTCATGGACGGGCGGATGGTCGAGCGCGGCCTTCAGACCGGCATGATCGAGATCGCGCCGCTCGCCTTCATGCGCGGGCGGACCTTGTCCAAGGCCGCGATCCTTCTCGACGAGGCGCAGAACGCAACCGCGATGCAGATGAAGATGTTCCTGACCCGCCTTGGCGAGGGTTCGCGGATGATGGTCAACGGCGATCCGAGCCAGACCGACCTCGCGCCCGGACAGAAATCGGGACTTGCCGACGCGATCGGGCTTCTCAAGTCGATCGCGCGCGTCGGCCACGTCCGCTTCACCCACGTCGACGTCGTGCGTCACGATCTGGTGCGCCAGATCGTCGAAGCCTACGAGGGGGTGGGTCGCGAGGGACAGCCGGCCGCGACAAAAATGAAAGTCGCACTCGACGATCAGCGTTCCGTCGGGCTTGTGGCGCGGCCTGCCGCGCGCGCGCGCGTTGGCGCGCGAGACGATCGCCGCCGCTGCCGCGGAAAGCGGATTTGCCCTGTCCGAGGGCGCGGAGGTGAGTCTCTGCCTCGCCGACGACGCTCAGCTCGGGCGCTGAATCTGCGCTGGCGCGGCCTCGACAAGCCGACCAACGTGCTCTCCTTCCCACCACCGCCGCCCTGCGGTCTCGCGGAATCCGTCACGCTCGGCGATATCGCCTTGGCTTATGAGACGCTGGCGCGCGAGGCGGACGAGCTCGGCGTTCCGCTCGCCGACCATTATCGCCATCTCGTCGCGCATGGATTTCTCCATCTTATCGGCTACGATCACGAGACGGACGCGGAGGCGGAGCGCATGGAGGCGCTCGAGACCAGCATCATGGCGCGGCTCGGGGCGGCCGACCCCTATGCGCGCGAAGTCATCGGGGCATGAAAGAGACGGACGAGGCCGAACGGGCACCGGAGACGCCGCCCGCGAGTGGTTCGCGCGAGCAGCCTTCGGGGCTCTTCGAGCGCGTGCGGGCGCTGTTCGGCCTCGCGCCAGCCTCGGCGCGCGACGACATCGAGGACGTGATCGAGGAGAGCGCGACCGAGGAGTTCACGCCGCAAGAGCGCGCGATCCTCAAGAACGTTCTCGCCCTTCACGACGTCCGGGTCGAGGACGTGATGGTGCCGCGCGCCGACGTCATCGCGCTCGCGCTGGATACGCCGCTTCGGCGACGTGCTCGATTGCTTCCGCACCGCCGGCCACTCGCGCCTGCCGGTCTATGATGAGACGCTCGACGACCCGCGCGGGATGATCCACATCCGGGACTTCGTCGTCTTTCTCGCCTCCGATCCGCGCTTCGGGCTGATGACGGGGCCGGAGCCGGCTGGCGCGGACGCCGAGACCGGACTCGACATGCCGCTGTCGGCGGCGCGGATTCTCCGTCCGGTTCTCTACGCGCCCCCGTCGATGCCGGCGCTGGATCTCTTGCTCAAGATGCAGGCGTCGCGCACCCATATGGCGCTGGTCATCGATGAATATGGCGGCACCGACGGCCTGGTTTCGATCGAGGACGTCATGGAATCGATCGTCGGCGACATCGAGGACGAGCACGACGAGGACGAGACGCCGGAATTGCGCCCGTCCGGCGACGGCGGCTTCTTCGCCGACGCTCGCGCCCCTCTCGACGCCGTCACCGCGGCGGCCGGCTTCGATTTCGCCTCGATCCCCGAAGCCGAGGGCGTGGACACGATCGGCGGCCTCGTCACCGCAGCGGCCGGCCGGGTTCCGAACCGGGGCGAGATATTGACCGGCCCGGGCGAATTTGAATTCGAGGTCCTCGACGCCGACCCCCGCCGCATCAAGCGCCTCAAAATCTGGCCGCTTTCGGCGCGCGGCGTGAAAGCGCCGACGGCCACGGCGACCCCGCAGATTGACGCTAAGCTGCGCGATCAACCATAGGGCAATCGCGCGCGCATGCAGCACAAACAGGATTCGCCCGGCTAGTCATATGCCGAAAGACGGAGAATCACAGAAGCGGGCTGCCAACCCGACACTCAGGGAATTGTTGCTCGCCGACACTGTGCGGGGAGAACTGAACGTTCCCGAGCGAGGCGGTCGGCGACGGCGCGCACCGCTCAAACTCATCCGACCTGGCGCCTCTCCTTGACACGAATCCCGTATCGAATGACGCCCGCCTCCTCAGATCGACTTCACCTCGCCGCCGTCCATGCGCAGAGTCGAGCCGGTCATCCAGCGGGCGCCCGGCGAGACCAGGAAGGCCATCAGCTCGGCGATCTCCTCCGGCTCGCCGTAGCGGGCGATGCCCGCTTCCTTCGGGAAATTGGCGGTCGCCTCCTCGATAGTCATGTTATGCAGCGGCGCCCAATGCTCGAGGTAGGACCGGCGTCGCCCCGTCATCACCGGGCCGGGCAGGACGCTGTTGACCTGCACGCCATCGGCGATGCCGCGATCCGAGAACGCCTTCGCCAGCGCGACAATGGCGGCGTTGATCGTGCCCACCGCCGCGTAAGGGGCTTTTGGAAACAGGGCCGAATTGCCCGACATCAGAACCACGGCGCCCTTGGCCGCCTTCAACGCCGGCCATGCGGCGATCGTCAGCCGCCGCGCGCCGTGCAGTTTCAGCGCCAGGCCGCCTTCCCACTGGGCGTCGGTCATCTCGAAGAGGTCGATCTGCGGCACGGCGCCGGCGATGTTAAGCAAAGCGTCGATCCGACCGAGTGCGGCCAACGCCCGATCGACCACGGCTTGGGCGGCGGCAGGCTGGGCGAGGTCGATATCGACGACCAGCGCTTCGGCGCCGGCGGTCTTCACCGCCTTCGCCGTCTCATCCAGCTTGGCCCGGTCGCGCGCGACCAGGACGAGCGCCGAAAAGTCGCGCGCGAGGCGGATGGCCGTCGCCCGGCCGATGCCCTGGCTCGCGCCGGTGACGATGGCGACTGACTTCGCCATGCGGCCCCTCCGTGTTTTCGATAACGGGGTCAGCGAGGAAGGAAGTCGCGAATGGCCGCCGCGATCTCGGCCGCATGGGTCTCAAGCGCGAAATGTCCGGTGTCGAAAAAGCGCACGACCGCGCCCGGGATGTCGCGCTTGAACGCCTCGGCGCCCGGCGGCAGGAAGAACGGATCGTTCTTGCCCCACACGGCCAGCAAGGGTGGCTTATGGGTGCGGAAATACTGCTGGAAGGTCGGATAGAGCGCGACGTTGCTCTTGTAGTCGCCGAACAGGTCAAGCTGCACCTCCGCCACGCCGGGCCGGGAGAGGTAGAAATTGTCGAGCGAGTAGCCGTCCGGGGAGACCCTCGTCGGATCGGGTGCGCCGTGCGTGTACTGCCAGACGGTCGTCTCCGGCTTGAGGAACGCGCGAAGCGCATCCCGGTTGGCTGGCGAGGCGTCCCGCCAATAGGCGCGGATCGGCTTCCAGCCGTCGCTCAAGCCCTCTTCGTAAGCATTGCCGTTCTGGGAAATGATCGCGGTGATCCGGTCCGGATGCCTGACCGCGAGCCGGAACCCTGTCGGCGCGCCGTAGTCGAACACGTAGACTGCGTAGCGGTCGAAACCGACGACCTCGGTGAAGCGGTCGATCGTGTCCGCGATTCGGTCGAACGTGGCGCCCTTATCGGGCATATCGGAGTTGCCGAAGCCCGGCAGATCGGGAGCGACGATGTGGACGCGGTCGGCCAGCAGCGGGATGAGGTCGCGGAACATGTGGCCGGCAGTCGGGAAGCCATGCAGCAGCAGCAGCTTCGGCGCCCCCGGCGCGCCCGCCTCGCGATAGAAGACCGCGCGGCCGTCAACCTTGGCGGTGCGATAGTGAATTGCGGTCATGGCGCTTTCTCCTTTTGGTCGGCAACGCCGTCTCGTGGCCAACGCGGGTCAGCAGCTGCGCGCCATTTCAAGCGAGGCACGTGTCAGATCCTGCTTGAGCAAATAGAAAGACGCGGCGAGGAACAGAAAATCCTTCATCAGGAAACCGACCGGCAGATACATGGCCGGAAAGCCGCCGGCCTCGGTCGCCCATGCGTTGGGCAGCAATGGGATGATGGTGACGGTGCCAAGAAAGGTGGCGATCGAGCCGAGCGCCCCCAGGACGCCAAGCCTTCGATCCCGGAAGCCCAGCAGGATAAGCGTGCCGAACAACAATTCGGTCGCGCCGAGGAAGAAGCTTGCGCCTCTGACCCCGAAGGCGGGAATCAGCCAGAAGACCAGCGGGCTGTGGCTGATGAACGGCTCAATCTGCTGAGCTTCGAAACTGAACCACTTCTGGTAGCTGAAGATGTAAAAAGTGAAGACCATCGCTGCCCGAATCAAGTGATAGTCGAGCTCGCTCCGAAACGGAGCGAGCTTCGAGGCGTAACGGATGAGCGAGTCCAGCGAACTCACGGCCCGGCGCCTTCTCGTGACCTCTCGACCACGTCGGCGATCGCCTCGCGGATGATGTCGAGGACAGTGGAGGGCGCCGTCACCAGCGGCGTGTGATCGACAGCATGCGACCGCAGCCGAGCCTTCATCCGCTCGGCCATGAAGCGCTGATTTTCCTGGACGATCATCCGGTCCTGCTCCGCGATGAGGAACCACGCCGGCCGGTCCTTCCACAGCGGCCGGCCTACCCTGACGGTGATACAGGCGGGCGAAATCGGCCGCTGCACCGCAGACAGCACCGCCAGCTCTTCCTTGGAAGCGTTCTGCGCGAAGGCGGCGGCGAAGGCCGCCTCTGGCAGATAGATCAGCCCATGCGCGTCCGGCGTGAGCTTGGGCGCCTGCGGATGGGGCTTTCCGCGAGAGAACACGTCCGCGACCGTTTCGCCTTCGTCGGGTGCGAGCGCGGCCACATAGACGAGCGCCTTCACCTTCTCGCTGCGGGTCGCGCCAATGACGCCGCCGGCATAGGCGTGGGCGACGAGCACGGCCGGTCCGGTCACGCGCTCGAGCGTCCGGTCGAGCGCCGCGACATCGTCGGCGAACGATGTCAGCGGCAGCGGCGCCGCGATCGCTTTGATCCCGCTCGCTGCGAGCGGCGCAATCACTTTCGCCCAGCTCGATCCGTCAGCCCAGGCGCCATGGACAAGCACCGCGTTCACGTCGTTCGAGGACATCGCTACCCTCCTTGCTGTCCTGCGACGGCCTCGCCGCTCCAGCGGCCGTCCGTCCCCTCGGCCCGCAACTGAAATCCCGTCATTCCACCGCCAGCGATTTGAGGCGCCGGCCCTGCCCAAAGCAAGAGCGACAGGACCGACACGGATGCCGCTACTGCGGAGGCAGATCCGGTTGCGCGACCACCGGGCAATTGATGATCGCGTCGGTCGGCCTGAGACCGCCGACATAAGGGTTGCCTGGCCCTGGCGGACTGATCGAAGCGCTAGTGAGCAACCCCTCGCGGATCAGAGACTTTTGCTCATCCATCGAGTGGATGCGATGCACTTTGCCGGCGTCAATGGCGGCCTGTGTCCACATGCTGACATGCGCATCCCATAACGGGCTGTAGTTGTTCTCACGCGAGGGATTGTCGTTGTCTGGGCCGATCGGAAACACGTTGATCGGATCGATTCCGCCGTTGGCGAGCGCGGTCGAGAAGCCCTGATCCTCGCCGGAGCCCTTGTCGGTGCGGCCGTTGAGCACCGGCGAGAAGGCAAGCAGCGCGGACTTCTCCCCCGGCAGCGATTTTCCAAACTCTGGAATCTTCGCAAGCCTTGGGGCGAGGGCGCCTTTCTCCAGCACCGCCGCGATCGGGACCGACGCGTCGGTGACAAGATGGTAGAAGTACTGGTTGCCGCCCTGCACCCCGTCGAGAATCGAAAGCGTCACCGTGAGGTCATCGGTGTCGATGGCCTTCAGGCGAAGGTGGTGGCCCGAAGCGTTCGCCACGATCTGCGCGTTCAGAACGAGTCCGCTTGGCAGGACGACGATCGATGACCATTGATCGTCGGCGACGCCGCCTGGATTGGCGGCTTTGGGCGGGAAGTAGCCGGGCGGATCGCCGGGGACGACCTTGTACTGCGGAGAGAAATCCACATTGCCGGCAAACTTCATAACGCCGTCTTCAAGCGTGACATTCTGCACGCCAGGCGAGCCAATCGCCTCGGCAAGCTTGGGGGCGTAATTGACGCCCATGCGGTGCGCGACCTCAAAATCGGACGCGTCGGTGATGATGTAAAAGACATCTTGCCCTCGCGGCGAGTGACCCCGGAACAACGGCAGTGTCACGCTTGCATTGCGATAGGCGAAATCGATCGCTAGCGCGCTCTTGAGAAAGACGTGGTCGCTGGGATTGAAGTTGACGCCGTGGCCGGGACGATACGCGGGCCGCTCCATTTCCATGCTTTCGGCGGTCAGAATCGCTCTTGCCTCTCTGAGCGCATTGGTTTCCGACGCCGCGAGGGCAAGCGGCGCGGCCGCGCACGACAACATCAGCGCGGCGGCAAAAGTGAGGGCTTTCATATGACTGTCCGTGATAACCAGGGAGAACACCAGCGTGCGCCACGGCGGCGGCCGCGGTTGTTCATGGAATAGACGCGGGATCGTCGCCGAGGTGAAATGCCGATTCGGAATGGATGCGATAGCCGCCGTCTATAGAGCCGACCCGCCGCGCCAACCGGAGCGATAGAGGTCGAGCGCTCTGGTTTTGACCGGCCCGGTAGGGCTCGATCCGCGGCGCGAGCGGCGTCGCAGACTGAGGCGCCAAGACCGTTATTCTTCAGATTGTCGACGCGAGCGGCATATCGCGCTTGCGACCCACATACCGCTCATTCGGCGGCGTAAGCCGCACTCTCGCCGACGTCCGCCGGCTCAAGCGCACGTTCGAAATCCATCGCCCGGTCAGGCTCTTTGCCGAACCATGTCTTCCGCATCGCCTCGCGCACCAGCGAGCCGACCCCAGGCGAATAGCGACGCCCCCTTACGCTGACGAGGCTTACTTGTCGCCAGAACTCAGGCTCGACCACCGGCAGGCCGATAACGCCGGGGTGCTTGACCATGTTCAAAGGCATGAATGCGAACCCCAGCCCGGCGGCGACCATGGCCAGGGTCCAGTCGTCGCGCTCGCTCCAATAGACGGGTTTGCAGGTGACGCCCTTTTGCTCGAGAATCTTGTCGGCATAACCAGCGAACTCGCAGTTCATACGATGGATATAGGATTCGCCGTTCATCTCGCGGACAGGGAATGAGCCTGTCTTGGCTAGACGATGGCCGCGATGAACGGCCAGAACCATCCGCTCGCGAAACAGCGGAATCGAATGAATGTGGTCGTCGGGTTCCTCCCCCGGTAAAGCGTAGATGGCGACCTCGAGATCGCCGGCCAAAAGACGCGCCCGCAGTTCCTTTGCATTCGCACCGCAAAGCCTCAGCTCCACCTCAGGATGGCGGGTTCGGATATTGGCGATAAGATCGACGATCTCCTCTGGCGAGACCGTGCTCATGATCCCAAGTTTGAGCGGCCATTTTGTCGCGAACTCCTTGGACAAGCGCTTCGCCAGCTTCGAGTGGTCGTAAACCGACTGAAAGTGTGGACGCACCATGTGGCCAAGATCGGTCAGGTGCGTCGATTCGCGCTCGCGGCGAAAAAGCGGCCCTCCAAGCTCCTCTTCGAGAAGCTTGATCGCGCGCGACAAGGAGGGTTGGGTCACATTGCACCGCTCGCTTGCCCGGGTGAAATTCAGCGCCTCGGCCACCGCGAGGAAATATCGCACCTGATGCATTTCCATGACGATGTCTCTCCTGCTTCTTCGCGACCGCCCGAGATTGTGTTCGCCAGTGGCTAGTAACCTGTTACAATGGATCGAACAGGTTTTACCGAGCGGTGAATAACCTGTCAACTGCGCAACGATAGGTTATACAATTTGAGCCCGCACTCCGCAATTCGAAAGGCCGTCGCGCCGGATAGAACGCCTGCAATCTTCATCGCCGACTCGCCCGGCCTCGATTTCCTCAACTCCATCGCCACGCCGGTCGATCGGCCCATTGACTGGCTCGATAGCGGCGAAGGCCTCGCCGTGTGGCTCGCTGAAGCGAACCTTGTCCCGCCGGAGGCGCTGAATGCGGCGACTGAGAGAGCTGCGCTTGGAGAACTCGACAAAGTCGCCGGCGAAGCGCGCGCGCTGCGCGAGTGGTTCAGGGGCTTTGTGCGCAAGCACATGGGCCGCCCGCTTCCACCCGGGGCAATCCGCGGGCTCACCCCTCTGAATCGGCTTTTGGAGCGCGATGAAAAATTCAGCCGGATAACAGTCGATCACAATGGCGACGGCGGTCGTCTGGAGCTGCGGGTGAAGCGGCGGTGGCGATCCCCCGAGTCCTTGCTGCTGCCGATCGGCGAGGCGTTGGCGAAGTTCGTGTGCGAGGAGAATTTCGCTAACGTGAGGGCGTGCGAAGGACATGGCTGCACGCTGATGTTCGTCGACCACACGCGAAGGCGCGGAAGACGGTGGTGCAGCATGGCGATCTGCGGCAATCGCGCCAAGCAAGCCGCGCACCGAAACCGTCTCAAGAATGGGCGCTGAGGCAATCGCTCCTTTTTCCGGTTCCGGCCTCGTTTTCATGCCCCCGACCGAGCGGGCACGTTCGAGAACAGGAAGTTCAGCCCCTCGGCAAAAGTCGGATGGGCGAAATCGGCGTCGCGGAGTTTCGTGTAGGGCAGGTCCGCGATCATCGCCGTGTGCACGACCGCCATCACCTCGCCGGCCTCGGCGCCGATCATGGTGAAGCCGAGAATGCGGTCGTCATTCTCGCCGACAAGAGCCTTCATGAAGCCTTCGCTCTGGCCAGCCGCCTGTGCCCGCAGCACGACGCTCATCGGCAGCCTGGCGATGCGCGTTTTGACGCCCTGGCGTTCGGCTTCGCGCTCGCTCAAGCCGACATGCGCGAGCGGCGGATCGGTGAACATGCAGTAGGGAATGAGCCGGTCGCGCGTGCTCCTCTTCCCTCCGCCGAGATTGTCGCGAACGATGCGAAAATCGTCTTCGGATATATGCGTGAACATCGGGCTGCCGGCGCACTCGCCGAGCGCCCAGACGTCCGGCGCGCTGGTCTCGAGCCGCTCGTTGACGCGCACAAAGCCGCGCTCGGTGAGCTCGACGCCCGCCAGGTCGAGCCCGATTCCCGCGATGCTCGGAACCCGCCCGGCGGCGACGAGGATGTGACTGCCCTCGATTGTCTGCTCGCCCGCGCTGGTGCGCACAACGACGCTGACCGCGTTTCCGGATTGACCGCTCACTTTGACGAGTTCGGCCGGAACGTGGATCTGCAGCCCCTCGTCGGTGAGAATCCGCTTTATTTCATGCGAGGCGTCGACGTCCTCCCTCGCCATCAGGTGAGCTCCGGCCTCGACGACGGTCACCTCGGCGCCGAAGCGGCGATAGGCCTGCGCCAGTTCGAGACCCGCATATCCGCCGCCGATGACGATCAGATGCCCCGGCAAAATGTCCAGGTCGAGCGCCTCGATATGGGTCATCGGCCTGGCGGCGTCGAGGCCCGGAACATCGGGAATGGCCGCGTGCGTTCCCACATTCAAAAACACCTTGTCGCCGACAAGGGTGCGCGTCCCGCCGTCATTGAGAGTCACTTCGAGCGTCTTCGGCGCGACAAAGCGCCCGCTCCCCATGATGAGTTCGGCGCCGCTTTCCCTGTAGTTCTTCAAATGCGTGTCCACGAGGGCTTGGACCATGGCGCGTTTGCGGCTCACGACCTTCGCCATGTCGACCTTGACCGGGCCGGTGATCGCGCCGAACTCTGCGCCGCGACGCGCCAGATGCGCGACCTCGGCGCTGCGAATTTCATTTTTGCTCGGCAGACAGGCGATATTGGGACAGGAGCCGCCAACCCACCGGCGCTCTACGACCGCCACCCGCCGTCCCGATCGCCCGTTGTGCCACGCCGTCAGCTTGCCGCCGCCGCCGCTGCCGAGGATCAGAATGTCGATGTGTTCGGGCTGAGACATGAGCATCCCCGTCGTTTCGGACATGAAGGGCCATCGCCAAGCTTGCGATAACGATCACAGAGCCGAGCTTGCCCGGTACGGCGATCGTACAACTTTCGTTACCGCGGCAGTCGCGATTTCGGCCCAGAAATTTTCTTTGGCGATAGCGAAGGCGAGCATATGCGAAACTGGCTCAGCGTAACCTTGGCGGCCAGGAATTCGCATCGAGGCGCCCATAACGGCCCCCGCGCCGTCATGGCCGGGCTTGTCCCGGCCATCCACGCAACTCAACGCAGCGAACTCTCGCGAGCGCGCGGCAAGCGCGAAAAGCTCTGCGGCTATCTGCCGCTGTCGGCAGCTGCCCCGACGAAGCAAATGAAAGTAATCCTATTTTCGTTTGCTTACGCAGGCTTGTGCGAGCGAACGCCTGTTTTGCCCGCTATACGGCGCTCGCAACCGGCGATGCCCGCGCGTCGGCCCTATCAAAAGAAGCCACGCTCCAGATACGCGCCGCACTATCCGGCGGTTGGGGCGCCGCCGCCCGAGTCGAACCCAGCTCTCGCCCGGGCTATGGTCGGCGATGGCAATTCGACGGTCCACGAGGGATTTATCCGTGAGCTTTGCCGATTCCACCGTCATGCCCCGCGCCAATGGTCTGGCCTCGCTCGTCGAGGGGGTCATCCTGTCCTGGGGCTGGCGCCGGCGCGTCATCGCCTTCGTCTCTGGCGCGGTCGGAGCGCTGGCGTTGCCGCCGTTTTCGCTGTTCGCCCTCATCGCCGCGCCCCTGACGATTGCGGTCTGGCTGATCGATGGGGCTGAGGACCAAGGGGCTGGGCCGCCGCTGATCGGCTCGATGCGCGCCGCCTTCGGCGCCGGCTGGTGGATGGGCTTCGGCTATTTTATCGCTGGGCTCTGGTGGGTCGGCGCGGCGTTCCTGGTCGAAGCCGACAAGTTCGCCTGGGCGCTGCCGCTTGGGGTGGTCGCCCTGCCGGCGGTCCTCGCGTTTTTTCCAGCCGCAGGCTTTGCGATCGCGCGGGCCTTATGGTCGCCGGGGCCGTCGCGCGTGTTCGCCCTCGCATTCGGCCTAGGGCTCACCGAGTGGGCGCGCGGGCTCCTCTTCACCGGCTTCCCCTGGAACGACCTCGGCATGGCGCTGGGGAGCAATCTCACCCTAGCCCAGATCGCTTCGCTCGTCGGCCTGCACGGCCTGACGTTCCTGACCATCGCCATCTTCGCCGCGCCGGCGACGCTGTGGCGCGTCGGCGAGGGCCGGCTCAACCTTGCTCCCGCGGGCCTCGCCGCGCTCGCGCTCGCTCTCATCGCCGCCTTCGGCGCGTTCCGGCTTGCCGCGCCGGCCAGCGCCACGCTGCCGGGCGTCAAGCTGCGCCTCATCCAGCCCAATGTCGCCCAGGACGTCTCGTTCTCGCCGGAAAACAGGGACCCGATCCTGCGCCGCTACCTCGAGCTGTCGGAGCGCGCGACGGCGCCGGATCGATCCGGGGTTCACGACGTCACCCACCTGATCTGGCCCGAGTCGGCGTTCCCGTTCATCCTCTCGCGCGACCCGCAAGCGCTTGCCGACATGGCCGGTTTCCTGCGCGGCGGGGCGACGCTGATCACCGGCGCGGCGCGGCTCGAGGACGATGGCGGCGGGCCTCGACGCTACTTCAATTCGATCGAGATCGTCGGCCGCGACGGGCTCTCGGGCGAGCGCTACGACAAGCAGCACCTGGTGCCGTTCGGCGAATACGTGCCGTTCGAAGGCCTGCTGGAGAAGGCGCACATCACGCAGTTCGTCGACATTCCTGGCGGCTTCGAACCGGGCGCCGGGCGCCGCGTTCTCCGGATTCCGGGCTTGCCCGACGCCATGCCGCTCGTCTGCTACGAGGCGATCTTTCCGATTGAAATCGGCGACCTCTTTTCCGGCGCAGAAGCGGCCGCGCTGGCTCCTCAACGTCACCGACGACGCCTGGTTCGGGCGAGACGCCAGGTCCCTATCAGCATTTCGCGCAAGCCCGGCTGCGGGCCATCGAACTCGGCGCGCCGCTGGTGCGCGACGCCAATTCCGGCATCTCGGCCGTGCTCGACGGCTTCGGTCGCGAGATCGTCGTCGCGCCGCTCGGCGCGGAAGGCGTCCTCGACGCCGAGTTGCCCGAAGCGCTCCCGCCGACCTGGCAGTCTCGCCTGGGTTCGGTTGGCGCGGCCCTGATCGGACTGGCGTTCCTGACGGCGGCCTTGGCCGGAAAACGCCGGGATTAACGGAGACCGACGATTGCAATATTGCTTGCTTGCGCGCTATGCGAGCGTCTTGTATCTGCATTCCCTAAGGTCAGTTGATTCCAGCGCATGCCTGCAGACATTGCGGCACGGACCACGGGGGCGCGGGCTGATGTCCAAATCGTCCAACATAGTCGACGTGTACGTCGGCGCGCGGTTGCGCATGCGCCGGACGATGCTTGGCATGAGCCAGAGCAAGCTCGGCGAGCTTCTCGGCGTGACATTCCAGCAGGTCCAGAAATACGAAAAAGGCTCGAATCGAATCAGCGCCAGTCGTCTCCAGCATACCGCCCGAGTGCTTGAAGTCTCGCCAGGGTATTTCTTCGAAGGGCGCGCCGGCGCAGTCGGCAGAGCTCGGGTTCGCGGAAGAATCGCCGCAGTCTTACGTAGTGGACTTCCTCGCTTCGACCGAGGGCCTGCAGCTCAATCGCGCCTTCCTGCGGGTTCGCGACCCCAGGGTGCGCCGCCGGATCGTTGATCTGGTCATTTCGCTGGCGTCGGCGAGACGATGACGGCGGCGGTTCGTCCGTTCGGTAAAGCGAACGATCCGACCAAATTCGGCTTGACGCACCGAACGCCCGCTGGCAAAAGCGGCGCCTGCGCGGCCAGGGTCACTCGTGAGGCCGCGCAAGTCGTCGTGGCGGCGGGCGCCCCAGCAGGAGAATTGTGAATATGGCTCGTCAATATTACGAGTTCACCAGTGAATCCGTGTCCGAAGGGCACCCAGACAAGGTTTGCGATCGGATTTCTGATGAAATCGTCGATCTGTTCTTCCGCGAAGGGGCGAAGGCTGGCATCGATCCCTATCAAATCCGCGTCGCCTGCGAGACCCTGGCGACGACCAACCGCGTCATCGTCGCCGGCGAGGTCCGCGGGCCGAAAATCTCGAATGACGAGATCGATGCGACCGTTCGCAAGGCGATCAAGGACATCGGCTACGAGCAGGAGGGTTTCCACTGGCGCAACGCCAATGTCGAAGTGCTGTTGCACGCCCAGTCCGCCGACATCGCCCAGGGCGTCGACGCCGCCGGCAACAAGGACGAGGGCGCCGGCGACCAGGGCATCATGTTCGGCTACGCCTGCCGCGAGACGCCTGAATTCATGCCGGCGCCGCTCTATTACGCGCACGAGATCCTGCGCGCGATCTCGAAGGCGCGCCACTCCGGCGCGGAAAAGACACTGGGGCCGGACGCCAAGAGCCAGGTCACTGTCCGGTACCATAACGGCAAGCCGGTCGAGGCGACCCAGATCGTCGTCTCCCATCAGCACCTGGTCGAATCTCTCACGTCCGAGGACGTCGCCAATCTCGTGCGCCCTTATGTCGCCGCCGCGCTGCCCGTGGGCTGGATCACGGCGAAGACCGTTTGGCACATCAATCCCACCGGCAAGTTCTTCATCGGCGGCCCCGACGGCGACTGCGGCCTCACCGGCCGAAAGATCATCGTCGACACCTACGGCGGCGCGGCGCCGCATGGGGGCGGCGCGTTCTCCGGCAAGGATCCGACCAAGGTCGACCGATCGGCGGCATATGCGGCGCGCTATCTGGCCAAGAACGTCGTCGCGGCCGGATCTGGCCGATCGCTGCACGCTTCAGCTTTCCTACGCCATCGGGGTCGCGCGTCCGCTGTCGATCTACGCCAACCTGCATGACACCGGGCATATCGATGAGGCGAAACTCGAGACGGCGCTGATGGATGTCATGAACCTGACCCCGCGCGGCATCCGCGAGCACCTGAAACTGAACCATCCGATCTTCGCTCGCACCTCCTCCTATGGCCATTTCGGCCGTGCGCCGGAAACCGACGGCGGCTTTTCCTGGGAAAAGACTGATCTCGCGGATACACTGCGCGCTCTGGCTTGACCGTCGGCGCGCCGATCGCAGTCGATGATAGCGAAAGGCGGGCCGGACGGTCCGGCGCCGGTTCGCCGGCTCTACGGACGAAGCCGCGGCAAGGGGCTTCGCGCCGGCCAGGAGCGCCTGCTCGCCGAAGCGCTGCCGCTCTTTTCCATCACGCCGGAAGCGCTGGCCGCCGGGCAAGGATTTGGCGCACCGCCGCGCGAAGTCTGGCTCGAGATCGGTTTCGGGGCGGGGGAGCATCTGATCGACCAGGCGAAGGCCAATCCCGACGTCGGCGTCGTGGGCTGCGAACCGTTTCTCAACGGCGTCGCCATGGCGCTCGCCGGCCTCGAGCGCGAGCAGGTGTTCAATGTGCGCTTGCGGCGCGGCGACGCCCAAACCCTTGTCGAGGCGGCCCCGGACGGCTTCTTTTCGCGTGTCTTCATTCTTTACCCCGACCCCTGGCCGAAACGACGCCACCACAAGCGGCGGATTATCGTCGCCGGCATGATCGAGGCGCTCGCGCGCGTCATGCGTAAGGGAGGCGAACTTCGCTTCGCGACCGACATCGACGATTACGCCGGCTGGACGCTCCAGCGCTTTCTTGCGTCGCCCAATTTCCACTGGACCGCGAACCGGGCCGACGACTGGCGCCGGCCCTGGCCCGAATGGCGCCCGACACGCTATGAGGCCAAGGCGCGCAAGGAGGGCCGGGGGTCGGTTTACCTCACTTTCGCGCGGCTATGAGCCAATAGGGACGCTTTAAGACGGATTCTCCAATCGAGGAGAATCACGTGATGAGAGCGTCCGATCGGAGAAGTTGTTATGTCCGAAAGCGTCGATCGACGCACGCTGCTCAAGGGTGCGGCCGCATCCGCGGCGGCAATGAATCCGCTCGCGGAGGCTTTCGGCGCTCAGTCCGACGGCCTGCAGTTCGATCCGCCCGTTCCTTTCACCTTCGACGCTTTTCAAGTCGCAGGCCCGCGAGCGGGCGCATGGCCCATATGTCCCCCCAGCGCGCCCGGCGCCCGAAATCCTGCAGAAGATCAATTACGAGGAATGGGGGAAGATCCGCTATCGCGACGACTTCGCTCTGTTCGCCAACGGCCCGGGCCGGTTTCCGGTGACGTTTTTCCATCTCGGCCTGTTCTTCCAGAAGGCGGTCAGAATGCATGTCGTCGAGGGCGACATGGCGCGGCAGATCATCTACGAGCAGTCCTATTTCGAGATGCCGGCCAATTCGCCGGCGCGCGATCTGCCGGAAGGCGCGGGCTTTGCCGGCCTACGCGTTCAGGAAGCGCGCGACGGCCCGCTCGACTGGCGCAAGAACGACTGGGTCGCCTTCCTCGGCGCGGCCTATTTCCGCTCGATCGGCGAGCTCAGGCAATACGGCCTCTCCTCGCGCGGGATCGCGCTCGACGTCGCCGTCGCCGACCGGCCGGAAGAGTTTCCCGATTTCACCGACTTCTACATCGACTCGGCCCCTGACGGCGACACGATGACGCTTTACGCGCTGATGGAGGGTCCCTCGATCGTCGGCGCGTTCCGCTTCCTGATGACCCGCGCCAAGGGCGTGGTGATGGACATCGAGGCGACGATGTTCACCCGCGCCCAGGTCTCGCGCTTCGGCATCGCGCCCTTGACCTCGATGTACTGGTTCTCCGAGACCAAGAAGGAGACGGCGATCGACTGGCGCCCGGAGGTCCACGATTCGGATGGGCTGGCGATGTGGTCCGGCAATGGCGAGCGGCTCTGGCGCCCGCTCAACAATCCGCCGCGGATCATGGTCTCGGCCTTTCTCGACAACAATCCGCGCGGTTTCGGCCTCCTGCAGCGCGACCGGGTGTTCGACCATTATCTCGACGGCGTCTTCTACGACAAGCGCCCGAGCCTGTGGGTCGAGCCGCTGCCGGGCCCGAGCGGCGAGGGCTGGGGCAAGGGATCGATTCAGCTGTGCGAGATCCCGACCGACGACGAGATCCACGACAATGTGGTCGCGATGTGGGTGCCGGCCGAGCCGATCCCGGCGGGCGCCGAGGTCAATCTCAACTACCGCCTGCACTGGCTCGCCAACGAGCCCTATCCGAGCAAGCTTGCGGTGGTATGGGCGACCCGCCTCGGGCGTGGCGGCCAGCCGGGCCAGCCGCGCCCAAAGGGGGTGCGGAAATTCATGGTCGAGTTTCTGGGCGGCCCGCTCGCCGAACTTGCCCTTCGGCGTCAAGCCGGACCTCGTCGTGTCCGCCTCGCGCGGAACCTTCGGCCCCTACCAGCTGATCGAGGCGGTGCCCGACGGCGTCGCTGGCCACTGGCGGGCGCAGTTCGACCTCATCGTCACCGGGACCGACCCGGTCGAACTGCGCGCCTTCCTCAAGTCGGGCGGCGAGACGGTGACCGAGACCTGGATGTTCCAGTACCATCCGTTCTGACGCGACCGAAGAAGTTGGGTTCAGCGAGAAAAAACTCGACCCTAGCGAGAAAATGCCTGTTCAACGTCCTTGGAAATCCTGACTTTTATCTCTATCTCCACGGTTCGCGTGGCCACACGCGCCCTTGGCGCGGGGCCGCTTCCCCAATTGCAAGAGTACGACATGATCAAGACCACGGCCGCCTATGTGCGGGGCGCCATCCCTGACGCCAGCGCGCCCTTCTCCGCCTATTTCGCCGATAAGGAGCCGATCGACGGAAAGATCACCGTCGTCGACCTCACCGACAGCACGTGCCGCTGGCCGACTGGGAATCCACGCGAACTCAACACGTTCCGCTATTGCGGCGAGGCCGCAAGCGGAATCTACTGCGCGCGCCACGCCCAGCTCGCCTATCTGCCGAGAGCCGCCTGATCAAGGCCGGGTCAACAGAGCACCCCGCCCCGGGGTCCCTTGGTCTCCGGCCGCTGGATCCAGGCTCCGCCCTCACGCCCCGACCTTGCCCCTCAGCCAGAGCGCGTAGAGCGCCGCGGCGGCGACCGCGCCGCCGCTCATGATGACGCCGAGCGCGACCGGCGAAGCGTTGGCGTAGAGCGCGGCCGCGGCCAAGCCGCCGATAGCCCCGAATAGCATCTGCGCCGTGGTGACGACCGCCGACGCGAGGCCCGCGATCTCGGGCAGCGGGTGGATCGCCTCGTGGACCGCATTGGGAAAAACGAGGCCGAACGCCGAAATGTAGATCATCACCAGCCCGGCGACAATGAACGCCGAACCAGCGCCGGCGAGCCCGACTGTGAGCAGCGCCAGCGCAGATACGCATTCGATTATGAGCGCGGCGTCGAGCACCGCCGTCGGCCTGATATGGCGGTTGAGCAGCCAGGCGTTGATCGTCGAGCCGACAATCACCCCCGACGCCGTGATCGCGAACAGGGCAGCGAAGCCGGTCTTCGACACGCCATAGCCCTGCATGAACAGGAGCGGCGAAACATTGACATAGGCGAAGAGGCCCGCGAACAGGAAGCCGCCGAGCAGCGAGAAGCCGGCGCAAGCGGGGTTGGTCAGCGCCCGCCGATATCCGGCGAAGACCGCGGACGGGGCCAGGCTCTGGCGGTTCCCGGCGGCGTGCAACTCCTCGAACAGAACAATGGCGAGCAGGGTCACGAGAGCGGAGACCATGGTCAGGATGGCGAAGATCAGGCGCCACGAGCCGAACGAGAGAATCGCCGCGCCGAGCGCGGGCGCGATGAGCGGTCCGGCGCTGAAAACGAGCGAGACGGCGGCGAGCTGCAGTCGCGCCTCGCGGCCTTCGAACAGGTCGCGGATGATTGCGCGCGGCAGGATGCCGACCGCGCCCGCGGCCGCGCCCTGCACCAGCCGAAAAGCGAGCAGCGCGTCGATCGATGGCGCGAGCGCCGCGCCGGCGGAGGTGAGCGTAAATACAGCGAGACCGCCCGCCATGATCGCTTTGCGGCCGAACCGGTCCGCGAGGGGGCCAACCACGATCGGCGCCGTCGAGAAGCCGGCGATGAAGATTGCGATCACCGCCGCCGCTTTCGTCTGCGGCGCGAGGAGATCCGCCTGAATCAGCGCCAGGCTTGGCAACGCAGTGTCGATCGCCAGCGGGGGCAAGACGGTCAGCAGGGCGAGAAAGAGGGTGAAGCCGAGCCCGTGAACGTTGAAGCGGGCCGTCGGGGCCGGAACGCGTGTCGGCGCGTTCACCTCAGGTCCCTTTGAGCTGGTTCAGCGCGTTGGCTGCGACAAATCCAGCCCAGACCGCGAGCAGGCAAAGAGCGACCGACAAGACGATGTTGGCACCGGCGAGCACGGTCTCGCCGCCGCGGGCGAGATTGAGCGTCTGCAGGCTGAAGGACGAGAAGGTGGTGTAGCCGCCGCAGAGGCCGGCCATGACGAATTGGCGGGTGTCCGAGCCGGCGAAAACGCGCCCGTCCGGCGCCGTCAGGGCGGCGAAAAAGCCGATCACGAACGAGCCGGTGACGTTGACGATGAGCGTCCCGAACGGAAAGGTCTCGCCGACATGCTGCGCTGCGAGGCCCGACACGAAAAAGCGCGCTCCCCCGCCGAGCGCACTGCCCAGCATGACCCAGAGATACGTCATTGATCGTCAGAATCCGTCCGATGGGTGTCGCCGACCTTAGAAGCCATTGCGCGTTCAAGCGCAAGCGCAAGCAGCTGCGCGGGCCCTGCGTTCAAACTTCCGGTCTCGTCCCTTCGCCTGCTGCCGCTGGTCCGGCTGAGACTGGCGCAACCGAAACAGGGTCAGGCGGCGGGCGCGGGCCCGTCAGACGAGGCGTTCGCGCTCGCGGCGATCAGCTTGTCTTGCGTTTTGGTCTCAAAATCGCTTGCGTCGTGGCGCTCGTGCAGCTGGCTCGAAGGCTCGCCGGAGGTCCGGTTGACGATGCGTCCTCGCTTGACGGCCGGACGGGCGGCGACTGCCTCAACCCAGCGCAGGACGTTCTTGTATTCGTGCACGCTGAGAAATTCGGTCGCGCCGTAGCTGTCGGAGCGCGCCAGGCCGCCGTACCAGGGCCAGATCGCCATGTCGGCGATCGTGTAGGCGTCGCCAGCCATATATTTGACCTCGGCGAGGCGGCGGTCGAGCACATCAAGCTGGCGCTTGACCTCCATCGCGTAGCGGTCGATCGCATATTCGATCTTCGTCGGCGCATAGGCGTAGAAGTGGCCGAAGCCGCCGCCGAGGAAGGGCGCCGCGCCCATTTGCCAGAAAAGCCACGAAAGACATTCGGCTCGCGGGCCGGGCTCGGATGGGAGGAAGGCGCCGAACTTCTCGGCGAGATAAAGAAGGATCGCCCCCAATTCGAAGATGCGGATCGGCGTCTCTCCGCTGCGGTCGACCATCGCCGGGATCTTGGAATTGGGATTGATGGCGACGAAACCGCTGCCGAACTGCTCGCCCTTGCCGATGCTGATAAGCCAGGCGTCGTATTCGGCGCCTTTGTTGCCCAGCGCGAGCAACTCTTCGAGCATGATCGTCACCTTCTGGCCGTTCGGCGTCGCCAACGAGTAAAGCTGAAGGGGATGTCGGCCGACCGGCAATTCCTTATCGTGGGTAGAGCCGGCGATCGGGCGGTTGATGGACGCGAACTGGCCTCCATTCGGCTTGTTCCAGGTCCAGACTTTCGGCGGCGTGTACTCGGAGGCATTGCTCATTCTCGGGGCTCCGGATGTCGTAAAGTTTCACGCGGCCGGCGGCGCGCGGTCGCGACGCACGAAGAGCATATGGCGGAGGACCGACGGGCCGCGCAGGGGCGACCCGATCATACTTGTACAACGGTTGCTCACATTCGCGTGATCGCTGTCAAGGCGACCAGGACCCCTCGCGGGCCGCGCAGAACCCCCCAGTGAAGAGGGACAGGGGTCGGGGTGAAACCAAAGCCCTTGCTTATCTATTGCCGCCGCGATACTAAGGCATATGCTTAACTATTCGGCTCCGCTCGACCGTGCGTTCCAGGCGCTCGCCGACCCGACCCGACGGACGATGGTCGAGCGGCTGACGCAGGGGCCAGCGTCAGTCAGCGAGCTGAAGAGGCCGCTCAAGATGTCGCTGCCGGCGGTGTTGCAGCACCTCGCGGTGCTCGAGACCTCCGGGCTCGTCGTCTCGGAGAAAGCAGGACGGGTGCGCACCTGCCGCATCAATCCCCCGGCGCTCGCCGAAGCCGAGCGCTGGATCGCCGAGCGGCGCCTCGAATGGGAGCGGCGCTTCGACCGGCTCGGCGAATACTTCAAATCCCTGAACAGCGAAGGAGACACGAATGAGCAAGATCGATAGCGTCGCCGGCAAGGTCGATCCGGCCGCGGTGCGCGTTTCGCGCGTCTTCGCGGCGCCAAGGCAGACGGTATTCACCGCCTGGAGCTCGGCCGACCGCATCAAGCGATGGTTCTGCCCGGACGGCTATTCGGTTCCCGAGGCGACGGTTGAGATGCGCGTCGGCGGACGGTTCGAAGTCTGCATGCGCTCGCCGGAAGGCGTCGATCATTGGACGCGGGGGACGTTCACCGAGGTCGTCGCCTCCGAGCGCCTCACGATCGACCATCATGTGATCGACCCGTGCGGCGGCGGTCCGCTGTTCAGCGCCGTCACCCGGGTCAGTTTCAGTGACGACGGCGCCGCCCGAACGTTGATGGAGGTCGTGCAGACCTACTCGGCCGCAAGCGCGGGCCAGGCGGAACAAATGCTGAAGGGCGCGCCCGAGGGTTGGCGCCAGACGCTCGACAAGCTCGAGGCGGAAGTCGCGCGCATGCACGGCGTCGTCCGCTCCGTCGTCCACGGCGCCTTCAGTCTCGAGCGCATTTACGACGCGACGGCGAACGAAGTGTACAATGCGCTGTCCGACAAGGAGGCCAAGAGCCGCTGGTTCTTCGGCCCCGCGGGATGGCGACTGATCGAGCGGACCATGGATTTCCGGGTCGGCGGCCGCGAGCGGGTCAAAGGCGGTTTCGAGGGCGGCGTGACCACGACCTTCGACGCGGTCTATCATGACATCGTTCCGCTCGAGCGGATCGTCTACACCTACGAGATGCATCTTGACGACCGCAAGATTTCGGTCTCGCTCGCCACCCTGCAGATCAAGCCGGAGGGCAAGGGACGGACGAAGCTCGTGATCGACGAGCAGGGCGCCTTCCTCGACGGCTACGACGATGCCGGGTCGCGCGAACGCGGGACGCGGGACCTTCTCGACAAGATCGGCGCGTCGCTGCGGTCCTAAGCCTCCGCCGTCCTGTCCGGGCTTGTCCCGGCCATCCACGCCGCGCCGCTGCGAAAGACAAGTCCCCCGTCGGCGCAACCGGCGGCAGGCGGTTGCTAAGCTCTTTCGCGTTTGCCTGCGTGCGTTCGATGCGCCGAACCCCATGGACGGATTGCCTGGACAAGCCAGGACAAGCCGGGCCATGACGACTTGAGGGCCCGAGCCGAGGCGCCCCTCAGTCGTCGTTCGAGGCGTTGAGGTCGTCCCAGCCGATGTACTTGGAGTCGCTTCCCTTGCGAAGCCGAACCCCTGCGCCGCCGCCGTTCTTGGCGATGAATGCGACGCCGGCGGATTCGAGCGCCGCGCGCATCCTGTCGATCGCCTCGGCCGAGACGCCGTCGGACGCGCCGGTCTCGAACCGGTCGACGGTCGAGAGCGGCACACTGGCGGCGTCGGCGAGATCCGCCTGCGACAAGCCGATGAGGGCGCGCGCGGCTCTGACCTGGGCGGCTTCGATCATCGCGCTCGGGTCATTCCGCCGGCGCCGCCGAAATCGTGGCGGGGGCAGGCCGCCCGGAATCGCGAATGCTGTCGCCGAGCGCCTTGCGCGCCAGCGCCGCTTCGCCGCCGGAGGTCGCGTGATAGAGCGAGAGCTGCTCGAATTCGTCCTCGCGTGGCGGCGCGATGGCGAGGTCGGTGTAGGTCCACCGGTCCGGAGCGTTCAGGACCTCGTTGAGGATACGCCGGGTCCGGAGGAAAAATCGCGAGTAGTGGAACGCCTTGAGCGCGATCCCGCCCCAATAGCGCGGATAGAAGACGAACGGCGATTCCAGCGGCAAGCTGCGCCGGCGATCGCGGCGGTATTTGAGACGGAAGGCGCCGCCTTCAAGCGGATGCACACCCTCCTGCTCGATCATCAGCTTGAACCACATGATTGTGCTTGTGATCGGTTTCGGCCGGCCGTTCGGGATCTGGGCGGCGCGTTTTAGGATCGTGCGGATGTGCTCGGGCGTATAATAGGTGGCCCAGGCCGCCCGGTAGGCGTCCTCCCACTCCTGGTCGGTCATCTTCGGATGATGCGCCACGCGATGGTCGAGGTCGTATTTGTTGATGTCGGGGTCCATCCAGACGCCCTTCTTCAACAGGGTCTTGTGGTCCTCCGAGCCCGGCAGCGGGGTTAAGAAGAAGAACTCGAGAATATCGAGCGGCAGTTCGCGCTTGATGATCTCGATGTCGCGCAGGATCGATTCCTTCGTATCCGCCGGGAAGCCGAGGATGTAGCCGGCGAAGGTCAGCGCGCCATGGGCGCGCCACTTCTGCAGCATGACGCGATATTCGGTGATCTTGTTCTGCCGCTTCTTGGCGGTGATGAGATTCTCGGGGTTGATGTTCTCAAGCCCGATGAAGATTCGCCGCGCTCCCGCCTTGGTCGCCTTCTCGATGAAATTCGGGATCTTGTGGCAGAGCGTGTCGACCTGGATGGTGAAGCCGCAGTGGATGCCCTCTTCCTGAAGCTTGATCACCCGGTCGAGCAAAATCTCCCAGTCGCTGTTGCGGGCGAAATTGTCGTCGGTGATGAAGAACCGGTCGATGCCCTGCGCCCTGTTTTCGCGAATGATCTGTTCCAGATCATCGGGCGTGCGGAAGCGGCTCTTGCGGCCCTGCACGTTGATGATGGTGCAGAACGAGCACTGATACGGGCAGCCGCGGCCGAGGTCGATCGATGAATAGTGGCCGGTCGTCCGCGCGAGATGTTGGCGCGGCAGGATCGGCGCAGGCTCGCCCTCGAGCGAAGGCAGTTTGTCCATGAAATTGTAAAGCGGCTTCATCTCGCCGCGCCATGCGTCGCCGAGCACCTCGTCGAGCCGATGTTCCTCCGCTTCGCCCGCGAACAGCGCGATTCCAAGCGCCTGCGCCTCCTTGAGCTCGACTGGCATCTCGGGCAGCATGGCGATGCAGCCGGAGACATGGAACCCGCCGATGCAGACCTGGAGGCCCGCGGCGCGGAACTCGCGCGCGAGGTCCATCGAGCGCGGGTATTGATTCGACTGCACCCCGACGATCCCGATCAGCGCGCGTCCGCCGCGACGCTTCAGGTCGGCGATGATGCGTTTTGGATGGACGCGCCGGTTGGTCTCATCATAAGTCTCGACGGCGAAGTCGATTCCAGGCCCCAGCACCTGACGCTTCCGCGCGTCCTCCACCAGGCTATACATGCAGGCAAGCGTGTTGGACGGCAGCGCCGAGCGATACCACTGGATCGGATAGCCGTCGTCGTCGTAGTGGGTCGGCTTGACGAGGACGAAGGTAAATAGCGAATCCGGCGCGCTTGAACCGCGCTTGGTCTCGATTGAACTCGACAAAGCGTCCATGATGTCCCGTTTATTCCGTGAATTGCAGCTTGGCTAGCACGGGACGGCCTGACCGGGCAAATCGCCGCCGCTGTTCAGGCGATTGCGAGGCGCGCGCTCACATCGGGGGCACGAGCCCGTCCTTGCCGACGGCCACATATGCGGCGTTGATTGAGCCGTCGTCCTGTTTCGGCCCACGGGCTATGATCGCTGCGCCGGGCCTGAGGTCGGTTTGCGCGCCCGGCGCGATGGCGACGATCGCCGTGTTGGAATCGACTACAATCGTTTGTTCGCCCCCCTTATAGGCCACGGTGAGCCTGGGGCCGCTGGCAGCGTCAACGCGCGCCGTGATGGCGCCATTGGTCATGCTGCTGCCGGGCGCGAGATCGAACGGGCGGCTGCCCTCGCCCGTTCCCCGCATCGCGTCGGGAAAGATGTGTACTTCCATAGCCTTGAGCTCGCCTCCGTCGCCTGGCGCGGCCGCGACGCCGACGAATGTCCCGGCCTTGACGTCGGCGAGGGTCGCCGGAACCACCAAAGCGAAGCGGGTCTTGGGGCTGATATGAATGGTTCGTTCCTCGCCCGCCCGCGTTTTGACCCCGAGGCTAGCGCCGTCGGCGCTGATGGTCTCGATGGTCGCGCGCGCGGAGGCGATCGGCGCGTTCTGAGCGAAGGCCGGCGCCAGGATGGCGGAGGCCATGACAGCGACGAGGAGCGCTTTCGAAAGGGTCATTGCGAAACTCCATAGGTGACGGACGGCGCGGAAGAGAACCAGATTCGTCATAGCCCGTCCGGAAGGACGGGCGTCTCTCGACGCCCTACGGCTCGCAATGACGGACGGGTGTGATTGGGCGCTTTTAAACAACTGGCGCCGGCGTCTGCAACGTCTCGACCCGGTCACAACCCCGTGAGCGCTTCAGACCTTCACCTCGCTGCCGTCCTGGCTCCACCGGGTATGGAAGCTGCCCTCCCTGTCGAGGCGGCGGTAGGTGTGGGCGCCGAAATAATCGCGCAGGCCCTGCAGCAGATTGGCCGGACCGCGCGCGCGTCTGAGGCCGTCGTAATAGGCGAGCGACGAGGAGAAGGCCGGGGTGGGCACGCCATTTGCGACCGACAGCGCGATCACCTGCCGCCATGCAGCTTCGGTTCTCGTCACCGCGCTCAGGAAATAGTCGTCCAGCACGAGATTTGCGAGCTTCGCGTCCCGATCGTAGGCCTCCTTTATGCGGTCCAGAAATTTGGCGCGGATGATGCACCCGCCACGCCAGATCGTCGCCATGTCGCCGAGCTTGAGGTCCCATTTGAATTGGGCCGACGCGATCGACATCTGCTCGAACCCTTGTGCGTAGGCGATGATCTTGGAGGCGTAGAGGGCGTCGCGGATGGCGTCGATCTCGGCCTTCTCAGGCTTGCGTTTCGTTGGCGCGGGATGGGGCGTCTTCTTTTCCATCGTCAGGCGCATGGCGCGATTGGCGGAAAGGACACGGGCGTAGACCGCCTCGGTGATCGCGGTCAGCGGTACGCCAAGCTCGAGCGCGTTTTGGGCCGTCCAGCGGCCGGTCCCCTTCTGCTCCGCCTCATCGAGGATGGCGTCGACCAGAGGCTTGCCCGTGCTGTCGGTCTTGCGCAAGACGGCCGCGGTGATCTCGATCAGGTAGCTGTCGAGGTCGCCTTGTTTCCAGGTCTGGAAGATTTCCGCCATCGCCGGCGCGCCAAGGCCATAGACGCTCTTCATGAGGTCGTAGGCCTCGGCGATGAGCTGCATGTCGGCATATTCGATGCCGTTATGCACCATCTTGACGTAGTGGCCCGCGCCCTGCGGGCCGATATAAGTGCAGCAGGGAACGCCATCGACCTGGGCCGCCATTTTGGTCAGCATCGGCGCGATGCGGTCCCAGGCTTCGCGGTCGCCGCCGGGCATCATGCTCGGGCCCTCGAGCGCGCCCTCCTCGCCGCCGGAGACGCCCATGCCGACGAAGCGGATTTTTTTCGCTTCGCAGGTCTGGTAACGGCGGGCGGTGTCGGTGAACAGCGAATTGCCGCCGTCGATGATGATGTCGCCCGCGTCGAGATGAGGCATGAGCTCGTCGATCACCTCGTCGACCGGGGGGCCAGCCTTGACCATGATGAGGATCGGGCGCGGTTTCGCGATGCTCGCGACGAACTCGGACAGGCTCTTGCCCGGCAGGAAGCGGCCCTCGCCGCCATGCTCCGCGATCAGTTCGTCGGTTCGCTCGTGATTGCGATTGAAGACCGCGACGCCGAACCCGTGATGCGCGGCGTTTCGCGCCAGATTCGCGCCCATGACGGCCAATCCCAGGATGCCGATGTCAGCTCGATCAGCCATGTGTCCTCCCATGCTCCCCGGTCCCGGACCTGTCTTAGCCAGCGCTCGCCGGCCAATCAAACGAGGAATCGGAGCCGCTCGAACAGACCGGAGGCGCCAGTCTGGCGCGCCGGCTTGACGGGACGGAGCGGAAGGGCCTTTCCTGCCGGTGATTTCACGGAGGCCCCGGCTTGCCGCAGCCAGCACCCGACGCGTTGCTTGTTCGCGTCTATTATGAAGACACCGACTTCTCCAGCCGCGTCTACCACGCGTCCTATCTGCGGTTCTTCGAACGCGGGCGGACGGAGTGGCTGCGCGGGCGCGGCATGGCCCATCGTGAAATGGCTGAGGGTTCGGGCCTCGTCTTCGCCGTTCGCTCGCTCAAAATCGACTATCTGGCGCCCGCGCTCATGGACGATCTCCTGCGCGTCGAGACCGCTGTCGCCGCCGTGCGCGGGGCGTCAATAGAGTTCCGCCAGCTCATCCTGCGGGGCGACATGAAGCTCGCCGCCGCGGGGGTGCGCGTCGCAGCCATTCAGGACGGCCGCCCGGCGCGGATCCCAGCCGAGTTGCGCCGTCTTTTTCAGGCCGCTCCTTAGGGCGCGACGGGCAGATTTCGGGGGAAGACGGTCGAATTTGGCGAGGCGAGGGTTTCCTTGAGCCGGGGAGCGTTGCATGACCGTCCGGGGGATTCGATGAGGCGACCCATAGCTGTCGCTCGAAGATCGGGAGATCAAAAAATGAAGTTTGCAATGGCGCTTTGCGTGGCGACGCTGCTCGGCGTCGCCGGAGCGCATGCCCAGGTGGATCTCACCACCTATGCCGACAAGGACGGCAATCTCGACATCCAGAAGCTGACCTGCGCCCAGTTGGCCGGCACCTTCCAGGAAGACGCCGACTTCATGACCGTCTGGTACAGCGGTTGGTACAACGGTCTGGCGAACTTCAGCAAGTTGAAGGTCGACCGCGCCAAGGAGCTTGAGCATCGCGTCATCGTCTATTGCAAGGCCAACCCGGACAAGAAGGTCATCACTGCGATGGACATCAACATCAAGCAGATGCGCAAGGAACAGGGCATCAAAGTCAACGACGAGAAATAGCCGACCGTGCGCCAGCGCGAAGCCGACGCCGAACCGCAGGGCGAAGCGCGCGATGCGCGGTCGCTCCATCAGCGACGGGCTCAACTCGAACACATTCTCTATTGGAAAGAGCAAAAACAATGGTCAGATCAAACAAAGGAAATGCCGGCAAGCTCCTGGCGACGCCCGGCCGTACCCATTTGCGATTGGCTGGCGCCGCAGCGGCGACACTGATCTGGTCGGCTTCGGCGGCTTGGGCGCAAGTCGACCTGACGACCTATACCGACGCGAACGGCTATCTCAATGTGCGCGCTTTGACCTGCGCACAGCTCGCCAACACGTACCAGGAGGACGCCAATTTTCTCGGAGCCTGGTACAGCGGTTGGTACAACGGTCGCTTCAAAAAACACTCCATCAACGTCGCGCGCGCCAAGCAGGGGCTCCACGAAGTCATCGTCTATTGCAAAGCCAACCCCGACAAGAAGGTTGTCGATGCGGTGAGCGACTTCGTTAAAAAGGCGCAAGCAGGCGCAAAGTAGCCGAAAGAGGACGCCGTTATTCGGAGGCTGCAATTTCCATCGTCGCCGTGGCGGGATTGATTTTGTCACTGGCGGGGTCCGCTTCGGCGGCGATCGGCGTCGGCGCGTTCGAGACCCGGGTCAAAGGCGGTTAGGGGGCCATGGCCGCGAAATCTCTTGGGCGTCAGCCGGTCTTGCCCCGGTCGCCCAGAGGGTCCCGGGCGTGTCGCGCGTCGACATGCTGGTGGGCGACGACGAGACGCGCCGCCGCCGATCGCCGCCGGAGCTTTATGGGCGAAGGGGGCGATGCTCAAACGCCTGTGACGGAGGGTCCTGCCCCGATATGATCTCGCCACCGCGTTTGGCGAGAAGTTTGCAAGAAGAGACGCCGGGAAGCGACGGTGCATTTCCCTCTCGCTGCTCGCCGTGTCGAGGCGCGAAGTGATTGCGGTCGCAAGTTCGGGCGCGATCCTCGGCGAGGCGAAGTCGCGCTCGCTATTGACATTCTCTGCCGATCGTAATACGGTTAGCCATCGAAATTCGGCCGGACGACACGTGCTACGTGCGACTATGATCGCTCGTTCTTGATGAACTCCCTCGAAAAATCGAAACAGGATCGCGGCGCCGATGGTTGGGCCGCGTCTTGAGTGCTCGCATCCGAAAGGGATCGTCATGGCAATTGGCACCGTAAAGTGGTTTAACCCGCAAAAAGGCTTCGGCTTCATTCAACCCGACGACGGCGGGAAGGACGCCTTCGTCCATATCAGCGCCGTCGAACGCGCCGGGATGAATGACCTGCGCGAAGGCCAGAAGATCAGCTTCGAGCTGGTCACCGACAAGCGCTCGGGCAAGATGTCCGCCGACAAGCTCCAGGCCGTCTGAGCGAAACAGCGCACCAGGCCGATCGTCGACCGCGGATGTACCGGCGGCGGCGGCGAAGGTGGTAAGGTTTCGTCGGACGGCGGGAAGGGGTCAGGAAGTTTCCTGGCCCTTTTTTCTGTTCAGCCAGCGGGGTTGCAAGCCCATGACGCCGCAAAAGTTCATCATCGGCCAGCTTGTCGATTTCGACACCAGGATCGAGCCGACCCCGAGAACCAAAGGACCCTACCAGGTCTTGCGCGTGCTGCCGGCTGAGGACGAGATGAAGCCGCGCGTCTATCGTATCAAGAGCCAGTCCGAACCGTTCGAGCGCAACGTCAACGAATACGAGATCGTCGCGGTCGGCTAGTCGCGGGTCCAAGCCCGAACACGGCGTCGTCGAAGCGGCAGGACTGCTGGCGGGCCGCCGGTGCGGCCCGGTTAGTTGCAAGCTCGCGGGGGTACTGATTTTCGCAAAGCTCGGCGCGACCTCCTAAGCGCACCCCGCTCGGACGATCTGCCTCAGAAGCGCCGTTCTTTGCAGCCCATCACACCTGGCGCGCTGCCAGCGGTTCAATCGGCCATCGAGCCGCCACGCCTCCCTCGACGGGCGACATGAACTGGCGCAGCGCCTGTCGGCGGCGTTGAAGGACATGAAGTCGATGTGATCTTAAGGACAGCGGGATCGAAACCGGCAGCGCTTATGCGTGTTCGGCAATTATGTCACGTAAATTATCGAAACCGCGCACGACGTTGAGACGTTGGACCGGTTCCCGCAGTCCCTTCAACGGTCAAAAAGCCCCAGACACAGTTGATGGGCCCGTTTCAAGCAGTAAAGCAGGCGGCATATCGGCAAAACTGTAGCGTCACGTTATTAGGGCGGTAGCATTTCTTTGATATTCCTTTGCGTGATCCTTTTGCAACTTGGCGCAAAAAAAGCCAATTAGGGTCGCCCGTGTGGCGCAAACGCGGCGAAACGTGCTTGATGTCGCGGCGGCAACCTCGCATAAACACAATCCACCCGTTGGGAATCGTTGCGTCAGGTGTCTGTGGGGCCAGTTGCGATGCAAAAAAATCACCGTAAATCCGCTTCTCTGACGATCGCCAACGCGCCGCCGCGCGTGAGCCGGCATTCGCTCATGTCGACCAGCGCCCTCGCCGGCGGCGTGATGTGCGGTTGGCCGGCTTGACGGCTGGCCTGACGCTGGTTTCGGGCCCAGCGATCGCGGGTAATTATTTGTAGTAGCTGGCACTTGATCTGACGGTCAGCGTCCGGAGATCGGTCGGTCCTGCCTGTCAGGTATGATCAGGCAGCGATCATCTTCTCCTTCGCAAGCGGCGTGGCGTCAAGGAAGGTCTGCGCTGGCGTCTTGCCGAAGCACCATCTCCCTTGATGCGGCCTTTCCTCGTTGTAGCTTTGAACCCAGGAATCGAGATCGTCCTGAAGTTCGGTGATCGATCGATAGATCTTCTTGCGAAAGGCGATACGATAGAACTCGTCGAGCACCGTCTTGTGGAAGCGCTCGACGATGCCATTCGTTTGCGGGCTCTTGGTCTTGGTGCGCGAATGGTCGATATCCTCGAGCGCCAGATAGAGCTCGTATTGGTGGTGCTCGGGGTTGCCGCAATATTCCGTGCCACGATCCGTCAGCACGCGACAGAGCCTCACTTCCCTCGCATCATAGAACGGCACGACGCGATCGTTGAGCAGATCGGCCGCGGTGATCGGCGTCTTGCGGTCATAGAGTTTAGCGAAGGCGACCTTGGCGTAGGTGTCGATGAAGGTTTGCTGATAGATGCGGCCGACCCCCTTCATGTTGCCGACATAGAACGTGTCCTGAGCGCCGCAATAGCCCGGACATTCGCTCTCGAACTCGCCATGCGCCTCTTTCTCGCTCTTGGCCTTCTCCAGCGCGGCGACTTGGCTTTCGGTCAGCACCAGGCCTTCCTGGGCGACCTTGGCTTCGAGGGCCTTGAGTTCGCTTCTTCATCGTCTCCAGATCATGGCGCTGCCACACTCCGCGCACCCCGGCCGGCGAAATTGAGTGGCCGAGTTTGCGAAGCTCGTTGGCGACGCGGATTTGGCCGTAAGCCGGCTGGTCCAGCGAAAGCTCGACGATGATCGCCTCGACCTCGGGCGGGGTGCGGTTCTTGAGGATCGGCTTTCGCCTCGTCAGTTCCTGCAGAGCCAATTCGCCGCCGGCGTCATAAAGCTCCTTGAAACGGTAAAAGCTGTCGCGCGAATAGCCCATCATTTTGCAGGCCCGGCTGACGTTGCCGAGCTGCTTGGCCAACTCCAGCAGCCCAACCTTGGCGCGGATGATCTTCTGTTCCTTGGTCATCGTCAGTGTCCTTTCGAAACGCCGAGGCCGGGCGCCGCGCACCCCGACCACTCCGCGCCCGGCCTCGGCTTCCGCCTCAGCTATGACACCATCTGTCAGATTAAGTCTTAACTACTGCAAATTATTCCGCGCCGGGCAGCGCCACCGCAACCGGGGGTAACGCCACGGCGGTCGGCGCGTTCAGCAACGCCGACGGCGCGAACGCCTCAGCGTTCGGCGCCCACAGCAACGCCATTGGCGCCCACGCGACCTCGGTCGGCGATCGCAGCAACGCCCTCGGCGCCAACGCCACGGCGACCGGCGTCTTGAGCAACGCCAACGGCGTTGACGCTACAGCGGCCGGACACGCCGCGAACGCCTTCGGCCACAGCGCTACCGCCACTGGCAATCGCGCCAACGCCAACGGCGCCCACGCCACCGCTACGGGCAATCACGCCAACGCGAACGGCGCCAATGCGACCGCGACCGGCAATCGCTCCAACGCGAACGGCGTCAGCGCGACGGCCACCGGCGACCACAGCAACGCCAACGGGTCGAACGCAACCGCGACCGGCGTCCACAGCAACGCCAACGGCGATTTCGCCACTGCAACCGGCGATCGCAGCAAAGCCAATGGCTTGCAAGCCACCGCGACCGGTGAGAATAGCAACGCCAACGGCCATTGGGCCACCGCGACTGGCACGTTCGCCAACGCCAACGGCGCGAACGCCACTGCAACGGGCACGACCAGCTTTGCCAATGGCGACGCCGCTACGGCGAGTGGCCTGTTCAGCTACGCCAACGGGTCGAACGCAACCGCGTCCGGTTCGAGCAGCGTCGCCAACGGAAATCACGCCACCGCGACCGGCGACAGCAGCAACGCCAATGGCGACCAGGCGACGGCGACCGGCGTCAATAGCGTGGCGAACGGCCAGGACGCCACTGCGACCGGCACGACGGCGACCGCCAATGGCATCTATTCCACCGCGACCGGCGTTCTGAGCAACGCGAACGGAGCGAACGCGACTGCGACCGGCTCCAACAGCAACGCCAACGGCGATCACTCGACGGCGACCGGCGATCGCAGCAACGCCAACGGCAATCATGCGACCGCAACCGGCTTCAGCAGCAACGCGAACGGGTCCAACGCCACAGCGACGGGCGCCACCAGTAACGCCAACGGCAATTTCGCGACGGCGACGGGCCAGAACAGCTTCGCCAACGGCGGGAACGCCACGGCGACGGGGTGTCTTCAGCCACGCCAATGGCGACATGGCCACCGCAACTGGCGGCGCCAGCAGCGCAAACGGCACTGCCGCCACGGCGACGGGCGTCTTCAGTATCGCCAATGGCTCGAACGCCACCGCAACCGGCGTCCAGAGCAACGCCAACGGCAATCACGCCACCGCGACAGGCGACTCCAGCAAGGCCAACGGCGACAGCGCAACGGCGACCGGCAACGGCTCGTTCGCCAACGGCAACAGCGCGACCGCGACCGGCGACACCAGCAACGCCAACGGCTCGAACGCCACCGCGACCGGCTCCTTCAGCAATGCCAACGGCAATCACGCCACCGCGACTGGCGACAGCTCCAACGCCAACGGCAACTCCGCCACCGCCACCGGCGACAGCGCCAACGCCAACGGCCCCAGAGCGACAGCGACCGGCGAGCTGAGCAACGCGAACGGCGCCAACGCCACCGCCACCGGCTACAGCAGCAACGCGAACGGCGTCAGAGCCACGGCGACCGGCTCGAACAGCAACGCCAATGGCGCCAACGCCTCGGCGACGGGCGCGAACAGCAGCGCCAACGGCGCCAGATCCACGGCGACCGGGGACTTCAGCAACGCCAACGGGGCCAACGCCACCGCTACCGGTTATAGCAGTAACGCCAATGGGGTGAGAGCCACGGCGACGGGCGCGAACAGCAACGCCAATGGCGCCAACGCCACCGCGACCGGCAAGTCGAGCAACGCGAACGGCGTCCGCGCCACGGCGACCGGCTCCAACAGCAGCGCCAATGGCGCGAACGCCACGGCGGACGGCGCGAACAGCAGCGCCAACGGCGCCAGGTCAACGGCGACCGGCGCTTTCAGCAACGCCAATGGCGCCAACGCCACCGCCACCGGCTATATGAGCAACGCCAACGGGACCAACGCGACCGCGACTGGCGCCTTCAGCAACGCCAACGGCGACAGCGCGACGGCAACCGGCGTCAACAGCGTCGCCAATGGCGGCAGCGCCACCGCGACCGGCGACAGCGCCAACGCCAATGGCTTCGCTGCGACCGCGACGGGCGAGTTGAGCAACGCCAATGGCGCGAACGCGACCGCGACAGGCAAGAGCAGCAACGCCAACGGCGACAGCGCCACGGCGACTGGCGTCAACAGCAGCGCGAACGGCGCCGGCGCCACGGCGACCGGCGTCTCGAGCAACGCTAACGGCTCCAACGCCACCGCGACCGGCGCCAGCAGCAACGCCAACGGCGACTTCGCGACGGCGACCGGGACCAACAGCACCGCCAACGGCACCGAAGCCTCCGCGACCGGTTTCCTCAGCAATGCGAATGGTGAGTTCGCGTCGGCGTCAGGCACGATGAGCACCGCCAACGGCGGCTCGGCCACCGCGTCCGGCGCCTTCAGCACCGCCAACGGCGCGAGCGCGACCGCGACCGGGGCAAGCGCCAACGCCAACGGCGATTTCGCCACTGCAGCTGGCGCCGAGTCCAACGCCAACGGGACCGGCGCGACAGCGACGGGCGCCGGCAGCAACGCCAACGGCTCCGCTGCAACGGCCACCGGCGAGGACAGCACCGCCAACGGAGCAAGCGCTACCGCAACCGGCATTTCCAGCAACGCGAACGGCGACCAGGCCACCGCAACCGGCGGACTGGCCAACGCCAACGGGACCAGCGCGACCGCGACTGGTTACAACTCCAACGCCAACGGCTCGAACGCCACCGCGACCGGCGCGAGCAGCAACGCCAATGGCGCGCAGGCCACCGCGGATGGCGCGTACAGCGGCGCCAACGGGGCGAACGCCACCGCGACGGGCTATGCCAGCAACGCCAATGGCGACAGCGCCACAGCGTCCGGCGCCTACAGCGCCGCCAATGGGTCGAACGCCACCGCAAGTGGCGTCATGAGCAACGCCAATGGCAATTTCGCCACTGCGACCGGTTCCAACAGCAACGCCAACGGCAATGCAGCCACTGCGGCGGGCGCATTCAGCAACGCCAACGGCGCCAACGCCACCGCGACCGGCGTCAGCAGCAACGCCAACGGCGACAGCGCGACCGCGACCGGCAACAGCGCCAACGCCAACGGCGGGAGCGCCACAGCGACCGGCGACAACGCCAACGCCAACGGCTTCGCGGCGACCGCGACCGGCGAGAACAGCAACGCCAACGGGGCCAACGCCACGGCGACGGGCCAGCGCAGCAACGCCAACGGCGTCGGCGCCACGGCGACCGGCGACCGCAGCAACGCCAATGGCGCCAACGCCACTGCGACCGGCACGCGCAGCAACGCGAACGGCGAGAGCGCTACCGCGACCGGCGATCGCAGCAACGCCAATGGGACCAACGCAACTGCGACCGGCGTACGCAGCAACGCCAACGGCGACAGCGCCACGGCCACAGGCGACCGCAGCAACGCCAATGGCGCCAACGCGACCGCGACCGGCGTACGCAGCAACGCCAACGGCGACAACGCCACGGCGACGGGCGATCGCAGCAACGCCAATGGCAACAACGCGACCGCCACCGGCGATCGCAGCAACGCCAACGGGCGGTTCGCCACCGCGACCGGTTCCCAGAGCAACGCCAACGGGGCGAACGCAACTGCGACGGGCGTCCTGAGCAACGCCAACGGGCGGTACGCCACAGCGACCGGCGCCCAGAGCAACTCCAACGGCGCAAACGCCACTGCAACCGGCGTCATGAGCAACGCCAACGGCGACAGCGCCACAGCGTCCGGCAACATGAGCAACGCCAATGGGTCGAACGCGACCGCAACCGGCGTCCAGAGCAACGCCAACGGCACGTACGCCACGGCGACCGGGTCGAACAGCAACGCCAATGGCGGCGAGGCGACCGCGTCGGGCTTCTTGAGTACCGCCAATGGCGCTGGGGCCACACCGACCGGCGTCATGAGCAACGCCAATGGCGATCTGGCCACGGCGACGGGCGCCCTGAGCAACGCCAACGGCCACGACGCCACGGCGACCGGCAGCAGCGCCAACGCCAACGGCGCAGCCGCGACAGCGACAGGCCTCGAGGCCAATGCGAACGGCGATGACGCCACCGCGACCGGCGCCGGCAGCAACGCCAACGGCGCAGCCGCCACTGCGACCGGCGCGAACAGCAACGCCAATGGCGCCGCAGCCACCGCGTCCGGCCTCAACAGCACCGCTAACGGCGCCGCGGCCACATCGACCGGTTACCTGAGCATGGCCAACGGCGATTACTCGACCGCCACCGGCGCTCAGAGCTTCGCCAACGGGACGAACGCCACCGCGTCCGGCGTCAACAGCTTCGCCAATGGCGACAGCGCCACCGCGGGCGGCAACATGAGCATGGCCAACGGGGCCAATGCGACCGCGTACGGCGTCAGCAGCAACGCCAACGGGCAGTTCGCGACCGCGGCAGGTTCGAACAGCCGCGCGAATGGCCAGTACGCCACCGCAACTGGCGCCAACAGCGTCGCCAACGGGTCGACAGCCTCGGCCTTTGGCTCGAAGTCCAACGCGACAGGCCAAGGCGCGACGGCGGCCGGCTTTAACGCCAAGGCCAACGCGGCCAACGCGACCGCCGTCGGCGTCAATTCGGTCGCCGCGGCGAAGTCCACCGTGGCGTTCGGCAACGCGTCCACGGTCAGCGCGACCGCCGGTCCTGGCTCGGTCGCCGGGGGCTCGCAATCCTCGGTCACCTCAGGCTCGGGCGCGGTTGCGATCGGCCTCATGCAGACCGCCAGCGGGAATGGGGCAGTCGCCATCGGCGATCCCAACACCGCCACCGGCACCGGCGCGGTCGCAATCGGCGCCAACAACACCGCGACCGGGGACGGCGCGGTCGCCCTCGGCGACACGAACCAGGCGGTGGGCGACGGGGCGATTGCGATCGGCCAATATGCCAACGCGATCGGAACGGCCGCGATCGCCACCGGCGCCGGCAGCACCGCCAGCGGCATAGGCGCTTCGGCCTTCGGCCAGGGGGCCAACGCCACCGGCGCCAACAGCAGAGCTATGGGGGAAACTGGGTGACGGTGTGAGGAAGGCGGCGTAACGGGGTTGGTGATCAAGCCACCCGAACCTCCAAACAGGAGCGTTACGCCATGACTGAGAATAGAGTTGTTGCCCTTCGACAGAAAGGGGCAATCGACGATCCGCTCACTGAAATACTGCGAACCGGCGCGCGTCGACTGATCGCCCAGGCGGTGACGGTGGAGTTCGAGACATTTCTGGCCTCGACCGCGGAGCTCGTGCTTCCGGATGGCCGCCAACGGGTGGTTCGCCACGGGCATGATCCGGTTCGCGCGATCCAGACGGGAATCGGCCCGGTCGAAGTGCAAAAGCCGAAGGCCCGCGATCGCGCCGCCGCTTCGGGGGAGCGCCTTCGCTTCTCGTCGAACATCCTGCCCAAATGGGCGCGGCGCACCAAGAGCCTCGACGCCCTGTTGCCGGTTCTCTATCTGCGCGGGATTTCCGCCGGCGATTTCCAGGAGGCCCTCGCCGCCTTGCTCGGCAGGGACGCGCCCAACCTCTCCGCTGCGGTGATCGGGCGCCTCAAGAGCGAGTGGGAGGACGAATATCGGCGATGGCAGAAGCGCGATTTGTCGGCGCGCCATTACGTCTACGTCTGGGCGGACGGCGTCTATTTGCAGGCGCGCATGGAGCCGCAGGCCGAATGCATGCTGGTGCTGATGGGCGCGACGGCGGAAGGCAAGAAGGAGCTGATCGGCTTTCAGACGGGCATGCGGGAGAGCGGTCAAAGCTGGAAGGAACTACTCGTCGATTTGAAGGCGCGCGGCTTGGTCGTCGCGCCGCAAGTCGCCATTGGCGATGGCGCGCTCGGGTTTTGGAAGGCCCTCGACGAGGCGTTCCCGACGACGCGTCATCAGCGATGCTGGCTGCACAAGACATTGAACGTGCTCGACAAGCTCCCGAAGTCGATGCAACCCAACGCGCACAAGGATCTGCGCGAGATCTGGCTGTCGCCGAGCCGGGGTGCGGCGGAAGCGGCGATGACGACCTTCGCCGAGAAATACGCGCCCAAATACGACAAGGCCGTCGAATGCCTAACCAAGGATCAGCAGACACTGCTGACGTTCTTCGACCTTCCCGCCGATCATTGGGACCACTTGCGAACCTCGAACCCGATCGAGAGCGTGTTCGCGACGGTGAGGCATCGCACCGTCCGCATGAAAGGCGCGCTGTCGCAGGACACCGCGCGTCTCATGGTGTTCAAACTGGTGATCGCGGCGTCCAGGACCTGGCGGCGATTGCAAGGTCAAAACCAGTTGCCGAAAGTCGTCAACGGTATAAAGTTCAAGGACGGAATTGAAGCTGTCGCCGAAATCAAATCCGCCGCTTGATTCACGCCGTCACCGATTTTCCCGTGTAGCTCCCAACAGCACCGCGCTCGGCGCAGGCGCTTCGACCGGCGGCTATGCCGGCTCGACCGCGGTCGGCGCCGGGGCCCATAACACCGCAGCCAACCAGGTGGCGATCGGCACGGGCGGAACGACCTATTACCTGCCGGGCATCACCTCGTCGGCGAGCCTTGCGGCGCAAAGCGGGCCGACCACCTTCACCACCACCGATTCGTCGGGACATATCGCGAATTCGATCTACGGGCCGCAGGACATCGCGAACCTGTATAGCGACTTCAACAGCCTCCATAGCCAGATTCAAAAGGCTTACGAGGGATCGGCGGTCGCGATCGCGCTCGGCGGCGGATTGATGCCGGAGGGCAAGAAGTTCGCGGTTACGGCGAACTATGGCAATTATAACGGCTACAGCGCTTTTGGGGCGGTCGGGTATGTGCGGCTTACCGACAACATCTACGTCAATGGCGGCGTTGGCGTGGGCTTGAACAAGGGCGACGTCGGTGGGCGAATAGGCGCGACATTCGCTTGATGAGGTCGTAGGTGAAGGCAAAAGCATGGGCGGCGGCCGGAGCTGCTTGGGTCGCCACGGCGGGCTTGGCGCTCGCGCAAGAGGGGCCGAAGCCCGCCCAGATTGACCGCAACGGCGTGTTCATCCTGATCCACGAGACGCTGCTCGCGCTCGATCAGGCGAACAAGACCAGGAATTACACTGTTCTTCGCGATCTCGGCTCGCCGGCCTTTCAGCAGAACAACGCTGCACGACTGGGCGAGATCTTCGCCTCCGAGCGGCGCGACAATCTCGATCTTTCCGGCGTGGCGGTGCTCGAGCCCCAGCTTTCGCTGCTGCCGCAAATTGAGCCCAACGGACTCCTGCACATGACCGGGTTTTTTCCTTCGGCGCCCGAGCAGATCAATTTCGACGTGGCCTATGCTCCGGTGAACGGACAGTGGAAATTGTTCGGGATCAGCGTGGGACTCGCCCACACCGGACCGGCCGCGCCGGCGCCGGCCCCGGCGGCCGCCGCGCCTGCGCCGAAAGCGAAGCCGGACAAGAAGCCTGGGGCAAAGTCGGATCGGCCCGCGCACCCCAAAGAGCCGCAGCCATAGCCAATGCTGCCTGACGCCGCGCTGTTTTCAATGAAGGTGATGTTCGCGACGCCGTGCTACATTTCGGCGGTGAGCATGATTTACACGGTGGGCATCTTCGATCTGGTGATGCACACCAAGCGGTTCGGACCGGAGTGCATCCTGCACATGCACTCGGAGAGCCTGATCACCCGCGCGCGCAACAAGATGGTGCTCCGGTTCCTCGAGGATGAATTGCTCACCCATCTGTTCTGGATCGATTCGGACATTGGCTTCACGCCGCAGCAGGTTTGCCGGCTGCTGCTGGCCGATCGCGACGTCGTGGCCGGCGTCTATCCGATGAAGAGCATGCACTGGCCGAAGGAGGGCTTGCCCAACGGAACGACGCGCGAGCAATTCGAGGTCCGCTATGGCGAATATCCGTTCAACGAGATGGGAAAGATGAGCCAGTACGCGGATGCCGACGGCTTTGCTGAAGTGGCCGAAGCGCCGACCGGGTTCATGGCCATCAAGCGCCACGTTTTCTATAAGATGATGCAACATTATCCTGAGCTCAACTATGTCCCTGACGGGCCGAGACCCCATCCGCAGGCGCATCTGCACTGGCTGTTCTTCGACTGCATGGTCGATCCCGATTCGCGTCGTTATCTGTCGGAAGACTTCGCTTTCTGCCGCCGCTGGCGCGACATGGGCGGCAAGGTCTATGTCGACCTCAACTCGAAGCTTCAGCACGCCGGCCAGCACCTTTACCGCGGCGATCTGATCGAGAGCCTGAAGCTGCAGGACCGATGGTGAGGCGTCGCCTCAATATATTAGTAATATCAATATTGTAGATCGTGGCGGAGGGGGCGTCCGCCATACTGCCAGCAATTTCAAGCGCTTGTCCGTTTCCGCCAAAACCTTGTCCACGCGCCTTGTCCACGCGCGTCCGAACGTGGCACGCAAGGCTAAGTGTGGGCAAGATGTTGGCTATGTTCTTGCCGCCGTTGACGCATGAGGCAGCCAGTCGCGCTCTTTGGGATTCACCTACGAGTGGCATTGTCGCATTGGCTAGGAGCCTGCTCGGCTGTCGACCGTCACGGACATCTCCGGTTGCGCGCTATTTCGCGCAGCCGCGCCGCTCCGACCGGGTGAGACCGGGGGCGGGCATGCTAATGGCGGGCCTCGGGTTGGACACGAGACCTAAGAAGCGCCGTCCCGGAGTTGGGACGGGGAGACGGCAAGTTCCCGGCCTCTAGGAGCTCAAGCTCCTTGAAGGCGCTCCAGCCGAAGGCCGTTAGGCCCCGGCAAATCAGGGCTCCTGCGGGGTTCAAGAAGCCTCGACCCATCACCTCACCAAGCGAACCATCTTCGTTCGTTTGCGCTGGCCTTTGACGCCAGCAGTGAGGCATCCCCGTGCGCTACAGGTTCCTTCCTCTTCCACCCTTATTCGACCCGGTCGACGCGACCGTTGACGAGGTCGCAAGCTATCGACGCGAGAGCCGCTGGACGCACCCGCGCCAGCGCGTGTCAAGCGCCGCGCTCAATCTCTTGAAGATGCGTGAGGGATGGCCCGGAACGCAAAGGCCCCCGGGCGGATGCAGCGCCGAGGGCCGGAAGTCGCTATCGTTCTCACCAGTACGAGCGCCTTCTAGAGCCAACCTGCGAATAAGGCAAACCGCCAAGGCAATCGCGCACAGCCGGAAGGTGCGGCGATGAGCGCGCGGGCCATCGTATCAGGGACAATCTACAAGCCGCCCGTCGCAAAGACGAGCAAGGCGGGTAAGCCCTACGTCTTCGCTAAGCAGACTCCCTCAGCTTGACCAACGAATCGCAGGTGTGATTCGATCTTCGCGTTGATTCGCGGAGGCGGGGCGTGGCGGGCAAATCTCGGGTGACGGCGGGTGACCAACAGCGCAACGCACTGCTGACGTTAGCCCATTCACGCGATCGGGGCGAGGCTGATCGGGCGCGGGCGATATTGCTGACGTTGTCGGGATGGACCAGCCCGCGCATTGCGGAAGCCTTCAGCGTGCGCGAAGACACGGTGCGTCTTTGGCGCAGCGAGTTCGCGCGCGGCGGTGTCGAGGCGTTGAAGGCGACCGTGGCGCTCGGCCCGCCACCGGTAAAGACCGAAGCCGCGCTGCGTGTCGTCGCGCCTCTGCTCGAAGCTCCCGTCGCCGACCGGCCCAACTGGACGATCCCGCGCCTCATGGCCGAGATCGAGGCGCGCGAGGGCGTCAAGATCGGCAAGTCGCAGTTGTCCAAGGCGTTGCGAAAAAAAACTTCCGTTGGCGGCGGCCCCGGCACACGCTGAAAGGCCGCCAGATTGCCGCCGAGATCGAACGCGTGGGACTGCGCCTTCAACTGCGCAAGGCTCAGGCCGAAGCCGGCGACATCATCCTCCTCTACGGCGACGAGAGCGAGGCCCTGACGCACCCTTATCTGGCGCGGGCGTGGGCCTTGCGCGGTGCGGACCTGCGGGTGCCGGCGCCGGGTCAGGCCAAGAAAGTGGCGATAATCGGCTCACTCGATCATGTCACGCGCCAGTTGATTGTGCATACGAGCCAGACCAAGCGCAGCCGCGACTTCATCGCTCACCTCGAGCAACTCGACCACCTGTTCGGTCCTCAACCAGGACGGGCAATAAAACCGGTCGTACTGGTCGAGGACAACGGGCCGATCCATGTCAGCAAGCTCACTCTTAAAGCCATCGAGGCGCGCAAACACTGGCTCACCGTCGAGTGGCTGCCAAAATACGCACCCGAACTCAACGACATCGAGGTTGTCTGGCACGATCTCAAGGCGCGCCATCTGGCCCATCAGACCTTCGCTGATGCCGACGTCCTCGACCGCGCAATCCACGCAGCCGTGGCTGCCCTGAACCGGGAGCGAACTGTCAATCCGTTGGTCATTCAAAGAATCTCTGCTTAGATCCGAGAAGGTAACGGCGAGCGCGTCCGCTGGTGGAAGTGCTTCGTTTTCAACGAGGCCGTCATCAACGAGGTCATGCAGCTTGTCGACAGCGAAGCGATCTCGGTCAGCGGTGAATTTGATTGCGAGGTCTACGCGCCCGCTGGAGGCGACTCGCGCTTAAGCTGGAAGATTGTGGCGGAGGCCATTCTGTCGGCCAGACGTAAGCCGAAGCCTCGCCAAACGAAGACTATAGAACCTCGGTTGGTCCGAGCCGCGCCCAGCCTTTTCGAAGAAGGGAGGCCGCTCGATGACGACATTCCCTTCTGAACTGGACGCACCTCCGCTCGACGCTCCCTACGACGTCCGCTTTGTTGATTTCGCCGAAATCAGCGGCGCCGAGTTGGATCATAATCCCCCGGATCGGCAATCACGAACGACAGCCTCCCCGACCACGACGCCCCACGGCCTAGATGCGCGATGTTCGCTTAACGTCGAATCGAGACGTCGGTCACCGCTCAGTTCGCCCTTAGGGAAGATGCTCCCGCGCAACTGGCTATGGGAAGAGATCCGGCGACAACCCAACGGTTCCCGGAATGGGCCGATTCACGAGCGAGTTCTGCTATTCGCGATGATCGCTAGGCGGCAAAAATCCGCCCAAGAGCGGACCTACGCCGTGACGGACGGGATCCTTGCTACACTTGCGCCGCCGCCTCGCGGAATACCCCCCGCAGCCAGATCAGACCAGCATCCTGTGAACGGTATTTGTGCCATTGAATGGCCTGCTGCATCCTGGGGAGCCGATACGGAAGCTCAAGGATTCGGATCGGCAGTGTCTGCGCCGCCTGCTCCGCAAGTCGCCGATGGATGGTCGCGATACGGTTCGTCCCAACGAGGAGGAGGGCCATGGTGTTGAAACTGTACGTCGCCACCTCCACACGACGAACGAGGTCGTGTTGCCTGAAGAAGACCGACTCGAGCGATTGCGCTCCGTCCGGCGTCCGCATCACGACGTGCGACGCTTCTGCGAAGCTCCCACGCGTAAGTTTCTCACGCGCGAGTTCGGCATCGCTCCAGGCGATTGCACAGAAATCTTCCTCGAGAATGACCTCGAACGGATGCTGCCTTGAGCAGAATTCCTTCGGGATGATGAGCAGATCGACGTCGCCGCGCTCCAGAAGCCGCTCAGGTCCGGCCACCTGGTGAAGGAAATTAAACCTGACGGTCGACTCCGCCTTTCGACAAAGCGCCAAAACCTTCGGGATCAGCGTCGCGAGGGTGTAATCCGAGACCAGCACATTGAACTGTCGGTCCGACTGCGCCGGATTGAAATCCGCGGTCGTCGCGATCGTCCATTCGACCCGCACGAGCACGTCCCGCACCGCGTCCTTCAAAAATTCCGCGCGGGGCGTCAGCTCCATTCGCCGGCCGATTTTCACGAGCAGATCGTCGCCGAAATACTCGCGCAGCCGAAGGAGCGCGTTGCTCATGGCGGACTGGGTCATGTTCATCTGCATCGCCGCTTCGCTTACGCTGCGCAGGTTGAGCAGATGGTCGAGAGCGACGAGGAGATTGAGGTCGAGCTTGTTGAACCGCATGGGTCAGGCCGGGGCTGAATCCCGACTCAATGCCTATCCATTCACAAAATCAATACATAACATTTCAACAATCCATTTCTCTTGTACAATGCCCGCAGCTATGGTCCCCCCAGAGGAGAACGCCCATGGCTTTTTGCGGAACGCGTGCCGCCGTGCCTTCCGCGCACCCCCGATTGGCGCTTGGAGGGTAGCGCGATGTTCCGCTACTTCCCGACCAACTATGTCTGGAATCTCTCGGTCGATCTCGCGATCGAGATGGGCGCCAAGATTGGTGAAATCGAGGAGATGTGCGCGCCCCTGTGGGAGGCCGCGAAGCAGCCCGATGCTGCGGGAACCGGAGCATTTCGAGAGACCTGGTCAAAAATGGGCGACAAGCTCTGCGGCCTTGCGGAAGAAGACGAAGGACGCGGTCGGCTGATCTCGGCCGGCGATAAATATGGGCGCGCGGCAATCTACTATCTGACGGCCGAGCGACTGCAGGCGCACAAAGCAGCGGGGCGCCTCGACCTCTACAAGCGCATGCGGACCGTCTTCGACCGCGGCGTGCGTCTCGCGCACGAGAACTGCGAGCACGTCGAAATTCCCTACGGCCAAACGCATCTGTCCGCACTCTATACCCGCGCCGAAGGCGTCGAGGGCCGCGCGCCCATTCTCGTCCAGCTCAATGGCCTCGATTCGACGAAGGAGATGAAATACCGCGTTGGCCTGCCGCGGTGGCTCGCGCAACGCGGCGTGTCTTCACTCGTGGTCGACCAGCCCGGGACGGGGGACGCGCTCCGCCTGAAGGATCTGACCGCCGTCTACAATGCGGAGATCTGGGCCAGCAAAATCGTCGATTGGCTGGAGACGCGGGACGATGTCGACCCCAAGCGCATCGGCTGCGAGGGTGTGTCGCTTGGCGGCTATTACTGCCCTCGCGCCGTCGCCTTCGAGCCGCGCTTTGCTTGCGGCGTCGCCTGGGGGGCCAACCACGACTGGCGCGACGTGCAGAAGAAGCGCCTCGCGCGCGAGGGCGACTTTCCCGTCCCGCACTATTGGGACCATGTCCGCTGGGTTTGGGGCGCCCGCGACATGGATGAGTTCATGCGCATCGCCGAGAACATCCACCTCGACGGCGTTCTCGACCGGATAAAGGTTCCGTTCCTGGTCACCCATGGCGAGAAGGATTCCCAGATTCCGCTGAAGTGGGCGCATCGCACCTACGAGCAGCTGGTCAACAGCCCCAAGCGCGAACTGAAGATCTTCACCGACCGTGAAGGCGGCAGCCAGCATTCGAGCTTCGACAATTCAGCCAACGCCGGCGCCTATATCGCCGATTGGGTCGCCGAGACGCTGGGCGGACGGACGGCCGCGAACGCCGGCCCGAAATAGCAAACTATGGGGAGGCTCCGTGAACATCATTGGCCCTGATGCGCTGGTCTTCGGCGTCGACGACGTCGACGCCTGCACGAAATACCTGACCGCCTACGGGCTCGAACCCGTCGGAGATGGTCGCTTCGAGGCGCTCGACGGCACCGCGATCGTCATTCGTCATCGCAGCGACGCCAGCCTGCCCGCGGCCATGGAGACGGGCAACATGCTGCGCCAGGTCGTTTACGGCGTCGCCGACGAGGCGACCCTGGGCCAAATCGCCGCCGAACTCGCGCACGACCGGCAGATTCAGCGCCTGGCCGGCGGCGCAGTCGAGGCGCAGGACGACCTGGGCTTTCCGCTTAAATTTCAGCTCACGGTCCGGCGCCAACTCGACCTCCCGGGCGAACGGGTCAACGCGCCCGGCGCGCCGCCGCAGCGCGGCCCGAATCAAATCGGCGTCTGGGAAGAGATGCCCGCCAAGCCGCGCACGCTCTCGCATGTCGTCTGTTTCGTGCCCGACATCGCTGCGGCGGAAGCCTTCTATGTCAAGCGCCTCGGCTTCAAGGTCACGGACCGGCTGTTGAACGCCGGGCCGTTCCTGCGCCCGGCCGGCACGCAGGATCACCACACGCTGTTCTTCATCCAGACGCCACCCTTCATGAAGGGCTGCGAACATTTCGCTTTCCATATGGGCGGCCCGACCGAGCTGATGCTCGCGGGCACGCGCTTCGTCAAAGCCGGCTATCAATCGTTTTGGGGCCCCGGACGGCACAAATACGGCTCCAACTGGTTCTGGTACTTCAACAGCCCGCTCGGCTGCCACGTCGAATACGACGCCGACATGGATCTGCACGACGACGAATGGGCGCCGCGCGAGACGCCGATGACCCCGGAAGCGTCGCAGGCGTTCCTGTTCGAGCATCGCGAGAAATGGGCGCCGGGCGGGCCGCCCCCGGGCGGCGGCAAGCCGGGGCGTTGAGCGCATGAATGCGAGTCCGGGCCCTTATCTCTGCCGGTCGGACGAGATCGACGAGGGCGAGGCTCGCGCCTTTGCGCCTGGCGGCTCCCGAGCAAAACTCTTCATCGTGCGCCGCCGAGGCGCTCTCTTCGCCTACTGGGACGCCTGTCCGCACTACGGCGACACGCCGATGGCGTGGCGAACCCATGCCTATCTCAATGCGAGTTGCGATCGGATCGTCTGCTCATCGCACGGCGCCGAGTTTGAGATCGAAACCGGACGCTGCGTCCTTGGCGCCGCGCTCGGCAAGTCTCTGAGCTTGGCGCCTATTGAGGTCAATGCGGCGGGCGAAGTGCATCTGTCGCGATAAGAATTTGGGAGGCGCGCCATGTCGATTTCCGGCAAACGGGTTCTGATCGTCGGTGGAGGATTTTCCGGCATGGCGGCAGCGGTCGCGCTTCGCCGGCGCGGCGCGGAGATCGATCTCGTCGAGATCGATCCGGATTGGCGCTCCTATGGCGCGGGCATCAGCCTCGGGTCCGCAACTTTGCGGGCGTTCGAGACGCTTGGCATTCTCGATGAATTCCTGAGGCGCGGCTATGGCGCCGACGGCGCCGAACTCTTTACCAGCGCCGGCCATCCGATCGCAAGCCTGCCGACGCCGAGGCTCGCGCGTCCGGACGTTCCCGGCGCTGGCGCGATCATGCGGCCCGTGCTGGCGAGCATCCTGGCCGAGGCGACGCGCGCTTCCGGCGCCGGCGTGCGTCTCGGTATGACCTTTGAGCGCATCACCCAAACCGACGGCGGCGTCGAGGTTGCTTTCAGCGACGGCTCCACGGAGTCCTACGACCTGGCAATCGGGGCGGACGGCCTGAACTCCAAAACCCGCGCCGCGATTTTCCCGGACGCGCCGTCACCGCGCTACACCGGCCAGTGCGTCTGGCGCGCGGTCCTGCCACGTCCGCCGGAAGTCACGCGCGCCTTGATGTGGCTGGGTCCCAAGGTGAAGGCGGGCGTGAACCCGGTGTCGCAGGACGAAATGTATCTGTTCGTCACCGAGGATCGTCCCTCGAACGACCGCGTAGACCCTGCGCTTTTCCTGCCGACCCTGAGCGGGCTGATCGTCCCGTTCACGGCGCCTGTTATGCAAGCCGTAAAGGCGACTCTGAACGAGACCTGCCACATCGTCTACCGGCCTCTCGAAGCGCTGCTGATGCCCCGTCCATGGTCGAAAGGGCGCGTCGTGCTGATCGGCGACGCCGCGCACGCGACGACGCCGCATCTGGCGTCGGGCGCCTGCATTGGCATCGAGGATGCAATCGTGCTCGCCGAGGAACTCGCACGCGCAGACGCGATAGCAACGGGCCTGCGAGCGTTCGAAGACCGGCGCTGGGAGCGATGCCGCATGGTGGTGGAGAATTCAGTTCGACTCGGCGAGATCGAGATCACGGGCGGCGACCCCGCCGACCACGGCAGAATTATGCGCGAATCCATGATGGCCCTGGCGGCGCCGGTCTGAGCGGAGCTTCGATCAGAGCCGCGTTCAAGGCTCTTTCATTCGCGCCGGTTATCTCAAGCACTCCGAGGCGCACCTCAGGAAGAATTGGTCGACTGTTAAGAATAGGATTTCCCGGGAGGACGGCATGAAGGCCAGCACCGAAAATTGGTCCGGAAGAATTCCGCTGATGTTTGCTCACTGCGCCGGGATGGTCGATCTCGTCGCCCTGCCTGTGTGGGTCGGCGCACTGATCGCGCAATATCAATTCACTCCGCAGCAGGCTGGCGGCCTCGCAACCCTGTTTCTGATCGGCGCGGTGATAAGCAGCCTTTTCTTCGCGCCGCGCTTCAACCGGATCGATTCCCGCACCGCGGCCGCCGCAGGTTTCGCAATCGCTTGTCTGGCTTTTCTCGCGGCGGCGTTCGTTTCCGACTTTGCCCCCCTTGCCGTGCTGCATTTCGTTGCGGGCGTCGCAATCGGATGCGCGCTGAGCTTCACCCACGGCACGATCGCCCATAGCGCCAATCCCCATCGGCTCTTCGCCATCGTCGGCATGGCGCTGGGCGTCTTCGCCATCGTCTTTCTCGGAATAACGCCCAACCTCATTGCCGCTTTTGGCGGCCCAATGTTGTTCAGGACCTTCGCCACGATCATGGCTGTCGCCGCCATCGCAGCGATCGTCGCGTTCCCGACGGCGACGGCGCGCAGCGGCGAAGACATCATCGAAGAAGTCTCTCATCTGCGCCCTGCGGTATGGTTCGGCGTCGCGGGCGTGAGCTGCATGGCCCTCACGCAAGCCATGATGTTCAGCTTCCTCGAGCGGATCGGCATCGACCGCGGATTTGGGCGGGAGGCAGTCACCGGCGTTTTGATCACGCTCGGGTTCGTCAACCTCTTTCCCGCCCCGCTCGCGGCACTTCTCGAAAAGCGCGTTTCGCCGCACACGGTTTTGTTCGTCGGACCGATCGTACAGGCCCTGATCGCGCTCGGCATTTCCTTTGGCGGCAGTTTTCCGGCCTACGCCGCGCCCGCGATCTTCTTCGCCGCAGTGATGATTTTCACCCATACCTTCGCCTTCGGCGTGCTCTCCAAGCTGGATCCGACAGCCCGGGCGCTCGCCGGCACTCCGGCGATGCTCATGATCGGATCGGCGGTCGGCCCAATCCTCGGAGGCACGCTCGTTCAGGGTTTCGGCTACGGGAGCCTGGGTGCGGCGGCCGTTGTTTTCGCGGCGATCGCGGTTTTCCTTTTCTCGAAGGTGGACGCGCCGGACGCCCCCATCCTCACCGCGTCAGACAAACCAAAGCCGGTATGAACGATAGCAAGGTTGACCGTTTCCGCCCTCCGCCTGCGACCGCGTCTCGTCAGCTTCCGTCGCTGACAAGCGTCCCGCCGTCGACCACGATGGTCTGCCCCGTGGTGAAGGCGCCGCCGGGCGAGGCGAGCCATAGCGCCGTCGCGGCGATCTCAGAGGGCTGGCCGACGCGTCGCAGGGGAGTTGCGGCGATCCTGCGCGCCATGAAAGCCTTGTCGCTCATCAGGCTGTGCGAGAAGGGCGTCTCGATCAGTCCCGGCGCGATGGCGTTGACGCGGATATTGTCGGGGCCGAGTTCGACGGCGAGATTGCGCGCCATTTGCGCGAGCGCCGCCTTTGACATGGCGTAAGGCCCAATCATGCGATTGCCGCGCATGGCCGACAGGCTGGCCATCAGCACGATGGCGCCGCCTCCTGCCTGACGCATACCCGGCGCGAGGGCCGCGGCGAGCCAATAGGCGCAGTGCAGGTTGACGTCGAAAACCCGGAGATAGGCGTCCTCGTCCGCGACGCCCGTGAGGCCGACAGGACCCTCGATCCCTGCGTTGGAGACGAGAATGTCAATCATTCCGCCCAGCTTCTCGTGAGCCGCCACCGCAAGGCGTTCGGCGCTGTCCCGGCCGGAGAGGCGGTGGAATAGGGTTTCAAGCGGAGGACCATGGCCTTCGAGTTGCGCCGCGGTCGCCGCGCAATCCTCCTCTCGATCCGAGGCGGCGAGCACCCGAGCGCCCGCCGAAGCGAAAGCTTGGGCGATAGCAAGGCCGATCCCCGAAGTTCCGCCCGTCACGAGCGCCCGCTTGCCCGAGAGACCGAAGAACGTTTCGAGAAGCATGGGGGTCAGGCCTTCCGACGTCACGCGCGCTCTTCGGCGCAAGAAAGAGCACGAGCAGAATGCCAAGCGCGAGCAGTTCGGCGCCGCCATGTCCTTGGTCGAGTTTGCGGGTCCGGTGGATGGCGCCGACCTGAGCGGACAGCAGACTCGCGTTGCCGGCGATTGCGGGCGTCATGGTTGGGACTTGGCTCGAGCCGGATCATGGAAGGGCGCGCTCAACCAGCACATCCGCGGTTTCGTCGCGCAGAAAGCCGAGATGGTCGGCAGTCGCCGTCTCGAGGCGCGGGCAGCTTCCGAAGAGCGCGACGATCTCCGGTTCGGGCGCGAAGGCGATCCGGGACGAACTGTTCGGAAAACGCCGCTTCAGCGCAGCGACCAACTCTGCGAAGGTCAGCGACAGAGCGGGGAGCGTGAATGCACGGTCCGGTCCGATCTCCGGCAGCATCGCCGCGTAGATGAAGTTCCGGGCGACCGTTTCGATCGAGGTCAGCCACGTCCGGCTTTCCGGCGCCACCGGAAGCACGATATTTTCGCCTCGCTTCACGCACCAAAAGAGCCGCGACATGAAGGCGGTCTTGAGTGCGGCGTCTGCGCCGTCGCGCGCCATGACGCCGGACGGGCGAAGGCTCACTCCGTCGAGCCGGCCGCGAACCGCGAAGTTTGAAAGGGCGACTTCCATCATCAGTTTCTGCGCGCCGTAGACCATGGTCGGTCCCAGAGCCGTGGCGTCGGTGACGGGATCAGGCAGGGGCTCGGAATAGACGGCAATGGTCGAGGCAAAGACGAGCCGGGTCCCGGGGGCCCGTTCACGCAGGAATTCGAACAGTCCGAGCGTCGCGTCGACGTTGACGCGTCGGGCGAGAGGGTAATCCGCCTCCGCCGCCCCGCCGAGAATGGCGGCAAGCAAAATCACCTTGTTTGCCCCGTCCAACGCCTTCTCGCGCACCGTCGGATCGGCAAAATCGCCGACCACCGCCTTGACGCGGGGGCTTTCGGGATGGGGAAACGCCAACCGATCGAGGAGCGAGAGTTCGATGGCTGGGTCGCCGGCGAGGATCCTTGCAACTCGCAAGCCTACAAATCCTCCCGCCCCGATCACCGCGACTTTCATTTCTTTCCGATCCGCGCTATTGGTTGGTCGTTCGTTCAACGATAGGCGACGGGCGATGCGTTAACAAGCCCGTCGAGCGAGGGAGACATTCTTGGGCCGCGACTCCCCGATCAACCGTTGAGAGCGGCGAAACGGGCAGTCCACGCGCTTGCGATTCAGCTTTGGGTTGAAGCCCAGCTTGAGTAGTCGGGGGGCCAGCATTGAACTGACTGACGACGAGAAGATACGATGACGGCGAAGCGCAATCTTGCATCCGAGCCCGCTGAACGCAGCCACAAGCCGACGCGCGTCAGCGGCGACCGGACGCGCGAAAAGATCCTGAACGCGGCGGAGACGCTCTTCGCCCAACATTCGTTCAACTCCGTGTCGCTTCGGGACATCACCCTCAGGGCCGGCGTGACGCTCGCGCTTGCCTCCTATCATTTTGGCTCGAAGGACGCGCTGTTCGAGGCCGTTGTCGCGCGCCGAGCCAACGTCCTGTGCAGCCTGCGAGAGATCCGGCTCAGCGCGCTGGTCGATCCCACCACGCGCGATCTCCTCGATGCCTTCATGGCGCCGTTGTTCGAGAAGGCGCGCTCGCGTGAGCCGGGATGGCGAGACTATTTGCGTGTGCTCGCGCGGCTCGGCGAGCAGGACCGCTGGCTTGAGATCCTGTCGCGGCATTTCAATTCGACCGCACGCGCCTTCCTCGCCGCATTGCAAAAGGCGCTGCCGGGCGCCGATCGGCAAGACGTGGCGCGCGGCTTCGTTATCGTCCTTGAGAGCATGCTCAAGACCGTATCCCGTCACGAGCGCGTCGACGCTCTGACCGACGGCGCGGCCCGCGCGCGCGATCTTGAACGCGCCTATCCGACGCTTCTGCAATTCGCGGTCGCCGGCATGGAAAGCTTCGATCGGCGCGACACCGACGCGGCGCGAACGACGGTCCGCAGGCGCGCGAAGGGCTGAACCGAGGACCGGAGGATTTTTTGACCGCCGCGCTTGCCATCCGTGCGAGGCTGACGTATTTGTTCGGTCGACCAATCAAGAGAAGAAATCAGCAATGCCAAGCAGAGACATTCGGCGCGTCATCACTGGCCATGACGAGACAGGGCGCGCAATTGTCCTGTGGGACGGAGCGCCGCCTCACGTCACACGCCCGCCCCAGCAGCCGGGTCTGGCCTTTCATGAAGTCTGGAACACCCGCGCCAGTCCGGCGCCCGTGACGGCTACCGAATCCGAGTCTACAGACCTGCATCGCGACACCGCGCCCCCGGCCAACGGCACGATCGTCCGCATCGTCGACATTCCGCCGGAAGGCCAGGATGGGCCAGCCTTCGACAAGGAGACGGCGAAGGCTCTGTTCGAGAAGGTGGGCCTGGGGGAAAATGCCGAGCACACAATTCCCGGCCGTCATCCGCTGATGCACCGCACCGAATCGATCGATTACGGGATCGTGCTCGAAGGTCAGATCGTCCTTCTGCTCGACGACGAGGAAGTCGTGCTCGAGGCCGGCGACGTCGTCATCCAGCGCGGAACCATTCACGCTTGGACGAACCGCACCGACAGGATCACCCGGATGTTGTTCATTCTCGCCGACGGCAAGTTTGATCCGGAGCTCGCCCGTAAGCAGGCGGAGCACGACGCCCGGGTCAAGACGGCGGCGGCCTCTGACCCTGCGGTCACATTTCTTCCGCGGCCACCTCATGCATGAAGACCCTGAGCCAGTTCGACGCGGCGTCGTGCTGGCGCATTCGGTGCCATTGCAGGTGTTCTCGCAGCGGCGGGACGTCGATCGGGACCGGAAAGAATTTCAGCGGCGCCTCAGGAGGCAGCGTATTTGCGAGCCGGGCGTGGATGGTCGCGACATAGGGCGTACCAACCAGGAACTGCGGGATCTGGGTAAAGCTTGGCATCGACAGCACGACGCGGACCGAAATCCCGCTTGTCCGCAAGAAATGCTCGAAATGGCTATCCCGAGCTTGCCCAAAGGCGGTCGAGACGTGGCCAAGCGCCATGTAGTTTGCGAAGTCGAGGCCGTCCTTGACAAGGGGATTGCCGGACCACACGGCGCAAACAAAGGTGTCTCGAAAGAGTTCCTCGCGCGGGTGGCGTGCGCTGAGCACCATTTCAGGCATGATTACGAAATCGAGATCGCCTCGGTCGATCATGGTTTGGCTGACAATATCGGCGGAGACAATTCTGATCGAAAGCCCGGGAGCCGCGCTTGCAAGCTTGCGAAAGACTTTCGTCAGGAAGATCGCGGACACGTAGTCGGATGCGGCGACGGTGAACTCGCGGACCGCGATTGCCGGACTGAAGCCCGGCCGCTGCTGGGCGAAGGCGCGCGTCTCGTGGAGCAGTTCCGTCGCTCGCGCGAAGAGTTCGGCGCCGAATGCGGTCGGCGCCATCCGCCTACCCACGGGAACCGCAAGTTGGTCGCCAAAATGCTCGCGCAGGCGAGAGAGGGCTCGGCTCAGCGCGGGCTGGGTGAGGCGAAGCTCCTGGGCAGCTGCCGAGACCGAGCGCAGCCGAACGATGGCCTCGAGCGCCACGATCAGATTGAGATCAAGCAATTCGACCCGCATAGTGTATTATTACCAGAAATCATCAAAAATATATGCCCTATTCATTGGACAGCATATGTCCGTCGTGTCACGCGTCTCCTTGCGGGTCGAGGCCAGTGCGGCAAGCGGGAGAAAGAGGAATGGCGCTCGCGAGCGCGGTTCAGAATGCGGCGGCTCGGTTGATCGTCGACAATGCCGCGGACCGGAAGCCGCAACTGGTGTTCCAGTCGGTGTCGCTCAGCTTCGGGGCGACCGAGATTCTCCGCGACATCGACCTTACGATCGGCGAGGGCGAATTCGTCTGCGTCGTCGGGCCGTCCGGCTGCGGCAAGACCACCCTCCTCCGACTGATCGCGGGCCTTCTCAAGGCGACTGGCGGAGCCGTCGCCTATAGAGGCCAGGTCCACGACCGCCCTTCGAGCGACATTGCCGTCGTCTTCCAGGACTACGCGAATGCGCTCCTGCCATGGCGGACGGCGGAGGGCAATGTTTCGCTCGCGCTCGAAGCGGCCGGGAAACCGCGCCGGGAGCGGCCGGCCCGCATCGCCGAACTGCTGCGCAAGGTCGGGCTCGAAAGCCACGCAAAACGCTTTCCGACCGAAATGTCGGGCGGCATGCAGCAAAGGCTGCAGATCGCCCGCTGCCTCGCGCAGGAGCCATCCATGCTGCTGATGGACGAGCCATTCGGCGCGCTCGACGCGATGACGCGGCAGAAGCTACAGGACGAATTGCTGGCGATCGTGTCACAGTCTAACGTCACCACCTTCTTCGTCACCCACGACCTCGAAGAGGCCATCTATCTCGGCGACCGCGTGGTCGCGCTCGCTCCGCATCCAGGCCGGATCGCCAAAATCTTCGACGTGTCCATTCCGCGCCCGCGCGATCAACTGACCACGCGCGAGACGCCGGAATTTCTTCATTTGCGCCACAAGCTGTTCACCTTCATCCGCGAGACGGAAGCGTGACCCGGCTGAGAGGCCTCGCGCTTCCGCTGGCGCTCGTTCTCATGTGGCAAATCGGGGCGGCGGCCTTCGGCGTCCAAAGCGACACGCTATCGAAGCCCTCCGACATCGCGTTCGCGCTCGTTGCCGGCCTCGGCGACGGCTCGCTGCTCGGCGCGAGTGTGCGAACGCTAGCTGCCGCGGGCGGCGGGCTCCTCGTCGGTGCGGCGCTGGGCGTCCTGTTCGGCCTGGCGTTCGGGCTTTTGCCGCCGCTGTCGCGGCTCATGCGGGTGACGGTGGAGACGCTTCGTCCGATCCCCGCCGTCGCGATCCTCCCGATTGCGCTGCTGGCCTTCGGCTTCGGCTACCGGATGGAGATCGCGATCGTCGCCTTCGCCTGCTTTTTCCCGATGATGATCCTCACCGAGCACGCGATCGGACAGATCGCGCCGAGGCTGATGGAGGTGGCGCGCGTGCTGCGGCTCACGGTCGCCCAGCGGGTCGCCAAGATCGTCGTGCCCGCCTCACTTCCTCGTATGTTCGTGGCTCTGAGGCTTGCGGCCGGAATCGCGCTGATCGTCGCGGTCACAGTGGAGGTCACGGCGAATCCAATGGGGCTCGGCTATCGGCTGATGACCGCCGCGCAGTCGCTGCGCCCTGCCGACATGTTCGCAACCCTGATCTGGGTTGGCTTCATCGGCTGGGCGCTCAATCGCGCGCTGCTCGCGGTCGAGGCGCGGCTTTTCGCGCATGCCCCGGAGGCGTGAAGTCATGACCGCCGACAAGCGCGCCGCATCGCTTGCCGCCAGCGTCGCGGTGCTGCTTCTCATCATCGCCGGCTGGCAGGCGGTCGCCAGCAAAGGGCTGATTTCGCCCGTCTTCCTGCCCGGGCCGGACCGCATCTACGCCGCGATCGTCAAGGGCGTCGAGCGCGGCGATCTCGTGGCGCAGACCAGCGAGACCATTCGGCGCATGATCCTCGGCTGGGCGCTTGCCTCCGTGATCGGCGTCGCGATTGGCGCGGTCATCGGCGTCTCGGAGGCGGCGCGCGTCTGGCTCGCGCCTATGCTGGAATTCGTGCGGCCGCTTCCGTCCTCGGCGATTGCGCCCGTCGCTGTTGTGATCTTCGGCCTCACGGACCGGATGGCGCTCTTCCTGATCGCCTTCGGCGCACTCTGGCCGATGTTGCTGACGACGATCCACGGCTTCTCGAACGTGCATCCGAGACTAAGAGAAGTGAGCCGGACCCTCGCTCTCGGCGAACTCGCCTACGTGTTCAAGATCGCGCTTCCTGCCGCGACGCCCGACATATTGGGCGGCCTCAGACTGGGCCTGACCGTTGCGTTGATCCTCACTGTCGTCGGCGAGATGATAACCGTGCAGGGCGGGCTCGGCGCCCGCATCCTGCTGGGGGCCCGCAGCTTCCGCAGCGCCGATCTTTTCGCCGGCGTCGCGCTGCTCGGCGCGAGCGGCCTCGTGAGCAATGGACTTCTGGGTCTCGCCGAATCCCGAGCCTTGCGGTGGAAGCCCCGCTGAGTACTGACAACCGACTGGAGGAAACATGAAATCCAAGGCTTTTGCGAGCGCGTTCCTCCTGGTGGCGCTCTCTTCGTCGCTTTCCGTGGCGGCGGAAAAGGTCACGATCATGTACACGGCGACCGCCGCGTTCGCATCGGCCTTCGTCGCCAAGGACCAGGGTTTCTTCGACAAGCACGGCGTCGATGTCACCCTCCAGCTGAACCCGAACACTTCGCTCGTCGCCACCGCGGTCGCTTCCGGCTCGGCTGAGGTCGGCATCACCACCCCGACCGTCGCCTTTCAGGCGGTCGACAACGGCATCCCGCTTCAGTCCTTCGCCAGCACCAATGTCTTCCCCGATCCGTCTGCCGCCGGACTGGTCGTCTCGCCGACCAGCGGGATCACGGGGCCGAAGGATCTTGCCGGCAAGAAGATCGGCGTTCCGGGAATCGGCGGCCTGCTTGACGTGGTGATGTTGGAGTGGGTCGCGGTCAACGGCGGCGATCCGTCGAAGATCAATGTGGTCGAGATCTCGCTGCCGCAGACGGCGGATGTGTTGAAGTCCGGGCAGGTGGACGGGGTCGCGGGAGTGGATCCGTTTCTTTCTCGCGCGGTCGATCTTGGCGTCGGCAAGCTTGTGGGCGATTTCATGACCGTAGTTCCGCCCGGCACGGTCGGCGGCATTTATGTCACCACCAAGGCCTGGGCGGACGCGCACAAGGACGCAATTCGCGGGATGCAGGACGCGCTCGACGATGCGCTCGTCTACATCAAGTCCAATCAGGACTCTGCGCGCGCAAGCCTAGCCAAATACACCACCCTCCCGCCGAAGGTCGTGGCCGGCCTGAAATGGCCGAACCTCTCCACCCATCTGTCGCCCGAGACCAGTCTGAAATTCTGGAACGAACTGGCGGTGCGGCAAAAACTCATCGGCGCGCCGATCGATCTGAAGGCTTTCGTCATCGCCTATCCGGGCGAGTAAGCCTCTCGCCCATCCCATTTCCAATTAGGAGACCCTTGCTGTGGCCCGTCGTTTCGTTGACCTTTCCGTCGCGTTGAAGGCCGGTATCGCCTCCGATCCCCCACCGCTTCTGCCCAAGATCGAATATATGGGTCACGACGAGGGGGCGAAGGAATTCGAGCAGATGGCCGGCGTGCCGGTCGACAAGCAGCTCGAAGGCAAGGGCTGCGCGAGCGAGCGGTGCCAGATCACCACCCATTCCGGTACACATCTTGACGCGCCTTGGCACTATCACCCGACGATGAACGGCGGCGAGCGCGCCTGGACGATCGACGAAGTGCCGCTCGAATGGTGTTTCGGACGCGGCGTGAAGCTCGACTTCCGTGACAAGCCCGACGGTTACGTCTGTTCGGCGGCCGACGTCGAGGCTGAGCTCGAGCGTATCGGCCATACCCTTCAGCCGTTCGACATCGTGCTCGTCAACACCTCGGCCGGGGCCCGCTACGGTCACGACGATTTCGTCGGGCGGGGCTGCGGCATGGGCCGCGAGGCGACGCTCTACCTGACCGGGCGCGGCGTAAAGGTTACGGGTATCGACGGCTGGAGCTGGGATGCGCCCTTCTCCTACACGGCCAAGCGCATCAAGGAGACGGGCGACTATTCGCTGTTCTGGGAAGGCCACAAGGCCGGCGCGGTGCGCGCCTATTGTCACATCGAGAAGCTCTCCAACCTCGAAGCGCTGCCGCCGACCGGCTTCATGGTGTCGTGTTTTCCCGTGAAGATCGAAGGCGCCTCCGCCGGGTGGTGCCGCGCGGTCGCCATTTTCCAGGACTGAGCTCCGCCCGGAGCGCCGTCAACCATCCATTCTATCCGGAGAGCACGATGAAATTCGCCACTTTGCCCAACGGAACGCCAGACGGGCGACTGCATCTGGTTTCGCGGGATCTCACGCGATCGACACCAGCGCAGGCCGCCGAGTCGATGCAGGCGGCGCTCGAGAACTGGTCGGCTATCGAGCCGAGGCTCAAGGCCGAGTATGAAGCGCTGAACACCGGCGGCGGAGAGCCCTTCGACGCCGCGAAGGCGCTTGCGCCCCTCCCGCGGGCTTGGCAATGGCTAGACGGATCGGCGTTCGACAGCCACGGCGACCTGATGGACAAGGTCTTCGGCATGGAGAAGAAGGAGCGCAATCCGAAGCCGTTGATGTATCAGGGCGTCTCCGACACGTTCTATCCGGCGAGGTCGGACGTTCCCTTCGTATCGACCGACGACGGAATCGATTTCGAGGGCGAGTTCGGAGTCATCACTGACGCCGTGCCAATCAACGCCAGCAAAGCGAAGGCGGCGGAGCACATCCGGCTCATCGTGCAGATCAACGACTGGAGTCTGAGAAAGATCGCGCCGGTGGAAATGAAGACCGGGTTCGGCTGGGTGCAAGCCAAGCCGCCTTGCGGCATGGCGCCCGTCGCCGTGACCCCGGACGAGCTCGGCGCATACTGGCGCGACTGCCGCGTCGACCTGCCACTGAACGTGAAGTGGAACGGCAAGCAATTCGGCGCCGCAAATGGCTACGCGATGAGCTTCGGTTTCGATGACCTCGTCGTGCACGCCGCCTATTCAAGGAACCTCGTCGCAGGCACCGTCGTCGGCTCGGGAACCGTGTCCAACCCGACCTATCGCGAGGTGGGCTCCAGCTGCATCGCGGAACGCCGCGGCATCGAGATGGTGGATCACGGCAAGCCGAGAACCGACTACATGGACTTCGGAGACACAGTCTCGATGGATGTCCGACTGCCCGACGGTTCCCCGGTTTTCGGGGAGCTTCTCGAGACGGTCGTCAGAGCGTAGCGCCTCGCCTCCATCATTTCGCCGAGGATTTCGGCGGACCGACGTGAGTGGATGTTCGGAGTAGAAAGGTGCGCCGAAACGCCTCGGTCGCACCTCACCCTCACTTTGAATTAATATGTCGACACGCACTTGCGAATGACTGTCATTTTGCGCGGAATTGGGACACCGCCAAATTAGTTGGTTAACCTATCGATTATTGAGGCGATTCCAGAATTGTGACGCTTCGCATGGCGCTCGCGGACTACGTCGCGACGAAGCGCGAGGCGATCGACGAGGAAGAATCCAGGGCTGCGCGCATCCTCCATGGCCTGATCCGCAACGAACGCTTCGGATGAGCGCGGTGAGTGACGCGCCCGGGCGGGACAGCATCACCGAATTTTCTGACGGGGGCCGGCTGACTCGGTTCTCCTCGCGGCGCGAGCGCCTGTCCCATGTCTACCTCAAGGACCGGCTTAAGGGCGCCTCGGAATATCTCCGCATCGCCGGCTATTTTCGATGGTCGATTTTCGACCTGGTCAACGAGGAGATCAAGTCCATCGGCAAGGTGCGGGTCGTCTGCAACTCCGATCTGGATCCCCAGGACATCAACGCCGCCAAGCTCGAGCGCCTCGGTCTCGCTGATCAAGTCGGTCCGGCGCAAGGGACCTTGAAGACCGGCCTCGAGCCAACCCTGCGTGATCTCGCCATCCGAGGCGACATCATCAAGACGATGCGCCGGGCGATGAGCGGGGCAGGAAACGAGCCCGACGTCGCCCGCTTCGCGCTTCACGGCGACCAGCCCGCAGAGGCCGTCCTGGGACGTCTGGTCGAGCGCGGCCTGCACGACGAGCTGAAGGGCATGGCCTACCCGTCATCGACGGCGTCGACGGGCGCGCGCACCACCTTGTTTTCTCTGGCTTGGAAATAACGGGTGACGCCAAGCCGGGGGCGATTGTCGAGTCGCGAGCCTACGACGACGCCGGAGGCCGCGCTCGCCTGTCGCTCGCCACTCGATCGGATCTCGCGATCGAAGCGCAGATCTCGCCGGCCGGCGCCACCTGGCTTGACCGCCAGCTTCTGGCCAAGGAGTCTGCACTCAGCAGCGGCGGCTTTGCGCCGAGCTCCGCCAGGCGATGGATCGTCGGATCGATCACCTGGTCGAGCAAAATCTGGCCCGGCGGCAAGGTCAACGGGTTATCCTCGCTCGCGATCTTCTCAACACGCTGCGCCGACGCGAGCTCGACGAAGCCGCCGCCCGACTGTCACCACAGACCGGGCTTGCCCATCGCAAATCCGCCGAAGGCGAGCATGTCTCGGGCGTCTATCGCCAGCGCGTTACGCTCGCTTCCGGCCGGTTCGCCATGATCGACGATGGGATGGGGTTTCACCTTGTGCCGTGGCGGCCGGCGTTGGAAAAGCGACTTGGCAACCAGGTCACCGGTGTGCTGGCTCCGGGCGGTAACGTAGATTGGAATTTCGGGCGCAAGCCGGGAATCGGAATCTGATTGACCCCGGTGCGGGATCGGGGCCGGGTGCGGGCATTCCCTGATGATACCTGTAGGGAAGATGTCCGCCCGAAGCGGGCGTTGATCGATGCGCTGGAGGAACATCGCGAAGGCTGGATTGCGATCATCCGGAGCCGCCACTCGGGACGGCAGGAGTGCGCAAATACCGGTCATTCGTCGTCGGCGGGGCGAGCGGGTCAGGTCGCTTGGAGGGGAATTTGCGCCTACTGGCAAGAGTTCACCGAGACCGGCTCGTCAGCAAGATGAGTGTCCAGATCCTGCGGGTGATCCGCCGAGAACTGGCGCTAAAACAAATAGCCCACTCTCAGTTGAGTCTTGAAAGTGTAAACGGGAAAATCCTTGATGATAGGAATGCCGAATTCCGCTGAAATCACGGTATGCTCGGTTGGCTTCCAGCCGATCATGAAGTTGAGCGGCACAAACAATCGGCCGGTTTGATTCCACACCGGCGTCCCATAGTTCAGTCGAATGTCTGGGCTCGGGTAGAGCGTGAAGAACAGGTTGTGCGGCAGATTGATGTTGAGGGTCGGCGCGATCCGCAACTGCCGCAGCATCCGGCCGTCGTCATTGCCTTCAAAATCGACTCCGTAGCGGACCTGCGGCGCAAAATAACTTCCTGGACTGATTTCAGGGAGCATCGCGCGAACGACCAAACCCGTGACCTGTTCCCACGCGTCAGACGCCACTCCATTGGTAGCGCTCGGCGCGATCAGCTGCCCGCCGAGCGCGACTGCCCATCGTTGATCCAGGTCGTGCACGATCCACGCCTGAGTGAGCACGTTGCCGAAGCCGGATATGGTCGCGCCGGTGGGGTTCTCCTGTGTTACTCCGTTTGTCCACACCACCGGAATTTCGGCCCGGAAGTTCAACTCCCATTGCGGCGCGAACCTGAACGGCGCGTCGATGCGAGCGAACGGGGTGTTCGTTTCGACCTGTTTGGTCGTTCCCTCTTCGACGCCGGGGCCAGGAGCGTTTGTGTAGCGCTCAAGAAGCTCGATCTTGCCCAATGGCTGAGTTGGATCGTCGCCAGTTCCGTTAGCAACGTCCGGGCGGTCGGAGTCGGCAAGAACCGGCCCGGCCATGCTCAGCGCCCCGGCTATGGAAGCGCAACGGGCAAGGGTGAGAAGCGATTGTCTGTCTTGCGCGTACAAAGTGTGAGCCAGCTTCAGCAGCTCATCGCATCGCCGCGAGATTGCTCCAGAAACTCTCGAGACTCTTCGTCCCGCCAAAGAGTGTGGTGAAATTGGTGGAATCGACCAGAACGATGTCTCCGGCTCTCTGCTCATGCGGCGGCATCCAGAGCACGCAGTTGAACTCTCTCGCGCCCGCTTCGGTGAAAGGGTGCGGACGTTCGAGGTCGATTGGCTGTCGCGCCAGCACCTGGACGGAGGTTGCGCCCCCGGTCAGTTCGTAATGCGGCAGATGCGGGTGGAAGTTGAGGGTCGGGACGTTGCGCAAAAGGCCAAGGCTGTCGAGGTCGTGGGAGGCCGAGAGCGGAGCAATTTCGCTTGTGCCTTTCACGACCGCGGGCCGAAGGCCGTATGTGTTGTGCACGGGAACGCCGAGCCCCTTCATCAACGAACGCGTGTACTGCCCAAACCGCTGCTGGCGGGGGACGAGCGGGTCCCCGTGGTGCAGATATTCCATCTGGCGCTGCTTCGTGTCGCCGGTGAAGCCGACGTCATGGTGGGGCGCCAGCAGGAGGCAGGCGCCGTCCCGCTTCAGCCATTCGCGGATCGCGGCGATCTCCTCCGGCGCCGCTTCCTGTTCGGAGGCGATATGGTCGAGCCCGAACACCATGAGCGTATCGGCGTCGGCAAGAATGCGTTCATCGATCGGCAGCTTGTAGCCGGCCTGGTCGATGCGCTGGAAGACAGCGACCGGATGGCCCGTCGTTTCGCCGGCGATCTTTTGGAAACTGAGGGTCGAGCGGTGAAACAGCTCAAGGGTTCCCGCAATGCCCTGAAGGAACTGCGCCGCGCTCCATTCCTGAGTCTCGTAGGCTGGCCAGGCGACCCGGCGAACATCGGTCATGGTCGAGAACCGATTGTCCATCTCCGCAAGGTCGCGCTGCGACTCCCACGGGTAGCTCCATGTCCAGTAGATGCTGATGCGGCGCTTGCCCGGCGTATACTTGCGCGGAACGTGATCCTGATTGTAGGTCCGGGCGGAAGCTGGCGCTGACATGGATCTTCTCCTTCGTCCTGATTGGGTGTTCACGCCCGGCGCGGTTCTTTCAGCGACGCAAGATAGTCCAGCGCATTCAGACTGGGGAGAAAGAAGTAAGCGCCGCCCCTTACCGTGGTGAAGGCCGGCAGCCCGACGATTTTCTTGCGAATGGGGCGCTTGGGAATCTTGAACTCCAACGTTCCGTCCTGGGCGCCGATAATTGGGTCGCGTTCGTTGCCGAGTTCGTGGAAATTGCGATCGTTCGTCCAGACGTTCTGCGCGAACTCGAATTGCCGAATAAGACTCGCACAGATTATGAACGCCGCGATGCCGCGCTCCGCGCCGTCTTCAGCCTTGCCGTCCGGCAAATGCGGTCCATAGGTCGCGCCGCGGCGGATCATCCGGCGGCGGTTCATGTTCGCCGCGGTATCGCGCGGATTCATGCGGCGCGCATGGGAGCCAAGCGGGACGGCATATCCGTGCGGGTCCATCTCCTTGTAGTTGAAGTCGTTGTTTCGTTGCGGGTCGGCGCCAAGTTCGGGATCGTCCTTGTCGGGCGAAAGGACGAGCGGCGCGCCGCTGCGCCAGCGGCCCATGAGCTTGGCGGCGATCAGTTCCTGCTCTTCCGCGGTCTCGCCATGTTGGCGAAGGAAGTCGCGGAACCTTCCTACATGCTCCGCAAGCCTGCGGTAGGCCATGTAGCTGCCGTTGCGCGCGAGAATTTTGGGCTGCGGGCTCTCGGCTGTGACGCCGTATTCGTCGGGATAGCCAAGGATGAACTCGCCCGCCTTCAGAGGATCGCCGGAGCCCGGCGTAGGCTCCTCGCCCGCCCCCTCGATGACCGGCTGCGAGAGACGGTCGCGGTAGCCGAAATGATCGTGAGCGTGGTCAAAAGGCGGAATGGCTTTAAGGTCGAGCGCAGAGAGGACCTCGACGCCGGGGCAGTTGGCGATAAGCTTCGCGTGCTCCGCGACGCACCGGTCATGTTCCACATCGTCCCGCGCGAAGAGAATCACGATTGCGTGCAGGTCGGGGCTCGCAAGGCCGCCGACCCAATGGTCGGGCGCGTTCAAGCCAGTGTCGCCAAGCACCTCCGCCCGCGCGGGCATGCCCTGCTTGAACTCCTCCGGAAAAGACGCGAGCGAAGTCTCGTCCAGTCCAAGCGCGCGAAGCCCATTCCAGGTGAAAGCCGCCGTCACCCAGCGCTTGTCCTGATCGGCGCCCGCGCGCATCGAGGCCGCCGAATGAATCGTCTCCTTGATTGCCGACACCCAGGCGCGGGCGCCGGCCCCGTTGCGAAACGACAGAAACTCGTACCTCGCTGCAAGTGCCGGCGCGCGTGTCAGCAGAATGTGCTGAATGTCGTCGAATTCGAGCATCGCGACGTTTCCTGTTTAGCGATTTGATGGCGTCACGACGTTCGCCCCCACGCTTGTGCATCGATCTTCCACTCATCACCGTGCTTTGAAAACGTGTATGCAAGCGTACCGGTGCGCGCGACGGTTTTACCCTTGATGGTGACCGTCAGCGTCCCGGCTATGACGGCGTATGCATCCGATCCTTCCACGTTCCAGAACCCCATTTCGTAGGATAAGTGCTCGTAAGAGACCCCGAGGTCCTCACGCCACTTTGCCACGTCAGCAAGCCAGTTGGCGGGGGCGTTCGGACTCAGCCAGCGATATGGTGCGATGCCGTCAATGATGATGGCTGCGTCCCCGAAAACACGAAAAAAAAGTTCGTTATCCTGGGTGTTGAAAGCGTTGACGTGATTGTCGATTAGGGTCTGAATTTCCGTAGGGGGGTTGTCCGCCACGATCATCCTCCCGTCGCGCGATAGTACAACGCTTGCCCTCTCATGGCGTTCGAGAGACAATCCTGTCCGGAGGAATTCATTGCATCTGGTCGAGCATGGTCGAGAACGCGGCCTTCAGCTTGAGCGCCTTCTTGACCTCGTCGGCGCTAACGAAAGGATACTCGCCGTATTCGAGGAAACTCGGGCATTGATGCTCGCGAACGAATGTCACGAAGGATGCCGGGTTGGTCTTCCAGTCCTTGGGGAATCCTTCGAGATTCTCGAAGACTGTCGTAATGCCGGTGGCGGAGAACAATGTAACAGCGTCCTCGGTGTATTTGTCGAAGTCGGTGTCAAAAATGCCCTGGTACATGAAATAGGTTTCCCCTTTGATGGGAAACAACAACCAGCGCAGGTAATGCAATTTTAGCACCGCAAGAGCGTCCGGCTGCTCGGCGATCGTCTTTTCGATCGTGCTGGCATGTTCGTAGAACTTCTCTTCGCGGCCCGGAATGACTTTCGCGACAATTGAGAAGCCGTAGCTGGCCGGGGTCTTGGGAAAGATGGGACCATAGCGCCCCTGTTCCACCTTGTCCTTGAAGAACCCGCCTTTGGGGATCGCCATTGCGGCTGGCTTCGACCAGTCCTGCGTCTTGGATTCGTTCGACATTGCGTTTGTCCTTCCTCGGTATGTTTCCTCAGGGAGTGTATCTGTTGCTGTGGGCTGGCGCTGCCGGCCGACGCCGGAGTCAAGCGCGAGCGCCACCTTACCCGGCTACGTGAGGCAGCTCCAGATGCCTCCCCAGACTCTTCGACCGCAGTCGAATAGGCAGCCCAACAAGCGAAAAGCCGCGCCGCCATGCGAAATGGCGCTGGCGCGGCTTCTCAATTTGCTGCGAGGGGTCGGGTCCTCCGGAGCCCGACGCTCAGCAGTTGTAAACGCCAGTGGCGCAGCGGCGCGTCGTCCTTCGAGCTGCCCCGGCGACGCTGACGGGCGTCAGTGGGCGCCCCACACGCGCCTCGGCAGTCGCCACGTAACCGCTTATCCCCGGGACCGAGAACCGCTCGCCAACGCCCATCGCCAGCAGTCCCAGCATCACAACGCTCAGGGAGAGCCCAAGCTTCCTCATCTTCGTCATTTTGCATCTCCTAGCTTGAAGTTCTCCGGCAGGTCGCCGACATCCACCATGTCGACCGGCGCTGCCCCCGACGTATTCTTGAAAGCGAAGTCCTCGTCCGCGACATCAGAGCCGAATTTCCAGTCGCGGAATTGAATGGTGTATTCCGGTTCGTCATCCGCAACCTTGGACGAAATGGCAAATCGGCACGGGTACGGGCGGGCGCCTTGAGCAATCCAGATCTGCCAGTCGACGTCGTTTTTGCGAAACGCGACGGTATCGCACTCGACGCCGTTGATCACGCCGCTGCCGAGATCCTTCGAATCATAGACGTCCTGCATCAGCTCGTCGTAGGAGTTGGTCATCAAGAGATCGGCTCCAGGCAAAGGCCTGTGGTATTTCTCCTGGAGGGTGTCGATCAGCTGATCGACGGTGCCCGGAGCGGCGATCTGGGTGAAGAGATTGGCGTTCTTTCCCAGAAACGTAAGCGTCTTCCCGTCATAGAGAATCTCGTAGTCGGCAAACCCGCCCGACCGCGCGAAGCGAATCTTGTCCGGTCGGGACAGCGTTGCGGTTCCCGAGCTGGCAAGGCCCAATTTCTGAGCGGTTGGCGTGATGACTTCGAAGACGCTGTCGTAGCCGAAGGACAAGTTTTTCTGAGCCCCGAGGAAGTCTGACATTGCCTTCAGCATCCTCTTCGCCTCGGCAGAGTCGGTGGTCCTGTCGAGTTCAACCCTGCGGTTGAGCGCGCGCCCTTCGGGTGTGGCGTTGCTGGCAATGGGCTGATCCTCACCGACACCTGTCGCAGTGAGCCTTAGAAGGTCGACTCCGCGGTCCGCGAGGGCCGCCCTGACGGCGAGAGCGCGATCCACCGAAAGGTGAAGGTTATGCAGCGGATCGGCGGTCGAATCCGTGTGTCCGACGATCCTCAGGCGCCAGTCAGGAAAGTTCTTGAGAGCGGTCGCGATGTCGTCGAGGAGCGATTTCGACTCGGGCTCGATCGTCGCCTTGTCGCTATCGAAGTGCAGGCCATAGAGGTCAAAGCGCTCTTTCTTCTGAAGCGCCTGCTCCATCGTCTCAAGGCTATATCCTTTCTCCTGTTCCTCCGCAGTCTGCGCCCGGACCGGCGCGTTCGCGACGATCAGCAAGGCAACGCTGCTGATGAGCCCGAGAGTTCGTAAGTTGGGTATTCCTCCGCATGTGATCATTGTTCCGCCCTCAGAAATGGCCGCCGTCGTCGCTCGATTGTCTCGCGCCGAGGCGGTATCCAGCGGCAAGACGCCGCTGGATGTGGTCGACTAAGGCTTTGTTGGCGCAAATCAGATCGGCAGCTGGTCTCGCGCTGAGAGCCAGCCGATACACCCGATGGGCGTTGCTAGTCGCCGGCTGGGGAGGCAATGAACGCCATCGCTCCCCTGCATTGGTCGCTGGTCTCGCCAAGATGCGGCCTCATACAGTCGGCAATGTTGCCGTATGTGGCCTGGGGGCAGAAGTGCTGGATGTCCCCTTTGCACTCGGAGAAGACCCATGCAGCCTTCGACAGCCTTGACGAGCAGCCTACGGAGAGTTCGCTCATGTGGGCCTGGAGGCACGCACGAATGTGTCCCTCGCCGGGCGCAATGCCGGCGCATACGGCCTTGAGATCGACGGTGCAATCCCGATCCTCCGCTCGAACCGACGCTGTCGATGCCGTGAGAACCATCGCCGCGCCAAGCGCGACCGTGTAAAACGCACTCTTCATGTCGCTTCTCCCTTCAGTTTGATGACTAGCACCGGCCTATCTTAGAATGTCCCAGTTATTCTCGTATTTCTCGATCGACTTGGCGTCGATAAATCCAATAGGGTTGGAAGTCGGCGGTCGGCGAAACCGGACCGCCAGATCACGGTTCCTGGCGACAAAGAAACGAGCGGACTTTGCGCCTCGTTCGAGTCCCAAAAGGACGTACACCGTCACTTGGTCCGCGAGGCTCCCATCAAATCTCGCGCGGCGTACGTACCATGGCGTCAAGTGCACGGTTTTCACTCGAACGGACTTCGGTGCTGAGTCGCCCGCCCGAACGAGCAGGACATGCTCCTTGCGATCCGAAAGCTGCGCCTCGAATCCGCGTCTCGACAATTCGTCCATTGCCAGACGTTCGCCCGCTGTCGTGCGGGCCTTTGGCTTCCTCCCATTTCTTTCGTCTGCGGTCTCGCTCATCGCTTGACCCGCTGGACTCATGGCGCCACCCGACGATCAACAAACCGCGCTGACCGGTGGCCGAGAGCAGACAGCCCCCTACTGCGCTGGAGCTGTTCCGGCAGGCGGCGTCGCTGCTGGTTTCCCACCCGTTCGTCGCTCGTGGCGATGCTCCTGGCGGGCATGGCGTCGCTCATGCCGACCGCTTCGCCGCCCTTGCCGCCGTTGCATCCCGTGGGTCCCTGTGGCCGCAGCGGGCGCGGCGGCGGGTGCTGCAGCTTCCTGAGCTTCAGCCTCCAACGGCTCGATCGCCGACGATAGCGTGAAGCCTAGCGCCGCCCCGAGTCCAAGCAGAGAAAGCGCCTTTCGCCGCGAGATCATTTCGATTTCTTGTTTCATTTCTGGCCTCCCTGTCACCCACGATTGTCGAACTAGCCTGGCGAAAAGTTGGACGCGATCATCTCAAGGTCCGAACGGAATGCACCCGCGATCGGCGGTCGACTGGAGACGCAGTCGGACGTCGACTTGAGTTTCCCGCGCCCCTCATCTCTGATCTCGCCGCCTGCAAGTGAAAGTGCGAAAAGTCCGAGGCTTGCGATTGTTGCGCCCGCCAATCCAACGACGAAAGTTCGGTTGAATTGACCGCGCGGGGTCATCGGACCGCCTCCCTTCCCCTCAACGCCGCCAACCATGATTGAGGCGCCCACTTCGGATGAGGCGCGCGTAACGAGGATGAGCGAGCGAGTGCGACGCTACGGAATGGGCAGCCGCATGTAACCTCGTAGAATTACGAGGCAAGCCCTGAAAAATTACGAGGTTGGGCGTGTGGCGAAATCAACCCACATGGCGACGGCGGCCATATCAGATCGTCGCGATCCCATGCTTGATCGCGAAGTGAATGAGCTCAGCGCTGCTGTGAAGCCCGTTCATCTCCATGATTTGGTACTTGTGGAACTCGACAGTTCGCGCGGAAATCGCCAGGTCGCTGCCAATCTGCTTGGCCGAGAGCCCCTCTGCAAGCAGTCGCAGAATTTCTCTCTGGCGTGGCGTGAGCGCCTTCGCGCCTTCGCTCTCGCCTCGCGCGCCGCTCTCGGCTTCCTCCACCACCTGTTTCGTCAAGGAAGGGGTGATGAACGTCTTCCCTTTCAAAGCTGCATGAATGGCCAGCACCAGTTCCTCCGGGGCCGAATGCTTGACCACAAAGCCGGAGGCGCCGCCTTCGAGCGCGCGGCGCGCATAGGCCGCGTTCTGATGCATCGTCAGGAACACGACCTTGATGTTCGGGTGGGACTTCCTCAGCCGAGCCAACGCCTCGAACCCGTTGAGGTTTGGCATGGCGACATCCGCGACGATGACATCGGGACGCAGCCTTTCCGCCGCCTCAATCATGGCGCGTCCATCTTCAACAATTCCGACGAGCTCAAACTCATCCGGGAGGAGCGCCTTGAGGCCTTCGGCCATCATGCGATGGTCGTCAGCCAGCAACACCCGCGGTCGACTCACGGCGCGCCTCCTGGTTTCAATGGCGCTCGAGCCACAATGCTTGTCCCACCGCCCGGCGTACTGTTGATCAGGAGTTCGCCGTCGACCAGCGCGAGGCGTTGTCTCATTCCAGCAAGCCCGAGGCTTGGCCGACCTTGTTTTCGGGTTGGATCGAAACCGACGCCATTGTCCCGCACGGCAAGCTCAAGTCCGCCGCCGACCCCGCGAAGCGTAATCTCGACTGAGCTCGCGCCTGAATGGCGCGCGACGTTGCGAAGGGCCTCCTGCGCGACCCTGTACAAACAAAGGGACACGGCTTGAGTCGGCTGGCCGACATCGTCGGTAGTTCTGAAGCTCGTTGGAATTCCTTCTACGGCGCCGAATCGCGCGCACTCGGCCTTCAGCGCCTCGATCAATCCGAGGTCTTCGAGAATAGCGGGATGCAGCGCGTAGGAGAGCGCGTGCACGTCCTCACTAAGTTGGACCAAGTCGCGACGTATCGAGCGCATTGCCTGGCCGGCGATCGTATCGCTCAGTCCCTTCTCCTTAGATCCCGCATCGATCGCGAGCAAAGCCAGCCGCTGGGTAACGTCATCGTGCAGCGCGTGCGCCAGCCGGGCGCGTTCATCCTCGTGAGCGGTGATCAGGCGACCGTTCAGGTCGCGAGCTTCGTCCTCAGCGCGCCGACGCTCAGTGATGTCGATTGATATGGCGCGCAATTGCCTCGGCTTGCCATAGTAGTCAAATTCGATCCGGCCCCGCGCGGCTATCCAACGCACGGTCGAATCCGGCGACATCACTCGATATTCGGCTTCGTACTGGCCGTCGCCTTCGAGCGCCCCGCGGACCGCCTGGCGCAGCGACGCGCGGTCGTCCGGGTGCACAACGTCGATGAAATCATCAAAATGGACGGGACGCGTCGAGTGCCAGTTCCCGGAACTCCAGTCGCTTTCGCTCGCCCGCACTTCGTCCCGCGGAATGTCCCACACCCAGAAGCGCAGCTTTGCGGCGATCGCCGCCAGGCCCATCCCCTCTTCGCTCGTCCGCAGCCGGGCAAGCGTACGCCGCAGCCGCATCCAGTTGAGCAGCAGACCAGCGATAAGGCTCGCCCCAAGCCCAGAGAGGCCCGCGGCTCCCAGGATGTACCACCTGTATTGCTCCCATAGTGTCGGCTCCCTGAAAATGATTGTGCTGCCGGGTGGAAGGTCCGCCTGCCGTATTCCCCATCGCCGCAACTCCCGCCAGTCGAACTCAGGCTCGCCAAGTTTCTGCGCCGGGGTCCTGATATCGCCCGGCGACGTTCCGCCAAGGATCTGCGCGGCGACCTCTGCGGTCTTCCGGCTCAGCGTGTGAACAGAGAGGAGCGGCCCCCCCACAATGCCCTCGCCGAGCTGATAATCGAACCGTCCGAATATCGGTGCGTCAGCGACCGCATGCAGCCGGGCGAGAACCTCCTTCTGTCTGTAGGGAACGCCCTGCGCGTCGATGACGAGGTCGCCGAAATAAATCGCGGAGGCGGGAGGCAGGGCGGCGACCCGCTTTTGGACCTCGCCGAACGATAAGTCATTCAAGAAAACAGACTTGACCCGGCCCTCGAACGGGCGGAGTGCAAGAAGAAATTCCTTCACCCAGAATTTTTCGATTGGCGCATCGCCCATTATGACCGCGAGCGTTGTCGTGTTTGGCAGGGTTCGCAAAATGTTTTCAATGACCGCGGTGAGGTCGATCGAAACCGCGACCATCGTGTCGTTGGCGGTGAGCGTCGCGTCTTTTATCGCTCTCGCGTCAAGGGCGGCAAAAATAACGGGCGTCGAGGGAAAAAGATCTCGCCTGTGGCGCTGAATGAACCGCGCCGCAGGACCGATCATTGTCACGATCAAGTCAGGCGGATGGTCCGCGAAAATGGCTCGCAAATAGCTCACGAACGCTTCATCCTGCTCGCCGTCGGTGAAGCGCGCGATCTCGAGCGACACCTCGTAGCGGTCTATGGGATAAGGCGATTTCTCAGCCAGATCCGTGCGCAGATAGTCCGCGAACGTATCCTCGGCTTGAAAATTTGGGCCGAACGAGTGCAACAAAAGCACTCGCTTCGGCTCCGCAGCCGTTGCGTTCCCTGCCGTAAAAGCCAGCAGAGTGACTGCCATCCACGCGTTGCGCGCCCATCCCATGGGATACCCGGGCCATCGACACCATTCGCCCGTAATCATCGGGACTATGATCGCATCAGTACCGGAGACCCAGGCGCCGTTGTCAAGCAACATGCGGATCAGTGATTCAGCGAAGGGCGTCGCAACAAGACAGTTTGTCGGCCGCCGGGCTGCATCTTCTCGCTCGGCGCGCGCCCAGTAATTTTTCATCCCAAGAGCTAGTAAATTTTCGAGGTCATGTTGACCCGTTCTGGGTCCAAGGTTCACTCAAAAAGTCGGGACGCTCCCGGGCGGCGAACGCGAAATGAAGAGATGCCTGCAAAAGAGAGAGGTTGTGCGCTTTTGGCAGATCGGCATCTTGGCTTGATGGAAGGCGTACGCGGCCTCCTTGAAACAGAGTTTGAGGCGGTTGTGGTGGTGGGGGATGAAGTCTCGCTGTTCGAAAGCGTGCGTCAGCTCCATGTCGCTATGGCCGTGGTCGATCTCTCGCTACGACGCGGAGACAGTCTGGGATTGGTTCGACGAATTCGGAGTCATTTCCCGCAGCTGAAGCTGATCGCTCTCAGCGTGCACGAGGAAAAGAATGCGGAGTTCGCGGCAATTGAAGCGGGAGCGAACGGATTTGTCCTCAAACGATCCATCGCAACGGATCTGCTCCCCACCATCGACGCCGTGCTTGCCGGAAGCGCAACGTGACATTTCCAAAAGCGGATACGCGCCGTCAAACAGGCGCAGCGTCGGGTGATTTGGGGCCGATGATCGCGGCCAATCTGCCTGAGCTTTGACTGCTGGGCTCTCGACGGGGTCTATTCAAACATTGAGCGCCGAAAGGTCTCCTTGTTTTGGGCAGTCGAGGCGGGAGGGTAAGCCTTCGACGCGCTCGCGGCGAGTGCTTACTCAGGGCCCTACTGGTGCGGCAAGCCTCTTTTTGCTGGCCGGCGCGTCAACCTTATGATGCATCGGAATTCGTGCAGCGGCGGCGCACGCCTCTCAGCGCCAGTCCCATCGATCGCGACAGAACCCGGCGGGCGATACGACGGCAATGGTTCCGAGATGAGCTTGGATAGGAGGACGAGATGAAAGCCATCTCTCATTTTCTTCGGATTACCGTCCTCGGCGGCGTCCTGTTTCTAACGCCGATTGTGGTGCTGGTTTTCATCCTGGACAAGGCGTTCGACTTCGCGCGTCGCGCCTTGAAGCCGGTCGCGGCGATCATTCCGGACAGATTGGTTTCGGGCGCCCCACGGAAGCGCTATTGGCGATCGCCCTCATTGTGATCTTGTGTTTCCTTTCCGGTCTGTTTGCCCGGACCCGGCTGGCGCAAGGAATTGTGGCCGAGTTGGAGTCTTCCGTGCTCTCAAAGGTTCCTGCCTATGAGTACTTGAAACAGGCAGGCGCGAGCGTGATGGGACTCGGCGAAATGGCCGATCATCCGGTCGTGCTTGCGCGACTGGGCGGCGCGTGGCGGATCGGTGTCCAGACGGATGTGGTCGGCGGCGGCCTGGTCGCGGTCTTCGTCCCCAATTCTCCGAACCCGATGTCGGGTTCGGTCTTTCTCGTCGCCGCCGACAGCATCCGCCCAGCCGGCGTCCCGCTCGGCGCGGCTATTGCTTGCCTAAGGCGGTGCGGCGCCGGCTCGGAAGTCTTTCAAAGTGAGTTCACGCCCAACGCGCCGCAAGCCGGAGAGTGACGAAGCTTGCCGGTCCGAGTCGGCAAGCCTCCACATTCCGCATTGATATGATCACGCTCACGTCGCCGCGACCCGATCCGCCCTCGGCTTCGAGCGGCCTAACGCCCGGCAAAGTTTCCGCCCGCGCGGCCAGCGGCCTGCTCTAGCTCTCCGTGGGCCGGCCAAAACTGCTCGCCAGGATCTGGATGCTGAGCAGCAGGACCCAAAGCGGAAAGAGCGCGAAGCTCCAGCGCAGGAAAGGACTGCCCAGCAGCAGCAAGACCGCGAGCAGATAGCCGAGCGCAGCCAGCCAGCGAGGTGCGAAATGGGTCCACATCGCTACCGTCGAGGTGGAAATCATGAATACGCCGGCCATCCTGACCATGTAGACGTTGACAAGGTTGTACGAAACGGCCCTCGCAAAACGAAACACCGCCGAATCGAACGCACCGGGATCGTCTTTGAACGCGACCAGCATGGCGCCAACGACCGCCGCGGCTACGAACAACATGCCTAGGAACAGGAGGCCGCTGCCCAAGAATACGGTCGCGAAGAAGCGGTCCTCCCGCTCCCCGAGCCGGTCTCTGACGACGCCGATGAACCACAGAAAGGCAATCCCCGCGAAGGGGATGAGGTTGAGCGCTAGCGTGACCTCGGCAGTGTTGGCAGCGAGCCACCCGCCCGACGCCTGCGGATCGGCGGGAATCGCGCCCCACAGCAATCCGAAGCTCGTTAGGGTCAGCAGCGAAAAAACGACGCCGGCGACCGCGGCGGCCCTGGGGGTTTTCAATCCCGCATCGGTGAGACCGTCGGCTTGACTCATTTTCTTTGCTCTTTCGGCTATCTGTCGAACCGGCCAATAGGCGACCCTAGCAGCATCACCTTGGGTCCGCCCAGAATTGTCCTTCGCTCCTCGGGTCCGTGTGGGGCTTTGATCGCGCAAACCGCCGAGCCAAGACCGCTTGACCCTTGCGACTTCTCGCGATCGATCCAATAGACTGCGAGGATCGCCCGGGAAATCGGCGACGGTCAAAGCCACGACGGACGGGTGGGCCCGCAATGCAGCCATGGTTCATTCCGATGTTCTACGTTTGCGGGGCTGTGCTCGGAGGGCTCGCGCTGCCACGATTCGAGCAGGCTTATCTCTCAAGCTACAGCCTTGCCCTTTCGGTGGCCTCGGCCCAGGCCCTGCTCTCCGCCGCTGCTTCGGGCATGATGGCGCTGACTGGGATCGTCTTCGCCATGGCCTTCGTGATGGTGCAATTCAGCGCGATCGCGTATTCCCCGCGGCTCGTGCTCTGGTTCGCGCGCGACCGCATGCTGTTTCATGCGCTGGGCGTATTCACGGCAACGTTCGTCTACGCCCTGTTCACGCTCGCCTGGGTGGACCGAGGCGGGTCGGCGAAGGTCCCGTTGTTCTCAACGCTTCTCGTGGGAATCATGATTATCGTCAGCATGCTCATGTTTGCGCGGCTGATGCAGCGCCTCGGCGACCTTCAGATCGGAAACGTGCTTCACCTGGTCGGCGACCGGGGACGCGCCGTGATCGCCGAGATGTTCCGGTGCCTGGACGGAGCCTCCGCCGCCACGCGCCGTCCTGAAAGCGCGGCGGCCTACCGGAGGCTCGGTCCCGCAACCCAGACATTGCAGTATCTTGGTAAGCCCCGCACAATCGCCAAGCTCGATGTCGATTCTCTTGTCGTCCTAGCGCGAAACGCGGGCGGAACCATCGTGATGACGTGCGCGGTCGGCGATACGCTGATTGAGGGTGCGGCTCTTCTCCATGTTCATGGCTCAGGCGCGCCGCTACCGGAGGACGCGCTCAGACGCGCCGTTCGTCTCGAGCGCGAACGAACTTTCGAGCAGGACCCGAAATACCCAATCCGCCTTCTCGTGGATATCGCCATCAAGGCGCTATCGCCGGCGATCAACGATCCAACGACGGCGGTCCAGACCATCGATCAGCTCGAGGATCTCCTGCGCCGTCTCGGCGCGGCCGAACTGGACGCCGGCGACGTCGTTGACGAGAACGGGGCTCTCCGACTGGTCGTCCCGACCCCAACGTGGGAGGACTACCTGACCCTCGCGTTCGACGAGATCCGGCACTTCGGCTCGAGTTCCGTTCAAGTGATGCGGCGGATGAGGTCCGCCCTGGTCGGACTCGCGGCCTCGCTGCCTAGCCAAGAACGGGTCGAGGCAGTGCGACGATATGTCGAGCACCTCGACCGTGACATTGAAGCCTCGCCGTTCGACGCCGATGACAAGAGGATGGCGCGCCAGGAAGACCGGCAGGGGATCGGGTTGTCTCGGCGGCATTCGGACACAAGCTGAGCAGACGATGGCGCAGCTGCGGGTTCATTTGGGCTCCCACTCCTGGGCCAACCGTTTCGCCTCGGCGATCTGCGCAGGCGTCATTTTGGCAGCCACTTCATTGCGAAGTTTGACCGCCATGGAGAGCGATGGCGCGCGCGAGACGGCGAGGTTGAGCCACATGCGGGCCAGGACCGCGTCCGTGGGCACCCCATAGCCGTGTTCATACATCAGACCAAGGTGAGCCTGCGCCAAAGCGTTCCCTTGGTCTGCCGCCTTGCGATACCACTGGGCCGCCCGCGCAGCATCCTGCTGCACGCCATGGCCGCCCCAGAAATATATCGATGCGAGCCAATTCTGCGCCGGGGCGTTTCCGCTATCAGCCAGGGGACGCAAGAGCCGCGTTGCATTGGCGTAGTCGTGTTTAAAGTATGCGGCTTCGCCGTCCTAGAGCTGCCCGGCCGCTGCAAATGCGAACGTACCGACCGCGAGAAGCCCACCTGCCAAGATCGTTCTAGTGTTCCGCTTCAGCAGGCGCCGACAGTGCAGCCGGCAAATGCAAAGGCCAATCCAGCCAGACCGGATGAAGTTACGATGTTCGCCCAGATTCGCGGGGAAAAACCAGAAGAACGGAGGCTGTCCGTTGCGGGAGGCCCCGCCCCCGACGCGGCCTGTCGAATCGTTGCGGCCATCTCAATCCTCGGAAGCGACCGGGATCCGGCCCTCCCGGATCCCTTTGACGAAGCCGCGATAGTCGCGAAGGTTCTGGTCGGCGTATTCAACCGCGAACTCGCACACCGCCTCATCGAACGTCGTATTGGAGCCCATGTAGCCGGCGATCCTCGCCGGGTCGCCGGACCGCGCATGCGCCCGCGCAAGCGCCCAGGCGCAGAGCTTGCCAAATTCCTTCAAAGTCGCGAGGTCCCAGTCTTCCAGGATCGCTGAGATCTTCGCATCCCGAAGCTGGCGAAAGTAGTAGTCGCGACCATTCAGCCCTCGCGTCCAGCCGAGGAAAATGTCGCTTGCTGACTGCATGAGACGCTGCCCGACCACCACCCGCTCGCCCTGGTTCTTATGGACGGAGCTTCCGGCATAAGGCTCAAGCACCGACTTTCGCGCCTCCTTAACCTGCAGGAAGATTGGGTCGTTGTCGGCCGCCATGAACAGCCCGAGCGCGCAATAGGTGCCGACACTGCCTACGCCGACGACCTTAATCGCAAAGTCAAACAGCCGGAAGCGGTCAAACAGCGTTCGAACGTGCTCGGGCAACGATTTGCGATAGCGTTTGAGCGCGTCGGCGTATCCCGACGTTAGGCCAGGGGCCTGCTCGTCCGTTGGGTGGAAGATCAGCGGCGGCACGTCCTTGATCCTTGGCGCCGAGCCGTAGTGCTCGACGAGCTTGGGGAACAGGCTTTCCGGCAGGCTTTTCCGGCGCGCCTGCTCGAACTCTCTGCCTTACGCGCTCGACCTCGGCTCCGGACGGCAGAACCTTGAGAACGCGCTCGAGATCGATGCGATCGTACCACACATCCAGTGCGCGCATCGAAGCGTAATCAGCCATTCGTTCACGGTAGGAGCACACGCACTCCGTCGCCGCCCTCGCCGCGTCGCTGTCGAGGAGGTCGAGATGGCGCGCGGCGATGACGATGCTGGCCGCAAGTCGCTTGACGTCCCACTCCCAGGGAGCGGGCAGGGTTTCGTCGAAATCGTTGATGTCGAAAAGGATGTTGCGCTCCGGCGTGGCGAAGCCGCCGAAATTCATGAGGTGGGCGTCGCCGCAGGCCTGCACCCGAAGTCCTGACCTTGGGGTCGACGCCGATCAGCCGCCATAACCGCAGCCGCGCCGCGATAGAAGGCGAAGGGCGATTGGGCCATGCGCGCGAAGCGGATCGGGATCAGCGCCGAGATTCGCCCTTCGTTGGACTCGCGCAGAAGTTCGATCGGATCGCGCCGATTCTTGGGCGGCTTCCAGCCGCCATGTGCGGCGCGCGGCGTCGCATTGCGCAGCGCCTTGCCTGTGGCGCGCCGCTCGTCAGCGGACACGTACGCGCGGGGAAGATCTCTCGTCGGTTCGTGTCTTGTGTTCGTTTTGCGCATGCCAACGCTTCCCAGCCGACCATGCGTCTTCCAGCACGACTTGCTGGACACTACCCGTAGCACGAGGGAAATTCGAGCCTATTGAGTTCGGCACGTCTAAGCAGACTCCCTCAGCTTGACCAACGAATTGCAGGTGTGATTCGATCTTCGCGTTGATTCGCGGAGGCGGGGCGTGGCGGGCAAATCTCGGGTGACGGCGGGTGACCAACAGCGCAACGCACTGCTGACGTTAGCCCATTCACGCGATCGGGGCGAGGCTGATCGGGCGCGGGCGATATTGCTGACGTTGTCGGGATGGACCAGCCCGTGCATTGCGGAAGCCTTCAGCGTGCGCGAAGACACGGTGCGTCTTTGGCGCAGCGAGTTCGCGCGCGGCGGTGTCGAGGCGTTGAAGGCGACCGTGGCGCTCGGCCCGCCACCGGTAAAGACCGAAGCCGCGCTGCGTGTCGTCGCGCCTCTGCTCGAAGCTCCCGTCGCCGACCGGCCCAACTGGACGATCCCGCGCCTCATGGCCGAGATCGAGGCGCGCGAGGGCGTCAAGATCGGCAAGTCGCAGTTGTCCAAGGCGTTGCGAAAAAAAACTTCCGTTGGCGGCGGCCCCGGCACACGCTGAAAGGCCGCCAGATTGCCGCCGAGATCGAACGCGTGGGACTGCGCCTTCAACTGCGCAAGGCTCAGGCCGAAGCCGGCGACATCATCCTCCTCTACGGCGACGAGAGCGAGGCCCTGACGCACCCTTATCTGGCGCGGGCGTGGGCCTTGCGCGGTGCGGACCTGCGGGCGCCAGCGCCGGGTCAGGCCAAGAAAGTGGCGATAATCGGCTCACTCGATCATGTCACGCGCCAGTTGATTGTGCATACGAGCCAGACCAAGCGCAGCCGCGACTTCATCGCTCACCTCGAGCAACTCGACCACCTGTTCGGTCCTCAACCAGGACGGGCAATAAAACCGGTCGTACTGGTCGAGGACAACGGGCCGATCCATGTCAGCAAGCTCACTCTTAAAGCCATCGAGGCGCGCAAACACTGGCTCACCGTCGAGTGGCTGCCAAAATACGCACCCGAACTCAACGACATCGAGGTTGTCTGGCACGATCTCAAGGCGCGCCATCTGGCCCATCAGACCTTCGCTGATGCCGACGTCCTCGACCGCGCAATCCACGCAGCCGTGGCTGCCCTGAACCGGGAGCGAACTGTCAATCCGTTGGTCATTCAAAGAATCTCTGCTTAGCACGGCCGTTGAAGAAGGGTTACCGCTACTACTGCTGTTCGAGCAAGCTGAGGAAGGGACCGTCGGCCTGCCGCGGGTTGCGCACGCCGATGGAAAAGCTGGACGAGATCGTGGTGGGCGAGGTTGCCCGTCGGGTTGAACTGCGGCTGACTGGACGTAGGCGTCAAGCATTGCGGTCAGACGGTCGGGACCGAGGAGCCAAGGCGCAGATCGCGAAGCTTCGCCACGATCACACGGCGGCGGCGGGATCGCTCGGCTCCTCGAACTGGTCGAGAAGGGCCTTGGACGCAGAGGACCCGGCGATGCGCGAGCGTCTTGTTGCGCTAAAGCTGCAACGGGATCAGAACGCCAAGAGGTCGGGGAGCTGCAGCATCGGATGGCCTCGTTAGCGGCAACGATCACTCCGGAGAAAGTCGCCCAGGTCGGCGGGCTGTTGCAGAAGAAGCGTCTTGCGCTGGCCCCGCTCGCCGCCGCGCTCGCGACGCGGCTCATTGTGACCGCGGGCGGCGCGTGGTGGTTCCTCGCTGGGAGCCAGCCCGCAAGCGTCGCCGCGAAAGCGCCCGCCGAGGCCGCGCGCGGCTTTCGATCGTCTACTGCCGTTCGCCAATCTGTCCGGCGATCCAGCGCAGGACTACCTCGTCGACGCCCTGACCGACGAACTGACCACGAGTCTTGCTCGCATCCCCGACAGCTTCGTCACCGCGCGCAACACGGCTATGACCCTTAAGGGCAAGCCGATCGACGCCAAGGCGATCGGCAAGGATCTCGGCGTGCGCTATGTTCTTGAAGGCTCGGTGCAGCCGAGCGGTGATCTGATGAGGGTGAACGCCCAGCTCATCGACGCCGGCAGCGGCGCTCACCTCTGGGCCGAACAATTCGACACGCCCGCGCCGATCTGTTGCAGACGCAGGACGCGATCGTCGCGCATCTGGCGCACGCAATCGACGTTCAACTCATCTATGCTGAGGGCGCACGGCTCAAGCGCACGCCCGCGACCAATCGCGACGCCGAGGACTTGGCTCTCCAATGCGACGCGGGCCATTGGAAGGCCGGATTTGTCGGCAAGGAGGCGGATGCGGCATACGCGCTCTGCGAACAGGCGCTCGCCATCGATCCCGACAATGTCCGCGCTTTGGTGGTATTGGGGGTCAAGCCGTGGGCTCAGGCGGCTGTTGGCCTTTCCGGCGACGCTCGACCGCTTGGAATGCCATCCATTCGGGTCGTCTACGTCGTCGAGCCGGACTGCGTGATCATTCACGGGGCGATTTTCGAGGAGTCGTCTCATATGCACGCGGGGCGTGCCTGATGGGCGGGCGATTGAACGCTGACGCCACCCGCGCTCGCTAATTCTGTTTTTTTCCGCCAAACCCGCAGATGTCCAAGATTTTGTCCACGCGCCAGTCCAGCATCGCGCACACTGCGTCACACACACTAAGGCCTGTTGAGATTCATCGCGAGTTTATCACGGCTGCGGCAAGATTGATGATGGCGGCGAAGCTTGTGTCGGTCTTGTCGGCGCGCATGGCGATGCGTTTGAACTCCTTGAGCTTGCAGAAGAAGTTTTCGATCAAATGGCGCCACTTGTACATCTCCTCGTCGAGCGGGTGGGAGCGTGCGCGCCGGGGATGCTGCGAAATGACGATCTTGGCGCCCCGCGCGTTCAGGTCGGCGATCATGGCGTTGCTGTCGAAGGCTTTATCGGCGATCAGCGCACCGAAGGACAGGCCGTCGATGAGAGGGGGCACGCCGACCGTGTCAAAGCGCTGGCCAGGCAGCAGGATGAAGCGCACGAGATTGCCGAGGGCGTCGGTGAGGGCCAGGATTTTGCCGCCTTTGGAGCGGCCGATGGCCTGGCTTTGAGTCCCCCTTTTGAGCCCTGTCCGTGGCGGTGGACCTTGACGATGGTGGCGTCGACCAGGGCGTATTCCATATCCGGCTCGTCCGAGCAGGCCTCAAAAAGCCGGACGAAGACATCGGCTTTGACCCGATCCCGGTATCGCTTGAACACGGTGTTCCAGCGCCCGAACGCCGCCGGAAGATCCCGCCATGGGCTGCCCGTGCGCACGATCCACAACACCGCTTCCAGAAAAAGCCGGTTATCGCCCCCGCTGCGCCCAGGGTCCGTCGGCTTGCCGCGGCAGTGGGGCTCCATCTTCGACCATTGGGCGTCAGTCAAAACGAATCGATCCATCCGGAGCTTGAATCACGAGCAAGCTCAGGTGGGAATCCTGAATCTCAACACGCCTTAGCTAACATCGGTGCGAGGAGTTTCAATAGCTTAGGGAAGAGAATGCCACGATTTCCATGGGGTTCTGGCGGAGGGGGCGTCCGCCATAAAGCTTTATATGTCATAGACTTATTCGGACGCTATGGGGTGGTCCCCTACCTATTCCCCTCTGTGAGCATTTCTTTGCCGCCGCTTAGTAACCTAGGCGCCGACACGCGGACATCCACACCTATTGCCGCATCCGGAGCGACCTTCCCCGCCCATAGATGTTGCAGCTCACGGCTCGAAAACTCATTGCCCAGAGAGCTGGTCCCGATTGTTTGAACAGGTCCGCGAAGGTTAAGTGGACTGCTGCCAGGGTCGGTCCTTTGCAATTTCGCGCGCGGGGCGTGACGGAGGGATGGCGTAGCCCGACCGGAGGCACGTCCTGCGCGCGGCGGAAAATTCATGCCGCCGCCGCGATGGGCGATGGCGTGAAGTAACGTTCGCTGGGAGCGCCCGAACGTCGGGGATCGACGTCGCGCGGACGTAACAGACCTCGAAATTGGACGCCTCAATTCAGTTAGTTTTAGACTTTCCACGCTCGCGCGCCTATAGGGGTGTTCCGAGGGCTCCATATGGATGTCGAGCGGGCAGCGGTGCGGCGGCTCTTAAGGCCATCGTGCCCTGCGCGAACGCCCATTCGAAGCCATTCCAATGGGTCGCCGATCCTCATGAAATCATTGCCGCCGTCAGACACCGGCATGAAGCGTTATTCGCTACAACAGAGAGGAAAGCAGCAATGAAAACCAAATATAAAATTGGAGCGGCTATCATTGGCGGCTTTGTTCTTGGCGTTGGCGCGTCAAGCATCTTGCACGCGCAGGCCAAGCCACCGGCATTTGTCCTCGGCTACTTCGGTAATTTTGCCGCCCCGGCGCTAGCCAACATAAAAGAAAGCGGCGGCAAGTTCCTCGCCAACTCCATCCACAGCGATCACCCTAACGTCATTGGCTTGAACGGTCCCCCGCCGCCCGATGTAACTCTCCTTCAGTTCGCCGATATGGAGGAGGTCAAGGCGTTCTTTGAGAAAATGCGTCCGCTCCAGGCGGATGTTGGCAGTAAATACGCCAACTTCCATGTTGTCGCGATCGAGGGCAATTGAGCAGAAGCGACGTCGAGTGATGCTGCGGTCGCCCGCTTAGAGTCGATTTTCCGTTCGCCAAGCGGTCGGCGACTGGCCGGTACTCGCGCGTTCGTTGCGTACCCGGGACCGACCAGGAACCGCAACAGGGGGTCCGTTTTGGCCCGTTGTCCAAGCCGTCACGGAACGGCGGTTTCTTGCGGATACTGTTGAAAAACTCGTTTTTTCGTGTCGATCACAATTCAGGAGATCGCCGGCAGCCTCGATGAAAAATTCCTTAGGGGTTCGGCGGACCGACACGTTTTGCCGCCAGCGACCCTCCCATATGCCCTAGCGTATGGACTATCGGCCGAAGTGACGCGCCGCGCGCGAAAACGAGAATCTCGCGATGGCTCCATTTTCGAGTTTTTCAACAGTATCTGCGCACGGCGGCCGTTCAGGGCTCGCGTACCGATTGTCCGCCATCCGCCCAAAATGGCAATTCGAGGTGGGTACCAAGCTTTGATTTCGACCATTAGCACAAGCCATTGTTATATATGATTTTTCTTGGAATCTCTTGCTAATGTAAGAAAACTTATGTTATCGCTCTCCAATGCCAAGCTGGAATTTTTATGGACGGCGCGCCGAGCTAGGGGAGATCGACAGGCTCCTCGCTCGACCGAATTTCTTTTTTTGCTCAATATCAGGACGGCGGCGCATTGGCAAAACCTCTCTAATACAGGAAGCACTGAAACGCCGGGGTACCCAATCTCGTGCTATGTATATCCAAATACCAGATAGTGATGAACGCGGAGTTATCCAGGTATTTGAGGACGCAATTGAAGACACTTTTTCTGATCTTGACTTTGCACGAAAGGCGTGCACCAATTTTTCTGACATATGCCTGTTGCTTCAGGTGTTGTGGACGCGAAAATTTATCGCTGCGATAGACGAATTTCAATACTTTCATCGATCATCTCTGTCGCCATTCTTATCGCACCTTCAGTCCAACATAGACCACACCAGGTCGTCAGACGTCGGTGGCGGTCTATTCGCGCTAGGATCCATCCATACAGAGATGACTGCCGTTCTAGAAAACAAGAACTCGCCACTATTCAACAGAGTGACTGATAGAATCCAAGTTGGGCATTGGGATTTTGAGACGTTATTTGAGATGTTCAGGGAGCATGAAATAGCGGATCCATTGCACAGATTGTTTCTATGGTCTCTATTTGAGGGCGTTCCAAAATTTTACAGAGATTGCTTTGACCACGCTGTCTTAACTCCTTCCGACACGCATAGGGTCGATACGCTCCATCGGATGTTTTTTGAAGGGTCTAGTCCACTGAAGGACGAGGCGGAGAATTGGTTCCTGAGAGAATTACGCGGCCGCTACGACAGTGTCCTCAAATTGGTCGCGAGGCTTGGTCCATGTTCTCATGGTGTGCTCAAAGGCGAATATGACCGGACCGGACCGCGCGATAGTGACAGGCAACTCGGCGGGTACCTGCAAAATCTGATTGAGCGCTATCAGATGATAGAGCGCGTCGGGCCGATCTTTGCCCCGGACAATGGTCGTAAGACGAGATATCGCATAGCGGACAATTTTCTTACTGCGTGGCTCTGTGCTCTCGCGAGAAATGTTCAGTTGGCTCGTATTAGACCCCCAGAAGAGGCAATATCTAAGGCGAATGATGGATTAAAGATGCACGAAGGACACGCGTTTGAGAAGATGGTTAAACTTGTTTTGGAAGAATGTTCTAGAAAAAACAAGGGTGACTTTAGCCTAACAAACCTAGCAAAGGGGTATTGGAATAAGCCTGATGGGCAGGATATTGAGCTTGATTTAGTAGCAATTAATGAGATAGACAAAGTAGTACGAGTGGGGTCGTGCAAACGATCGGCGGCCAAGCACAACAATGAGAACCTTCTAGCGTTCAATGGCCACATTGACCGATTCAAGAGAACTGTCTTAGGAAAAAAATACAAAGAGTGGCGAATCGAGCGAGCCCTCTATGCGCCACTGTTCACCGACGAGCATAGGAACTCTCTGTCAAAATCTGGTTATGTGTGTGCGGATATGACCGACTTCGACAGGTGGCTTGGATGATTGGCGCTCAGGGAGCGAAAACTCGAAACACAGAGCGCGCCAAGCGCATCAGAGCGGGGAGGGGCCTGATGAAGCAACTCGATGAAATCCTCTTGAATTTAGAGGTCGTTAGGGAGTCGCGGCGGCCAAGCCTCCCACCCGCCGGGCGGTAGTGGATATTGAGAGCGACAAGCCAGTTTTTACGCTTCTTTTTGGCGGTGCGGCGGCACTCGCTACGGCGATTATAGAAGTCATGAAGCACTTCTGATCGCTCGATCCTGCGAGGAGTCCGAAATGGGTCGATTGACGGACAAATGCGGCCCCCCGCGACGTCCGCTCAGAGAGGGGCCGGGCAAGGCGCAGGGCCATGAGTCCAACATTTGACTTACGTCTCTTTTTCCCCTTCAAACGCGTCAAACAGGCGCACAAACAGCCCTTGCGTCCTGTTTCAGACGGTTGGGGACGCTATGACAGGTCGTTTGCCGCTACTCGCAGCTTTACTTTTCGCGCTGTGGCCAGCCGGTCCGGCTAGCGCAGGCACAACGACGACACCGCCGGATTACCTGTGCAAGCCGGTACCAGCGGTCGCTCCCGCGAGCGCAGAAACACCGACCGCTCCCGCTAAGATGTCACGCGACCGCCCCGGGGATAGTAGACCGCCGACAGCCCAGGGAGACCCGTGGCCATCGTAGGGTGGAACACTGGAACGCGTAACCGCTCGGCGAGGGCCCGGCTCGCGTCCATCTTCTATCGCACTTTTCTCTGCGTGCGCGAGGATCGACGCGCGACGTCGATCTGGCTCTTGGTGTCGCTCGGAGGTTCGACCCTTGAGGCGCAGGAACGAATAGGGGTCGAAGTCGCGCGCAGCATATAGCGACAGAGTCCTCGACGGTTGGCTCCGCGAACCTCCTCAGTTGCAGGTACCTATCTGAGAGCCTGTCCGGGAAAATAACGAATCGTTAGAATCGCTTGTGATTCAAGCAAGGCGGCCTGATTCGCTTGGGGGTTCGCCTGTGTGGACGAATGAAAATCGGGGTCGCTATGACCGCAGCAAGTTGCGCTATCCGAGCGACCTGACCGACGAGGAATGGGCGCTGTCGGAGCCGCTCATCCGGCCGGGGAAGCGCGGCGGCAACAGGCGGACGGTGAACGTACGTGAAGTCGTCAACGGCTTGATGTATGTCTTGAGCACCGGCTGCCAGTGGCGGGCGATCCCCAAGGACTTGCCGCCGCGCTCGACGGTCTACGATTATTTCGATCTGTGGAGCTGGGACGGCACGCTCGACCGCATCCATGAGGCGCTTTACACGCGCTGTCGCGAGCAGGCCTCCCGCGAAGCGAGCCCGACCGCCGCCATCATCGACAGCCAGAGCGTCAAGAGCGCGGAAAAGGGGGGCCTGCATCGATCCGCCCGGTTACGATGCAGGCAAGAAGATCAAGGGCAAGAAGCGGCACGTTCTTGTCGACACGCAAGGCCTCCTGATGCACGCGATCGTGCATTCCGCCGACATTCAGGACCGCGACGGCGGCGCGCTGCTGATGGCGAGCCTGTTCGGAGCCTTCCCGTTTCTGGTCAAGCTCTACGCCGACGGAGGTTACCAGGGGCCGGAATTCCAGGGCGCGATGAAACGCATTCTGGTGCGCCTCGACCTTGAGATCGTCAAGCGATTGGGTCACGCCAAAGGCTTCGTCGTCCTGCCCAAGCGCTGGATCGTCGAACGCACCCTCGCCTGGCTTGGCCGCTGCCGCAGACTGGCCAAGGACTGGGAATGCCTCAACCGCAAGGCGCTCGCCTTCCTGCGCCTCGCCTCCATCCGCCTCATGCTGCGAAAGCTATGCAATCCGACATGATGTTTCCGGACAGACTCTAAGTATTGGCGACGCGCTTCATACAGGTTCAGCGCAACCTGCCTGAGATGCCCAGAAAACTGAACGATGTCCTCGGTCGTCGCGTAACGACATTGCCGCAGAATATCGCGCAGTATCATGAGACATAGTGCGACCAGTCTCAGGTCTTTACTGGCCTATCCGGCGCCTGTACATGCAAGGTTGTCCCAGGCCGACGTATTTAATGGCCGTGACATTTTCGTTATTAAGCGTTGACGGAAAATTAACCCCCATTAGAAATGAGGGTCGCCTAGCCTCTCTTCGCGAGAAAGGCATGAGTTACCTCGTCGCGTCCGTTCTGTCAGGTGGCGCTGGTCGCCCGGCGTTTGGGTACACTTACCGAAACCAGAACCCTCGCCGGTGGCTCAACCGCCTCACAGAGAGCAAGCTATAACGTATTTGATTTTGGACAGGACGGAGTTGTTGTCCGCAAAATTCAGAAGCAAAACCCAAAGAGCAACCGCGCTCTAGCGAAACGGAGTGTCAGAGCTAAAGCAGAAATTGGCTCATGGCGTCAAATATCCTGGTTTATCGTAAATGGAATGGGGCTGCTAAGTCCTGACTAAAGATTTCGTGCGGCCAGAGAATTGAACTTGCGGCCTTTGCGGCCATATACCAGAGCATAAACTGCAATGACGCTCTTGACCGAAGTCACGAGGTGGCGGGTGAGGCTGAACTAAACAATTAAGCAAATCCAAACATACATTGACAGCCTGGGGTTGACAACCGCACTGAATTATCGTACGGGCGCAAGGGATAAGCGTGCAGGTTGCTGCGTTCCGGGACCCTCACTTTGACCGATCACTCGGAAGATCCGTTCGATATTCCTAATTTTTTACGTCAGTCTTCTTGGTCCGAGCCCGACAGTGGGCTTAAGTGGGACCTCCCCAGTCGGCCTGCTCAACCAATAGCACAGGCGGTACCGCTTGAGCAGCAAGGCGAAACTAAGAAAGAAGGGGCCGAACACGGCCCTCATCAGCGGCTCCGGGACAAATGTGACGCGCAGCGGACCTTTCTGCAGCGCCCTTCTGGCTCCAGCGCGTCGGGCCTCAACACTTTCGAACCACGGCGCAAGGTGGGCATAACTTCCGAGCCGCCCGCGAATTCTAGATCGCGCGTAGTTTCGAAGTCCGGACATCTAAAATATTGGCTGTTCGCAGTCTTTGCGACTGCGGCAATTGCTGCGCCAATCGGAGCCGACACAACGCTCCCTGGCAGAGAGGATCGCAATGTTGCGCTTGTGGCGGCCACTCGGGCAGTGCTTCCGAGGGCCGAGGCGATCAATGCTCCCGCCGTCGCTTCCGAAAATCAGCAGTCTCAACCGGATTGGTCCGAACGAGCATCGCAACTGCAAGTTGTTCTCCCAAGGGTCTTCACGTCCTCGGAGCCTTCCGCTACGTCTGTTGCTAACTCCGCGGCGAAACTCCAAATTGCGGCAGGTGACGCCAATCACGCTTTTGTCGTTACGGAAAATGCCACTCCTCAGACAGAAAGTGCGGCTCCCCAGACCCCTGCTCAAACGAGGGCCCATGATAATACGGTTCAAGGCGTCAGCGACAAGGATATTGTGTTTGGGATGGCGGCGCCGTTTAGTGGCGCGTCCAGGGAGCTCGGCCGCCAAATGAAGATCGGCGTCGAGACCGCTTTCAGCCAGATTAACGATGCGGGAGGTGTGAACGGCCGTCTACTGCAACTCGTGACGGCCGACGACGGCTACGAGCCGACGCGGACGGCCGATGTCATGAAGTCCCTTTACGATAAGGATCAGGTCTTCGGCTTCATCGGCAATGTCGGAACGCCGACGGCGGCGGTTGCGCTGCCCTTCTCACTCGACCACCGTGCGCTGTTTTTCGGGGCGTTCACCGGCGCCGGCCTTCTTCGCCGCGATCCCCCCGATCGCTATGTCTTCAACTATCGGGCGAGCTATGCCGAAGAGACGAGCGCAGTGGTGAATTACCTCGTGAAAGTGAGGCGCATCCAGCCGAAGGAGATTGTGGTTTTTGCGCAGCAGGATTCATACGGCGATTCCGGCTACGCCGGGGTCCAGAAGGCCGTGCGCGCATTGCCGGGCGACAATCCGGACATCGTTCGTCTCAACTACAAGCGCAACACCGTCGACGTACAAGACGCAGTGAATGCGTTGCGCGCGTTCAGGGGGCAAATCAAAGCAGTGGTCATGGTCGCCTCGTATCGAGCGGCCGCGAAGTTCATCGAAAAAACGCGCGATCTCTACCCCTCGATGATCTACACCAACGTCTCATTCGTCGGCAGCACGGCGCTGGCCGACGAGCTGATGTTGTTGGGGCCGCGATATGCGATCGGCGCGATAGTCACTCAGGTGGTGCCCGCGATCAACAGCTCTGCCACAATCGTTCTGAAATACAAGGAAGCCCTTGCGAAATATTTCCCAGGTGAATCACCCGATTACGTTTCCTTTGAGGGGTACATCGACGGCAACATTCTCGCCGAGGCCGTCAAGCGGGTCGGCCGCGACATAAACACGGAAAAACTCGTCGACGAACTCGAGCGAATGCACGATTTCGAGCTGGGACTGGGCACGCCGGTGAGTTTCAGTTCGAACGAGCACCAGGGTTCGCATAAGGTGTGGGGCACGCAATTGGACGAAGCTGGCCACTATCAGCCCGTCGATCTGGAGTAGACCTCCGAGGTCGTGGAGAATCGGTTTCGCCGCTTGACGTGGCGCGGCTTTCGCCCTGTCGCTTTCGCGCCCGATGCTGTAGCCAGCGGCTGTATGATTCATGTCAGGGGCTATGCCCGTTGGCTAGCGGACGAGGAGGCCATTCTTTCTCGCCAACGAACTTGAGATGTGGACGTCTGATTGCATCGAGCGTTGTCAAGTACTACCCGGTTCTGATCACGCGCCTCCCCCGGTCACAAGGACGCACTCGCTGGGCGCCATTTAACCGATCTCCGTGATGTAACTCGCAAGTCCATAACGAAGCTACAAATCAGCCGAAGCGGTCGCTAGCGCCGGTCCAGAAGTTGGCCGCGGCAACCGGCTCGCACAAAGAGATCGCCCGTTGCCGCTGTGGCTTTATGTGGCGGCGAGAAGCTCCATTTTCGGCCACAAGGTCCACCTGCAAGCCGTTGTAATCGCTGCCTGCGTCGAATTGCCTGCGCCGGGCTTGATCAACTGCCTTGATAATGACGCCTTCATCATTAATATTGCATCGGTTACCATCGACTTTGTGCGTTTTTCGGGCGTCCACCCAGCGACGGTGTTTCAATGAAAGCTCTGCTTCGCCTTAGCCAGACCGCCCCCGAAAGCGGTGAATTGAGTCGCGCCTCGCTCGCACTGACGGTTGCCATCGTTCTGCTAATTGGCAGCACAGCGGCATCGTGGTCGCAAGAGAGGGTCGGCAGCACTGTGATAGTCATCAACACTGTCGAAGGTACCCTAGCATCGGGCAGTGCGGTGCCCGTAGCCGTAGGCGACGCCGTTTATCGAGACGAAGGTGTTCGAACTCGTGTCGACAGCAAAGCGGGATTGTCGATGGAAGATAAGACAACTGTCACTATTGGACCGTCTTCAACGCTCAAACTTGACCGCTTTGTTTACGCAGGCCCAAAGAAGCAGGGAGCAATCGTTCTCAACCTCGCCCAAGGAACGTGCCGGTTGGTAATCGGTGACGCCAACGCGCGCTCGTACACAATTGTGACGCCGACTGCGGCAATTGGCATCCGCGGGTGATCGGGAAGGATTCGGAGTCTCTTTGACCCATCACCGGTCCGGCGGTAGCCAACGCGCGCATGAGAGCATGATTACTGTCCTTTTGATGATCGTGCCCCCTGCCCCGTTCGGTCGCGGCCATCCTCAATAACTGTCGCGCGAGAATCGCTTTCGCGCACCCGCTACTGAAGCGCGAACATCTGCCTCGCTTCGCTGCTGCCATGGCTGGGCCAAGGAGAGAGGCCGCGATAAGTTGGCGCCATGACCGCCGAGCCGCCTCAAAAATCAAGCTCGACGACGTCAAGCCGAAGGTTATGCGCCGCATTGAAGCGTGACCCTTCGTCTCGACCGCCCGCATCTCGCCTTCCAGGCCAGGCGGCACTCGGCTGGACCGACTTTGCTTGAACACGTCGGCGCATAAACTCTTCGGCCTTGGCGACGATCAAGATTGAGGCCTGGCGTTCAGTAGTTCAATATCTGCGCCTAATCGAGTGGCGCTGCCCGCCCGAGGATTGCGGCGACCCTTGTGGGGCTTCCGGGTCCGCGTTAGTCCACTTGCATTCTCGTGAGTTCAGCGGGTGCCCGAATGGACCGCCGGCTGTTGGGTGGGCTCAGCTGAAGCGGCGGGGGCCTCAAGGAACCCGACCGGCGCAGGCGAGGCCGGGTCGCCTAGCTGCAAGGGATCACCGGGCCGCCGTGCGGACGTATCTGGAGCGTCTGCGGCCCCAGGCGCCTCGATGGTGTCTTGCGCGCCTTTGCCTGCCCTTGCCGCGGTCTCGGGCTTCGTGCGCGTCCGAAGTGGAAGCGGATGGCTCCGCCTGTCCGCCATGGCGCCAGGAGCGGTCGTTGTCGTTCTGGCGATGACGTCCGGAGACGAAACCTCGTGTCGATGCTTGGGCAAAAGACCGCGTCCCCGTATCGCGTCCTTCACGTTCCCGGGTGAATCGCTTGTCGCCGTTTCGGCGGGTCTGGCAGGCGGTATCGGCGCGCCATTGGCAAACGGGGATTTGGTCGAATCCGCGGCGGAAGGAACCTGCGTCACAATTGGCGTCTCATCCCGCGGCGGAGCGTTTGAGACCCCGAGATCAGGCTGGGTCACGCCGCCGGCGGCCGGCGCGCTAGCTGTAGCGCCTTCTCGCGACGCCTTCGCCGTCTCAGCTACATCACTTGTCGCCGTTGGGGAGGGACCGGCGAGTGGGACCGGCGGCGAGCCCCCTGCAGTCGGGGCTTCGGCCCAATCCCCGGCAGATGGAACCTTTGTCGCGATCGGCGTCTCGTTCGGCGGTGGTGAGACGGTCGAGACTGGATTGGGATCGGGAAATTGCGGCGAAGGCGGCGCGGCCGCGACCAGGCTGCTGACCGTCGCCGCGCTTGAGACCCCGAGTGCAGGCTGGGTCACGCCGTCGGCTGCTGGCGCGCCTGCTGGGATGCCGTCTAGCGACGCCTTCGTGGTCCCAGTCGCATCACTTGTCGCCGTTTCCGCGGCTCTGTCGGGCGGTATCGGCGCCCCGCCCGCAGGCGAGGCTTCGGGCCGAATCTCGGCGGAAGGAACCTGCGTCGCGGTCGGCGTCTCGTCCGACGGCGCTGAGACGGTAGCTACTGGTTCGGGATCGGGAAATTGCGAGGGCCGGGCGGCGGCAGGCACGGCCGCGACCGGAGTGTTCACCGTCGAGGGCCCAACCGCCGCCTGCGTCGCGTCGACGGCTGCCGGTGGCGCTGAGGCGCTGTCGAGTGATGCCTTCGCGATTCCGGCCGCGTCGCTTGTCGCACCTAGCCCGGGCCTGGACGGCGGGTTCGAACCGCCGTTCGCGTATGGGGCTTCAATCAAATCCGCGGCCGCGACTGGTTCGCGTTCGTGAACCTGCAGCGGCGACGCGGCGGCCGGCGCAGTCACAGCTGAGGTGCTAACCCTCGCCGCAATCGGCGTCGCGCTAAAGACCTCAAGCGCGGGCTGGGTAATGCCAACAACTGCCGGCGCGCTTGCGGGCGCTGGGGCGATATCGAGCGACGGCTTCGCACTCACATCGGCCGGTCGCTCGGAATTGACAACATCGAGATCCACCGCCCCCGCGTCGCGCCGCATGAGAGGCGCGACGGCGTCGCTCGACGCCGCTACATTCTCGTCCCTCGGAGCATGCAGTTGGGTCGGAACTGCACCAACTATGGCCGCGCCGGCCAACACGAGCGCCGAAGTCTTCAGCTTCCCGGTTAGGAAACGGCGTTGTGTCGCCTCGACGACCGCTCCCTCAGTCTGGTTATTAGGCGTCTCTTTCTGGTTATTAGGCGTCTCTTTTGGCGCCCGCAGCGACAGTCGAATTGCCTCCCCGCCCTTTGGCGCGAGAGCCGAAATTTTCGGTTTCCAGGCTGAGGAAGTGCTTCCTGTCGCTTCCTCAGTTCGGCCCTCTTCCTGCGCTTGAATATTGCGGGGCAGCGGCGTTTCGGCGTCGACTGCCGCTGTTTCGGCCTCATCGCGGCGGGTCTCTCTTGACCTGTCCAGCGACGCTTGAATCGCTTCGCCGCTCCCTCGGGACGCGAGCGCGGAAATTTTCAGTTTCCAGGCTGGGGAACCGCGTTCTGTCGCCTCGTCAGGTAGGCCCTGCTTTTGCTCTTGAATATTGACGGCCCGGGGCGTGTCAGCATCGGCGACCACTTTCTCGGCCTGGTTGCCAAGCGTCTCTTTTGACTTTCGCAGCGGCCCGAGACTGAGCGGTTGAGTCGGTTCCCTCGCCGTCCGGATGTCCCCCGGAACTCGCGACGGCTGAGCCGCTTCCCCGGCCGTCAAGCCCACAGGGGAAAGACGCGACTGTTCGAGGCTTTCGAGATTGATGAGTCTATCGGCGTGAGCGATTGTAGCCGGCCTGTGCGCAACAATGACGCGAGTGATTCGCAGGCCTCGCAGCGCCTCGGCGACAACGGCTTCCGTTTCCTCATCGAGATGGCTCGTTGCCTCATCGAGGAACAGGATGGCCGGACGGCGGTATAAAGCGCGCGCGAGAATAACGCGCTGTTTTTGCCCGCCCGAAAGCGTGCTGCCCATATCGCCCACGAGCGTTTCAAACCCCATGGGCATCTGCTGGATATCGTCCAAAATCGCCGCTCGATCCGCACACTCGGTCATCCACTCCGGATCAGGATGAGTGTCGAAGCCACAGATGTTCTCTGCTAATGAGCCTGCGAATAGCCCGTCGTCCTGAAGAACGCCGGCAATCCGTTCACGATAAGCGGCGCTGCCCAAGGCGTTGATGTTTGTCCCGCTACAGCAAATTACTCCCTCCGTCGGGCGGATGAGACCCATGAGAATCTTGAGGAAGGTTGTCTTGCCGCAACCGGAGGGGCCGGTAATAGCGACGCAGGTCCCGGGGGAGATATCCAGGGAGGTGTTTCGAAAGACCCAGGGTTCGTTATCGCCATAGCGGTAGGACACGTTTTCCGCGCGCAATGCCTCTCCCAAAAACTTAGTCGATGAGATCGCGGACGCCTTAGCAGCCCGACCAACCTCTTGCTCGGGCTCAGCCATCACTATGTCAGCCAAGCGAGTCAATTGAAGACTTAACATTTGTAGCTGGAAACCCGTGCCGATCAGGTTTAGGACGCGCGTGGCGAATTGATCGCGATAGGCAAGAAAAGCTACCAGCATGCCAAGGGACATCGTCCCTGACATGACCATTCTAGCTCCGAGGACCAGCATGAGGAGCCGATCGGTGCCTGTCAGCAAATCATTGGCCCGCCCGAACAGTAAATCCAAGCGCACTAGGCGGAACTTGGCGTTGAGTGAATTGACAAAGTGATTGACCCAAGTGGCCCGGCGCCGTTCGGTCAACCCGAGTAGTTTGACGCTCGCAATGCCGCGTAGCGTTTCAATGAAATGAGTCTGCTGACGCGCGTCGTGTATTATTGCTTCCTCCGTACCCTGCCTATAGGCGCGATAGACGGAGACGTGAAAAACGGCATTGAGGCCAGTAGAGAGAAGCGCTATTCCCGCGAGCCACCCGCCATACAGGAACAGCATAATGAGCATGCCTATTGACATAACTCCATCAAATAGGCTCAGGATAACGTCCGTTGTCAGAGCCTTCTGAACTATCGCTAGCGATCCGAAACGCGAGATGATGTCGCCGACATGCCGTTTGGCGAAATATTCAAGCGGCAGTCGCATCATTTGATCGAACAGGCTGGAGCTCCAATGCAAGCTGATCGTCGTTTGCACCACTGCGAGCGTCCAACCGCGGGCAACTTCCACCACAAGCTGAACGAGCAAGAGCAGAGCAATGCCGGCGGCCACCACGAGAAGGAGATCATAGTCGGATGAGGTGATAACTTCATCGACGATCACCTGCGCCCCGATAGGCATTAGAAGAGCAACGATTTCGAGACAAACAGAAAGAAGTACGACCGTCGCAGCTGTGCCGCCCAAGTCACCAAGGCTCCCCAATAAGTATCCAAATCCAAGACTTGGTTCCTTCTTTCGCGCGAAAGCCTTAGTCGGCACGGTCTCAAGAGCGACGCCGGTGAATTCTCGCGAAGCTTCTTCGAGTGATACGCGACGTTTCCCTCTTGCAGGATCGTGGATTGTAATTGACTTCGCGTGAACGCGCGACAGGACTACAAAATGGTTGAGCGACCAATGGAGAATGCACGGAGTGCGGAGCTTTGAGAGCTCCGACAGCTCGAGCCGCAACGCGCGGGTGGCGAGACCCACCGCTCCAGCAGTTCTGGTGAGGTCGTTCAGCGTAGCACCCTTTAAAGACACGGCATAACGGCGCCGGAGCGTGTCGAGATCCATACGGTGGCCGTGAAAGCTCAGAATCATGGCAAGGCAAGCAATGCCGCATTCCGCGACCTCGGTCTGGAGGACCACCGGTAAGCGACGGCTCCAGCCGAAATTCAGAGCACTCATGGCGCGTTTGCCCCAGTTATTATGCGGACACTTTGTTGTACTTGATAAAAAGGCTCAAATATCCACTCATAAAGATGGCGTCGGTCAAGGTCGATGTTCGCCTGGACCTGCATCCCCGCGTCTAGCCTTTGCTGTTTGCCATCGGCGAGGACATAAGGCAGCTCTGGGACGACAACGATCCGGTAGAGCGCCCCTTTATCGTCTGCGCTTTTCCGCGGACCCGTATCCTCGGTGATCGGAGCCCGGGTTATTTCCGCAACCTTGCCCCTATATAGACCGAATTTCTGATAAGGGAAAGCTGCATAGTGCAACAGCACTGGCTCCTCGACCCGCACGAAGCCAATCGCAGAACTATCGACGAATAGATTGGCTTCCATCGTTCCGAAATTCGGAAGAAGGGTGACGAGGGTTGTGTTCGGATCGACTCCTTGCCCGACATGGACCTGCAGCCCCGTCACAATGCCATCACTTGGGGCCAAGATGTAAAGCGATTGCTTCGCTTGGTTTTCTTGGATCCGCTGTTCGACATCGAGGATGCTTTCCTCGATCGCGTTGATGGCCTGTTGCGTCTTGACGTCGAAGTCGGCAAGGTTGGCCTTCGCCTGAGCGATTCTGCCTTCAGACTGAAGATAACTTTGCTTATCCGTTCCCTGTCGGGCAAGGCCCTCGAGATATGCGCTGTTCTGAGATTGAAAGGAAGTGTTCGATACGATGTGGTTTTTGGCCGCTTCGGCGAGTTGATCGTTTTTGGCCTTCATCCGCTGCAAAGATTCCGCGTTGAGCGCGATATTTTGCGCCAGCTCCGCATGCTGAGCCTCTTCATTGCGGATCTGCTCCTCAAGCGCTTCCTTTTCCGCACGCGCCGTGGATTTACGCAGATCGCGCTGCTGCTGCAATAAACCCTTTTGTTGCGTGAGGCTCTCAATCACCCGCCCAACTGTGGGTCCTGACACCGAATTGGCTTCGCGATCAATCACAAACAGGAGCTGACCTTTTTTGACCTTTTGGCCTTCCACCAGCATGCTTGACGCAACGATACCCGCCACGCCGCTCGAGAGATTAAGCAGGCCGTCGCGCGGAAGGAGAATCCCCGTTGCGTTCACGCGCCGGGTATAATGGCCAATTATGGTATAGGAAACGGTGAGAACCAACAACACGACCCCGACAAAAGCCACGAGCTTCGCCGGCAAGGGCTGGCTAACTTGCACTCGACCGATCCACGCGTCGCGCTTCGCCTGGAGTGCCTCATCGCGGAATAGCCTTGACACAATCCAATCTACTCTGAAAAGCTTCTGTGTCGCTGTCTCCAGCACGGCTGACGTGCGGATGGATCCGCACTAATCATTCAGTCTTTTAAGCACAGAATTCCTAAACACGCAATTCCTTGACGACCGTCCCTGACGACCGTCAAGCCGCCGAAGGCCGCGCCGCCGCCGGGTCGTGTTCGGAGAATACCTCCTTCAGCGCCCAAAAGGCCGAGGCCGAGGCCTCCTCGACCAGAAAGGCCGAATAAATCGCCCCCGTCGCGTCGTCGAGGGTCACGATCAGGTCGAGCGGGGCTCGCCCTCAAGCCATGCGTGCGGCGAGCCCGTCCTGATGCAGCATCATCCGGGCACGGGGACGCCGCTCGCGCTTGCGCGGAAGCGCCCCTCGCGCGGCGCCTTGGGCACGAGCCCTTTCCATTGAAGTCGCCATCGATTGATTCCGTCTGATGATTGAGATTCGGGCGGGATGCGGCGATGGAGATGGGACGAGAGGGTGAGGTTCAAAGCGACCTCGTCGTGACGTGGGCTGAGATGCCGCGCTCACTGGGCCACGCGTTTTACGACAGGCTGCAAACGTTGCTGACGGAGGATGGCTTCGACGCGTTCATCGAGACGACCTGCAAGCCCTATTACGCGCCTCGGATGGGAGCGCCGTCATTGCCGCCGGGCCGTTATTTCCGCATGCACATGGTCGGATATTTTGAAGGGATCGACAGCGAGCGCGGGCATCGTCTGGCGCTGCTCGGACTCCTATTCGCTGCGAGACTTCCTTCTCTGGCGAACCGGGAGAAGGTTCCGGACCACTCCGGCGTCGTGGTGGCGGCGCCGATCCATTCGGCGGAGGCTGGCGGCGACGCTCGGTCCCACACTGGAAGAGGCGCAGAAGAACCTCGCCGCTGTGGGTCTTGCGCCGACGTCTGAAGATCCCTGCGATCTTGTAGCCGACAAGGGTTGTCGCTCGCGCGATGGCCTGAAGGAGCTCGACGGCAGTCACTGGAAAACCCGCATCGCCGCCGCAAGGGCGCGCGACGCGTTGAGCGAAGCGCTGCACAGAGACGACCATGTCACCGACACGCGACACAACAGGCCGGCTTACTGGCGCGTGACGCAGCAACAAGATTTGCGCGTGAGCTATGGCCGAAAGTTGGTGAGGGCGCGAATCGGTGATGGCGGCATCTCGTGGGGATGTTCGGGCGTCCACTTTTCCACCGAACGAGCGATATGCCATGTCTGACGATAGCGTTGTCAAACTGATTGCGCGAGGGACATTGACGGACAGACTGATCGAAGATGGTTCGCGTGGTTGGCAGCCCGGCATCTCAGGCCGCCCAGGCTGCCGGAGGAAAGGACGGGATCGCGGGTTATCTCTACAACCGAGAGACGAGGGACAATCCGTCGCCGTTCATGACTGGGCTGGCCAAATCCGCTTGCCGCTCGCCGGGGAGCAGCGGCGTGGGTGCGATACCGATTATACGGTCGATTGGGCGACGGAGGGGTACTCAATGATGACGACTCGGCAAATCAAACTAAATGAAAACGTACACATAGTCATGCGATTATGAGCCGGGCGCGACCGCCGCTGTTTCAGCAGTCTTAAGAGCGAGGTTCGCCGCCTCACCGCGCGCTGTCGTTCCCGAGCGCCATCGGACGCCCTCGCGAAATCCGGAGTCTCGTTGGCGCCTTCACAGGCAGGCGTCTGCTCATCTAAACGACGCTGCAGTCAAGCCTCGGTGGTCCAGTGAAACGATCGGGGCAATCGCGGCGGCGCTGGCGAAGGCACAGGCCGAACTCATCAACCCGGAGAAGTCGCTGATTGCGACCATCCGGGCGTCCGACCCGCGCGATCATGATCAGACCTTTCGCTATGCGGCGCTCTCGAGCGGCCTCGACATCGTGCGCAAGGCGCTCGGCGGCCACGAAATCGCGACCGTTCAGACGACCGCGATCGACAGGGCCGGACTCATCCGTCTCACCACCACGCTCGCCCATTCGTCTGGGGAGTGGCTGTCGTCGGAATGGCCGGTCTGCCCGATCGCCGAGACGGCGGCGCCGCGCCGGATGGGATCGGCGCTCACTTACGCGCGACGCTACGCGCTCTTCACGCTTGTCGGCATCGCAGGCGAGGACGATCTCGACGCGCCGGATCTCGCCGGCACCGCGAAAGCGGATGCTGCTGACAGCGCCGATGAGGTCAGCAAGATCGGGGTAGCAGCGCGACTGCGGTCGGGAACGGCAGCAAAGGAAAGGGCGTCCGCGACGTCGGCAACTCGCGGCGAGGACAAGCCCATCCGTCCGGCTCGGACCCTTCTGGGCCCGAACAATCAGCGATGTTGCGGGAGCGGTTGCTCGCCAGTCTTGGCGAGCTCCAATCCGCCGACGAGGCCACCGACTGGGTCCACAAGAACCTCGCGGCGAAGAACACGCTGATCGCCGTCGACGCGGACAGGGTCGAAGCCGTTTTCCGCGACAGGCTCGAAGCGATCGAGTCGACGTCCATTGCTATCCCCGGAGAATTGCAGTCGGCGCCGGCGGAAGAGTCCAAACCTCGGGTTGGCAAGCCCTTCGTCTCCCCGATGGACGACGCAGCCGGACCTCCGATCGCCCTGCCCCGGACCGCCGGCAGGCCTGGTCGTCGCGTTGCGGGTAAGACCATCCGCCAGCGCGACAAGGAGCACTGCAAGTTCGTCGCCTCGCAGCCCTGCATCGTCTGTGGCCGGACGCCGAGCGAGGCGCATCACATTCGCTTTGCACAACCGCGGGCGCTCGGCCGCAAGGTCAGCGACGAATACACCATCCCCGTCAGCCGGCTCCATCACCGCGAGCTGCACGGCTACGGCGACGAGGCCTCATGGTGGGCCAGCGTCAGCATCGACCCTATGCCGATAGCCCTCGTGCTCTGGCGGCAATCGCGATCCCCGATCGCATCGGAAAGTGCGCGGGTCGGCCACACCTCATCCTCGACATAAAACAAGAGGGCCTTCCGAGCATGCACGAAAGGCGTCTGTGTCCCTAGGTTAGCTTAGCTTAGCTTAGCTTAGCTTAGCTTAGCAATCTAGCAGCCTGTCCTCAGTTAAACTGGATGACAGCGGCGACGAGGCGGATTGCGCCGAGGAAGGTTCTCGCGAGCTTATCGTAGCCTGTCGCTATCGCGCGAAATTGCTTGAGTTTTCCGAAGAGACGCTCGATCAAGTTACGTTCTTTGGAGAGAATGAAGTCGCATTCCATTTTGTCTTTGCGATTGTTCTTTGGCGGAAAGACGACGGCGATTCTCGTGGGCGCGTCTGCATCGTAACCTTTGTCGCGCCTTGCAGCGCGCCGCAAGCGACGCCTTCGAGCAGTTGCCCCGCAGCTCAAACATCGTGGACGTGACCGGACGTCGCCTGACCGGATTGCACCTGACCGGATTGCCCAAGGCGTCGGCGAGCGCATGGATATTGTTTGCCAGACCGCCCCAGAGCGTCCGAAGGCCTAGTCGTCGCCCCTTTTTTTGCGCCCCGGAGCCGTGTTGATGGGCGCGCATGTCCGTCCGATACGAGAACCAGGTCGACGAAAAGCCGATTGTCTGGGGCCGTGCCGCCGACATGCCCCTCGGGAAGAAAATCCTTATCCGATCCCACTCATCATCCCGCAATCCATCCTGATCCGGCAGACAAGATAAATGCCTTCTTGTGCGCCGCCGCGCCGTGGGGGTTGCGAGGCGCAAAGCCGGCGGACGGCGGAGGCGATGCGCGAAACTCCCGTCGTAGTGGGACTCTGCGCCCGCGGGGGCATAGTGCGCGCTGCGAGGCGGCCGACCGACCTTCCTCCCAGAAAACCACCTCGTCAAAGGTTCGGTGAGTATCTATCCCGATTACGCGTCGGATGCTCCCTATTCGTTCAAAGGACGGGAGCGACGGGCTACACGGTCCAAGAACGTCAGCAGTGTCTGCCAAGCCTTGATCAGGCATTCGACAGCCTTGTCGTATTTGGGCGCGTATTTCTCGACGAAGTCGTCATCGCCGCTTCCGCCGCGCGCCCCGGCTCGGCGACAGCCAGACCTCGCGCGATCCTTGTGCGCGTTGGGTTGCATCGACTTCGGGGCCTTGTCAAGGCTTTCCTCGAAAAGGAACTCGCCGCCGTCGACGCCGACATCGACACCGTTGTTCGCGCCTCCCCCGCGTGGCGCGAAACAGAAGACTTGCTCTCTTCCGTTCCCGGCGTCGGACCGGTGACCGCCCGAACCCTCATCGCCGAATTTCCTGACCTCGGCGGCCTCAACCGCCGAAAGCTCGCCGCCCTCGTCGGCGTCGCGCCTTTCAACCGCGGTTCCGGCGCCTGGCACGGCCATCGAATGATCCGCGGCGGAAGAACCTCCGCCCAAAACGTCCTGTACATGGCCGCCCTCCCGCTATCCGCCACAACCGGTCGTCAGCTCGACCTACCAGCGCCTCCTCAACGGCGGCAGACCAAAAAAAGTCGACATCATCCCCTTCCTCCGGCAGTTCCTCACCATCCTCAACGCAATCGTCCGAACGAAATCCCCATGGAAAATCGCTTGACCCGCAAGACAGTCGGTCCCACCGTCACCCAGTTTCCCGCATGGCTCGGCTCAAGGTGAAGATCGCCCTTGAGGGGCCGCGCGAAACAAGCGACAATGAACGATCTCTAACGCGGACACCATCTATAAATGACGAACCTGGCGAAATTTGAAAAAGGCATCCTCTTGCATCAGCAGGGCAAGCTCGCTGAGGCAGAGCTGCTCTACGCGGACGTAGTTCAGCACGATCCTGCGCATTTTGACGCCCTGCATAAACTCGGTGTAATTGCACTTAGCACAGACAGAACCCAGCAAGGGATTGAGTTGATCACGAAAGCGATCGGGCTCAACCCAAACTATGTGAAAGCCCACCTTAGTTTGGGTTACGGGCTCATGAACCTTGGGCTCGCAGAAGTCGCGCTTACGAGCTTCGACAAGGCGATCGCACTCGCGCCAAACCATGCGCTGGCTTACAACAACCGCGGAGGGGCGCTGTCGGAACTGAAGCGCTTCGAAGAGGCGCTTGCAAGCTGCGACAAGGCGATCGCGCTCGAGCCGGATTTCGCGCCGGCTCACATCAACCGCGGATGGGCGCTGTTGGAACTGAAGCGCTTCGAAGAGGCGCTTGCAAGCTTCGACAAGGCGATCGCACTCGAGCCAGACTTCGCGGAGGCTTACAGCAACCGCGGAGCGGCCCTATTGGAACTGAAGCACTTCGAAGAGGCGCTTGCGAGCTGCGACAAGGCGATCGCACTCCAGCCAAACTACGCGGCGGCAGACAACAACCGCGGACGCGCGCTGTTGGAACTGAAGCGCTTCGAAGAGGCGCTTGCAAGCTGCGACAAGGCGATCGCACTCGCGCCAGACTTCGCGCCGACTTACAGCAACCGCGGACGGGCGTTGTACGGACTGAAGCGCTTCGAAGAGGCGCTTGCGAGCTGCGACAAGGCGATCGCGCTCGCGCCAGACTTCGCGGAGGCCTACAGCAACCGCGGAGCGGCGCTGGTCGGGCTGAAGCGCTTCGAAGAGGCGCTTGCAAGCTGCGACAAGGCGATCACACTCGAGCCAGACGATCTAACAGCATGGTTGTGTTCGGGGGTCGTTTACTTCGAATCGAACTGCAAAGATAAGGCCATTTCGTGTCTGGAAAGGGCGATTGAACTCGATCCATCGGATTCTCGGGCGCGTTTTGGATCTTGTATGATGGAATTGCCGATTCTTTATCGAGAAGAAACTGAAATTTTGGAATCAAGGCGTAATTATGAAAGGAAACTCCGGTCCTTGTGTGATGCTTTCGAATCGGAAGACCTGAACGGCGACCTCGCAAGAGCAATTTCTCTCCCCTTCTATTTAGCCTATCAGGGATACTGCGATCTTGATCTGCAATCGCTCTATGGCTCGCTCGTTTGCAAAATCATGTACGGTAAGTATTCAGTTCCCACTTTACCTGCGCCGCCTGCTGTCGGGGAACCGGTGAGGGTTGGCTTTGTCAGCAGCTTCTTCTGGAATCACTCTAACTGGAAAATTCCTATCAAGGGCTGGATTAGCCAGTTGGATCGTAGGCGGTTCCAGATATTTGGTTACCACGTTGGGAAGGAGTGGGACGGGGAAACAGCGATCGCTGCGTCTATCTGTGACCGCTTTATCCATGGATTAACCACAGTTGACGACTGGCGCAACGAAATTCTCGCGAGCGCCCCGCATATTTTAGTCTATCCTGGACTCCTCATGGAGGACTTGACGCTGCAGCTTGCCGCGCAGCGGTTGGCGCCGGTGCAATGTAACTCGTGGGGCCATCCCGAGACAAGCGGTATGCCGACATTAGATTTCTTTATCAGCAGCGACCTTATGGAGCCTAAAGAGGCTTCGAGGCAGTACTCTGAGAAGTTAATTCGGCTTCCCAATCTATCGGTTTACTGCGTGGAAACGCAGAGAAAAGCGATAAAAAAGAAACGTTCTGAATTTGGATTACGGTCCAATTCGACAGTGTTTTGGTGCGGACAATCCCTCTTCAAATACTTGCCGCAATACGATTTCGTATTCGCGAATATTGCTACACGCGTCGATAATTGTCAGTTTGTTTTTATACGGCACACCGGTTCGTCAGAAGTCACTAAGCACTTTATGGAGCGACTAGATCGCGCATTTCGACTGAACGGATTGAATTTTTCTCGTTATTGTGTGTTCTCGCCACGTCTGAGTTCAGAGGGGTTTATTAACGCAATTGGACAGTGCGATTTAATACTAGATAGTATTGGCTGGTCAGGCTTTAATTCAACTTTAGAGAGCTTAGAGTGGGACTTGCCCATCGTTACGATTCAGGGATCTCTGATGCGTGGACGCCATACCGCCGCGATACTACAAATGATGGGTGTTCTGGATACCATAGCGACCACCATTAACGATTACGTCTCAATCGCGGTCAAGTTGGCGAACAATCCTGCTGAAAGGACCGCAGTCAGTCGTTCCATTGCAGACGCCAAACATCGCCTTTATCGTGACCGTAGTTGCGTTTCGGCACTCGAGGAATTCCTGGAAAATGTTGCCCGCCAAGGGTTGCCGACCATGTCCTCGACGATGAAGGCGTAGACTTGCTTTGGAAACGAGGGTTGGGGCTTTCGATTGGCACGATTCGCCCCAAGCAGCAGCTTCGCCCCGGCCACGGCTCAAAGTCCGTGTTCGGAAAGACACCGTCCGATCGCGGTAGGGACGCTCGTTACCAAGCGCCCCCGCACAGATCCGTACGTGCGGCACTCCCGCATACGGTCGCCCTTCTCGGGGATCGGCTGATGTGTAGTAGCTTGCACTTGATCTGGCGGTCAGCGTCCGGAGTTTGTTCGGGTCCGCCTGTCGGTTTTGCTCAGGCGGCGATCATTTTCTCCTTCGCCAGCGGCGTTGCTTCAAGGAACGTCTGCATAGGGGTCTTTCCGAAGCACCATTTTCCTTGGTGGGGCCTGGCCTCGTTGAACTCGCGCATCCAGAGGTCGAGGTCTGCCTGCAGGTCCACGATCGTCTCATAGAGCTTCTTGCGGAAGCCGATGCGATAGAACTCGTCGAGCATGGTCTTGTGGAGCGCTCGACGATGCCGTTATTCGGTATGAGATCGGCGGCGCCTCATGGTCCGGCTGTTCCCGGAAGGGAGCGGGCGATATGGTGAGCCCATCTGGGACACGGGGCGCCGGGAGCACGAAGGTGAGGCAGGCCGTCGACAACCATTGGGCCGAGAGCCCGAGCTCGTTACCTGGCGGCCCCTTGCGACTGATCAGTAGATGTCGTGTTGCCCGCCAGCTCCCGCTTGAGCGAACAAAACGGAGGAGCCGGCATGCGCATAATTGGATTGGATATATCCGTCGCGCCTTCGCCGAGGCGGTCGCCTGGGACGACGGCAAGCTCAAACGACTGGGGCGCGTCGACATGCGCCGCCATCTTCTCGAGACTTTCGCGAAGAAGCTCATCAAGAAGGACGTGGTCGTCGTCGAAGCGACCGGCAACACGGCGTCGGTCGCGGCGGTGATCGCGCCGCACGTCAAGAAGGTCGTGATCGCGAACCCCAAGCAGGTTCGCATCATCGCTCATGCGAAGATCAAGACCGATACGATCGACGCCAGCGTGCTCGCGCAGCTTTATGCAAGCGGCTTTTTGCCGGAGGTTTGTCCAGACGAGCCGACGCAGGCGCTTCGCCGGCAGGTGACCCGGCGCAATCAGATCGTCCGGCAGCGATCGCGATTGAAGAATATCATTTCAGTCGATCGTCCACGTGTCCATCGTCATACGATTTGAGACAGATCGTGCCGATCAGGAAGGGAGGTTCTGGCTCATTGGTGGACGAGGTTATGCGACCTGCAGCTGATGCTGCAAGCGGCGGTTGGCGATCGTCTGGCGTTTGATCCTTTTGCGTTCGAGTAGGATGCCTTCGGCCCGTCCTAAATAGACGTCAGCCGGTGTGAGATTGCCCAGGCTCTCGTGATAGCGGGCATAATTATAATGCTCGATGAAGGCCGCGACCTGCCGCAGGATGCGGTTCTTGAGCGTTTGATGCCAGCGCTCGATCTTGCCCTGGGTCTGCGGATGGTAGGGCGCTCCACGGACATGCTCGATGTTCTGTTTGTCCAGCCAATCGGCAAGATCGCTCGCGAGATATGACGAGCCGTTGTCTGACAAGAGCCGTGGCCGGTGAACACGGTCATCTGATCGAGCCCGGACGCCGTCAACGCCAGATCGAGCGTGGCGGTGACATCCTGCGCCGTCATGGTCGCGCAGCACTCCGTCTGCATCGGGCCACTCCTCCGAACCGGCTCAATTCGTTCTCACAAACAACTTTTGCCTGATTCGGCGGCCCGATGCGCCCCGGGCTAGACCATGCTCTGGGCACCATTGCGGCTCGGAGTGTAACACTTGTGCCACGGGTCCGCCCGGATTGACCCCGATCAAAAAAGAGCCGGTTGACAGCAGGCCATCAGCTCGGCTATGTAAAAAACGCCGGCATATCCCGGTTCATGATTCCTTCGAGGGACACATGCGCGCTCTATACAAAGAAGAAATGGCTGTCGTGTCGGGTGGTAGTGCTACCGTCACCCGCAGTGGTAACGGCGTCGGCAACGGCTCCCAGAACGGCGTTCAGAACGCCAGCAGAGGAGGGCGTAACATCTTCACGTCTCAGTTGTTGGTGGGCGACGCGAACGTTAACGCTGCTCCGACCGCAATCGATAACAGTAACAGCACCACAACCGCAATTAGCATCTAACCGAAAAGCGAAATAAGAAGCCTCGCGCGGGAAAACCCGCGCGAGGCATTTGCGTTTGCGGTGCCCAGCGATACATTTCCTAGGCGGAGCGCCTGCACCAGGTCTTGCAGGTTCTTGCCCTTTGCGGTCAAGGTTGTGAAATTGAACGCCAGCACGAAGCTCGTGCAAGACCAGTCACTGTAAAAAATGTCGAACAGATGGGAGTGTGACGCGCGGTGGGTGTCGAGCCGGAACAGTTTGTCCTGCGCCTCGAAGGCTTTGTAAACCCGCGACGTGTTCACTGCCGGGTGATTGGCTTTTTGGGTCTCCTGCGAAACTCCGCAACCAAATGGTCATGGGCCATGATTCCTTACTCCATGCCCGGCTCGATGTCTCGGTCCTCGCGGTCGCGCTCGATAAACCGCTGCCAGGTATCGCGGGCGCAGTCGCGCACCTGGCTCATGTCCTCCGCGACGAAGCGCGCGCCACGCTCCCACCATTTCGGCGAGCCCCTCGCGCTGCTCGCGACACGCTGCACGGGGCCAAATCCGCGACGAGCGGCCGGTCGGCAACGCTGCGGGTGATGAACGAGCTTAAAGGCCGCGGCGTCGAGGACAGCAGAGCCGACCGATCTCCGGACGCTGACCGATCGCGTTAGGGACGCTCGTTACCGAGCGCCCCCGCACAGATCCGTACGTGCGCCACTGTCGGGTAGCGCAGCCATTGCTGGCTTTCGCCCCCACAGATCCCACCGTGCGGCGTTACCGCAGTGGGCTCTTCAGAAAGGACCTGAGACGGGCCGATCGTCTGGCCGCCTCGTTCACACGCGCGAGGTTCGGCTGCAAGGGTTGCCAGCGCTGTGTCTGGCCCTTCGCCTGCCCTGGCGTGATCCCTTCCTGCCGCTCCCTTTTCTCCATCGCCTCGTTTCCTTCGGCGACTTCATCGATAGTATGGAGCGGTCCGACTCCCATCTGCGATGCGGCGAACTAAGGTTGTCCCTCGTTCGCGGCCCCCACCGTAGAGGTTGTGTGCGTCAAGTTCTGCAAAGGCGGTCATCTTGGCCTTGGTTG